>NZ_PIZL01000001.1:0-736258 GCF_002835515.1 Vibrio sp. vnigr-6D03
GTTCGTCATCAATCTGAAGCCCGCAACTTGCGGGCTTTTTTGTGGGTAAAACACATTTTAGAGAATTAATACCAATCACAGTAAGTAAGTGTTCATAAATAGCGAAGGAAAAACGCTTGAGAACAAGGCGAAAAATTTCGATAAGTAGTTATTCTACAATCAAATTTTTTAACGCAGTTATCGAGTATTTTAACAAGCTAGAATGAGTAATTACTTACTACGATTGGTATAAGTCACTTGCGAATTTTCTTACTTCCTCTGAATTTTTTGATGTAAATTTCAAACTCAGCATTGGACAAGCTTTTGTTTTTCTCTCTTAAACAACTCACGAGAAGATCCCCGCCGTTGTGTGTGATTAAGTCGCTCAAAGTTGGGTTTTCAATCGGCTCTGGTAATTCTCTTCGCTTTCTCATTAGGTAATATTTCGTTTCCAAATTGGCACGGATGCGCTTGGTATTTTTGCAGAGAAACTCGTCCTAGATTTCAACTTTCTTAAACATTCATAAGTCACTGTTTAGCACTTAACTCAACAGGCGGAATAAAGCGCAGCTCGCGGGTATTGCGGTTATACTTATGCTCAGAAAGTGATTTCACCGATACCGAATTTGATATACCAGTATCGGTAGAATTGTACTTTTCCACTTGATGATCATGGGAATAAAAAATCTCGTCACCATTTTGAATAGTGGGAGAAGAAAGATCGCACGTCCATTCTGTAAAACTCGCCCCTTTAGAGGTTGTCTCACAAACACCAAACCCATCCAACCCTAATGCATCTTTGAATGTATTCGTATCTAAGTAGTACTTTAGATCGCCAATTGTCGTTGAAATGTAATAATCACCACCACCTACATCTAGAATCACGATGTCGACAACGCCTTTCTTATTGTTCAATGTAAAAGGCGCAATTGAGTCTTTGCTTTCGATAATATTGGCGGGCGCAGATTTTAAGGTAATCGCGGAAGAAGATTTTATTTTTACGTATTCCAGCTCAAAGAAACTGTCCAGCTCAGCGTGATAGATGCCATTATTAATGACTGATCCAGCTTTGAGTGCTGCCTTCATGCTGGCAATTGATGAATAATTTAGAGATTTCAGTGCTTGCCCCAGAATGGCGTCCGTCGCGTAGGTCGCTTTTCTCGCAACGTTTTCCAAAATCAAGCTATCTTCAGTCACGCTGACGGCATCAAGAAGATCCGTTACCTTATTTCCAAATAAGTGGGAAGAATATGCAGCGCTGCCATCATTAACAGCCTCACCCGAACTTTTAGGCATCGAAGACACCGCATAGTACACTGAGCCTTTACACGCTGTCAGCGCCAACAAACACACTATGCCAGTCAGCGAAATGATTGAGCTCTTCATTCTAAAACGCGTATCCAGCCGTGATATACCAGTTGGAATATGTCCCGTTCAAGTAGTCGACAGATGAAGAATTGTTTTGGGCAATATCATTGCGAATAAATTCAGCACCTAGACTCAATTGTCCTAAGTGATACATGATACCAACACCAGAATTCAAACCTAAGCCGTAAACCTTGTGCCCTAAATCGGCAGAGCGGTAGTTTTTGATGTCCGTTTCGAGGTAGCTCAGACCAAGCTTGCCGTAGACCGACACATTTTCTGTAAAGCCAATACCAAGTGCAAAACCTAAGGACGTATCCGCAATTTTTAATGCGTCTTCACCTTTTGAGGCATCTTGGCGGGTGTGAGATAAATACCCTCCCCCTAAAATGGCGCTAAAGATAGGTGCTTGCTGTAAATTGAACAGCTCAATGCCAACCGCCGAACCGCTGAATGCGTCTTTGGTGTCGGTATCGTTAAAACTTGATGTGCCACCCTTCACTATGAATGCGCTGTTTTCAAAACCCGCGGAAAATGCAGTGCAAGGTAATATCATCGCAAGCCATGCGAAGGCGGTTCTATTAAGATTTTTCATCGCTCACCCGTGTAAGATTTCTCCTACGGGATGCTATCATTTTATATACAGACTAAATGTAAGGGTATGTAAGCCATACTCCACAACCAATGCATGAGAAATCACACCCAATCAGGCGCATTTTGAAAGCAAACTGGACGTAACCATCGTTCGATGGCAGTTGACCCTACAGACGTAAATTGACCGTTTGTTGTTGCTGGATACGGACCACCATGAACCATCGACTGGCACACCTCAACGCCAGTAGGAAAACCATTAAAGATGATACGCCCGGCAATTTGCTCCGCCTGCAATATAAGTGGTTGGTGTACGTCGGGATCATCTTCAGCATCGAACCAAAATGTCACGGTTAGCTGCCCTTCTAACGTTTGAAGAATCGCCAATATTTCCGCTTCATTTTTAGCAACCACAACAAGCGTAGATGCTCCAAACACTTCCGGTTGCCATTCATGCGGTGCGGTCAAAAATTGCTTTCCTGATATACGATACAACGCAGGTTCACATTGATTCTCACTGCTAACAATTGGTGTGTCCGTGCTAGATTTTGTATTCATGCTCGACTTCAACACGGTTGCACCCAAAGATTCCAAGCGTTCTACTCCTTCGTAGTAAGCCTTACAAATACTGCTATTCAGCATGGTTTGTATAGGTTGAGCGTGGGTGTTCACGGTGAGTTTCTGAATAAATGGCTCGGTCTCGCTTCCCTCACAAACTAATACCAGCCCGGGGTTAGTACAAAATTGCCCAGCACCAAGACAAACGGAATCGGACAATCCTTTTGCTAACGAATCCGAATGGTTAGCCAGTGATTTGGCTGAAAGAAAAACAGGGTTAACGCTGCTCATTTCCGCAAAAACCGGAATAGGTACGTTGCGGTTTTGTGCCAACCTGTTCAATGCCAACCCACCTTGTTTCGAACCCGTAAAGCCAACCCCTTTAACGGCAGCGTGAGTCACCAACTGACTGCCAACGGTATTCCCACTGCCATAAATCATACTGAAAACGCCAGCAGGTATATCGGTTTTCTTTGCCGCTTCCGTGATTGCTGAAGCCGCAAAATAAGAAAGATAAGGGTGCGATGAATGGGCTTTAACTATCACAGGGCAACCTGCTGCGAATGCCGATGCGGTATCTCCCCCAGCGACAGAAAAGGCCAAAGGGAAATTGCTGGCACCGAATACAGCAATTGGTCCGATAGCACGTTTCACTAAACGCAAATCGGGTCTTGGTAATGGCGCTCTGTCTGGAAGCGCTTCATCATGCAATTCCTCAAATGCACGCCCACTGACGAGAAGATCAGCGAAAAGATTGAGCTGCCCAATAGTGCGCTGTAATTCCCCTTTTAGGCGTGCTTCTGGTAACCCCGTTTCAAGTGTTCCAAATTGAACGATATCGGGCTCCCGACTTTGTAGCCCTTCGCCAATGGCTCGCAAAAAATCACTACGCTTGGTGTGTGCCGTTCTTGAAAACTCTGCGCTTGCGTTGCCAGCCAAAGTACACGCTCTTTCCGTTTGCGAGAGGCTAGCAGAATGAAACGCTTGCGGTAGAGATTGGTTGCTTTTGGGATTTGTGGCATAGATGGGGTTTCCTTCTCCGCTTTCCCATGCACCACCAATCACGATTTGCCCTAGATTAGCCATAATGATTCATCCTTTTATCCAAACGCTGGGTTAATTTGACTGGCGAGTATTTAAATACTGGTACAACGCACGCACACCAAATGTCCACGGTGGCAATTTCTCACAGTGATCAACGGTGTTTTGAAGCTTCCCTAAATGCTGCGAATGAATGCTCACCACATCCCCCACCTTGTGGGTAAAGCCGCTTCCCTGTTCGTCACGGTCTTGAATGGGGGCAAACATCGTTCCCAGAAAAAGGGCTACGCCATCGGGATATTGGTGATGCGCTCCGATCAATTGGCTTACCAGCTGTTTTGGTGAACGGCTAATCTTGCCCATGTCGGACGATTCACCTAGAGAAAACCCATCCTTGCCTTCAATGGTGAGGTGCACAACTTCACGCTCTATGTCTGCCAGCGTAAATTTCTTATCAAACACTCGAATAAAAGGTCCTATTGAGCAAGACGCGTTGTTGTCTTTGGCTTTACCGAGCAAGAGCGCGCTGCGCCCTTCGTAATCCCTGAGGTTGACGTCGTTACCCAATGTTGCGCCTACTATGCTTCCCTTCGAGTTTACGGCAAGTACGATTTCTGGCTCTGGGTTGTTCCAATACGAGGTCGATAAGACACCAATTGGCGCGCCAAACCCGACGCTCGACATGGGCTGCGCTTTGGTAAAGATTTCCGCGTCTGGACCAATGCCCACCTCCAGATACTGGCTCCATAATCCTTTTTGTTGCAACAGCGTTTTCAGTTGTATGGCTTGTTCACTGCCAGGGTTTACTTTCCCTAAATCCGTGCCAATCGCGTCAATCAACTCCTGACGTAATAGCGTGGCTTTTTGCGGGTCGCCATCGGCATTTTCTTCAATCACTCTCTCTAACATACTGACCGCAAAGGTAACGCCAGCCGCTTTGATTGCTTGTAAATCAAATGGTGCGAGCAACTGATATTGATTACCTTCCGATTCCGCCACGTTTTGCCATGAAGCAACTGGGGCTTTATCCCAAGCATTCAAAACAGACAACAGGCTGTCGTTGTCGAGTAATTCACTCACTGTAGAAAAGGAATCCGTGAGATCGTATACCTGCCCTTCCCTTACCAGCACAACCAAAGGACCACCAGCATCGGCAGACCAAATCCTTCCGACCCATACTGCCTTTTCATCGTTGGGGATGATTGTCATATCGTCTTTCCTTTATAAATTGAGTCGATTCAGTAGGTCTTCGGAGCAAGAAAACGGGTATTCATGTGAACCGCCAACAGGAGGTTGGAAACTCAACACTGCGCCTTCTATTGGGTTTTGTTTTAATTGCTCAGTCGTCAATGAGAACTGTGCGGAGGTGACGTAAAGAGTCTCTCCGTTTTCACCGCCAAAGGTACAACTCGTAGGGTTCGTTACCGGCAGAGAAACAACGGAATCGAGTGTTCCATCAGGAGCAATCCGCACAATTTTGGAGCCACCAAATCGGCAATTCCATAAATAACCTTCGTTGTCGATACAAGAGCCATCGGGTGCGCCATTTGGGTGATTTTGAAAGAAAACACGAGGGTTACTCACCGCACCCGTCTCTAACTCATAATCGTACGCCCAAATCACATTGTTTACTGAATCCCCAAAGTAGAAGGTTTCTCTATCAGGCGACCAAGCCATGGTATTGGTTAACCCTATGTTGTATTCGGTCCAACGTTTGGAGAAGCCGTCGCCAACCACGCTAAACAGCGCGCCAGACTCCCGATCCATTTCCTTTCCACTGCCATCGGGATGAAGGTTTGTTTGCATGGACGATACCCAAAAACGCCCCAAAGGATCGCATTTTCCCTCGTTAAGACGATTCCCTTGCATTTGATCGGGCTGGCAAACAGGGAGAACTTTTCCGCTGCGTCTATCAACCAAACTGACACCTTGCGCGAACGCCACAATAAGGTGCGAGTCGGATTGTTCAACTAACGCACACGCTGTCGGGAAATCCTCTGTCTGTATGCGCGTACAATTGCCATTTTGTTCAAGCGTAACCAGCGCTTTGTCGATGATATCGACGAAGATCAAACTGCTTTCATGTGGATTCCAAAGCGGGCTTTCGCCGACAGAAAACCGCGCATTCGAAACAACCTCTATATGACCAAATCTCTTGTCGAGGACGCTGTTTTTGTCAGGGTCGCGGTGTGAGTTTGAAGTATCCATTTCATTCTCCTTATGCTCAGTAACCTAACGTTGCCTAACTGTTCGGATCTGCCCACTGAGTATTTGGCGTATAGGCAAACCAATCCGGACGCGACGGATCTCTATCGTAGAGGTAACCACCCAGCTTTTTATACAGCTCCGCGTAGTGTTTCAGTTTGTCATCATCCAGCTCAACGCCTAACCCGGGAGCCGTCGGAACTTGTATTTTCCCATCTCGATAGGTCATTTTCCCCCCTTTGATCACATCATCGGTAAGGTGGTGATAATGAGCGTCCGCCGCATAGGTCAACGTAGGTAAAACCGCCCCTAAGTGCAGCATGGTTGCTAATTGGATACCCAACTCACCGGAAGAATGCACCGAAACACTGGTTTGAAACGTTTCACACACATTGGCAGCTTTAATGCAATTGCGGATCCCTCCCCAAAAGGTGGTATCCAACAGAATCACATCCACTGCTGGGTCACGTACATTGGTCGCCAGTTGCTCGAAGTTGATAACGACTGTGTTGGTCGCATTAGGGATTTTCACGCGGTCTCTGACCGTTCTCATCCCATTCAGCCCCCATGTAGGGTCTTCGTAATAGTCGTTATTGAGATCTTCGATGTTGCGACCAAACCAAATGGCTTCTTCAACCGAAAATGCAGCATTAGGATCGTATCGAACTTGGTCTTCCGGTAAAGAATGCGCAAGCGCTCGAAACAACGCTAATTCATATTTCGGGGGAAACACGCCACTTTTAAGTTTATGAACCCGAAATCCGTTCTGCTCTTTAAGCTGGCGAGCGTGTTCTACAAGCTGCTCTTGTGTACGCACTTCCCCATAGCCATCATCATTATTGAATCGGAAAAATAGGTAACTCGCGAATTCCACTTCGTCTCTGACTTTGCCGCCAAGTAAGTCGCACACAGGCACGCCTAAAAACTTGCCACAAATATCCAAACAGGCAAATTCAATCGCTGCATGGTATTGCGTTCTGTTGTTGTATAAGCTAGCAGTTGGGTTGCATATTTTCATGCGTAACGCTTCGAGTTCAAAGGGGTTATGCCCGAGTAAATATTGCTTCAAACCAATAATCATGGCTTCCGCAGACTCGCCACCGCCGCCCATTTCCCCTAACCCAACAATGCCAACATCGGTTTCGACTTGAACCACAGTTCGTACAAATCGCCCCCAATGTGCACCATTTGAGTGGCGTAAAGGCGCTTCCAGCGGAACGGTAATTGTCGTCGCTTTAATATCAGTAATTTTTGGATATTTCATGCTTGCCCCTCTTAGCTTATCAGCCTAGTCATGTGCTCTACCGAAGTATCCTCGATGGGAAGATCCGCGGTTTTCTCCCCCCTTGCCATGGCGACAATACGGTCAGATACCTGAGACACATGGTGCAAGTTGTGGCTAATAAAAATGCAGGTTACTCCCTGATTTTTTAGCATTTCTATGTATTCCAATACCTTATCGGTCTCTTTAACCGATAAGTGGTTAGTCGGTTCATCTAATATAAGAATCCGAGAACGAAAATAGATGGCTCTAGCGATTGCAACACCTTGCCGTTGCCCACCAGACAGCTCTTTGATAGGGCGGTGTGGGTATTCCAAATCTAAGCCGACATCTTTAATTGCCTTTACCGCTTCTTCCGCCATTTTGGATTCGTTCAGCCACCCAAAACCTCTTGGTCCTTTTCGGCGTATTTCTCGCCCAATAAACATATTCCGAACGATGGACATTTCCGGCACCATTGCGGTGTATTGGTAAATGGTTTCAATGCCCAAACCCATTGCGTGTCTTGGGTTTCGAATCGTGACCGGTTCTTCATCGATAAAGATGTCACCGCTGCTTTGGGTATGAACGCCAGACAAAATTTTAATCAGCGTCGATTTGCCTGCTCCGTTATCACCGATTAACCCGATGACTTCGCCACGCCCAATCGACAAATTGACGTTTTGCAGAGCTTCAACACCGGAATAAGACTTTGATATGTTGCGGCATTCCAGTAAAGGAGATTCCATTTTCAGCCTCCTATACTTTCATTTTGTCCGCCATTCGGCGGGTGTATGTGTTTAACGCAACGGAGAAAACGATCATCGCGCCAACAGCAAACTTAAACCAATTGGCATCAATGCGATTAATGATGATGATGTTTTCAATGAATGCGATTAGGAGCGCACCAATGATTGCCCCCATGACTGTGCCTACGCCACCAGTCAAGGCTGCACCACCAATAACGGCAGCGGCAATCGCATGAAGCTCAAACCCCGTTCCCATGGTGGGAATAATGGCCTTAATCCGAAAACACTGGATAATGCCTGCAAAGCCCGCGAGCACAGAGCACAATACAAAAGCCGTGGTTTTCACCAATGCAGTATTGATGCCCATGTCGTGGGCAGCTTGCGTATTTCCCCCTGTCGCGTAGATCCAACTGCCGAAATCGGTTCTGCGCAACCACATCGACAGCACTATCGCGAAAGCCACCAAGTAGAAGATAGACGCCCGCAGTAGATCCACACGCCCTACCAACCATGATGTATCCATATCGCGTGGGAATGGTGGCGGGAACCCGCCCGACATTACTATCGTCAAACTGCGGATCATAAACAGCATGCCCAGTGTAGTAATGAAAGAAGGCAACCCAATTTTTAACGTGATAAAAGAGTTACATAGCCCAACAGCCGCCGCCCCTATGAGAGCGACCACAATAGCGAGCCCAACAGGGATACCCGCTGCAAGTAACAACACCATGATCATGGGTGAAAACGCGAAAACAGATCCCACCGACAAATCGAATTCACCTGATACCATCAAAATGGTGACGCCAATCGCTATCAAAGTAATCTCAGGAATGGGCTGCAAAATGATCATGAAATTGTTGAGCGTCAGAAAGTAAGGATTCGACGCAGAGAACAACGCCAGCATAATCAGCAACATAATGAACGCGCTCACTTCAGGTCTGGATAGCAGGTCTTTAATTTGGCGGTAAATCATATTCCCATCCTTGTGTACGGGGGCGCTACTGCCCCCTAATCCCTGTTCCATCTAGCGCACTCCCTGATCGATATACCTTTCAAGTTCTGGAACATCGCTTAACGTAATCAGGGCTTTACCGGTATTGACATCCCATGCACTCAAACCGAATTTATTGATCAAGTGAAGTTGAAGAATTGGCAGATAGCCCTGTAAATAAGGCTGTTGGTCTACGGTCAAATGCACGTACCCCTTTTTCATCTCATCAATCAAAATGGGCACCAAATCAAAACCACCCATCAGAATTTCATTTGGCTTTTTACCTAAATCACGCAAGCATTCACCTGCCCCAGCAAACCAAAAGCCGGCTCCGATTACTGCATTGGTTTCAGGGTGACCTTGGATGTACTGACAAATTCGTGAGCCCGTAATGGATAAATCGTTACCCGAATCGATCACATCAAACGTTACTTTCCAGTCAGGGTTTGCTGCGTTCAATTCGTTTAGGTATTTCTTAGCACCACCAATTCTGTCTTCTGCCCAGCTTTCACCTGGTCTGGCTAGACCTAACACCACGTGAGCGGGTTTACTTCTATCAAATTTCGCAGCCAACCCTTTCGCCACTTCGTAGCCGGCTTGAAACAAATCTTGCCCAACAAACGCTAACCGAGCATTACCAAGCTCGCCTTGTGTATCATCGACATTCGACACGATAACGGGGATACCTTTATCGACAGCTCGTTGCAGCGCTTCATCTTACAAGTTGTCATCCACCACCACGGTGACAATTCCATCCACACCTTGGTTGGTGACGGTTTCAATGTTTTGGAGATGCATCTGAAGGTTGCCGTTTTCTTGTGTGAACAGCAGTTGGCAATCGGCTTTTAGTAAGGCACAAGCGTCGTCCATTCCACGCTTGATCGTCTGCCAAAATGTGTTGTCGATGCCCGTTTGTGTCAGGTAAGTAAAACGCAGCTGCTTTTCCTTTTCCGCTGCGATACTGGGTGAAGAAAACCCAAGTAATGTGGTACTGAGAATGGCACTCAGCAATACGATCTTTTTGCAGTTAAACTGTTTCCAGTTCAGCTTTTCGCAGTCAAATATTTTGTATTTAAACATGGTTCTATTCCTTGTCCTTTTGAACAGAATTACGTTTTAAAGACACGCCTAACCCGTGGCAGCTCTCGGTGAGAGCACCCTAAACTGGTGACAACGACCTCTATAGTGAAAGTGCGCGGTCAGGCGTCTATTCGAAACGCGGTTAAATTCGTTTTAAACTCTGCAGAACTTCAAAACATGCTGACAGTGGGTGATAGTCCGTTTTGCTTGGTGGGCTTTTTAAGTTGTCGTATTTTTGATTGCGGTGGTCAAGCAGCCGAAACCAGCCACCGTAGGTGTGATCGATAAAATGCCGGTCAGCAACGCCCCATAGGGTCTCATACCATTGCCAATATTTTTTATCGCCCGTTTCAACGGCAAGCGCCGCAGCGGCAGCAATGGTTTCTGCCACAACCCAGTAGTATCGATCGGTATCTACTATTTCTTTGTCGGGAGAAAAGGTGTAATTCATGCCTTCTGATTCATCGTCCCAACTGACTTGCGTAGCGACATCGAATAAATGCCTTGCAGTTGGCACCATCCAATCTTCTTTGTGGTATCGAGACAAAATCAAAAGCAGCTTAGACCATTCGGTAAAGTGCCCTGGCAAGTACCCCCATGGTCTGAACAGGTGTTTAGGATCGTCCAAATTGTATTCCCAATCGTGGTTCCAATCTTGGTCGTAATGCTCCCAAATCAACCCATCGGACTGGCTGGCTAAATCGACACAAATTCGTTTTGCGAGCGTAACGGCTCGGTCGAGAAATCGCTGTTCTTTTGTGGCTTCATAGGCACAAATCATGGCTTCGCACATGTGCATGTTGGCGTTTTGGCCACGGTAAGGCGATACGTTGTTCCAGCTACCTTCTAAGATTTCATCCACATAAAGCTGTGCCTCTTGATCCCAAAACCGCACTTCGAGCACATCCCAAATATCATTCAACAGGGTTCGGCCACTGGGCGCATTGGCTTTGATGGATGCCGCTGCCGCGAGTAAAACAAAGGCATGACCATAGCAATGGCGAGTGCCATCTTCGACATCCAAACCATTCAATACCCAAGCGTACCCACCATCTCGCTGTTTATGATGCTCCAGTAAAAATCGAACGCCATGTTCTGCGGCTTTTTGATATTGCGCATCGCCATTATTGAGATAAGCAAGGGAGTAGTTGAATGCAAACCGGCAAGTACCAACAAGATGCTTGGTATCCATATCGAATATGGAGCCGTCATCCCTAAACTGGTTGATGTATCCGCCGCGTTTATTGTCGATACAATCAGGGTGATAAAAATCCACGACGCTTTGAATATGCGATTTCAGAAATGACTTGGATCGGTAGTTAGTTTCCATAAACTTGGCTTCCTTATTCCGGCAATATCTCTATTCAGGTAACACAATTGGCACTTGGCTCATGATTCCGCCGTCCACTCTTATGTCAGCTCCTGTCATGAATGAGCATTTCCCTTGTGCAATAAACAACGCCAGCTCCGCCAGTTCGCTGGGTTCAGCCACCCTGCCTAGAGGGTGAGCATTGCCCCAAGATTCAAGAACTTGCTCTTTCGATTGTTCGCCTTTCCATAAGTCCGCAGCCCAGTGCAACATAGGTGTATTGACCGATGCAGGGCATAAGGCATTCACAGTGATTTGATCGGCAGCGCAATCCAACGCCATAGAACGTGTTAGTTGCAAAATCGCCCCTTTAGACGCGGCATAAGCCGCCACACCGGTTTGAGAAGCATAAGACTGAACAGAAGCAATATTGATGATTGCCCCTTTGCCTTGTTTACGGATTTCAGGAATCGCGTATTTGCAGGTGTGGAATACACCGTTTAAGTTAACGCTGAGCACTTCATTCCACAGTTCCACACTGGTTTCCACGACATCACCGTAGCGCTGTATTCCCGCGGAATTGATCACAACATCCAAGCGACCAAAAGTATGCGCCACTTTTTCTACGCCTACCTTAACCTCTTCTGCTTTACTGACGTCTAAAGTGATACCCAATACGTTTTCACTATTACCGTGGTCCAATAATGTAGATGCGCAAGACTCCGAATCGTTACAGAAAAAAGCCACGTTGTAGCCAGCCGCGACAAAGCGATCGACCATGGCGCGCCCTATTCCTTTGGAGCCACCCGTCACTAGCACGGCTTTGCTGTTATCTATCATTACTCTCTCCTTTCCTTGGTGATGCAGTAATGGCTATTGAGAAAAGTATTCTGGGAACTGCTTCTGAATTACATCCAAATCCGGAAACACATGCGCAATATGGCCCAACATGGCGTCCTTTGCGGCGGGTACATTACCGACCAAAACGGCATGAACAATTTGCCGATGTTCATCAATTAACTCCGTCAGAATGGTGCTACGGCTCATTAAAATCAGTTTGCGAATGCGATCCATGTGGAACTTAGAATCCAGAATTATCGGCCACACCAGCGGCTTACCTGCGCATTCGCATATCAATTGGTGCATGCGTTCATCCGAGTTATAAAACATCTCTGAGTTGTTGTTTCTCGCTGCTATTTCTTGCTCGTTCAAACACGTTTGTAGATTGAGTTGATCCAACTCGGTGATCTTTGCTTTTGCTGCCAATTGCGCCAAATCGCCTTCTAATGTTCTTCTCACGTAATACGCGGTTTCAAACAGTGCCACCCGAATTGGGGCGACCATAAGCTGGCGCCTAGACGCATTGTCTATCAACCTTTCCGTTGTCAGTCTTGCTACCGCTTCACGAACCGGAGTCCGGCTCATTTCCAACTTATCCGCCAACATTTGCTCCGATAATGGCTGATGCGGCAGAAGCTCCATTTCAAGAATCATGTCTCGTATCACCCGATACGCTTGCTCAGAAGCAGTTAAATAGTCATATCGGTGATGTCGCATCAGATTCTCTCTTCTGGATACAATGTATACACTGCATACAGTTGATCGTTTTTTAATCACCTTATATTAGGTTGATTCCATTGTTTGATTTGCTTCACAAGAATGGGAGTTTGGATATGAACTTAGGGGCAATAACGAATAAGCATTAATGCGCTTATTAATTTCACATTTAAAATTAAAACTTATATAGAAAATAAAAACCTCTAGCATAAACTAGAGGTTTTTAATTTATATCAGTAAGTTACCTAAAAATCATGAGTAGGTTCCCCACTCACTAAGGCTCTACTACTTACCTAGGTGTAACCAAGTTTCCAGCACGGTATCTGGGTTTAGTGAAACAGAATCAATCCCCTGCTCCATTAACCACTCTGCTAGGTCATCATGATCCGATGGCCCTTGACCACAAATACCCACGTATTTACCTGCTTTGTTGGCCGCTTGAATCGCCATCGACAGCATGGCTTTTACCGCTTCGTTACGTTCATCAAACAGATGAGCAATCTCTCCGGAATCACGATCCAAACCAAGCGTTAGCTGAGTCATATCGTTTGAACCAATCGAGAAGCCGTCAAAGTATTTCAGGAAGCTTTCTGCCAATACTGCGTTAGATGGCAACTCACACATCATGATGACTTTTAGACCTTGGTCGCCACGGCGTAAATCGTGCTTCGCCAACAAATCAATCACCGATGCCGCTTCGCTTACCGTACGAACGAATGGAATCATGATTTCCACGTTCTTCAAGCCCATCTTGCCACGGACACGCTTCATGGCTTCACATTCCAATGCGAAACAATCTTCGAACTGCTCTGAGATGTAGCGTGATGCGCCACGGAAGCCCAACATTGGGTTTTCTTCGGTTGGTTCGTAGCGAACACCGCCAACAAGGTTACGATACTCGTTCGATTTGAAATCCGACATACGTACAATGACGCGTTTTGGCCAGAAAGCAGCCGCAAGTGTCGAAATGCCTTCCGTGAGTTTTTCAATGTAAAACTCAACCGGATCAGCGTAGCCAGCAATGCGTCGGTCGATTTCAGCTTTCACTTCGGTCGGCTGATCATCGTAGTTCAACAATGCTTTCGGGTGAATACCAATCATCTTGTTAATGATGAATTCCAAGCGCGCCAAGCCAACACCTTCATTTGGAATAGTCGCAAAGTCAAATGCACGATCTGGGTTACCCACGTTCATCATGACTTTAAGCGGCAGCTCCGGTAAATCGTCTACCGATGAGCGGCGGATTTCGAAATCCAACTCACCTTCATACACATAGCCCGTTTCGCCTTGTGCACAGGATACGGTCACTTGAGTACCGTTCTGTAGTCGCTCCGTTGCGTTACCACAACCCACAACGGCAGGAATGCCAAGCTCACGCGCAATGATTGCAGCATGACAGGTGCGTCCACCACGGTTCGTGACAATCGCAGCCGCTTTTTTCATGACGGGTTCCCAATCTGGGTCTGTCATGTCTGCGACGAGTACATCACCTGTTTGCACTTGGTCCATCTCATCAAGAGAATCCACCACACGCACCACACCAGAACCAATTCGCTGACCAATTGCACGGCCTTCAATCAACGCGTCTGATTGTTGGTTTAGGTGGAATCGCTCCATGACGTTTTTGTCGTCACGTGAACGCACGGTTTCAGGACGCGCTTGAACAATCAAGAGTTCGCCTGTTACACCGTCTTTCGCCCACTCGATATCCATCGGACGACCGTAGTGCTTTTCGATGATCAAAGCTTGTTGCGCCAACGCCTGAATTTCATCATCCGTGAGTGAGAAAGAGCTTCTCTCTTCCGAAGACGTATCCATGATATCGACCTGAGTGCCCAGTTCGGAGCCTTCAGCGTAGACCATTTTGATCAACTTCGAACCCAGTGTGCGCCTAACAACCGAGTGGTTACCCGCCTGCAAACTTGGCTTGTGCACGTAGAACTCATCTGGGTTAACACTGCCCTGAACGACCATTTCACCCAAGCCCCAAGATGAGGTGATGAAAACAACCTGATCGAAACCCGATTCAGTGTCCAAGGTAAACATTACACCGGATGACGCTTTGTCGGAACGTACCATGCGCTGAATACCCGCAGAAAGCGCCACACCTTTGTGGTCGAAACCTTGGTGAACACGATACGAGATAGCACGGTCATTAAATAAAGAGGCAAAAACGTGTTTCGTTGCTTCAATAACAGCATCGATACCACGTACGTTTAGAAACGTTTCTTGCTGACCTGCAAAAGAAGCATCTGGCAAATCTTCCGCCGTGGCAGAAGAACGAACAGCAACCGACAACATGTCGTCGCCTTCGCCAAGTTCTGCATAACACTGGCGAATGTCTGCTTCTAATTCAGGGGTAAATGGATGCTCTAGCACCCAATTTCGAATGGTTTCTCCTGTTGATTTTAACGCTTGAACGTCATCAACATCGAGTTTTTCCAGCAGGGCATAAATACGTTCATTCAATCCGTCTGATTCGAGGAATTGATTAAACGCAAAAGAGGTAGTGGCATAACCGTTAGGGACTTTCACGCCAGCGTTAGCAAGGTTTGCAACCATTTCACCGAGTGAAGCGTTTTTACCACCAACTTTATCAACGTCGTTCATTGATAAAGCGTCATACCAAACAACATTTTGTTGCATGGATAATCTCCTTGTTATTGGATCTGTAGGGTTTTAGTGGGGCTTGAATCAACGCAAACGATTGGCTTAGGGTTTAAAAAATTTTTCCGGCAGCGTCACATTTACGGGTATCGATCCCCTGTAATGTAAATATATACCCTTAATCTTGTCGGCACCGATTTGTGCCGCATGCACTTAAGCTAAGTAAGCTAGAAATGCGCTCAGGTATATCTATATTTTTATTATGAAACCCACACTACAAATTTATTTTAAGGATTCAACTTTTTATGCAGTGCAAAACTAGTTTTCGTGATGTGTTTTATATTTCAGACGGTACTGCAATCACCTCGGAGACCATGGGGCACGCGGTTTTAGGGCAATTTTCTATCGAAACACGCCAATCAACCCTCCCTTTTGTAGAGAATATTGAACGTGCTGAATATGTTAAAGGCCTGATAAACAAAGCCTTTGAGGAGACTGGGAACAAGCCTTTGGTGTTCTTCTCTATCGTTATACCAGAGGTCAAGCATGTTATTGAGCAAGCCAACGCTCAGTTCTATGATGTACTTAAATCACTGGTTGAACCGCTCAGTAAAGACCTTGGGCTAGAGCCAAAACCCAAGTTACAGCGCTCACACAGTATCAGTAAAGATGTGGGTAGCTACATGGACAGGATCGCTGCAATTGAGTACACACTTGCCCACGATGACGGCATTTCGCTAAACAATCTCGACCAAGCCGACATCATTTTGCTGGGTGTTTCACGCTGCGGAAAGACCCCTACCAGCCTATATTTAGCCATGCAATTTGGAATTCGCGCCGTGAATTATCCTTTCATAGAAGAGGATATGGGGAGGCTAAAACTGCCTCCGGGTATTGAACCTTTTCGATTTAAAACATTTGGCTTAACCATCGAACCTGAAAGGCTGCACGCCATTCGTGAAGGAAGAATGGCCAACAGCGAATACGCCAGCCACGATCAATGCCAAAAGGAACTCAATACGGTGGAATCCCTGTTTCGTCGAGAAGCGATCCCGTACCTCAACACGACATCGTTATCGGTTGAAGAAATTGCAACCCGCTTACTGGATATGAGTGGGCTGCAAAGACAGATGTGTTAAAGACTAATCTGTTAAAGGCAGGTGTGTTGAAGACTAATGTGTTAACGCAACCAAAATAACGTTAGTACCGATTCATCAAATCCTGATTCGGTGACACCGACATTTCCATAAATTCGCAGAACGCAGCCACCGCAGTGCTGCGTTCTCTTTTTCTTGACCACACTAAACCCACTTCCATATCGGGTACGTGATCCGCTAGTGGCCGAACTTCTACCCTTCTTCCTTCTAAAGACCACGGGCGATAGACCATGTCGGAAAGAATGGTGATCCCATAGTCGTTTGCGACTAAACTGCGCACCGATTCCACTGAGGATGTACGAAAAATGGTATTGGGCTGGTAAGGCGTTTGGTTCCAGTAACGTTGTGCAGTATTGCTCGCTTCATCCACCGTCAGCATTATGTAGGGGTACTGGGCAACATCGTGAAACGTCGCAAGCTTATTTTCCAGTAACGGATGGCTAGAACTGACCCAAAGCCGTCGAGGCGAACTGAGCAACGTTTGAAAACTGATGTCTTCTTGATTCATAAGGTTGGATGTCAGCATGAACGCCAAGTCGAAATCGCCCGACACTACCCCTTCCTCTATTTCGCTCCGAGTCGCTTCCACCAGCTTCACTTCTACTTTTGGGTAACTGCGCGAGAAGCGTGTTAGATACGGCGGAACAAAATACCCAGCCACAGTGTAAGACATCGCCAGCTTGATCACCCCTTGCACCTGATTGGAACTTCGGTGTGAAAGCAACATAGCCTCTTCGATTTCTTTTACGATGTGTGTCGCGTGCTGATAGAACTGATTGCCTTCATACGTCAACAGCATGCCATGAGGCTGCCTAATGAATAAATTCACATTCAGCATTTCTTCCAATGACTTTATTGCCGTGGTGATCGCAGACTGAGAAACGTGCATGGCATTGGCCGCTTGGGATACCTGCCCCGAATCGGCGGTCGCGATGAAGTAACGTATCTGCTTCATGGTTGGCTGCATTTCTGTTTTCCTTAACTCATGTATTAATAAATTAGATATCAAGACATTTCACTGCCTTACTCACCTACTAACCGAAAACGACTTACCCCTGATATTTCATATTGTTAAATGGATTTCATTCCTTTAAATCACACACAGCTTGGATATCTAAATTTTAGATAACACCTCTAAGAAATCCATATTTTACATATCAACGCTGCAATTTTAACCTGTTATTAACAAATCAAACAACAGCCGAAACGGATTCATCACGGCAAACATCACTCGTTAAACAACGTTCGAATAACAGGGAGAAGAACGATGAAACGAAACACCTCAAATGCAGCATGGCTTACGTTAACCGCAGTACTTGCTGCGTATTACAGCCCAAACATCAACGCCAAAGATTGGTATCCGTACACCGTGGATGTTTGGACAACCCCTTTTGATATGACAAGTAACCGAGAAGTCATGGATTACCAGCCCGTCGACAAAGCTGAAAAGCCATGGGACATCTGTGTGTCTTTCCCCCACCTTAAAGACGCTTACTGGACGGCAGTAAACTACGGTGTCGTTGCAGAAGCCAAACGGTCGGGCGTTGGAATGCAGCTTGTTGAAGCAGGCGGTTATACCAATTTAAATACCCAGATATCGCAAATCGAAGACTGTGTTGCCTCGGGGGCAGATGCTGTCGTGATTGGTGCCATCTCTTATGAAGGTTTAAACAATCTGGTCAAGAACATTACTAAATCCGGCATTCCTGTTATCGATATCGTTAACGGTATGTCTTCACCGGATTTATCCGCTAAGTCTTTAGTGTCGTTCGGTGAAATGGGTTCTAAAGTTGGACAGTATTTAAGAGAGATTCACAAAAACGGATCAGATAAGGTCAAAGTAGGCTGGTTTCCTGGTCCTCCCGGTGCAGGCTGGGTAGAAGCTGGAAACAAGGGCTTTCAGGATGCCATTAAAGATTCCAACATCAATGTCGTCGAAACCAAATACGGCGACACAGGTAAAGAAGTTCAACTCAAGCTAGTTGAAGATACGCTAGAAGCACACCCAGATCTCGATTACATCGTGGGCACTGCTGTCACTGCTGAAGCAGCCACCAGCTTACTGAGAGCGCGTGGGCTCACCAATCAAATCAAGGTTCTCTCTTACTACTTTACTCCCGGTGTTTACCAAGGCATCAAACGCAAACTCATACTCGCTGCGCCAACCGATTCCGCGGTTATTCAAGGTCGCGTTGCGATTGACCAAGCCATTCGAATCCTCGAAGGCAAACCGTACACCAAGCATGTTGGTCCGCAACTCTATGTGATTGATGCCGCCATTATTGATCACTTCGATCGTGACAGCTCACTGGCACCAAACGGCTTTAAGCCAACGTTTTCGGTGAAACCTCAATGATGGTCGGTTCAAACCCAATCCTCTCAATGCACGGGATACACAAACAGTATCCCGGTGTTAAGGCACTCGACGATGTGGACTTCACATTAGAAGCCGGTGAAGTGCACGTATTGTTTGGCGAAAACGGAGCAGGCAAATCCACGCTGATTTCCATTATTTCAGGAGCAAACCAACGCACGGCTGGCGAAATGCGATTCCACAACGAAGACGTGCATTTCAAAAACGTGTTCGATGCTCGACAAAAAGGGATCAGCGCCGTTTTCCAAGAATTCTCATTGGTCGATACCCTAACGGTGGCACAGAACCTTTTTCTCGGTGAAGAACCCATGAAGTCGGGCATGCTCGATAACCAAACTTTGCAATATAAAGCGCAAGAATTGCTCGACACCATGGGGTTTCAGCTCAACCCCGATTTGAGCGTCGGTGAACTGTCTCGTGCAGAAAAGCAAATGGTCGAGATAGCCAAAGCGCTGCGGGGAGAACTGGCGGTGCTTATTCTCGATGAGCCCACCGCGTCTCTTACTCATCAAGAAACCGAGCAGCTTTTTAAACTGGTAGAGCAGATCAAGCAACAAGGTGTCGGCATCATTTACATTTCACATCGCATGGCGGAAATACGCCGTATCGCTGATCGCATCACCGTTTTAAGAGATGGCCGCTACATCGGTACTAAGGCTTGTGAACAGGTTGATGAAAAAGAGCTAATCACCATGATGACGGGACGCGTGATGGATCAGGTTTACCCTGAAATCCCCTTCACCCCCCAAAGTACCGTATTGGAAGTACAGAACTTATCAAGCCGCGATAACGCCATACAAGACCTTTCTTTCTATGCAAGAGAAGGAGAAATAATCGGCTTTGCTGGGCTGGTTGGTTGCGGGAAATCGGAAACGCTAAGAGCCTGTTTTGGGTTAGAACCCATTCAATCCGGCAAGGTGATTTTTCATGGTGAGAATGTCACTAGCTTATCGACTCGTGAAATGTTGGATCGGGGATTCTTTTACAACTCCCGAGACAGAAAAGCCGAAGGTTTGGTGATGATTCGAAGTTGCCGAGAAAATATCAGCTTGGCGGCGATTAACACCCCCTCTTATTCCGGTGCGACGGGTGCATTAAGCCTTAACCATGAACGCCAGCAAACCTCAAAGCTGGCCGATAAATTAAAGCTCTACCCAATGCAAACTGAGCGCGATGTTGGTCAGTTTAGTGGAGGGAATCAGCAAAAAGTATTGTTGGCCAAATGCCTCACTCGCGATGTGTCTTTGTATGTCTTTGATGAGCCAACTGTCGGGGTAGATGTTGGCACACGAGCAGAGATCTATCGCTTCATCGCTAGCTTATGTGAGCAAGGCGCGGCGGTGGTGATCATTTCTTCTGATCTACCGGAAGTCGTCAACCTCTCCCATCGTTTATACATCATGCGACACGGACGAATCGAAGCGCATCTTCAGGGTGACGACATTACCGAACCTAACGCACTCGCTCACTTCTTTGAATCCATGGAATCCCAAAATGAGGCACTTAACAATGAACAGTGAACCTATCAAGACCAGCCACGCAGCTACTGAGCTCACAAGTTCGAAAGCTAGCGTTTCCAAAGCAGCGGGTTCGCCATCAAAAGGAAATGCAATGAACTGGATGAAACGCCTATTTGTCAAAATTGGGGTATTACCCATATTAATGGTGATTGCAGTCACCATATTTGCGACGGCATCGGACAACTTCCTGACCGCACGGAACTTACTCAACCTTTTACGCCAATCCTCTTACCTCATTATGGTGGCAATTGGGCAAATGTTCGTCTTGCTGACGGCGGGTTTCGACTTATCGGTGGGCACCATTATCGCCCTTTCTTCTGTGGTGGGTGCCACCACCATGGCGGCGGTGTATGCCTCTTTTCCTGAAGCCATTTATCTAGCCATCTTACTTGGTGTTCTTGCGGGCGTCGGGGTTGGTTTGGTCGTCGGGTTTATCAACGGTGTAGGCGTGGCACACTTTCAAGTCTCCCCTTTTGTGATGACACTGGGTATTTCCTCTGTTGGCTTTGGTGTCGCCCTTTATATGACGGGAGGATCTCCTGTTTACGGTATGCCCGTTGAATTTGGGAACACCTTCGGGTTCGGTAGCATTTTAGGTATCCCTACGCCAATTTTAGCGGCATTCGTCATGACCATTGCTGCCGTCATTGTGGTGAATCGAACCCGTCTGGGGCGCTACTTCTACGCCGTCGGTGGCAACATTCACGCAGCGCAGCTTTCTGGTATCAACACCCACAAAACCTTGATGATGGCTTATCTATTGTGCGCCCTATTTGCGGCATTGGCAGGCATGTTAATTACCGCAAGGCTAGATACAGGCGAAGCCAATATTGGGGCAGCCATGCCATTGGAGTCTATCGCTGCCTGTGTGATTGCTGGCGTTAGCCTTAGAGGCGGCGTTGGGCGCGTCGAACATGTTGTTCTAGGAGCTATCTTCATTAGCTTGGTTCAAAACGGCATGAACTTAACGCGCGTCGAATCTTACTTACAAACCGTCGTGATTGGTGCGTTGCTCATTTTCGCGGTCATTGTCGACCAAATCCGTATTCGTATGCGAGCCAGCTTGGGCGCGCACTAACCTCTTCAACATCATAAACAGGTACCAATATGATCAACATAAACAGCGATATGGGAGAAGGGTTTGGCATTTACAAGCTAGGTGATGATGAAGCGCTTATGCCCTACATCACCGAAGCCAACGTTGCTTGTGGCTTCCACGCGTCAGACCCAAACCACATGAAGCACACCGTAGAGCTTGCCAAACGTTATGGCGTAAAGGTGGGCGCGCACTTTTCACTGCCCGATCTACAGGGGTTTGGTCGCAGAAAAATGCACCTAAGCCAAGCCGAGCTGCACAACATGATCGTTTATCAGATTGGCGCTCTGAAAGGCTTTCTGGATATGTTGGGTATGCCACTTAACCACTTAAAGCCACATGGGGTTTTGTATGGCATGGCCGCGTCCGATCCAGAAATCGCGGAAACCATCGCCAATATCGCGTTGCATTACCAAGTACCCGTATTCGGTTTAACCGGTACTTGCCACGAGAAAGTATACAAAAGCAAGGGTGTGGGCTTTGTCGCCGAGTTTTTCACCGACCTAGACTATGATCAACATGGGCACTTGGTGATCACTCAAACTCACGAAGCAACCGATCCGAACCATGCGGCAACACGAGTAAAAAAAGCCGTAGAGCAAGGTGCAGTAACAGCTACGAATGGAGATGAGATCCCCGTGGTTGCCCAAACCGTTTGTGTACATTCAGACACCCCAAACGCACTGGACATCGCCAAGGCAGTCAACAAAACACTACAGCAACACCTGCCTTCACGAGAACGTACCTTAAAAAGCCAAAAAGAATTATCCACTGATGGATCGTCAATCTTCAAGGAGTGAACCATGTCAGACAAAGAAATCATCTGCCCATTACCGGGCGTGTTCTACCGCTCATCGGCCCCCGAACAGCCTTTTTACAAACAAGCGGGAGACACCCTATCGCCTGGTGATGTCATCGGCTTAGTTGAGGTGATGAAATCCTTCCACGAAATCAAAGCAGAAGTGTCAGGCGTTATTGATGACTTTTTGCTGGATAACGAAACACCCGTTAACGCTGGTCAACCTATCGTCCGGCTTAAATAACGCACTGAATGTACACAAGGAATTGTTATGAGTATCAAATCTATTCTTATCGCAAATCGCGGTGAAATAGCGGTGCGGATCATCCGTGCAGCCAAAGAAATGGGGCTCCGCACCATTCAAGTTTACAGCGAAGCCGACAGCGAATCACTGGCGGTTAAATTGGCAGATGAAGCCATTTGTATTGGTCAGCCTATGGCAAATCAAAGCTACCTGAATGGCGATAAAGTCATCAAGGCCGCCTTAGATTCCAACGCGGACGCGATTCACCCAGGCTACGGATTCCTATCAGAAAACGCTGAGTTTTCAGATCAAGTACGCGCAGCAGGATTGCGCTTTATCGGCCCCGATGGCGACACCATGCGAAAAATGGCGGATAAAGCCGTTGCTCGTGAAACTGCCATGGCCGCGGGTGTGCCTGTCGTTCCCGGCAGTGCTCCCTCCATCAATCCAGACGCCGCACTGCAGCGCGCCAAAGAAATTGGGTTTCCTGTCATGATCAAAGCATCAGCTGGTGGCGGTGGTCGAGGAATTCGAGTGATTGAACAAGCCGCTGACTTTCTAGAGCAGTATCATCAGGCCTCTGCGGAAGCACAATCGGCGTTTGGTGATGGCACCTTGTACTTAGAAAAGTTCATTCATCAGGCTCGGCATGTTGAGGTTCAAATTCTCGCAGATGGAACCAAAGCAATTCATCTATTTGAACGTGAATGTTCGCTGCAACGCCGACGCCAGAAAGTATGGGAAGAAGCGCCTTGTACCGTGCTTCCAGACAGTGTTCGCCAAGCAATGTGTGAGTCTGCTGTTGCTCTGGCTGAAAGCGTGAATTATCAGGGTGCAGGCACCATTGAATACCTCTATGACGACGAAACGGAAGCCTTCTACTTTATCGAAATGAATACACGCATACAGGTAGAGCACCCCATCACAGAATGCATTACTGGCGTCGATTTAATTCGCGAGATGATTCTGATTGCCGCTGGTCAGCCGCTGGCGCTCCAACAATCCGATATTGAAATGCGTGGGCATGCGATTGAGATCCGCTTAAATGCAGAAGACCCGTTTAATGGATTCCTGCCCTTCCCCGGCATCATCAGCCAATTTACTCCCCCGATGGGATCTGGGGTTCGATTTGACGGGTTAATCTACTCCGGATTTGCCATTCCCCCTTATTACGATTCGCTGTTAGGAAAACTTATTGTATGGGATAGCACCCGAGACAACGCCATTAAACGCATGGCAAGAGCCCTCGACGAATTGGAAGTAACTGGCGTAAAAACCACCCAGCCTCTATTTCAAAAACTATGCAAAGACAACGACTTACTCACTGGACAGTTCAACACTGCATGGCTAGAACGGTGGTTAGAGAATGAATCCGAGTCTGATACGAGCAAGGACAGCTCCTACTCTCAAGCATCTTAAGGAACGACGATGAAAACACGCTACTCCTATGGCGGAGACGAACACATATTTGTAGAGGTTAGCGAAGAGATGTCACTTGCTGCCTTTTTCAAAAGCTTGTCGATGACGCAAGCTATCCGACAAGCCAACATTCAGGGGGTAGAAGAAATCTGCCCTGCAAATGCGTCTTTTCAGGTGAAATACAACCCTGACATTTGTGCACCTTCAGACATGCTGAAAACCATACAAGACCTTGAAGCGTCTATGGCAGAAAACGAAGCGAAAATAGACACCCGCATCGTTGAAGTACCCGTGTATTACCAAGATCCATGGACACACGAAACACTGATGCGATTTAGGGAAAGGCACCAAGATCCACAAGGCACCGATCTTTCCTACGCCGCGAGAATCAACGGCTACGACTCGATTGATGCGTTTATTGAAGCGCACGCTAATTCCCCTTGGATGGTTACCATGGTGGGGTTCGTTTCAGGGTTACCTTTCATGTTTCAAATGGTGGAGCAAGAAAAGCAAATCCAAGTCCCGAAATACGTTCGCCCGAGAACCGATACCCCAAAACTCACGGTCGGCTACGGCGGATGTTTCTCGTGCATTTATTCGGTGCGCGGCGCGGGTGGATACCAAATGTTTGGTGTGACGCCCATGCCCATCTACGACCCAAGCCAGAGTGTGGCTCACCTTAAAGACTTTCTCGTCTTCTTCCAGCCGGGAGATATTGTTAAGTTTCGTGCCATCAACGAGGCGGAATATCACCAAATAGTGGAGCAGGTAGAAGCAGGCACCTATCAGCCTGTAATTAAACCAGTTCAATTCTCTTTATCTGAATTTGAAGCAAACATGGGCAGCTACAACACCAAAATAAAGGAGGCACTGTATGAGCATTAAGGTTATTCACCCGGGTTTAGCGACAGCAGTGCAAGATCTTGGTCGTAAAGGGTATTTTCATTTGGGTATTCCGGTTTCAGGCGCCATGGATAGATTTGCGTGCCGATGCGCGAATTGGCTGGTCGGAAACGATGAAAACGCGGCCGTGTTGGAAGCGGTGTTTATGGGACCCAAACTGGAATTTTCGACAGGCTGCACGGTTGCCGTAACGGGTGCAGAAATGACACCAATGGTCGATGGTATTGCACAAGAAAACTGGACAAGCTTTCGAGTTGAGGCAGGTCAAACCCTTACATTTAGTCACCTTACCGCTGGCGCAAGAATTTACATTGCTATTAGTGGCGGTATTGATGTACCGGAAGTGTTGGGTAGCCGTTCGACCTACACACTCGGTGCACTTGGCGGCTTTGAAGGTAGACCCATTCAAGAAGGTGACAACCTACCTGTTACTGATTTGTCTGTTCCTAAACAACCTAATACCAAAGAAAACTCTGCCTTTGTACGACGTCACCTACCAGTGACGTTACGTCGTAACGCGGTCAGCTCAAGCACTGCTCTTCGAGTCGTGACGGGATTGTACTGGCATCGCATTACGGAAGCATCTGGCAAACAGTTTTTTGCAGAAGAATGGCAAGTCGCGCCCGAAGCGGATCGCATTGGTTACCGCTTTAAAAATGGTACACCTCTTGAATTCATTGAACGCGACCAGCCTTTTGGAGCCGGTTCGGACCCTTCCAACATCGTTGACGGTTGTTACCCCTACGGTTCCATTCAAGTTCCGGCAGGGAAAGAGCCCATCGTATTGCACCGTGACGCGGTGTCAGGAGGCGGCTATTTCATGATTGGCACCGTCATTTCGACAGACATGGATTTGATTGGTCAAATGCAGCCAAATGCCACCACTCAGTTTGTGAAGGTGAGCATGGAAGATGCACTGAATGCAAGACGTGATCATCAAGCGCTGCTAGACGCCGCCAAACAGCACATAGAGCAAAGCGGAGTAAGCCAATGACGTTACTTCAACACCGCGCCTTTGTGAATGGTCAATGGGTGGAAAGCGCAACGGACCAGTGCTTCTCGGTTTATGACCCCGCGAACGGCAATGAAATCGGTACGGTTCCTGATATGTCGGGAAAAGAGGTCGTTTCAGCTATCAATGCCGCAAATACCGCTCTGCAATCTTGGCGAAAACTGACTGCCAAGCAGCGAGCCGAATATTTGATGAATTGGCATCAATTGATTCTAGAAAATCAAGCCGATTTGGCGGAACTTATCACCTTGGAATCAGGGAAGCCGTTATCGGAATCGCTTGGGGAAGTGACCTATGGGGCTTCATTCATTCAATGGTTTGCAGAAGAAGGGAAACGCGCGTACGGAGATGTTATTCCCTCAACATCAGCAGACCGTCGTCTACAAACCTTGAAGCAACCCGTTGGCGTTTGCGCTGCCATAACGCCTTGGAATTTTCCTGTTGCGATGATCACGCGCAAGCTGGCACCCGCTTTAGCGGCAGGTTGCACCGCGATCGTCAAGCCAGCGGAATCGACGCCATTTTCAGCGCTCGCGCTGGCTTCGTTGTCACAACAAGCGGGCATTCCAGAAGGCGTCATCAACGTGGTAACCGCAGCCAAAGGGGCAGAACTTGGTGCCGTGTTGTGTAATAGCCCAACAATCCGAAAGCTGTCTTTTACTGGTTCAACAGACGTTGGCAAAAAGCTGTTAGCACAATGCGCTAATACGGTAAAACGCGTTTCCATGGAACTGGGTGGCAATGCGCCTTTCATTGTCTTCGACGATGCCGATCTCGATGAAGCCGTAGAAGGTGCGCTTGCCTCCAAGTTTCGTAATGCGGGGCAAACGTGTGTATGTACCAATCGAATATTGGTGCAATCCGGTGTCTACGCACAATTTTCTGAAAAATTCGCCAGAGCCGTCAGCAAGCTCAAAGTGGGTTCGGGTATGAATCCGAAGCATCAGATCGGTCCTTTGATTAGTGAGCCAGCAATGGACAAGGTCGATGCTCATATCCGAGATGCTTTGAGCCAAGGTGCGCAATTGCTCACCGGCGGCTCTGGCCACTCTCTGGGTGGTTTGTTTTATCAGCCAACCGTCATTGCCGATGTCACCCCCGCAATGCGCATCGCATCGGAAGAAACGTTTGGCCCCGTCGCCCCCATTTTTCGTTTCGAAACGGAAGAGCAAGCGATTGACATGGCCAACGACACCGAATATGGCTTGGCGGCGTATTTCTATTCCACCAATATTCATCGCTGCTTACGCGTTAGCGAAGCGCTTGAGTACGGCATGGTGGGCGTGAATGAAGGAATCATCTCCAATGAAGTTGCCCCGTTTGGCGGCATCAAACACTCTGGATTAGGGCGAGAAGGATCGCGATCCGGCATCGAAGAATATCTGGAAACCAAATACGTCTGCTTTGGCGGGCTTTCTTAAAAAGGACAGGACACCTCAAATGAATAATCAGTCACTGATGGATCGCCGAAACAAGGCGGTGCCCAGAGGCGTGGCTTCGGCTACCCCTTTGTTTGTGAAACGCGCTCAAAACGCTGAAATTTGGGACGTAGAAAACCGACGCTTTATCGATTTTGCGGCTGGTATTGCCGTTGTCAATACAGGGCATTGTAACCAGGCTGTCACACAAGCCGTTATCGACCAAATTGAACGCTTTAGTCACACGGCTTTTCAGGTTGCAGGCTATGAGACGTATATTTCCCTTGCCGAGCGCTTAAATGAGTTAGCCCCCATAGACGATGCAAAAACCCTGTTAATGACAACGGGTGCCGAAGCGCTGGAAAACGCAGTGAAGATCGCTCGCCACTACACCAAGCGCCGTGGTGTGATCGCTTTTCATGGCGGCTTTCACGGTAGAACCATGCTAACCATGGGCATGACGGGGAAAATCGCGCCATACAAAGAGGGCTTTGGCCCCTTCCCTGCCGACATTTTCCACGTACCCTTCCCTGTGCCTTATCAAGGTATGGATACAAGCTACACCATGAAGTCGCTAGAAAAGGTTTTCAAAACAGACATCTCCCCCGATTCCGTTGCTGCCATTGTTATCGAGCCTATTCAAGGTGAAGGGGGTTTTTACGCCGCACCTAGCGAATTGATGACAAAATTGCGAGACCTATGCGATGAACACGGTATCGTTTTGATCTTTGATGAAGTGCAAACGGGGTTCGGTCGAACCGGAAAAACGTTGGCTAGCGAGCATTTTGATGTACAGCCAGATTTGATCACTGTGGCGAAAGCACTAGCCGGAGGCTATCCCCTTTCAGGGATCATTGGAAAACGTGAACTGATGGACAGCCCAGCGCCAGGTGGTCTAGGAGGAACGTACGGTGGAAGCCCCGTCGGATGTGCTGCCGCTCACGCCGTTTTGGATGAAATTCAAAGCCAGAACCTTAACCAAAGGGCACAAGCGATAGGTCAGAGAATTCACAAAGCAATAAGCCATATTAAGGAATCGCACATCAACATTCCTGTTGCGTATATTCGCCATGCTGGCGCTATGATTGCCTTTGATTTTGTAAACGGCGAAACCCCTGCTCCAGAATACGTTGCACCGTTTATTGCCGAATGCCGAAATAAGGGTTTGATCGTGTTGCCATGTGGTCAATTTGGCAATGCGATTCGCTTGCTGCCTCCACTCACCGTAGAGGACGAAATAGTAGAGGAAGCGATCGACATTATTCAAAGTGCGCTTATATCTTGTAGCAACTCCAATCGCGGTAAGTAAGTATTCAGAAAGCGCCTTCAATGGCGCTTTTTCATACAACGAAATGGCTGCGAGGTTTTCTGACGATTACGAAACATGTCATCCCGCTTTGCTCTCAACCTGTACAATTGAAAATGTATTCTTATTCGGATCCACTATATGAGTCATGATGCCACCCCAAAATTGCTTTTCTGGAGCACCTGTAAACTCGACACCCTCTTGCTTCAACCTAGCGTAAAATGCGTTGATATCTTCAACTTCGAGACTAAAGCCTAGGTACCTTCCAGATTCAAACTCGCCTTTTTCTTCTGGCTCTATAATCATCTGCGCATTATCTAGCTGGTAACCTACAAAGCCATCCGATACGGATCCATATATCTTAGTTAACCCAAGTTTTTGGGTATAAAAGTTTTCAGATTCCTCAAAATTATTGCAAGGAATCCTCATAGTATTAATCTTCATTTTAATCCTCTCGACACATCACAATCATCAGGCAACACAGCACCACTACTTCACCCAATAATTTACTGATAGTTCTGAAACAATATCATGTAGGTCTTTGAGAGTTCTAGTCTTATAGGGGGGCGAGTGTCGTTAGCAGATATTTTGATGTAGTAGGTAACTCTATTTTGGATTAACACTTGTAAAGAGTTGAAAAAGGGCTATTTGATTAGCAGAGAGCAGTCGATAAGACATGCTTAATGACCGAAATGACAAAACGAAACAGATAACTTCGTTGCCCAAAATCTATTGGCTGCTATCGCAGCCAATAGATCGTTACTGCCTATTCACAAGTGGAAAGCTAATATGTGTTATACATATTCACTCAGATATGACAACCCTAACGCTCGACATACCATTAAACTCTATACCCACCCCTTGCTCCCACTCGGAGTAAAATCGATCAAACTCTGGTGCACTCGGTTGATAATTCTTAGATAACGTTAATAACTCAACAGGTTTAATATTCAAATTCCTTTGAACTGAGGAGAGCTCCGCTTCAAACACCATGAAATTAAACAACACTCGTTTACCTTGCTTGTATAATTCTCTTCTGCTCAACACTTCAGTAATAACTTCACGTAGCCTAACTTTGTTTTCAGCGCTCATTTGTGCACCCAAGACAATGCCTACTAACTGACTAGGGTCATAGTGAAACAACCGTTCTTGTTTACTTAAGTTAACTTTTTGTCCATAAAGGTAACCTGATATTGGAGTGAATGATAAACGTACTTCTTGTTCATATTTCCATGAGCAATGCTTTTGGACATACTGACTAGATTGTATAGTTGCCAATTTTAATCTTTCACCTTCTGTAAGGTTAAAGTTGGTAACTCCTCGGGGTAAACGGCAAAAAGCACAAAGTGATTCCGCTTTGTCTTGATATTCTACAGGTATGAACTGAAACGACTCTGGTAACCCCATACCCATTGATGGCGCTATACCATTGGGAGATTCACGCCTAACGCTAGTGCGACGATAAAATGGATGTTGATTTAGAGCACCATTAATAGGCTGGAATATTAGGCAAAAACCTTGATGATTTCCTGCATAGTGGGCCCACATCAACGGGTCATCTTTCACTTTAGAAAAGCAAGTGAAGTAGCTTTCTTCTGGTGCATAAAGATCAATAAGAGCTTTAAATTCATTAGAAAACAAAATAGATACGGGGTAGTTTTTAGGGTCAATACTTTCAAAGATAATCTTTGTAATATCGAGATTAGCAACCTGCTCATAAGTCATAGGGCTAAGAGATACAAGCCTTTTAGCTGCTGCATTGATGTCCGATTCTTTAAAACCAGTAAATTTTTCAGCAACAATTTCAAGCAGGTTACGCCAATAGTTTTCATTAGCAGAAAATTCATAGAACGTTTTACTATCAAAAGGATCATTACTCTCTTGACGTGTCGCAAAGTAAAGCTCCTGATACAGTAATTCTTTAATGCTGAACTCTGAAAAAGATCTATATTTATAATACATTGTCACAGTAGGAACACTCCTCGTATGTATAACGCCTATTTAAGCTGCTGCCACAGCAATACAACAGCTACTGGATTGCCATTAAATACAATTCTTACTACTAACCAAAAATGCCACGTGCTAGCAGTCGGCTTGAAGCGTTTGTTAAATCTTTTCTTCAATTTGCTGGACTAACTCCTTAATACTATTGCCACGAACTGTTTTATCGTTTCTCCAATCTCCGTTTTTTCTCTTTTGAACGGATAATATTCCCCCCTTTGCAGTTATACGGTAGCTAGTATTTGCTGATAGTTGAGGATTACCATCACAAATAGACCAATCTAAAGTTGATGGCCGAATTTTATGAAGGTCAGCTTTAAATTCCGTAGCATTCTTATATCGTTTTGAAGGTTCTAAATTGATCGCTCTCCTTATAACACGCCTCATTTGTTCTGAAACCCATGGTGGCAAAGTCTTTAGATTGACAGCTTTACCTTTAGTGATCTTATTCTTAATGCATTGATCCACATAGATAGATTTATCAACATTATCATTCAGGCTGTTATAGTGTTTAAGCTCAGCCTTACTCATCCAACTATGCTCGTCATAAGGTAATGCGCCCCCTAATAGTTGAAAAAAAACAATACCCATTTGATAAATATCGCCTTTACTTGTGTAGGTATTATGCAGTACTGATTCAGGGGGACGATACAGTATTGAGTGGCTAGAGGAAGGGATTTCATCAGAGCCCTCAGGGGCAACTTTAAGTGAGCCAAAATCACCAATAACAGCTTGCTTTTCATCATTAAGATATATATTTGAAGGTTTGATATCTCTATGAAGAAACCTCTCTGCATGAAGGTGTGACAATCCGGTTAAAACAGCACTTACAAAATCTATAGCTTGCAAGTTACCAAAGTTAGTCTGCTCAATGTAATCGTCTAAATCCCCATTTTGGCAATAAGGCGTTACAAAATATGCCCAGTCATTATCAATAAACGAAGCATCAAATATGGATAGAATATTCTCACAATTAATTGCGGCTAAATTTCTAGGCTCTGCATGATATTCTTTATCGCCACCCCAATAATAAAATTTTACAGCAACATCTGTTGCCATAATTCGATTGCGACCAAAAAATAAGTAGCCATTAGCGCCTTTTTCGACTTCTTTAGTAAAAGCATACGTTTTTGATAGTTTTACCAATTCAGCCTTTATCTCATCTGGTGCGCTTAGACCATCAATATAGAGCTCTGCCACTTACTTATCCGCTCCAACCACGCTAGCAAGATATGCTGTATGCTGATACTTATTAAGTTGATCAGGAATTTCAATGTCAGCTTTTTTTTGCATTGAGGAGATTGATTGAGGTGAAATCAAAATTACGTTCGGTGCATCAGATACTTGTATAATACCTTCCATCTTAAAAGTATCGGCTCCGCCAGCATACTCTCCTTTCTTACCTCTCTTTTTTATTACCACTTTGTCAACCAAGTTTTCGCGACAAAAGCTCTCAAAAGTTTCTTTAAACGACTTTACTTGAACAGAGCATTCACCGTCTACAAGAGGGATTTTCTTGGTGGCAATTGACACATGATCAATACCTTGAGCTGTTTTTTGAACTAGTGCCAATCTGGCCTCACTTCCTTTTAACTCGATACCACATATTCTCATAAAGTTTCCTTATGTTGATTAACCGAAAATACCTAACAATTACTACCCGACAACCTGTCCATATAATTCATCTACAGCCTGTCGTAACCAAACGTGAAAATACCATTCAATTTACTGATACTTAATAAGAAAACACAAAATATAAGAAACAGAGCACATAAGTAGAAATAGAAACCAGAGAAAAAGATAAGATACTGGATGTTTAGGGCATTGCTTGGAGTATTTCGACACTCCCAGACTAGCTACACTTTGATTGTTTCAGAGGCTGAAAACGCTGCGGACTCATTATTTGTTTTGAAAGCATACTAATGCTTTTGCCCCACTAAGGACGAAATTGTAGAGGAAGCGATCGACATTATCCAAAGCGCGTTGGTTTCCTGTACCAATCACAGTAAGTAAATGTTCAGAAAACGCCATTACTGGCACTTTTTCTTCCACTTTCCCGAAACCACGTACTTTGGAAAGGTATAAAGTTGCTCGAGTAGGATTCGGGCAATCGCATTACTTGGACCAGTAAATGGCTCCGGAGGTAGGTTTTCTTTTTTGTGACCAAAACCCTGAATGGCGATAGAGATAAAGGGCAATAGCACCATACCTCCAGCAATCAAAAACTTACCAAGAACCAACGAAACCATTGCCCCCCAGAACCCGATGATGAATACCGGAACCATGATTAAATGAATCAGGAAATTGCCCTGATGTTGGTGAAAATGACCGTAAGTGTTTTGCTGGTGCTGAACGAGTTTACGTATAGACATGGCTGCTCTCCAATCTGTTTTGGAGCAAGATAATATCGACAGAAAAACAAAGCATTACCATATGGTAATTTGGCTTCAACTTTTAATTCGGCTGAGTGATTGAGGCGTAATACCCAGATAGGACGCCACGTAATATTCTGGAATACTATCAACTAGATGTGGCATCTGTTCACATAGCTCAATATAACGCTGTTTCGCCGTTTTCATGAGCAGCGACATCGCTCTTTTTTGCGTGTGGTAATACGCTTCTTCCGCCAGCCTTCGCCCTAGTTTCTCCCATTTCGACCCACGGTCATAAAGTCCAGAAATTGCAGAAATAGGCAATTCAACTGCCAACACTTCCGTAAGCGTCTGAAAATGAAGTTGAGAAGCTTCCTTTCGAATAACGCTCGAAAAATCGGTAAGGAATAAGTTTTTCACGTTTGAAGAGGGTTTATTGAAGTGAAAACAAGTGGTGAAGTCTCGACCATTTTCGTCAATGACATAAGAACGCGTTATGCCAGAGCTTACGTAAAACATACTCCGACAAGTTTGACCACTTCCGAGTAGGCTTACATCCTTATCAAAATTCTGAACCGTGAAACTTGCTGAGATCATTTCCCACTCTTCATCGGATATGGAAATGAACTGAGACAAGTGATTCCGGAGGCGAGTTAAAGGCTGATTAGGTGTTTGCTCTTCCAAGATGTACCTGACAATTTGAGACGTCGTTTGTTTAGATTTATCAGAGTTTATACTCACGATCTAATTTTTGAGAGCCCCCGACCCAGTGGTTGTTGTATGAATCACGTTTTACCTCCATTAGCTCGATCAATAATTTAACAATTGCTTATAAATTAAAACATTTGAGCTCGAGGATTTATGAAACTCTGGATATTGAATTTCGCCTTTATCAATCTGTTTTTTTCTCTTTCGGCATTCTCTGCCGATGTTTGCCAAGCAAAAATCAAAAAGAAGATTTCAGCGACACAATCTATCTATCACGCAATGGCGGTGCCAGTGCCAGTGCTAGAGAAGAAATTCGAGGTGGTTAAAGACATCCGAACGATAGAGAACGTTGGGGATTTTGACTTTTTAGTTCGAGTAAAAGGGTTAGGCAGTGCCGCTTGGCATAGAGTGAACCCAGATGAAACGTATATCGGTTTGGTGGATTTGTGGGAATTACGCTGCCTTTCTACGTCGTCACCCAAGCGGGATCCTCTGTCTATTGGGTTTGCTGTATTAACTGAAACGGTGGATGGTCTGTGGGATTCTCTTCAATCAGGGGCCCCAAACTTAGCGGGCGAATTGGGTGCCGCCAGCCAATGCCGAACACGAGGCTACGGCAATACATTTGCTGGCAGTAGAAATAAATTCCAGCACTTTATCAACACCACCGACTATCGCTTGATGAACAATTACCTTGCAATGCAAGCGTCCATTCGTACCTATTACCAACAATTTGCCAATGGGCGTGGTTATGCCACAACAGAAAATGATTACCGCTGCGCGGCACAAGAACAGTATCGCCATTGGGGCTTCAAAAAGGTCTTGTTTGCTAACTCGATCACCAGCGGTAATGCCATCATTGCATCCAGTCGAGACATCGTTTTGATTGCGGTTCGGGGAACGCAAATGGTGGACGAACAATCGATACACGACGAACAAATCGCGTATAACTTCATGACGGATATTCTCGCCAATGGACCGAGTGTTCCGCTAAATGCCAACTTACTCATTCCCAATGCAAAAGGAAAACTCCACAGCGGATACGCTGCCGTCGTTAAAACCCTCTTTCCGCTTATTGAGCAAGCACTGCGTGAAATGGGCGACACGCATAAACCTATTTTTCTGGCGGGTCACAGTTTAGGGGGCGCGACTGCGACGGTTCTGGGCTATAAATTACGTGCAGAAGGGTTTAAGGTTCAGTCGGTGTACAGTTTTGCTTCGCCTAAAATCGGTGACCTCCGATTTACTCAAGATCTCGACTCGAACGTTAATGTCTATGCCACGATTAACTACCGAGACCCAGTACCGGGCTTTCCTAATATCAGCAATTTTTTGAACTTTGTTCCGCAATACTATGCGGCGGATCATGTCCTTTATTTCAATAAAAACCATCAACCGACAGATTTTCCTAACACCACCAGAGACAGCGATATTTTTGCTCACATTTCTGAAGACCAAGGCCCGCCCACTCCACTCATTATTTCTGCGACTCAGCAATTCAAAGAATGGCATTTTCATGTCATGAATTTCTATCTCGCGTTTTTATACAATGAAATTCAGCAAAACCAATTGGACAGAAATAGCGATAATTTGCAGCCTGATTATCAAAAGCAGTGGCTGTGTTTGGATGGGCAGCCTCACCGGAACCTTACCCAAATCGATTGGTACGGAGACGAGATAAAAGACACCTTGTTAGCGGATACCAATGGATACCCTGTTCAAGAATGTGTTCTGCCTTAACGGAGACGACGCGAGTGAACTTCCATTATAAATTGTTGCACTTGGCTATCTGTACTGGTTTGTTGCTTTCAACTCCGGCTAACGCCTTCAAAATTGGCACCCATGTTTGGCTCGCGGCGAAAGTGGCAGAAGACGTCGTTGAAGACAACAAAGTCTCGATTTATTTCGATGAATCAGGGCAAACCGACACGCTGACCGTTGACCCGATTGTTGTCCGTTCCATTAAGCGATTCCCCAAAGCGTTTCTTTTTGGTGTACTCGGAGCTGACATATATCCCGATCTGGTGGCTGGACAAATGACTACGCACCCAGGTCTTCCCTTTCAGCCACTCAACCGCTGCGGCGAGAAAATAAATGTCGACTCAAAAGGTCAATTGCAGCCCGATAACCGATATTGCCACCCGAAAGATATCGACTTAGGTTCGCCCGATAACTATGGCGTCTCTCCCCTCATCTTACCTGTAATGAAAGCGGCTAATTTGTATCTGAGTGGTCATTCTTGGGGCTGGCAAACCGACGATTGGCTGAGGCATGTTAGAGACGCTGCGCTGCAAACATCGGGAAACCGTGGCTCGAGCGAAGTGGCTTTTGCTTACGGTTATCTCCTCCATGCGGCAATGGACACGTGGGCGCACAGCTATGTGAATGTCTACACGGGGGATCTCTTCTCTTTATCGAAAAACCAAACCGTACCGGCTCGCCATACTGCGTTAGAAGGGTACATAAATTCGCTCCATGATTCGTATGACGACGATCCCCTATCCATTCTAAGAATAAGTACGAAAAGCCATACTCAAGCACGAGCTCAAGCTCAAGACAGCTATCAATCGCTCAAAGCACCGACCGAGTTTGTTCGGAGAACATTGATCTTAAACGATACCACCGCTTGGCAATACGGCAGAGAAAGTGGGGCAGTCCATATTTGGGCAATGTGGGCATCTTGGAAAATTTCCAAACAACTCAATCAAAGATTTGAGCCCATCCAAACCGAACTTCGGCGTGTATTGAATGAACAAATTCAAAAAGTCAGCGACGCAGAGCAACTTTGGCAAGCAGCAGAAGACGCCAAAAATATCGCTATTCAAGGGGCTAGCGATGCCTACGAAACACTGAAAGAGCACGAGGAAAGTTTGGTTGCAGCCACCCAAAATTTGGAAGACGCGACCAACAACGTAATTGAGCATATTGAATCCAATATCGCCTTAAAGAATGCCTTTTCAACCGCAGACCGAGTCATTGAGCGCGTGCTTAGTCTGCTTCCGAGTTGGATTCAGCAACAATATCGCACCGCTAAGAATCGTTTGTCTCGTGTGCGCTTGGATTTGGATTTTGCAAGAAACCACTATAACAACCAGCTCATGATTCGAGAGAGAAGACTTACCGCACTTGCAGAAGCGCTTACCAAGATGAATTTGGAAAAATCGGTGCTGTCGGCTTTATCGACTATGCGCGATGTTGGGCTGACTGCCATTGAACGTAGCCTTTCCGGTTGGACACGAAACATTGAAGCGTCTGTCGATGCCTATATTCACGCTTACGAAGAGACAGGGCGCGAATTGCTACGACCGCACGGCAACCGATTCGAAGAACAGAAAAGCGCGGTGCAGGCGTTAAAGAATTGGGTGATATGTTGGGCGCCTATTTTCAGCTCCCCTGTGCCGAATAGCCAAATGCTCTCGCGCTCATGTCAGGTAGGGATTGAGTCTTACACTGATTTCAATGAAACCGTTCGCCAGTTCAAGCTAAATACCTTGATTCAAGACCGCCGCCTGAGGGATGCCATCATTGAGTTTGATGAAGCCAACGCTGAAATCAAGGTGTCGGTGCTCCCCCAAATTGGTCGGCTAATTCGGCAAGCCATTCCGTTTACAGACCAATCGGTCGCGGCACCAGGTAGTGCAGAATTTCTTGCTCGCTTATGGGATCATCATGTAACAAAAAAGGATCTTGTTGACTTATATGCTTCTGATTCTTCAGAGCAAAATCTATTAACCTTTCGTGCTCAAGGGCAAGAAATCATTGCGATGTTACAAGCTGATGGTTTAGACATTGAGAAATACGAGAAGCACCATAAGACGTTGAAGCTTGATGACATGATGCGTTTTACTCCAATTCGTAACGCCATGCAGCTCTCTAAGCTGGCTTTGGTGAATAACAATGAACTGAACGATTGGGTAAGCGAAAAAGGCGTGACTTCCTCACCCTACCCAGACAGCAACCCACTATACCGAGCAAATGGTTCGGCGGGAGATATCCTGATCGGTGCCTTAAGAAGTATCGATGGGAACCACCAATGGTTAGCGGTCGCCCCGCCGCTTCCGAGAAAACCGAAAATTGGGAATGAACTACGAGGTACAGAAGAAGCGTGTCGACGTTTTGGCTACCCGATCCACTCCCAGTACATACCAACTAAGCCATTAAAACCCGAACGTATCCGAACTCATTCGGAGTTTAATCGTGATTGCCAGAACACGGCTTTGTTTCGCTATCGAGCCAATAATACGGAATATACGCCCGGGGGTTTTCGACTTTGGCAATCCCGCTTAGCCAGAGAAAAAGTGTTTAGCAAGATATTTAAGGGACCGCTCTCGCTAGGTATGTGTCATCACTTAAAAGACAAACGCTCAGAACCCGAGTCTTATCAGCCATCGTATTACACAACGTATATTGGTCTTGGGTGCGTGGGAAATAACTATGTCGACACCAATTTATTGTCGATATTACACATGCATCAAAATAATATTCGTCACTCCCAACCGACGTTGAGAGCAATTCAAGGTAACTAAAAAGGAGGATTGAGGTTAACTGACCTGAATAACAACACTGCCCTTTCGGCGCTTTGCGTGGGCGTATTGATGGGCTTCTTCAAGCTGGGTGAAGGTGTATTGACGATCGATTCTCGGCCTTAAAAGCCCCATTTCAATCAAGTCCTTAATAAACACCAGATCCAGACTTGTATCCACGTGATATCTGCACGCCAAGCGGCGCTTACCCAGAAAGATAGACGACATCATTTGATAGTATTCTGCAAGACCAGCTTCAAGCTTTAAGCATATACCTTGAGGCTTTAATACATCGCAGCAAGAATCGAAACACGCTGTATTGGCAACATCAAAAACCACGTCATATTGTCTTTCTGCAACGGTGAAATCGTGAATGGAATAATCGACAACGCGGTCAGCGCCTAGAGCCTGCACATACGTCAGTTCATCGGTGCTACAAATACCGGTGACCTTTGCACCTAGCCATTTGGCAATTTGCACCGCCGCTGTACCGACAGGACCTGAAGCACCATTGATTAAGACTTTCTGCCCTACTTGAACTTTCGCTTTGTCACGCAACATTTGCAGTGCGATCAACGCACCATAAGGGATGGAGGCCGCTTCCTCAAAGTTGGTATTTTCTGGCATGAGGCTAAGCACACTATCGTCTTGTACGGTGATGTATTCTGCGTAGGTGCCACTTTCTACTCCTACAATCCCGAAAACTCGGTCATTAGGCTTAAAAAGTCGAACATTTTTGCCCACAGCTTCGACTACACCAGCAAACTCGGTGCCTAGAATTTCTTCTTTTGGTAAGAGAGCACCCAACGTTAGACGCGAAGGGAGTCGGAGTATTTTGGGGAATTGGTGACGTAAATGACTTTCCGTAACGGTTGTGGCTTTCACTCGAATTAATACGTCATCGTCGGCTGGCACTGGCTTGTCAACTTCTGAAAAATACAATATGTCGTTATCCCCGAAGGGTGTATATACCATTGCTTTCATGACTGATGCTCTCCGATAGCGGTGGCCGTGCATAACACACAAAGAAACCTTTCCTATTTCTCTAGCCACGTAGAATTCCCGCTATTTGTTAGGCAAATAATGACGCTAACAAGGCGATATAGAGGAATCTTCTTTTAATCGGGACACCTTACCAATGGCAACAGACCATAGCAAATGACATTTGTATTAATAGTGATACTTATATAACTATTTTCAATATTTATATGAAAGTGGTGCTACGGATCAACGAGGTTATACCCATATTTCCCCATCGAGGTATTTCACCGCGCTACCTGAAACAAAAACGTGAGTATCGGTTACTCTACAATGCAGCTCACCACTTCTCTGAGATGCTTGAAGTGCCAACAATTCACTCCTCCCTAATTCACTTGCCCAGTACGGCGCTAAACCAGCGTGAATTGAACCAGTTACCGGATCTTCGTCGCCACCGTTAGCGGGCCAAAAATAACGCGAAACAAAATCATATTGCTCCCCTTTCGCCGTGACGACCACATCGTATGGCGCGAGCGTTTTCAGCGGTTCTTGGCTTTGTTGTACCTGAAATACATCGTCTTGAGATTCATAAATGGCAAAGTACGCTTGTTGGCTACGTAAAATGAATTTTGGCGTAATGGATAAGCCTTCGATGAGTGCTTGCGGAGCTTCAACGGGAACGGGGGCAAGAATTGGAAACTGCATTTCAATCATGCCATTACTTCGTTTTTTAACGACAAGATTGCCCACTTCCAATGTTGAAAACTCAAGCTCATTCAGTGTAGGGAAATCGGAAAATAACGCGCTAGCAGACGCTAACGTCGCGTGCCCACAAAAATCGATTTCCGTAATCGGTGAAAACCAACGAATTGCATATTTATTGTCTTTGATGGGTACAAGAAATGCTGTTTCAGACAGGTTATTTTCAATCGCGATATTCTGCATCAAACGGTCGCTTAGCCATTCATCGGTAATGATCACCGCAGCGGAATTGCCTTTGAATTGTTCACTGGTAAACGCATCCAGTACGCGCATTCTTAGTTTCAACATCTTTACCTTTATTGTGAATATGAAGAACGAGTGATATCCGTTGAACTAAAATATGTCAACATTTAGACCCAAGTAACCTCGAGATGCTTGGGTATAGGCATGCGTAAAGAAGGAAGCCAGATTAAGAATCTAAATCTAACTTGGCTTTCGCGCGAGATCCCTAGCGAGAATTAAAGCAAGACCGAATACTTGTAAAAATAACGCCAGATTATTGTATTGCGCCGATTCCTTATGGATAGCAGACATGTTATCCGTCAGTTCTAGATTATTAAGGTACAACTCATCGATTCTATTGCGCTGAACTTGTTGTGCCGTTTCTATTATCGAAAATATTTTTGGGAGATTGGCTGAAGTGAGAGTGGGAATCGGCTCACCAGCCCACGCTTCAAGTTGGTTGCGAATGTCCTGCTCTAGGATACTTATATCCTCATGAGACATCACTTTTTGCACAGGGATATACGCAATCAGGGCTTCTCGTTTTCTCTCTAGGTTCTCTACCCGACTCCACGCCAATTCAATTTGATGCTGGTTGCTTTCTTTGCTTTCTTGATATTCTGAATTGAGTTGGCTGTAATCCTCAAGGACTACGCTTGTGGTAAGCAGAGCCAAAACATTCAGCAGTAAGCCAACCAACACCAATAGCCAAGCTGGTGGGCGTATAAACAATGTCATTCCAATTCCCCTACTCTGGGGGCCTATCGGCACCTAGTAAATTCTTGGCTCTCCGCGGAAGATGACGCGATCGTTACCTCGATAAACACCGAACGTAACCAATGCTGAAGGGTTATCATCCCCATTGCCAAACCAGTTGTAGTGAAGGTGTTCAAAGCCACCACTGGTATTGCCAGAACAGGTTAAACCTGATTCTCCTGCAGGAGGAACGCCAATTCTAAGTTTCAAGCGAACTTGTTCCTGAGCACCATCAGTTGAGTTATTTTGCCTTGCGGTTAAATTGCTGCTTGTACCACTAGTGATATTGGTATGCGACCCCGTTAAATCAGCACTGCTAGACCCAGGGCTTGGCCAGATTAGTTCGCGACAATAGTTCGCACCATCGAAGTCAGTTTCAATGTCATCGGTATTGGTTACAAACTGCGAGCCGTTCCAATATTCTGCCCTCACCGGAACCGTCACGTCCATGCCACTGTTTGTGCCGACATCATCTAACGTTAACCGACCATAACGCATATCAAGAGCTGCGGTAAATTTCCGTCCATTGTATGTACTGGACCCATCATTTCGTAGCGCAATGGCGTTTACAAAATCAGTGCACCCATTAACGGAGCAATTGACACTGTTGGTATTCACCTCTAGACCTAGCCTAACTTCATAAGGACCATCTTGAGTGGTGATTCGGGTTGGCGTTGTTTGCTGAACAACACGAGAAAACTTAAACACGGTAGAAGGCAGTGAAGCTGTCCCACCTGTCCACTCTCTATACCAATCTGTATTCGCAATATTGCCCGTTATCAAACGGCTCGTTAAATCATTTGATTCTGTTACCGGGTTCTTTTCATCATCGACCGCGACTAAATTCAAATGCATTAACAGTGATGCGGCAAAGCTTCCGTAGTTCGTTGTTGTCGTGATAGTGTTTTCCTTGTCGACACTTTGCGCTGTTACAGTGAAGTTAGATTTAAAGTTTTGCTCCATGTAGGTAAAACTCACTGCCTGCCCTTCCTGAGTGTAGTTATTTGTCAGTTCAAATTGATAGGGGTAAAAGCGCCCTATCGTGGCAGTGTCGCTATCAATCCCAGTAGCCTCACCATAATCATAATTACTGTTAGATGCCGTTAAGTTAATACTTCCTACTTCGTTCCAATTCATCGATGCCACAATGCCACTCGCTGCTAATGATGTTGTCGTGAAATTGTAGATATTGTTAGGTGTATAACTGTTACCTTCCTGCGTCAAAGTACCGGAACTGCCCCCAGTTGGAGAATGAAGCGTGTAGTTGAGCTCGGCTAAAGCGAAATGACCAGTGGTTGAATAAAAGTTCGGCGTGGTCGCACGATTACATTGATTGCTTTCAGAGATGTTATAAATAATGGGTTTGATTCTAACAGTGAAGGTTTCTCCAGCTCGAGCGAATGCAGGACCGCCAGACGATGTGCCATTGTGGGCTTTTACTGTGTTTTGAACCGAAATGTCACATAACGCTAGTTTGTCCGGTCGAGCCTCCACCACCATGACTCCTTCAATATCATTCGCGTTGTCTCTTACTGTAACGTTAATTTGACCCGCATCGTTATATTGCAAACTCAGTGTGCCGACTCCATCCACAAACGTGATGTTACTGTTCACCAACGAAGGCTGAATTGTCCCAGTACTTGGGATGATATAAGAGGTTAATGTGATCGCCAGTGTTTTGGTTCCATCGTAGTCATCCATTACTTCTGTTCCACTCGCGGTTTCTCGCGTTGCTTTTATAGTAACGTCGGTTTGTTTACCCGCGATGATTTTGAATGGAGATGGCTCAAAGATGAAACCAGAATTATTGAATGTGTAAGGACCTGCCGAGGCATTAATAGACGGGAAACCCACGACGTAAGCCGTTACAGTCGCAACTTCCACTACAACACTACTGTACAAATAATACGTCGCGGTACCCGCTTGAATCGGCATCGTACTCGTGTCAGCTATGCAGGAAGCGCTCACGTTCGCCGTTGCTTTCCAACAGGTGTTTGCATTTCCAGACGGCGTAATATTTAAATTACCATAGAAGTCGGTATCAACATTTCCTTCACTGTTAATCAAGTTGAACGTGATAGGGATAGAGTGATCGATCAATTCAGTAGCTGAAGATGGTGTGATTTGCAGTTGATAAACAGGTTGATTACAACTGGAAATGTCGCCATTTAGCCTCGCATCACCTTTCATTTCAGCGGTCAGTGAGGCAATAGCACCGTCCAAGATCCCACTCTCTTTTAGCTCGATATTGTTTTCTGAGATCACAAACGCGGTTGCTCGTGCCGCTCCTTTCAAAGAAAACTCGTTATTGCTTCCATGTACGATAAAGTAAACATCATTTGGAACACCCGTTAAATTAACCTTACCGGAGCCTTTTATTTCAGTCCCATTACTGTGGATGTAAACCTGCCCGCTGACCTTAATTTCTGCATCACCGTAAATATTCACTTCATCGGCAAAGTAGTCCCCCGCGGTGAACGTGACTACAGCATCCCCGAAAATGTTAATTTCGTCGTATTGCCCCGGAGACACTGTGTGAGTACCAGTATTAAAGCTAATATCAGTAGCCCCCGGAGTAAAACTCGCGAAATTGAACAGTGGAACTAAAAGGCTGCTATCGGCGACACAATTTCCCGTGGTACAGCTGTTATTGGTATGGGCATCTACATCAAAATAACCAAGTTGAGTGCCGCTAACCGCACCTGATATTTTGGCGCTGCCTTTAATTTCAATACTGCCCGATGTATCCCAAGTTTGAGCTGGTCCCGTAAACTGAGTACATTGCTCAACATCGAATGGGACCTCAAAAATGATGTAGCCCAATCGTTCTACAATGTGCTTACGTTCGGAGTCGGTGTCTTGATCTTCTTCCACCATAAAGCTGGATTTGCCTGTTTCCAAACGGCATCGGCGTAACCAGCCTCCGTTATTACCGTAACGCGTGTTTTTTGACGCCACAATAATAGGCACCACATCGTAGTTTTCGTCGTAATCTGCGTAGGTCTCACAACCCGTCGAAACAGGATCACCGGTATCATACGAGTTAATGGTCATCTGGTTTTTCACCGCGAACTTTATGTCATCTCGTTCGCCGCTACCATAAGCGGCGATAAAGCCGATTCGCTCTTGCTGCGTAGGGAATTGTCGAGAGTTTTTTGATTTGTATCCGTCTATTTCATGCCGCTCCAGAGAGATGTCCATATAAGATGAATTAACAGCAGTCACTGTCGAAGTCAGCCAGAAATCCTCGCCGTTATTTATGCTTTGAACTTGATGAATGATTCCGGGAGTGCCGGTAAATGAAGTAAAGCCTTGTCCATTGTAGCTATTGAAATAAATCCGTTCCTTTTTGTTCCTATTGCCGTTTCCACTGCTATGGGTGCTCAATCGATACATGTATTTTTGAGTCGAAACTTCGTCAACAATGATCTTCACGCCATTAAAGTCATGAACACCCTTCTCCATGACGACATAATCGATCACCTTCATCGGTACATCTTCCATATCTGCGGGTGCACGATATGCGGGCGCAATTTTCTGTTTGAACTTAACGTAAGTTTTCGTTACTTCCAGAACCTTTATTGCAGAAGGGGAATCTTGCTCGTTGAGAAATGAAATCGTACTCATGAAGAATACGAGAGGAATAGTGTCATACGTTTTTTCGAAATTTACTTGGCAAACCGTATCGATACAGTCTGGGTGCGCGTAGGCATTTACGTTGTAGCGACCGTACTCAAGCTCAAGTGCTTTTGCACTAGCTCCTACTAAAACCAACATCAGAATTAGAGCAAATCTTAAAAGTTTCATTTTTGAGCCCAAAGCAGGTTGAACAAAAAACCTTTCCCGTTCAAACTTTAGTACAAAGTTTCACCTTTAATTGCTTCATTTTTAATACTTTGCTTAAAATAAACTCCTAACTGCTCATTTTATAATCTAGCTCACACTTAATCTCGATGTGTTGGCCTATACCCACAAACTTCCTCTTCAACAGCCTTTCTCATCCACAGCCTTTCTCATCCACAAACAATCCCATCCTAAAAAATCGCTACTCTTTCTGACCAGCAACAAGATAAGAGGTTATCTGTTTAATAGAGCCAGACTCAATTTGGAAAATGTCGCAGAAATAAAAAGTTTGCTGTGCGTCACCGTGCCCCTGAACAACCAGATGGTCCGTGGCTTCAAGCGCTTGAGATACATTTAAAGACACCGGCTCTGATTCCATTTGAAAACAAATCGAGCGGATATTATCCGTTCCAACAATGTCTTCCTTGCCAACATTCGTCCAGCGAGTTTTCTCGTTTAAGAACGGGATAATCTCATTCACATCTCCGCAAGAAAAAGCGATACACGCGTTTTTGATATCTTCATCCACAGCATTCACCCTGTATATTTTTCAATCAGTTATTAAAAACTATACGACTATTTTGACCAGAGTGATGTGACAGCGTAGGAAAAACGTGAGCGAATAAGCTGAAAAGAAGCCAGCCAAGCATACTCGATCGAGCTCATAAAAAGTAAAAACGATATTGCATCTTGAAGGAAAGTACGTATAGAATCTCGCCATCACTTCTGTAGGAGAATACGCCTAAATGAACAACTAATCCCTTATGTCCAATTCAACACCTTAATTTTGGAATACAGGGTTAGTAGGCGTGTCTTCGTCAAAACTTGCTTTAATCGCTTTTTGCATATTGCCTTTTGCGTATCGCTTCTCGCGATCTAATGAATTCAGATTTATCACGCCTCAGACCCTGACTATGTCGGAGTCTTTATGATCACATCGCATCAAAACAGCACTTATTTAAGAGCTAATCGCCTCTCTTACCAACACCCAGATGGTGAATGGCAGTTTAAATCGCTTCAGTTCTCTGTTGCGCAAGGCGTATACGGTTTAGTCGGCGACAATGGAAGCGGCAAGAGCCTGCTGTGTTCCCTGCTGTTAAAACAAAACGCCCCTACATTGGGAAACATCGAAATCCAAGGGCGAGTCGGTTGGTTAGATCAACAACACGATTCGAACACAATCAACCAGTCTATTGCTCAGTACCTAGGTTTGGAATCTGCGCTTCTTGCGCTTGAGCGAATAGAAAAAGGAAGCGTTGAGCAAACCGATTTTGATCTCGTTAACGACCGGTGGGACTTGAGAAATGAGCTTTCAAAAGAGTTGACCGAACTTAGGTTACCCCCCAATCCATATAGCAGCGTTCAAACCCTGAGCGGTGGAGAACTCACGCGGCTAAGATTGTGGGTCTTGTTCCTAGAAAACCCGGATATTCTTATTTTGGATGAACCAAGCAACCACCTTGATGCCAGCGGAAAGCGTTGGCTCTGCGACCAATTAGCTCAATTCCAAGGTAGAGCGCTCATTGTTAGCCACGATCGAGAATTGTTGAATACGGTTGACGGAATTTTCGAGCTGTCTTCATTAGGAATCCAATTTTATAGCGGCAATTACGATGCTTATGTTCAAATTCGAGATAGAGAACAAGCCTCAATTACTCGAAAACTGGAAGAAACCGAAAAGCAACAGAAGATAGCGGCTAAAAAAGCGCAATCGGATCATGAGAAAGCACAAAAACGTGCGGCGCAAGGCAACAAGCTAAGAAAGTCTGGCAGCCAAAACAAGCTGATTCTCGATGCTGCAAAAAACTGCGCACAGAAGTCGATTTCTGCAAAGCGGGAAATGCACCAACAGAGGCAGGCTGAACTGAGCGCGTTAAAAAGCCATCTCCAATTACAGCAATCGAATTCTCAGGCACTCTCCTTATCCTTTGAATCACACCGACAGAAGAATCAAAGGCTATTGCATCTTCAACAATGTACCCTGCCTTATGGCACTGAGAAACCCATCAATTGGGAAGTATTCTTAGGGGATAAATGGCGAATTGAAGGCGACAATGGCAAAGGGAAATCCACGCTGCTTAAGTGCATTTTTGGCGAGCTCACGTTCACCGCTGGTCAGTACAGCGCTAAGAAAAGCCTATATGTTGATCAACACTTTTCATTGCTAGGCGAAGCCCGACCTTTACTGGATCTCGTTAGCACGCACCTACCCCACTTAAAGCACGGTGAAATTCGAAATCTGCTGGCTGCCATTGGCTTCAAACGCGACTCTGTGTTCCGAGTTAGCCATCAACTCAGTGGCGGAGAAAAAATGAAATTGGCCCTGCTTATTGCCAGTCATCAAGCAGAACCATGCTTACTGCTGTTAGATGAGCCTGATAACCATCTAGACCTCAACAGCAAAAGAATATTCGCGAACACTCTACGTGACTATTCCGCAGGGTTTGTTCTGGTCACACACGATTCATATTTCGCACGAGAAAGCGGTATTGAATCTACGTTAACTCTATAAACTGAAGCTACTCAAGTCACAACAACTTGGCTTGGGTAGTTTTCCTTTACAAACAGAGACTCAATAAATTCTAAAGCAGCAGGATAAAGCGATGCGATAGCATTCCTTTTCATTGAGCTTTGGCGAAAACAAACAAATTCGATTAAATCTTAATCAAATCGAATGGAAAACTTTGCCGAATGACTTATGCTCAATTGAGGAAATGTGGAAACTAAGGGCACCATAGTGGAATTGAAGACAGAGCTCGAACAATGGGATGGCAAGGACACCGACGCCATTTCCCTGATTTATCAGGAGCACCATTTTGAACCTTACTTTATCTCTCAAATCATAGAGTTAATGGATGAAGAAGAGTTCGCGTCTGGATCGACTTGGCTGCTTAAGTGCCACTTTGAGCAAGAAGAGCAGCTTACCGACTCAGAAATAGATACCATTTATGGCAAGTTGAACAGTATAGAAGGTTGGGAAGCGCGCCTACACCTTCTTCAAGTCATGCCTTACATGCCCATTTCTGAACAAAATAAGCCAAATGTGGAATCGTTTGTGCGTCATTGCCTAGGAGATAGAAACAAATTTCTTCGAGCTTGGGCGTACAATGCGCTGTTTGTGTTAAGTCAGCAGTACCCAGAGTATTTGGTGGATGTGAAAAGACTCTTTAAGATCGCTCTTAGAAAAGAAGCACCATCAATAAAAGCGCGTATTAAGAATATTTTGGTTCAAAATAAACTCGAAAATCAGACGCCGTAAACAACTTGGTTTCTACCAGAACCTTTCGCATGGTAAAGGTGGTCATCTGCCACTTTGAACATGTCATCTAACTGAGCACCATCTTCGCCATACACAGAAACACCAATACTGGCGGAGATGTTCACTCGCTTATCTTCAACACGGAATGTATTACGGCAAAGGACCTTGCGTATATGTTCCGCTACAGCACACGCCACTTTCCTTTCTGTGTAAGGTAAGAGAACGCAAAACTCTTCTCCCCCTACTCGATAAACCGTATCCGACCTTCGAACCGAATCTTTAACAAGTTTAGCGACTTGCCTAAGTACTTCGTCGCCAACATCATGCCCATATTGGTCATTGATGGCTTTAAAGAAATCCAAATCTACCACCAACATGCTAAATAAATCTGACTTGCGTCGATGCATAGTGACCATTTTTTCAAAACTGAATGCCAAACTCAGGCGATTGTCTATTTTTGTGAGCGGATCAAGCAAGGCGAGTGACGTCAGTTGTTCTTCTGTTTTTTCTCGATTGTACTCGTAAACATGCGCCATTCCCCAAATAGCCCCTAAGCAAGCCAATACATTAATTAGCGAATGCGAGAGCAATCCTGCTTCAGGCACAACCGACTTCCAGTAATACAGCGCAGCACCTATAGGCACAAAGACAAGATTGATTTTTAACCCCGCTGACTTCCCAAGTAACAAGTAACCCACTATCGGACACAGAAATAACCAGACAAATAACGAACTTTGAGCACTAGTGACAAAAATGCCCATGAAAACAATGAGAAAAAGCGAAGATACGTAAACGGAAGATTGGAGAAGAAGGTACTTTTGAGTTGTTGAATAGCAGAAAAGGTAAGCAGAGTAGATTGCAAAAAACAGTTCAACAGCGCCTAGCCACTTTTGCTCAAATACGAATAGATTCAGAAATCCATAGAGAAGACCGGCAACGAGGGTTATGAGGGACACCCCTTTTAACATATTGCTTCGAAATGACTGTGATCGGTTCAGCCACTCGATGCCCGCATCCATCTGTACCATCATTATCCCTGAAGAATTACTGTGTACCCAGCGGCATTCTGTAGGATTAACAATTCTCACTCAACCATAAACAGTTTCTAGCTGTCAATAAATTGATCCAGGTTTGATAATGACATATTTCGGACATTCAGCTGAGCTAATTAGAAAAATTAACGAGCTAAAAACAGATTACTCAAAAATACTATATAGAAAGCTTAAATTACTTAATAGACACAATATATTGGGATTTAACGAATCATGAGTCATTTTTCAAATTCACTCAAACGCATATAAATTCGCTCAATTTTAATACAGTAAAAGTCCTGTTATTTTCAAAATACTCAGTGGAACGAGGTTCTAAATTATGAAAGTTCGACGTACGGTTAAAATACCTTTCTAGATTCAGTTTCAAACATAAAAACGAAAGCAGAGCCAAAGGCTCTGCTTTATCTTTAACGTCTTTCAAACTTAAAGTTGTGTTATTGAGCTTTCCATAGTTGGCTCATACGCATTGGACCCGGAGTCGGGAATGTCCAAGATTGAGGCATGTTTTCTGGCACATTTCTCAACTTGTTGTTAACCACAACACCAACGGGAAGAGATTCCACAGTACCAATCACATAGAAGTTCTCTTTGGCGATTTCCATGATTTGGCGCATTAAGGCGACTTGCTCATCTTGTGACGATGTTTTCTCAAGTTGCTTCCACAGAGCGACCTGCTTTTTCACATGCGCTGGTGGTTCAACCGCATTGTCACGACCTTTCGCCCAGTTGTAGTAACCCAGACCCCATGTCGACTCAGGGCTAAATGGAAGGTAGTGGCGCGCTTCATCCAACACACCTACACCGCCGTCACCGATAATTGGGATCATATCGTAGTCGTTTGTTAGGCGCAGGTTGATAACGTGGTTAATCTCCATCACACGGATATCTAAGAACACACCCACGTCTTTCCACTGGTTTTTCACTAATTCGAGTGAATCCGCAAGTACGCCTTTATCGCTGACTTTCGATACCGCTTCAATACGCAGGCGTTTCCCGTTTTCCATCAAGCGATAGCCTTCTTTGTCTCGCTGGGTTAATCCAAGAGAGTCTAAAATGCTATTGGCTTTTTTCTGATCGAATTCGGTGTATTGATACGCCATTTCTTCATCATAGAAAGGCGACATTTCCAAAGGTGCCGCTTGGTAAGGACCGACTGCACCCGAATAAACCGTTTCACTGATTTCATCGCGATCAATGGCGTGAGAAAGCGCAACACGGAAGTCTTTGTTTGCGAACAAAGCACGCTTAACAGGGTCTTTTGCTGTCTGGTTTAGCGCTATCACCATTTCTGAACTCAACGTACTCGGGCGGAATTCATAGGTGTAGCCACTTTTCTTTTCATTGTCGATAAGAAGAGGTCGGTGAGTAGGAGTGCCAATGTGGCGGTATTGGTAATCCGCTTCGCCATTCGCAGCACGCAGAACCATTTCTTCCAAGTCTTCACTGTAACGCCAACGGACGCTGTCTAGGTAAGGCAGCTGGTTACCTTCCGTATCCACTTGCCAGTAATACGGGTTGCGCACGTATTCAGCGAAGCTTGCGTTAGGGCCTGGCGCTGATTTTACTTTCCACGCCGTCAGTACTGGGCGGTCTACGTTGTTGTAGTGCTCAATAAAGTAATGCGCATTACATTTTGTGTTTGAGAATTGTCGCCAAGAATCAAAGCCTGCTGTTTTGGCACTGGCTTCTGCTTTATCGTTAAACGCTGGCATAAACTTGGAACAGTAATGCTTGGGATACGCGGTAAAGCTTTCACTGTCCACTGTTGCAAGGTGGCGTATAAACATACCATTTGGCTGTTTCAGCTTAATTTTCACAGTATGAGGATTAAGGACTTCTGCGCTAGCCGAATCAAACGATGGGAAAATTAACGGGCGGTTACCTGCATGTTTTTCATCACCCAATACATCATTGATGTAAAACGCAACGTCATCGGCTGTGAAAGGATGACCATCCGACCATTTCACCCCTTTACGCAGCGTAATGGTAAATTCGGTGTTTTCTTTGTTCGATGTAAAGCCTGTCGCCAAGTTAGGCACAACTTTCGAATACGTTACATCAAAATTGAATAGGTTGTCGTAGGCGATGGTGCGAATACGGTGCCCGTTATCTACCACTTTGCCAACCAAGTTCAACGTTCCGCCGTACTTGCCCACGGATTCAAATGGTGTGACGACTAGCGGCTCGGTTGGAAGACGCTCCTCCACCGTTGGTAGTTTTCCTTGCTTAACCAGTTTTGCAAGTGCTGGCGCTTCGTTATAGGTTTCTGCGTAAGCCGACATTGATACCGCCGCTGCAACTGCAACCGCCACTTTGCCGAATAGAGGTAAGTTCATTTTGTGTTTCATCAGTCACTCCCTGATGTTTTCTATTTATTAAATTTGTCGTCTTTTCCCGAAGACGCACGCCCCTAAAATCAATTTTCAGGGATGGATGTTGTACGCCCAGCCAAAATAAGCGCTTTGAGGGTGGAGCTGCCTTTTCTTACTTTCCCGGATACAGCGGGAACACTGGCATGGGCGTACAACAAATTGGTGTTTGGAGCACACGGATAAACAGCGGTGTCGCCTTCCCCATGTTCCAAAATAATTTCACTGAACAAGCGTTCGGATTCGATCCTTGCAGGCTTTCGTTCTAAGTGGCTGAACCACGGCGTCCAAATATCAACGGCATGGCCTGTCATCACGTAGTTAAAATCGGATTCGCATTGAATGTTATGCTCACGTGTTTCATTACCCGTTTCATTCAACCACTGAGTCGTGACCACTCGAATGCCTTTAAAAGGCGACCAAACAGACACCAGCTTTTCGCCTTCGCGCCACGCTTCTTCATTCTTAGTTCTAGCGTGCCATGATTGGGTTTCTGGGTGCTGAAAAGCCAGCATGTTGTCGCCTGCAAAACCTTGCGCTATCCACTGTTCACTCTCAACACATAAGCCGTGATCGGAACTGTATGCAAATTTTGAATACTTATCGTAGCAATGTCTTAACTCGCCACTTGGTGGCGCATTCGTCAGCAAATAGCAGCCTCCATCACGCCAAAGAAAATGTTGGTCACATACCCAAGTTGGCTTAAGGCTCTTTTCTAATGGTTGGTTTTCTGCCTGCCAAAATGCGTGATCTTCACTTAATCTGAGCGCTGAAAAGGCCTTGAGCGCCAATAAAGGAGAAACTGGGCTAGTGTAAAACTCACTGGCTAATAAGTTTGGGTAGGCAAAGCCCGATAAAAGTTGCCCATCTTGGCTCCATATCGGTTGCCTAGCCCACCAGCGCATAGAGGAAACCCAATGCGATTTAAGAGAGGACATGGCGATCCCTTTCGGTTCAAACCATGCTAATTCAGACCAAAAGCCTGCTCCGGCAAATCGATAATTTAGTGAGCGCCCGTAACACAGCTGAGCGCCATTTTCACCAAACCAATATTGGTAGCTTTGCGCAAACTCGACCGCTCGATTGACGTATTTCTCGCTTTCGTCTAAGTGGGTATCACGGATCCAACGAGCGTAAACAAGACCATAAAAATGAAATGCAAACGGGTTGTAATAATCCATGACGGCGGCTTCACCATCTTGGTACCAGCCCTGTCCCATATAGTGGCTATCAATAAAGTCCAAATCTTGTTGCAGCTTGTTGCGCTGAATGTCGACGCCTACTCGCTCTAACGCAAACACAATCAGTACTCGAAACCAGCGCCAATTGTTAGGCGGAATATGCAGTTCTTGAACTGGCGTCATCCAATCTATTAATGCTTGCTTTTCAGCATCAGAAAGAGGATCCCAATATGTCTCTGGCGCATCGACAATCGCAACAGCGAATGAACTCATCTCGACAATTTTCTGATCGTAGTTCACTAGGTTTGACCAAGCGTTTTCATTTTCGCCTGAAATACCACTTAATAGAGCAAGCCTTAACGCCTCATTTTCGCGTTTGATTTCATTGTTCGCAGGAACTGCACCCCACATTAATCGGGCAATATGTTCTACTGAAGCCGCTTCATCGTTATAATGTGCCACACAACTTAGTTGTGGGTTACACTCTCTGTTTTCCGCATTCAGAATAGACTGTTTACCGAGCAAAAAATTAACCACATTCAATGCGTTATCTCTGCTAGTAAATGTTGAATCTTCTGGTAGCCATTGTGCTAACTGAATGCCCATGTTCGTCCTCTTACTGCGCTAATTAACGTGCTATGCAGTGGGTGTATCTCATCTTTAAGTCAGATTAAAACCCATCGAAATCCATTTTTAAAACGCTTTTTCATTTTTATGCTATTCAGATCAAAACTACGTTTCATTTTTATATCTGATAGTTGGATAGGTTCACATTTTTGATAGAGGCATCATTAACTGGTTCGCTTATCTGACAACAAAAATCTGACGTAATGAACGGGGCTCCAACCGCGTTTTAAGCATGCCCCCATGGCTTTCAAATAAGGGCGAATATGGGAAAAGAATGCAAAGTAACCTTCACACAATCGATGTTTAGCGGTAATGGACAATTCACCCACTTCATCAATCCGTTGAGCAGGGCATGCGCCATAGCATAAATCTCTTTGGGAGCAGTTCACGCAGTGCAACGCTGTACCTACGGGCTTTCTTTTAGCAAATGATTGTTGGACTGGGGTTTCAATCAAGTCGGGATAATCACGTCGATTCAAATTCCCAAGTTTGAATTCTGGATAGACGAAGTGGTCGCAGCTGTAAACATCCCCATTGTGTTCCATAACCAAGTTTTCACCACATTGAGGGGAATGTACGCAGTTAGTGGACGGCATTCCTAACTCCATTCCGAGTGCGTTATCGAAGTGGCTTACAAACACTCGCCCTAAATCTCGCTTTCGCCAAACTTCAAACACTTCAATCATGAAGCACCCAAATTGTTCAGCACTGACGCTACGATGAGAAATCCCTGTGCCTTTTTCGGCCTCAACCACTGGAATAAATTGAATGAATTGAACACCTAGGCTGGTTATGTGTTCGTATACCCGTTGTGGATGCTGCGCATTGTCACTTTGAACAACGGTGAGTACATTGGTTTCAACACCATATTTAAGAAGGGTTTTTAGCCCGTGAACCACTTGTTTGTATGATCCTTTGCCACTGCGTGTTTTCCTGAAATGGTCATGAAGCACTTCATCGCCATCCAAACTGACGCCTACCAAGAAATCATTTTCTTTTAAAAAGCACGCCCAGCGTTCATCAATAAGCACACCATTCGTTTGTATCGTATTACTGATGATCATCCCTTTACGCGAATGCTTTTTTTGAAACGCGACCGCACGTTCAAAAAACTCAATGCCTCGCATGGTTGGTTCCCCACCTTGCCAGCCGAACACCACTTCTTTGCAACCCAAAGGCTGGCTGTCGATGTAATTTTTGACGTGTGTTTCTAATGCCGTATCCGTCATATCAAAGCGATTTTGACCTGGATAGTATTCCGTTTTGTCTAAATAGAAGCAGTACTCACAGTCGAGATTACACAGCGGTCCGATAGGCTTGCTCAGCACATGAAAAGGTCTGGCTGCTTTAGGTTTGTGTGTTTCTATTCGCAGCGGATGCGGGCTCTTTATGGCTGTGCTCAGTACATTCATTGTTTTCTCTGGCTTGATTAGGCATATGCCCGAAATCAGTTATTCAGCGACTAATTACCTAACAAAATACAATATATTTTTTGAAACGCCTTTTTGATTTATCGATAAATGTGATCTTTGTAAATTTTTAAAACGTCATTTCAAATTATTATCTCAGTACATTTTTGTGCTCGCTGGTTTGTACTGACATGTTTGGGCACCGATTTATTTGTATACCGCGGGGTAATTGTGCGTCGTCCTAATCTACTTTATGTTTTCCCTGATCAATTTCGCCAGATGGCTATGGGGTTTTGGCAACAAGAACCTTTTCGATCATTGTTACCTGGCATGGCTGATCCAGTGCTGACACCCAATATCGATAACTTCGTCAAACAAGCTACCGTAGTCTCCAACGCGGTAAGTAACTGCCCATTGTGCAGCCCACATCGGGGGAGTCTGCTAACGGGCATGTACCCCAACAAAAGTGGCGTACCGCTTAATTGCCACTCTGGCCGGTTAAATTCAGATCTACCTAAAGATGCAGTTTGCTTTACGGATGTGCTTGCACACTCCGGTTATAACGTGGGGTACATTGGCAAGTGGCATTTGGATTTTCCGACAGCGAACGACCCTGAAAACAACGGGCAATTTGTCGACCCTAATAACCCAGCTTGGGACTCTTACACTGAACCGGATAGACGGCATGGCATCGATTATTGGTATGGCTATGGCACGTTCGATGAGCACAAAAACCCGCATTATTACGATAATCAGGGCAAGCGCCATGAACCCAAAGAATGGTCTGCCAAGCATGAAGCCGACAAAGCGATCGCTTATTTGAACAACAACGAAAATCAACGCGACGTGCGGAAACCCTTCGCTTTATTTGTATCAATGAATCCGCCGCACAGTCCCTATTCTTCACTAGAGGATTGTACTAGCGAGGACTTAAACCTATACGCATCAAGCCCTAACGACGCACTACTGGTTCGAGATAACGCCGATTGTAAAATGCCAAAATCCGCTGCTGCCCCTTTTTACTTTGCGAACGTGACAGGTGTAGACCGAGAGTTTGGGCGAATTTTAACAGCGTTAAAAGACAGCGGAGAGTGGGAAAATACGCTCATCGTATTTACTTCTGATCATGGAGAAACGCTCTGCTCACATGGGTTAAACGATGCGAAAAACACGCTCTACAACGAAGCGTTTAATGTGCCCTTTTTGATAAAGCACCCGTTCCAATCAGACACACAAGTCAGTGATCTGTTTTTGAGTAGCCCAGATATTATGCCAACAGTACTGGGGCTTTTAGGGCTTGAAACCAACACGCCAAAATCACTGCATGGTCATAACCTCGCTCCGTACCTTACCCAACAGGAATCTCAACCAGAATCACAGCCCAATCGTCACGCTCTCTACATCAAGAATGTCGATGGAAATACAAACGCAGAAGGCAATGTCACCAGCTACTTCCCCATCGCACGCGGCATAAAAACAGACCGCTACAGCCTCACGTTAACCATTAATCGTAACTACCAATTAGAAGGCATTCTATTTTTTGATAACCGAAACGATCCCTATCAACTTAGCCCCCTTTCGTTTATGTCTGGGGAAACAAGAGAAAAGAAACTGCTCAAAATGCTGGCATTTGAGCTAGAGCGAATTCAAGACCCATGGGCGGAGCTTGTTATTTTGCCAGAACTTCTGAACTACCCGTCCCTTACTTCTAACACTTGCAGGAACAACCATGACTGAGAAAGCCAACCCTAACGTCATTATTATGTACGCCGACGACCTCGGATTTGGCGACATTAGTTGCTACGGCGCAAATGAAATCCCAACCCCCAACCTCGATAAGCTGGCTGAAGAAGGTTTAAAGTTTCATCAAGGTTACGCCACTGCTGCAACATGTACCCCCTCTCGCTACAGTTTACTTACTGGGTCTTACCCATGGCGGAACCCAGACGCGGCCGTTCTCCCCGGAGATGCCCCACAAATCATTGGTAAGCTTGACGATACCATGCCAAGAATGTTCCAAAAGGCGGGCTATCAAACCGGCATCGTTGGGAAATGGCATTTAGGTTTGGGGAATGGAGATTTGAACTTTAACCAGCCGATTGACGGCACGCCAAATGATGTGGGATTTGATGAATCTTACATTATGGCTGCTACCAACGACCGCGTGCCATGTGTGTATATCGATAATCGAGAAGTCGAAAATTTAGACCCTAACGATCCTATCGAAGTCACTTACGATTGGGATAAAGCGTATGAAGGTATTCCAACGGGGAGAGAGAACCCCGAACTTTTGGATGTAATGTACGATCACGGGCACGATGGCACTATTATAAATGGTGTCAGCCGTATCGGGCATATGAAAGGCGGTCAATCTGCCATTTGGAATGACGAAACAATGGGGGAAGTGTTCGCAAATAAAGCCATTTCCTTTATAGAAAAAAACCAAAATGAGCCTTTTTTCTTATTCTATGCCCTACACCAGCCACATGTTCCACGTATTCCAAACCCTAAATTTCGAGGCTCTACCCCACATGGTGTGCGTGGCGATGTAATAGTCGAAATGGATTGGTGCATCGGACAGGTTCTCGATAAATTAGATGAATTGAATTTAAAGGACGACACCATCGTTATCTTCTCTAGCGATAACGGCCCTGTTTTGAATGACGGTTATAAAGATGATGCGGTGAAATTGAACGGTCATCATAAAATGGCGGGGCCTCTGCGAGGCGGGAAATACAGCTTATTTGAAGGGGGGACAAGAGTCCCTTTTATTGTTCGCTGGCCAAATGGCATTGATAAGGGAAATTCAGAGGCACTGATCAACCAAGTCGACTTATACGCAACCTTCGCCGCCCTTACAGGGCAGCCGCTTTCAGAGATGGAAGCCCCAGACAGCCATAACTTACTCGATGCGCTAACAGGCAAAACACAAGAAGGTCGAAACGATATGGTGTTAGAAGGTATGCAATACAAGAAAGTGTACCGAGACAAACAATACGCCTATATTCCCTCGCATGATGACGACTTTGTTTGCCAATACACTGGCAACGAAAAAGGGAATACATCCAAACCACAACTTTACGATTTACATGATGATATAGGGCAACTCAAAAACCTTGCACCTAGCATGCCTGATAAAGTTGATGAGTTAGCGTCAAAGTTGGCGAATATCCTCGAAAAGAGCCGCTCAAGATAGGTCAAAGAAACAGGGCTGTTTAAAGAAACAAGGCAGGCTCGGCAATCGCCGAGCTTCTAATGCGATAGTGTTTCTTCAAAAACACCGAGCTCTCTTCCCAACCATATGGCTCGTTCAGTATGGTCAAGTAAGTGCTCATTACTAACAGGATGAATCAGAACTGGCATATCTCCACGTTCTTTATCAAGCCAATCGATAAATCCATCGCTATCATCTTTAAAATGAATTTCAAACATTGGCATCTTATGAGGACCAACGAGCCTCTCTACCAACTCAAAAACGGCAACCACATCTTGGCGTTCCTTTCTTATTTTCTTACGTAAAGCATCCGCTTTCGCAAGGTTGTTCAAACCAAAATAAACGTGAGCGTGAAACATATGGTTCTCCTAACTACCTATCCAACAACTTAATTACCTAATTAGCTAACTAATTGGTGCTCCGAAAAAAATCACTAAGCGATACATCTAAAGGTCACGGACGCTAGTTTGATTGACCTTACCCATTATGTATACCCATTAACTCCGAAGGATATGTTCAAATTTTTCTAACATGCGTTAAATATATCCAAATATACCTGGGTGACCTCAACCTGATTATTTTAAAACCACTTTATTTCACTTAATTCTAATGCAATAAATCTTTATAAATTATTAGATTCACAGCATGTTTCCACTAAATACATAAATACGTGAATTATAAATTATGGTACAGATATCACTGCATCTCATTTGCATTACGATTTACTCATATGCTATTGGGCTCACACTTTGAGCTCGCCACTGTGAGTAATGGGTTTCTACCCAAATACCCAAGTAATCTCAAAATACTTGGGTATATAACAATATAAAACGACTTTTTAGGACAAGGAATATACATGTCGAATACAACGACAAACAACGGCTCATCAGGATTAAGCCTGTGGAAACAAATTGTGATCGGAATGGTTGCCGGGGTAGCAGTTGGCGCAATTTTTGGGCCAAGTGCTGAAGTTTTAAAACCTATCGGTACTCTATTCATTAATTTGATCAAAATGCTAATCGTGCCACTTGTATTCTGTTCATTGATTGTAGGTATTACATCAATGAAAGACACAAATAAGATGGGTCGAATTGGCGGAAAGGCCGTTATCCTCTATCTCTCGACAACCGCGATTGCAATCTCGATCGGGTTGGCGCTTGCTACCCTTCTTACTCCTGGTGCAGGGATCAATATCACCGCAACCGAGGCGGTAAGTGCGGCAAAAGATTCACCATCATTGGTCCAAACGCTGCTTAACATTATCCCCAAAAACCCAGTCGATGCACTGGCCTCTGGAAATATTCTGCAAATTATTACCTTTGCTATTGGGCTTGGTGTCTCTCTTACTTTGATAGGTGAAAAAGGTGAACCTGCTATTCGAGTATTCGAGAGCTTGGCAGAAGGAATGTATAAGCTTACCTCGTTAGTTATGAAGCTTGCTCCTTTTGGTATTTTTGGTCTTATGGCTTGGGTCGCCGGAAAATATGGATTAGATGTATTGCTGCCATTAGGAAAGGTCATATTGGCTGTTTACATTGGCTGTATTATTCATGTGGTCGTGTTCTACAGTGGCTTGATTACCGTTGTAGGCAGATTGAGCCCTATTCAGTACTTGAAAGGCATTGTTAACCCAGCAACCGTTGCATTCACCACCACGAGCAGCTCTGGTACTTTGCCAGCCACAATTAAATCTGCACAGGAAGAACTTGGCGTTTCAAAGAGCGTATCCAGCTTTGTTTTACCTTTGGGGGCGACAATCAACATGGATGGCACAGCACTCTATCAAGGTGTTTGTGCTTTATTTATCGCTCAGGCGTTTGGTGTCACACTAGAAACCTCCGATTACCTGTTGATCATCTTAACTTCAACTCTGGCGTCTATTGGTACGGCAGGGGTTCCTGGAGCGGGATTGATTATGCTTTCACTCGTACTCACAACTGTAGGGCTGCCGCTTGAAGGCCTCGCTATTGTCGCGGGTATCGACCGTATTCTAGACATGGCACGCACAAGCGTAAACGTGTGTGGCGACCTTATGGTTTCAACGCTTGTTGGCAAAAGCGAAGGCGAGTTAGATGAAAAGGTGTACAACCAAACAGCCAAAGCGGATATGTCTTCAGAAACTTCTCAGGCTTAGCCTTAAAGATACATGTTCAAGCAGCTAGCTTAAGCATAACTACTACGCTTTTAGGTTACTTAACCTATGAAAAATACCAAAAGACACCGAAAAGGTGTCTTTTTTTCGCTTCCTCAATATCATTATGACCTCCCTTCAATCAATTTAATGCCAAATTGAATGTAAGAAAAACATTACGTGCATCTGTTCCAATTTCTTAAAACCCACCATGCATTTCTTTATTTAAGAGATAATATGAGTCTAATATCATAAATTATTATTGGTTTTTCAAAGAAAAAAACAACGCCCGCTTTATTCACAATAAGTTAGCGCATTAATCGACTTTAAAAGCCGAGAGAATGACCGGATAATTAAATTAAAAATCAATGTATTACGTAAAAACATTCATTGTAGGGTGTTGAATTTAAAATTTATGAGCCTTTCAGTGTAGGAAAACATTAAGAGAATGAAATCGAGCTAAATAAGAAATAACTTTCAAGATATAGGTCAAATAATTATAGCTTTATAAGAGCACCATCAAATGCTGAATGCAAGACTGTATAAATAATCTCTCTAATGAAAATAGCTTTAAATACTCATTTATTGGAATTACATGTTCATTATTCCCATTATTGAGCCAAGTTATACAGAGTATCATTTAGGGATTTTTTTCAGCAAAAAATATGATTACTATCTCCTGAAATAAAAAGCACTACGAAATTAAGTGCATAAAAAACCTTATTAAATCAAGTAATTACAAATATTTATTTTGCAGCTCGAATAATTTCCAATTTGGTTCACGAGTTAAATAACAAGCCACGTATTAATTTAATCCTAATTGGGATTACAAAATTATAAGGTCAATGACCACCACCGCTATGCATACATTGCAACTGGCGAAGGATAACTATATCTACAGGTTTATTATTATGATCGTTAACGGCAACACAATTAAAGCGATAGTTACGGATCTAGACGGCACATTACTAGATCCGGCGGGGGAAATTACAGACTATACAAGCTGTATTTTAACTAGGCTTTATGTCAGTGGCATTGAAGTTATATTAACAACGGGGAGGCACCCGAGAAATGTTTTCCAGCAACTAAAGCCTCTTGATTTCTCCCCAACGATATTAGGCTGCAACGGTGCGTTAGAAGCACAAACGAATGAATTGGCTTACGCACAAAACATAACTTTTCCTCATTCGACTTACCAACAACTCTTAAGGTTTCTGTCTGGTCCAAATACTCATGTAAGCGTATTTGATACAGATGGCTGGCACGTCAGCGAAGTCAGTCACAACGTCAGTGCCTATTCTTCAAAGTTCCAATTCCCTTATTTTCTTCACCGACCAAAACATCTTCTTTCTCTAAGAGCAAATAAGCTTCTTGTATCCACCTCTCATGACGCTAAAGAAGTAGAAAGAAAACTTAGAAGCCTTTTCGAAAATGAATGTGAAATTACCCTATCGGCTGATCACTCAATTGAAATCAGCCCGAAATACGTAACAAAAGCCACTGCCGCTGATCGGCATTTATCGTTGAAGGGCATCGACCTAGAAAAAGAAACGATAGCATTTGGTGACGGTATGAGTGACGAATCCATATTAAAAACAGCTGCGCTAGGCATTGTAATGCAAAATGCCATGTCGGATTTACCTCGCCGCCTCCCTAATCCTTTATTTACACAGAGCAACGCAAACGATGGCGTCGCGAAATTTCTCATTAAGTTCTTCAATTTGTCACTTAAAGGGAGCTACGCATGAAATCGATTGCAACACCATACGAGCTGAATGTCTTCATTGAGGCACAGAACGAACGGAGCAACATGCTTTCCAACTCGTTTGTTACATTCGATTTGCATGGCGACGTAGACCAGCAGGCTTTGATTGAATCGATACGTACGGCTTTCCAAGCTCAGAATTTTCATTGCCATTATCAGCTAAAAAATAACAAGCTCTATAAAACTCACATCTCTTCACCAATCAGCATTGAGTTTTATGATTTCACGAATAAACGGGATCCTAATGCTGAATACCGAATCGTATTAGACCACTACTATTTCAACAAAATCGATCCTTGTGAAGGAAGGCTATATAAAGCCTGCGTACTGAAGTTAGCTGATAACTCATTCAAGGTTATCACCATGTGCCACCAAATAGCGTTAGATGGTACAGGTTTTACGCTGTTTCTCGACGTCATTAAGAATGAATATCAAAGGCAAACTAAAACCAATTGTATGGATTGCGATATTGAATTGGATGTTAACTGCCCATGCCAATGCCTTCATTTAGCAGAAGACAAAAAGGACGATGCCTGCAAAATTTGGGAGCAAAAAGTCCTCTCTCGTTCTCTAACGGCTAATTTCCCTGTCTTATCAAGAACGACCAGTCGGCTGACTCAAACCAGTATTCTTTCCCTATCTTCTGGGTTTAGCGACGAAATTAAGGCATTTTGTCGAGAAAACAACTTTACACCTCACTTATTCTTCAAAGCCGTGTACGCCTTGCTTGTTGGTCGATTAGCGGATCAGCACCTCATTGGTGTGACTTCACCTATGGATATGAGAGATAAAGAATCGAGGCAAACTCTCGGTTGCTTTGTTAACACTCGCCTCGATGTTTATGACCTTGAAGAAAACCAATCTTTTGAAGCGTATTTTGATGAGATAAGATCGTTCAACCAAGCAGCTCAGTCCTATAAAGCACTCCCCTACCGAGATCTGATCAACAAGCTGAATGAGTCTTCTGAAACAGAAATAAAAGAACCGACCAACGTAGCCTTCGGCTCGACAATGGGTATCAACGATAATTTTGAACTTTCAGACGGAGTTACTCTCACCTTCAACTACGAGTTATTGGAGCTTAACACGAGTATTCAATTGCTCTTTTGTGATTCCAGCGAGTCTCATTTCAGCTTTCGATTCGACTACGTTAAAGCTCAGTTTGAAAGTGGGATATTTGAAAACTTTTTGCAGCGCTTTGAACACCTGCTCCATCAGGTCATGGCTTCAATGGACAAACCTGTTGGTAGTGCGTCCCTCTTGCTAGAACACGAGCATCAATTCTTCAAACAACAAAACAAAACTGAACAAACTGTTTCTAATGTTTCATTGGCTAAGCACGTACACAGATGGATAGCTGAAACACCAGACAATATCGCGCTTATTGATGATGTTTCCCAACGTAAATACACATACCGAGAACTCCATCAAGGCATTGCCGCATACGTTCGCTATTTTAACCAATTTCGAGCGTCCAACCATTGGGGAAAGCCCGTTGCTATTGACTTGGATAGCTTGTCTGAAACGGTTATTGCTATCGTCGCCACTCAATATGTGGGGCTGCCTTATACATGCCTCGATAGGGAAGAATCGGACGAGCGTAGACGAGTGATTGTCGGGCAGCTGTGTCCAATGACGATTTTAGGTGAACATAGCGTACACCTTGATAGGCACAACAAAACGCAATCGTGGACTTCTCCGATTGAGGACGATTTAGAAGCGGTCAGCCTGCCCTTCCCCGATTCGTTTCCTACGAGCAATATAAGCCAATTTATTTTTACTTCTGGCGCGATAGATTCACCAACCGGTATCGCTCTTTCACATGAAGCTCTGCTCAGCCGTATCATCAATTCAACCACCATACCCATCGGGGAGCGAATTCTTCTCTCTACGAATGAAGCCTTTGATGCCGCCACATTACAACTCTGGACAGCTCTGACTCACGGGAAAACATTGGTGGTATCAGCAAGACGCACAACCCACTACCCCGATAAACTGAAATCCATTATCAACGCTCATAAAATTGATCACCTTTATCTAACAACGGGGTTGATGGAACGGTATATCCAGTCTTGCCCAGACGACCTCTTTCAGGGCATTAGTACACTCGTCTTTAGTGGAGATGCCGTTTCGGTTAATGCCGTTTCCAAAGCTTTGAACACCAATATTCCCAATATCATCAATCTGTACGGACCCGCAGAAACGTCCGTCTACGCTACCGCTTTGATATGCAAGCCTCACCATGCAGAACAACAACGAATTCCGATAGGGAAAGTCTGTGACAATACTTGCGTTTACTTAGTTGATAAAAAAGGCAGATTGGTGCCAAAAGGCGTCACGGGAGAAATTCTCATTGGCGGCAGTGGACTTGCAAACGGGTACTTAGGCGCTCCTCAACTCACCATGTCTCGCTTCATGGTCACGGATATAGAGGAACTGAATGTACGCGGTGTTCGAGTCTACAAAACCGGTGATCACGCCTACTGGGGACAAGATGGCTACCTGTACTTCAGCGGTAGAAAAGATGAAGAAATAAAGTACAAAGAACACCGCTTCAATCTGAATGATATCCAAGCCGCGATGGAGAGAATAGAAGGCATCGCTTCAGCGGTTGCCACTCTACTCCCACAAGAAAACAGAAAGGTATTGGCGGGCTATTACGTTGCTCACTCTCCAATTCCGCCTAGTTCAATCAAAACGCTTCTTGAAAACATACTCCCTACGTATATGCAGCCAGCGTTTTTGGTGCAACTCGACGCTTTGCCACTGACACACAATGGCCAAGTCGATCGAAAGGCTTTACCTATCCCTACTACAGAATTTGATGATGATTTGCGTCACCTTACTAGCATCCAGAGACAGCTTTTGTCGAAGGCATGCTCTGTCTTACAACTGAACTCTTTATCCATAAAGGACGACTTTGTAAGCAGAGGTGGAGATTCAGTCTCTGCTATAACACTATCCGTTGAAATGGAGTCTATCGGCATGAAACTCGACACCATAGATATAATGAAACACACCGTTTTTTCAGAAATGTCAGAACACATAAAGCATGAAGCACCCACACAAATCGTTCGGGGAGAAACAACAGGCTTCATTGACCTATTACCCGCGCAGCAATGGTTTTTTGAACAAAACTTCATGCAGCCAAACCACTACAATGATGCGGTTACACTTTCACTGCCAGCCGACGTTTCTTGTGCTCGTATGGAGCAAGCACTCATACGATTAACAGAACACCATGACATATTCCGAGCTCGATTCAACAAAACGTTCGAAACGGGTAAACAAGAACTCATCGATACGCATGAAGATTTGTTTTCTTTCGCAGAGGAATCGTTCGCTAATTACGAAGAGCTCGACATTTACTTGGCGAGTCTTAATGAAACGTTCGACCTAGAATCCGGTGCAGGCGTTATGTTCAAAGCCGTGCTTTATCGTATTAGAAACGAAAGCACTATCTATCTGTACTTGTGTGCCCATCACCTAATCGTTGACTCAGCCTCTTGGCACGTCATCGCTAGAGATCTTCAAGCACTGTACGATGGAGGCTGTGATACCAAACTGCCCAACTACTCCGGTGCGCAAATTTTCACACAAAGTTTAAATGCTCAGTTAGAACGAATTTGCAAAAATGAAACAGCGTACTGGCTTAAAAGTGACAGCTTCAGCCCCAAATGCCGCCCTAATGTTCAATCTCGTGTTGAAACCATTACGGTGGATGAACGTGTCACGGCACAGCTGTTATCTAATGCAAACACGCCCTACCGAACCAGCCCTCGGGAATTACTCCTCACTGCGCTTTCTAACATACTGATTGAAAGAGGCGAGAATACCGAAGTTCTGATGAGAGGGTGTGGTCGGCAAGAACTCGCGAGCAATGTAAAAGTGGACGATACCATTGGTTGGTTTACCAGTATTTTTCCATTAAAACTGCCCTCAACAAAAACCGATCTCAGCCAGCAAATTAAAAACGTGAAGGAAAGCTTCCGAAGCGTTCCTGAAGAGGGTTCAAACTATCTTCACCTTGCGTATCATCACCCAGACAGTGGAGTTCGTCGTCGCCTACAAAGTCGGTTAAATGCTTCCATAAGTTTCAAATACTTAGGGCAATACAATTCTATATCCGACAATCCAAACAAGTGGAATATGGAGCTCTGTAACCTTGGCTATATGGTTGGAGAGAGAAACAAACCACTTAGAGAGATGGAAGTGGTGTGCTGGATTTTGGAAGGCAAACTCCGCATTCAGTTTGAAGTCACTAGCTTGCAGATCAACCTAACTTCATTGATGTCGAATTTTGCCGATGAAGTCAGAACAATTGTCGCCCACTGTACCGACACAGAAACCCCGAACACATTAACGCCTTCTGATTTAAAAAACGTGACATTAAATCAGCAGCATATTGAAACCATAGAAAGCAAACTGGGGTCTCTCAGTGCTATTTATCCAGCAACGCACGCTCAACGTGCACTTCTTTACTCCAATAGAATCAATCGCGATTTCCAAATTGGTCAGGAATATTTCCAATTATCCGGCACATTAAACACAAGTGCTTTTCAGCAAGCTTGGGATATTGCGCTGAAACGTCATGATATTTTGCGGGCCGTATTTTGTGACTCCTTTGAAAAAGGCAAGCCCTTAGTCATCGTGCCAGAAAACAGCAAGATGCCGATAAAATATGAAGACTGCACTGGTGTTTCTGAAAAAGACAAAGATGCAGAAATGACGCAACATCTCGTGATAGAAAGAAGGCGTGAAATCAGTGAAGTGTCCTCACCTTTGATGCGCTTGTGGCTGGGTAACTTCGGCAGTGATGAACATGCCATGATCTTGACCTATCACCAAGTGCTTTTCGACCAGTGGTCTATGCAGTCATTCCTCGCTGAAGTAATGAGAGACTACGAGTCCTTACTGTTAGGGCGTGAACCCGATGTGACACCATTTAGTTTTGAACCTTTTGTTCATTACATTCACGACTATCAGAACGACAGCAAAGCACGAGCGTTTTGGCGAAACTACCTAAAAGGTGCACCAAAAAATCTGCGCCTACCTCGATCAGCAGATTCGCTGTGTGATAACCCCATTCGCATGCAAAATATCAGCATGCAGCTTACTGATATGGAAAGCGGTCAGATCATCGCAAGGGCACGGGAACATAGTGTCACCACCAACCAATTATGTCAGCTTGGCTGGGCGCACACCCTAAGTAAAGCGACAGGGAAAAAAGACATCGTATTTAATACGACTCTCGCAAAGAGACCATCCAGTATTCTTGATATTGACCGCATGATGGGTGTCTTTTCTGCTACTCCACCACTGCGCATTAATGTTAATGGCGACGTATCAAGAGCGCTGTCGCAGATTGCAGAATCCAGTGCAGAACGATTGGAATATGGTTTTCTTGATTTAAATGAATACGATGAAGAATGGGTGCCCACCACTCGTAGCGGAACGTTGTTTGTTTTTAATAACCAATTGGGGCATGAGATACAACCATTACACCCCAAAACGAAAAACTTAACCTTGGAGCGGTTAGGTACCGTAAGTGGCACAAGCCATCAAATCATCATGTCAGTGACATCGGGGCATGCGATGTCGTTTAACCTCTTCTTTGACTCCACTGAAATCAGTGAAGAAGTGGCGAATCTGATTGCAAATGAGTTTCTCTCATCATTGCTAACACTTTGCGACAACGATTCGCTTGATGTTGGCGCTTTATGCTCAATAGCAAAAGCGTTCTAGCGCTCTATCTAAGCACCATGCTTAGATACACAAAAGCCAGCTGAGAGCAGCTGGCTTTTCTATTTTCTATCAAATGACGGACGCGTTAGCTTCTGCTTGAAAGATTGAAAGGTTCACAGGCCAGCTAGCAAATCGTTCCTTCCGACACTTTAATGTCCCGAGTATTGTCTATGCACACTTGCGCCATATGCGCTAAACCTTCAACAATCGTATCCAAAGGCATGCCGGGCATTTTTAATTCTTCCGCTTGCTCAGGCAGGAGTGGGATATGAACAAAGCCATGGCGGATATTCGACTCAGAAAGGAAGTGCTGAACCCCATAGAAGAGATGATTACAAACGTACGTTCCTGCTGTATTCGATACCTTCGCTGGTACGCCATTTTCATTCAAAACTTGGCATATTGCTTTAATAGGAAGAGTAGAAAAGTACGCATCGGGCCCTTCTGCCACCACGGGTTCGTCTATCGGCTGCAGCCCTTCATTATCTGGAATGCGGAAGTCATCGACGTTAATTGCTACCCTTTCCGGTGTGATGGCATCCCGCCCCGCGGCTTGTCCAACCGTGATAACAATGTCTGGATTATGTGCTTGAATAGCCTGCTTCACCATGTCGACCGATTCGTATCTCACAACAGGAACCGCACAGATAACGATTCGCCCCTCACTGAGTTCCCGCCCCTCCAGTTGCTTAACTGCTTCCAAAGCTGGGTTTATCGAGGCTCCACCAAAGGGTTCAAAGCCTGTGATCAAAACGGTTTTCATAAAGTTCCTTATTTAAGGTGTCCGATTTCCTCTGTAATCAAGTCGAGGATTTTACTCTTTATTTCCGCTTTATTCTCGGCTTTATAGAGATTGTCGGCACCAACACACTCTTTAAGGGCTCGGTTTTTCTCAGCATCGTACGCAAAACCAATGGCGGCTATTTTTGCTTTAATCTTTCTACCGTCCTTTGTTTTTCCTTTAGAAAGCTCTTTTCGGATGGTATTACAGTAACCTAAATCAACCAGCTTCTGATGAACCGCCGCGTTGCTGATATTGGCTATGTTGGAATCAGCACCATCTGAAAGGACAATGATTAAACGCCTAGCATTTTTGCCCTCTTTCAATAATTGCGCACCCCGAATAATGGCTTGATAAGAAGCGGTCCCCCAATAGGCAACAAAACCACTTAACTTAGAATTAAAATCTTTGAAATCCTTTGTCAGCTTAACTTCTTTATCACGCGCCCAATTCGGCTGGTGAACACAATTCGAACTGCCTTTCTCGACAAAAATTTGTTTGGCTGTTTTCGAATAGTTGATTTCATTCGGTCTTAAGCTTGCCCAAGAATAGTGTTTGCTTTTTCTAACAAGCTGACTCATTTCGCAATATCGATTAGTTCCGCGAATTTTGGCTTTAATGGCAGATCTAAAAGGGATAATGCCAACCGTGTTCACATACTTCCGGTTGTTTTTATCATTGTAATCTTTGAGCTTTTGATTCACCTCTACAATGATGTCTTTCAAATCTTCCACTTTTGATTTATTACCGCCGCTCCAACCTCTGTTCATTGAATCCGAGAAATCCGCTGCATAAATAATGTCTACGGCGTCCCCTTCAAACTTTTGTGATGTAGCAGCGCTGCTCACGGTGACTTTGCCATCAAACCCACTTGCGGGATCGCCACTTGTGAAGAAAGTGGCATGATCATAATCCGCTCTCACATTAAATTGGATGTACCTCTGTTCGCCTTTTTTTATTCCTGCTTTGCACTCTGGAATTTGCTCGCATTCCAAACGCGTGATCCTGAGGTTTTTAACTTTGGTGCTATCCCCCATGTATGCGCCAATATAATCGGTAGCGATCTTGCGATTAACAACACTCCCACTTCCGGCTCCTGCACTGTCTTTATTACTTGCGTCTTTTGCACTCAATGCCAAAGCAGCCACTTCCGTCGCGTTATCAATTCGCGCTTTGGCTTGCAAAGCATAAGCGCCGTCTGTCGCAAGCACAAACAGCCCAAAAAGAGCAGGAAGGGCAATCGCAAATAAAATAGCCGCGTGACCGCGCTGTTGTTGTAATGATGAACGCATAACTGACTCGTATTGATTGGAGTGATGTATGGGGCGATTTACAGATGAAAGCAATTATTGCTTAATTTCGACACGTCGATTCAACGCTCTGCCATTGTCAGATTGGTTGCTTTGAACAGGCTTAGTTTCGCCTTTAGACGTCAAGGTTAACAAAGACTTATCAACACCTTGGTTTTCGAGGTACTCTGCAACGGTTTCAGAACGTTTCAAACCTAATGTCATGTTGTAGCTTTCACCGCCTATGTTGTCGGTGTGTCCTTCTACGACCAAGTTACCTTGGCTTGTTGAGATCTGTTTGGCGATGGTATTCAGAATATAGCGCGACTTTTGCGTCAATTTAGACTGATCAAAACCAAAGAATACCCGAGCAATTACCTGAGATTCATTCACGAATTGCAATGTACTATTGGTCAGCAAATATTCACTGCACTCTTTATCAATGCCGCTAGACACAATTTGTTGGGTAATAAATGCTTGAGTCGCAGGCTCTTGGTCTAGCTGTTCTATTTGATAGAAAGGCCCCTGATTGATCGCTACCCGCGTTCCCTGCCCAACTTCAATCTTTTTCTCGTACTCAATGTTCTCTCCACCACAGTAGAAATTTAACGCGTGAGTTTCACGTTCAGTTGCATTCGCAGCTAGGGACGAAATGGACAAAATGGTCGCGGCAAAGATAGGCGTAAGAAGTTGTGTCATGATTATTTTTCCTTGGTATTGCTATCGATCTTTTTCAGCAACTTGGCCGCAAAATCTTCGAGCTTAGAATGAGAGTTAAAAGTGTGCTGAGTTTCGATCACTTCTGGAATCCGGCGCGGAAGATACGTCGCCATATAGACACCATCACGATCATGGATGTAATCAAATTCACCCGTAAATGTTTGCTGACTGTCCGAAATATCAACAATAACAATCTCTTTTGTCTCCAAATCTTCTTGAAGAAATAAAGAGTTAAGATTTTCCACCCAGTTTTTTTGAGTATCATTGCTTCCGTCTATAAAGATGTAGGTTTCGGAAGAGTATGCGTTTGTTGTGGCCAACAGAGTGAGCAAGCCAGCACAGAGAAAATGAGTTTTCATTCACTGTTTCCAATATTGAGGTTTAACGACCCAGCATGACGGAAGACGAACTCACCGTAGTAAAACTGTCGCCAATAATCGAACCAAACCAATTGTCCGTTTCGTAACATAGGGTAATGCGATACAACGTCGCCTGACGTTCCCACGAGGTGACGACAGACAAATGAGAGAGTTCACTAAGTGGTTGCGCGACGTTACAAACCTGCCCACCGATGGCATATCTTTTTAATGGGTTCGGTTTCTTAATGCCTTTAAAAGTCAGCTCTTCTATTAGCGCCCCAAATTGGTTTTCATTGAAATTTCCCATGGTGCGACTCAAGGAATTTCGACCAATAGTGACAATGGCACTCGCTTCAGAACGGGTGATTTTGTAGTTGTTTCCGTATAGCTGCGTACGCTCTTTCAAGACGTTTACCAAGGAGTAAGAAAGCCTATCGAGCTTCCCTTTTGCCGATATCTTTAAAATCACATCAGCACTAAACACCAATAACAAAGAAACAAAAGCACCAACAATGGCAAACTCCACAGAAAAGTTACCTTTCTGTCTAAATTTTAAATTTGTCACGTTCGTATTCCTGAATAACAATGACTTCCCGACGAAACAGCGAGCTATTGTCCATAAACAAAGTGAAGATTGGCGAGAATTCATAATCCAATCGATACACGGCAATGGCACTGTTGTTCTCTTTCCCGCACGTAGCCAGTGGGGTGTTTTTGGGGATCTTACAAGGGGTTTTATGACGCTCTAAATCACTAACGGATGCCAAATACTGAACAGACATTCGCAACTTGGATTGGTCGATCACTTTTCCCCACACACTGCCGCTTTTATTGATGACATTCTGGAAAACTTTATCGTAGCTCTGTTCGCTCTTTTTGGATTCTCTCGCGGCTTCCGAAATCGTGATATCAGTGACAGCAGAAACAAAGGACATGTAACTCACCTCCACCCAGAACATGCACATCATCCAAAACGCCATGAAACCAAGAGCAAACTCGATAGACGCAACGCCTCGTATTCGCTTCTTGCTACCCTTCATGACTTATTTCACTCGTCTTGGTATGGCTCATCTTGGAATCAATCACCTTGGCATCGTTCACCTTGACGTCATCCGCCTTAAATTCTCCGATAGCCTTGCTGTCTTTTAGCGCACGGTAGCGCTCGAATATTTCTTGATCCGATAGCTCGCCCTTCGACATATCCTTGATGTAAGAAACGTTGCCAATCTTTGCCATGGCTAACGTTAAGTTGGCTTCTATCTGTTTGTCCGCTTTGCCTTTTAAATAGATAGGCAATAGCAGTTGCACCGCTTTTTGGTAATGACCTTCAACGATGTTTAAAACAGCCAGATTGTTCTTAATTTTGATGTCGTCGTACAAGTTGGTCCTTGCAGACGTAAAATACTGCCTTGCTTCTTCCAAATCAGAATTTGCCGCGCAAATCATGCCCAACAAGTTCTCTATTTCAGCGTTGTTAGGCTTCAACTCATAAGCTTTTAATGCCTGAGTTTTTGCTTTACGAAACTGACCGAGGGAATAGAGGCTTTTCGCTTCGATAAGAAGAGGTTCTGCATGGGCTTCTTGCCCCATGTTTAGCGGCGAAACAAAGAAAAGTGCCGATTCCGGATCACCAGAATTTAAGTAAGCCAGCGCTAATTTCATGCGCGTTTGACGGTTTTCACTCTTGGAAAGTTGCGCTTTATAGTACTCCACCAATTTTTCATGGTTTCCCGACTGTATAAGCAGCGTTTCTTCTTCAATCAGTGACGTTGGCTCGGGCTGGGTAGCACATCCAGACAACACGGAAATAGCCAATAGACACACCGTTACACGGCTATGGTGGCAAACACGAGCAAAGGATTTTTTAAACATTGGACATCATCCTCATCACACCAGGTGCGGCAATCAGAATTACCACTGGCATCATAATAAATAGGATTAGGGGAACCGACATTTTGGCGGCAAGCTTGCCGATTTTTTCTTCCATCGAAAGCATGGTGACATCGCGGATATCGGCCGCTAATGTCGTGAGAACACCGTAGATAGATGTACCGTAATGCAGGCTTTGCTTTAACGTCATGGTAAAGCTGCGCATTTCGTTGGTCGGTACTTGGTCGTACAGCTCATCGAGCGCTTTATCTAAGCCAACAATGCGTGAACGGTCATTGGTGTTTTTCAGCAACTGGGCTAAGTCTTTATCGAAGCCAGACATTTCTTTCGATAAGTACGTCATGGCGGCTTCAATCGTCATACCGGTTTGAACGCAAACGGCTAACAAATCAAGTAAGTAAGGGAGTTGACTCGACAATTTCCCTCTTAGCGCTTTCATTCTGGAATTGAGATACGCATCTGGTGCGATCAAACAAAATACAACCCATACCCCTATGGCGATAAAGCCTGAATTTTGTTCCCAACCTAGATGCCTCGATAGGAAATAAAAACCAGCAGCCCCACCAATTAATAGGGTAAATTTGGCTGGAATATAGAGGTTTGCGTATTTGAAATGATAAAAACCTGCCGCATAAAATTTGTCGGCAACATCGTTATCGCTTTTAGAAAAAAGAGATTCGACCTTGTCTAATAGCTCTACAAATAACGGCTTCTTCGCTAAAGGTTCGTCAATGGTCGTAAAGTGTTTCATTCGCTTGGATTTATCGAAATGGCTATATAGGGCGTAAGCAGAAAACGCCAAACCAAACACAATCAAAGAGAGAAACAGAAAAAGCTCAAGCTGAGAATTCAACATCATTTCACCGCCTTCATGAGCATCCAAACAATGGTGATCCCAATAAATTCGCTACCCAGTACGTAATAGAGAATGGGGCGTCCCTCTGGGTTGAACATGACAAACTCGTAGTTTTCAGGGTTCATGTACTTGAGCATCAAAATGAAGATAAATGGAATTGCTGCAACAATTTTGGCGGACGTTCGTGCCTCGGATGTCAGGGCAAACTTCTTCTTTTCAATTGCTCGCGCATCGAACATCAGCCGGTTGAGGCGCATAATGATGTCTTTTAATTGACCACCACGTTGCATGTTGGCACGCAAGGTAATAACGAAGAAGTAGAACGACGGATACGGAAAACGGTTACACGACTTGGCAAAAACCGTGTCTGGCGATTCTCCAAGCTGTAGCCTCTCCCCCATCACTTTGAACTCTCTGCCCACTTCCCCTTCTAAGTTCTTACCCACAAAAGAGATGGCGTGCATGATACTTTCACCCGCACTAACCGCACTGGCTAACATGTTGAGTGCGTCAGGGAAAGAATCTTCAAACTGGTTCCGCTCTCTCTTTTGCAGCCAATGGAGACCAAACGCAATCCCTACCACTTCAACAACGGCAATCACAATCAATTGATTGCCACGAACAAAGTTTTGATTGAAATACAAACCGGCCAGAACCAATACGATACAAAAGCATATCGCTTTAATTTCAGGTAAGGCACCAAGCTGCCTACGCGTTGTTTTTACGTAGCGGCGAAGCTTTTCTGAGATGGATTCGTTGGTTAATGAATTTAGGTTGACCGCCTGCTTATCACCATCCATGGAAGAGACCAAAATGGTTTGGTTTAATTCTTCCAAATATGGATTGGATTTAGACGTTTGGTTACGATTGAGCAGGATAATACATACCCCACCAACCAAAAGCGTTATCCAATAGATCATGACTGTTGCCCTAGTTGAAAGGCTTCGTTCAGTTGGCTTTCTAGGCCAAAAAATCGCGCCTTTTCCACCAAAACAGAACGTTGCATCAAGCCAGCAGTGATGAAATTGCCTTTGATTTTCCCATCGTCGGCATGTTCACCAGCGGCTTGAAAGCGAAAAATTTCTTCGAGAACAACACTGCTGCCTTCCAAACCAACAACTTCGGAAATGCTCATCACTTTACGGCTTCCGTCGTGTAATCGGCTGATTTGGATAACCAAATCTACGGCACTGACAATGGTGCGACGGATAGCTTCCAGTGGCAGGTTGTTGGTTGCCATCATCACCATAGCTTCAACACGAGCAAGGGCATCGCGTGGGGTGTTGGCGTGTAACGTGGACATGGAACCGTCGTGCCCTGTATTCATCGCTTGAAGCATTTCAAACGCTTCACCACCACGACACTCACCCACGATGATTCTATCGGGGCGCATACGTAAAGAGTTAATCACCAACCCTCGCTGATCAATCTCCCCTGTTCCTTCAATACCGGCTTTTCGCGTTTCGAGCCTGACTACGTGCGGCTGCATCATTTTAAGTTCAGCCGCATCCTCGATGGTTACGATGCGCTCTTTCTCAGAAATAAACTGAGACAGCGCATTCAGCATGGTAGTTTTACCCGAACCCGTACCACCAGAAATCAAAATGTTGAGTCGGCAACGCGAAGCAATCATCAGAAGCTTTGCCATTTCTGCGCTCATTGCACCAAAGCCAGCAAGTTGTTCTAAGCCAATGCTCTGTTTCTTAAATTTACGAATGGAAATCGACGTGCCGTCAATAGCGATAGGTGGAATAACAATATTGACTCGGCTTCCGTCTTCCAATCGCGCATCACACGTCGGAGAAGAATCGTCCACTCGGCGACCCACGCGTGACGCAATACGCTTGGCGATATTAAGCAACTGGGTTTCATCGATAAACGTGACTGGCGATTTTTCTACAAGCCCACCTCGTTCAATAAACACGTCTTTGTGGCCATTGATCATGATGTCACTGATGGATTCGTCATCCATAAGCGTTTGCAATGGTCCTAACCCGTGCAATTCATCAACTAGGCTTTTCACAAACTCTTCGCGAACAATAGTCGCAACCGATAGGTTCTGACGTTCGATCAGTACATCTATGGCGTTCGCTAATTGTTTGCTGAGTTGGCTTTTCGTTAATGTGGTCACCGCTTCGGCTTCTAACGCTTCAAAGATCTGCTCACGAATAGCGATATATATGGATCTGGATTGGTCTATCATCACGCTCTCTTCACTAGGCGTTTAAATATGCTGCTCTTTTGCGACACTACGGATTCACCCAACATCAACGACGTTAGCTTGTGAATGCTCCCACTGATTCCCAGCTTGCTGTCACACAGTCGCTTGCCATCAAGGATCAATTCGCCCGCTTTCGGTTCATAAGGGAATTCCACATCAATGGGTTGTTTAAGGAACTTCACCACATCTTGCCGGCTAACGGTGGACGCTTTTTCAGGCATGGTGTAATTGAGAACGGTGATAAAACGCGCAGTGGAGTTCAACGTTTCCATTTTCGCAACCAACGACGCCATCGCTCTTAGGCACGAAACGGTCGGTTCTATCACCAAAACAACGATATCGCACTCACTTGCCATGTAATCCATATCGGCTTTACTGAACGACGAGCGCGATAAATCCTCAATGATGAAATTGTTTTGATCTGAAAGCTGATCCGACAACGTTCGCGTGTACTCTTTTAGCTGGGTTTCGTTCAGCTCATCCGAATCCACAGACAACAACGACAACATTGGGTTGACTGTTGTGGTCATGCTATGAGCGTACGATGCATCAAGGTTTGCGCTCAATGCACCCAATGAAATGGAACGCTTTTTAAAACGTTTCATCCCCAATAAAATATCGAGATTGCCGCCAAAGAAACTGTGATCAACCAAGACACAGTTGCTGTCTTTTTTGGTGGTCAGTTCATAGGCCATTTCGACAGAAAGTAAGGATGCACCTACCCCACCTTTTCCCCCAACAACGGCGACTTTCTTGGCGCTTCTGTTTTTACCTAAACCACTATTTCGATGACGGTTGTCATTAACGTTACGAACAAAGTCGATCAATTCCGGTTTAGTCACCGGCCAAAACAGGTAATAGAACCCCATGTCTTTGAGGTGTCGAATGGTTGATATCGCGTCTTCACTGCCTATTACGATAACCGACGCATGGTTAGGTAATAAGTGACTGATCTGGCGCATATCTTCCGTCACATTGTCGCTGATATTAAGCTCTACAATGACGATTTCGATGGTCGATTCACGAATGTGCTTGCGTATTTCAGCGTCGGTATTTTCCAACACTGCTGGCGCGCTGATCCCTTCAAAGCGGTACGCTTCTTCCACCAAATTTTTGCATTCTTGGGTTTGATGGAAGAGCACAGAGGTGATTTTTTCTTCCTGCTCGACGGGTGCCTTATCTGTTTTAAGCAGATCAACTAAGTCAAACATTACTGACCCTCACCGTTTTTTTGTGGCGAATTGGTCAACATTTTTTCTGGGTTTTCCATCGACTGCCAGCGCGCATTTTCGGCAAAGCAACCATACTTCACTCCACCATAAGAACCGACTTGCTCGTAATCACAACTTTCCACTTGCGCTCTATAGACCACCGTTTTGAATTCAAAATCAAAACGCTCGCCAAAACCTGCATCGGTTTGAATTATGCGGATTTGCTCTGGCGATACACCTTGCTTTTGAAGCTGGGCTTGCGTTTTTTGCGCCCACTTTTTGCCTTCACGCGTTCGCCAGCTGAGCTCAACGGTTTGGTTAACAATGACGTCCCAATGCTCTTTTACAAATTCATCCAGCTTCTTTTGCGCACTTTTTCTCTTGTTTTTTTCAATGTTCAGCGCAATAGAGTACGTTACTGGAACAACATGAATATCGGAGCCTGAGCGTTCAATTGCTTTGTCGGCACAACCGCTTAAAAAAAGAAAGATTGTTGCAACTAATCCTAGATTTCTCATTGCTTAAAGCCTCCGGTAGCCAGAATTTCATTTGCCCATGTTTCGCTCGCCTTTTGGTACTCTTTGTCTAACGCAAAGAAGCGAGATAAGGTGCTGGATTTCTTCATGGTTGGAAGCTGAACTTGAGATGGGTGAATCGGCTTCACTAAATTCACAGTCGCCACAATGATCAGCTCGGTTTTATTGCGCTTGGTGTCAGATTTTCTAAACAGCGAACCCAACACAGGAATGTCGCCGATATAAGGGATTTTTCTCAGCGATTCAATGTCTTCTGTGCTTAATAAGCCACCTAATACAAAACTTTGACCGTCGCCAAGCTCTACCGTCGTTCTTGCGCGACGTGTTTTTAGTGCTGGCAGGTTGTATTTGTCGTTTGAATATTGGGTATCGAGAGAGCTCACTTCCGGCATAAGGGACAATTTGATTTTCTCATCACGCAGTACTTTGGCCATCAGCTCCAAACGGATACCGAATTCTTTAAAGCGAACTTCGGTTGTGCCATCACGCACCAAAACGATAGGCAACTCACCACCGACTAGGAAGCTGGCGCTTTCACCTGAAATAACAGAAAGGTTGGGTTCCGCTAGAATCTGCCCGACGGTGTCATCACCACTGGCGCTGATGATAGAAACGATGTCATCCGCACTGAAATTCTTGATCATGTCGGCAAAGTTGCCCGCGGTATGCCCTAGGCTGCCGTATTCAACACCAAACTTTTCTAAAAACGAGTGCGATACTTCGGCAATGGAAAGCTTAACGTTGACCTGCTTAGTTGAGGCGACTTCAATGTTGTTTACGATGCCCTCAAAATGACGGCGCTTCATAAACTCCATTTCGTATTGGTTATCACCTAAGTCCCACTCTAGCTGGTAGTCTTCGGATTTTTTGCCCATCAACTCGCCAACCAGTATGTTGATCTCGTCTTTTTCTTGCTCGGTCGCTACCACACCACTAAGCACGACTTGTTTGCCTAGGTTATAAATGGTGACTTCCGCGTGAGGGTATTTAAGCTGAACTTGTTGCTGAATGTGCACCAAGCTTTTGTTGACGACTAAGTTACGGCTAGCAATGGTTTTGCCCGTTTCATCAAATACAAGCAAAGAGCTCGAGCCAAGGGATTTACCAAATACCACTACCTTGTGTTTATCAATAACTTGATAATCCGCTACTTTAGGGTTTGAAATGAAGACTGATGTGATTTCTTGTTCAGTAGATAAGCTTCTGGCTTCACCTTCAGCGAGGTTCCAGATACGGGCAGCTTGTCCGGGAAATGAGGCAAGCAAAGCCACAAAGATAAGCGCGTAGCGCTTAAGCATTAAAAGCATTGAGGTATTCCCTTATTTAATGGCAGATTCGCCAGCGCGGAATTCGGTGATAGAGCGAAAATCTGCGAGTACGTCACCCGCATCGGCTTGAAGATCTTCTGGTGCGTATTGCCCGATAGATTTATGCACTTCAAGTTCTGAAATTCTTTTGGCAACCGTCAGTTTGGCAACCTGCTTGCGTGTTAGCTCTAAGATAACGCTGACTTTTTGTATATCGGAGTTGTCCACGTCGTCAGATTGAGTAGAAATCGGCTTTTTGATTTGTAATGCCTTAACCCCAATTAACACCGGAGTTATGGACATGGTTCTGCGAAGCGAGTTGTTCGATGCCAATTCACTGTCTGGAAGTGACAAAGCAACCACATCAATCATGCTTCCATGTGAGATCACTCCGCCAATTACGTCGGAAGGCGACACTTCAATCGCATAAGGCACGCGATTCGCCGCAATGACATAGTGGATATAACCATCATCTTCTGGATTAATGATGTCGGCGTTATACAACATTTGATTGGCTGGCATGGAAGAGCGGAAAACCGACCCAATCACATGGCCTAATTCCACATCTTCAGACACCCCATATTCGAGTGCTTCTGATTCAGGGATGTAGCGGATTTTAAGGAGGTCCTGCTTAACAAAATCACCTTTGCTTACCGAAGACTTGAGCACCCACGTTTTCACTTTTGCTTCTTCGACCTTGGCGACTTCGGTCGTTTCGTCGTTTTGACTCAAGCTTCCTGCTAAACCATAAAGACCAAACAGAATAAAGAGAAACGCGAATGCAATGATAATTTTGTTTTTCAAATAGCAAACCTTCTCAAAATTACTAGAAGATGCGGTATCTAAATTACCGCACCACACAATATAAAATTGCTATAAAATAATAACTTTCAATTTATGGCGTAGGCGTCAGGAAAGTAGTAATTTTCCCCATAGCAGCCTTCATTGCTTTTTGTAATCCAGCGTTATCGTCGCCAAATACTGCGAATACAATTCCACTCATCGCAACTGCAATAATTGCGTATTCAATCGCTGTTACACCGCGCTCGTCTTTTTTGAAGTTTTCTAGTGTAAGTTGTGCGTTAACAAATAGTTTAGTAAGCATGTTGTTTATCCTTATTAATGAACATCAATAAGAAGTTATTGATGATTTGGGTAATTGGTGTTCATTTTATTGACACAGCAGATTTATTCAACGCACTTCACATTTTTATATGTAAGAACCAACAATATACACTTACAAAACCTGGTTGAATTTCAATCAAATCACTTTAATTCAACAAGTTAAAACGAAAAAACACCTTACATAAATAATAGCCTAACTCTGACAAAATATTGACGAAACCATGGAAAGAAAAATGACACAGAACAAAAAACCATCAAGACACTTCAGTAATTAATATTTTTAACAGTTTGTTAATACCGTTTATATTTGGAATGTTAACTTTTTACTCTTATAGATTTAACTCAGAAAAACGACTTAGCGTAATCTTAGGTTGAAAATAAAAGGTAGATATTAAATATATGAATTGAACATATAGGAGGGTTTGTTTAAATGGAGGGTAATTTAAAGGAGGTTAATAAAAGACTGGTCTAATAATTGTAGAATGAAGAAAATATTGTGTTCTTAATAAAAGAAATGTTGGAGTAGGAAAAATTATCCCTACCCCAACTTTGTGTTTATAACATATAGGCTTGATTATTGACCGTCTGGAATCACTTGCCCATTCGCGTCTGTCGCTCTTACGTTGAAGTGTTTTTCAACACAGTTTTCGTAATCACCACTAAACCACGCACTGTATGCAGTTTGGTAGCCGACTAGCTTACAGCTGAAGCTATGATTCCCCGGAGTATTGGCATCCCAACCCCAGTCTTTGTCCCAGTAAATCAACATCGCACCTGCGCCATCGGTGTTAAACGCTTTCATGTCTGCACAATCCAGTTTTTCACCTGTAATGTCTAAACCTAGCGTCGCTGTGATTTGCTTGTAGTACTTGATACGGTTCGCAGCTTGAGGTGTTGTTGTGCCTTTGCCGCATTCGTATGCACCGTTAATTATTTGAATGGTAGAACCAAAACCGTGTTCAATACCCTGTGCTTTGTCTGCTGCATTTGGCTGCCAAGTACCATCTATAACATGCAACATGCTAGGTTTTGGCGGCTGTGGGTACACATAAAAGAACACCGCAGAAGCCAAGTTCAACCAGGTATCAGCTACTAACGCAGGATTTTTAAGCAGTACATCTTTATCGCCAAACATGGCTTCAGAGAACGGACCATAGTTGTAGTTCCAACTTAGCTGTTTCGCGCCACGTCCAAAGTAGCTTTTTTGTGGTGCACATGGCCAACGTTCACCCGGCCAACCCGTACAAGCATTGTAGGTACCATTGTAAACGTCTTCCGATTTGTAACGCTCACGCAGGAAGTACAAACCTTGACGCCACTCAGGGTTACCTTTCGCACCATCCCAACCAGGAGCGTGCGCCCCTGTTTCCTGAACAAAGTGCGCAAACATAGTAGCGAGTGAACGCTTACAGATTTCGTCTGAATTTCTGCCGTCGGTATACGTTCGGCAGAATGCTGGGAATTTGGCTATGCCTTTTAAGAAATTGACGTAAGTGTACTTTTCATTACGAATTGGGAATAAAAAGTCCCACATCGCTTCATTCACTACTGATTCAACTCTTTGTACGTTTTCTGGGTTTGTTGAAAGAAGTGGCGATACCGCTTCAACAGATGCGTTGTCCAACGTTTGGATATCAGCACGAACCAATTCAAACAGTGGAGTGCTTGTTAAACTGTTTTCGCGTGCCAGTAATTCAGAGCGTGGCATCAGGTAACCACCTTTGCCGTCTGGAATCACAGTTTTCCCATTTGGATCAGGTTTCGGCGGATCAATTGGATCAACAGGTGGTTTGCCATCACAAGGTACTTCTGTCCAAAACCAAGCACTGGTTCCCGGGGAATCCCATGCGCCAGGGCTGTTTTTCGCTTCATAACAAACGTTGTTATGAATGACGACATCGCCATTCGTTACCGTTGTCTTACCTGGTTCCCACGTGATAATCGGCGGCGCAGCGGCCAAGGCTACCGATGAGAATGAAAGTGCTAACGTTAAAGACCCTATTAAACGTTTCATTGAATTTCCTTCTTTCAAATAATTCGAAAATAAGCGTAGAAGTAACATTTGCATTCGATGTCATAAGAAAGAAGTGTTTTTATAGTTTGCGAGCTAATTCATCAAATGAAACAACTATCATAATAATTGTCATACGAATTTGTGAGATTCAGTCAGATTTTTCCTTATAGAATCATGCATTCGGTAATATTATTCAAACAACGGAAACCAATAATTAAAATGTAAAACTCAACAATTACCCTCTAATCTTTTGATGTGGAAACTTTGATAAAAGTGTTTATTTTATAAACATAAAATATTATAAACATTAATATCAATACCAAGCGAAAATTGTTATAAATCAATTTAATACTTTAATGTCATTAATATCAATTACAAATTTCATTCCTTTATTTGCTGTACACCATATTTTTAATATTTTTATTTCGCTTCGCGAATTAAACGATTGAAAGTCTCTTGATAATTTCACTAAATAGGAAGTAGGAATGGGTTTGCAATGACAAGCTCATCAATATTATCAGGTTTATTCTGGTAACAGGATTAAGTAGTAGCCTGACATTGTTTCAACACGTATGAAAACATAAAGGATTGAGTTTTGAACTTTAAAGTAACTGCTTTGACCATGGCTCTAGCCCTTGCTAGTTCTGGCGTTTACGCTCAAACACAACAAGGTCTTCAAGCCACCGCTGATTCTCTGAATGTATCCACTTCGCTTGTGGTTAACCAACCTGCAGACTCGAAAGCAGAATGTCCTTGGGGACTTTGCTACCGTGCTGAAGTAACGATCACAAACACAAGTACCAATGCTGTAAATACAGATTGGGATATGTATTTATCAAGTATTCACCGCGTATTAGATACGCGTGGAGATTTATTTACTATTACCCATATAGATGGTGATTTGCATCGCGTTTCTCCAACTGCAAAATTTAAAGGCTTGCAACCTGGCGAATCTGTAACTGTTGAATATGATGCAGAGTACTGGCAGATCGTAAATAGCGACTTCATGCCAAACTACTATATTTCTTCTGAAGGTTTGGAAGGTGTTTTAATTAAAAACACAGCCGTTAAAGAAGCGGATACTGGCTTCGAAGATCTCTCTGGTTTCTTAACGCCAATTAGCAACAACCCTGCAGATACAGATCAATGGCGTCGTTTCGCTGGCGACCAAACTAACGTTGCAACAACTCAATCTCGTTTTGATAAAAACTCAGACGTTGCCGATCTAGGTCAATCTGCGGTTTCTGCTTCCATTATTCCTACGCCTGTTGAATTAACCATTCAAACTGGTTCTATCGATATTGCTGCTGGTCTTAACCTAAAAGTGGTTAACAACGCAGTTCGTGCTGACCAAGTTGAAGCAGTGAACGCTCGTCTTTCTCAACTCGGTGTAACAACCAACGCTGGTGTGGAAGTTAAGTTAATCAGCAACGCTGGTCACGAAGCATTTGTCGGTCGTGAAACGAAAGGTGCTTACACACTGCAAGTTGACGCTAGCGGCGTAACCATTGTTGGTCGTGATAACTACGGTGTATTCAACGGTCTTCAATCACTGGCTTCACTAGTCACTGTTGGCAGTACTGAACTTCCAAAAGTAACAGTAGATTACGATGCACCTCGCTTCGACTACCGCGGCATGCACATGGATGTTTCTCGTAACTTCCAAACTAAAGAGCAGGTTCTTAAGTTCCTAGACCAAATGGCCGCATACAAGATGAACAAATTCCACTTCCATCTAGCAGATGATGAAGGCTGGCGTTTGGAAATCCCTGGGCTTCCTGAGCTAACAGACATTGGTGCAAAACGTTGTCACGATTTAGACGAAACAACTTGTCTTCTTCCTCAGTTAGGTTCTGGTCCTGATCAAGCTGCAGAAAAGCAATACTACTCTGTAGCGGATTATGCAGAAATCGTAGCGTACGCACACGCTCGTAATATCCAAGTCATCCCATCTATGGATATGCCTGGTCACTCCAAAGCAGCAGTTGTTGCAATGGAAGCACGTTACAAGACTTACGCAGCACAAGGCGATTTGGTGAAGGCTGAAGAGTACTTGCTAACTGACCCAGATGACACAACTAAGTACTTCTCTGTTCAAAACTACACAAACAACACTATCAACCCATGTATGGAGTCTAGCTTCAAGTTCATGGATAAAGTGATTGGCGAGATCGTTAACCAACACCGTGATGCTGGTCAGCCTCTTACTGATTACCATATCGGTGCAGATGAAACAGCAGGCGCTTGGGTAGAGTCTCCTCTATGTAAAGAGATGTTTGCAGTTGAGTGGAACGGTATCAATAACGTTGATGACCTTGGTCCTTACTTCATCCAACGTATTAGCTGGATCCTAGAGAAATACAGCCTAACTCTGGCTGCATGGAACGATGGATTGAAGCACGGCGAATACATCAACCCGCACACATTGGCAGGTGAAGGAACGTCGGCTTACGCATGGAGCACATTGTTCTGGGGTGGCGCAGACGAAACACACACTATCGCTAACACGGGTTACGACGTTGTTGTTTCATCTCCAGATTCCACTTACTTCGACTTCCCATACGAAGTTGACCCTGCGGAGCCAGGATACTACTGGGGTTCTCGTGAAACTGATACTCGTGAAGTGTTTGGATTCATGCCTGAAAACCTACCTGCAAACTCTGAAACTATGCTCGACCGTATGGGCGCTCCAATGGAGTACGCTGCTGGCGGTGTTGCACTAAACAGAAGCTTCAAAGGTATTCAAGGTCACCTATGGTCTGAAACAATCCGTACAGCACGTCAACAAGATTACATGGCATTCCCACGTGTTCTTGCAATGGCTGAGCGCGCATGGTCTAAAGCTGATTGGGAATTGGATTACAATGCTTCTACCACGTTCAAGTCTAACGTTGATGGATTTGTAGGTACTTCTCACGTTGATACAGCAACACGTGATGCTGAGTGGGAAACGTTTGCAAACGCATTAGGCTACAAAGAACTTGCGAAACTTGACCAGGCTGGCGTCTACTACCGTCTACCTGTACCAGGTGCGAAAATCGAAGCAGGTAAATTGGTTGCTAACTCAAGCTTCCCTGGTGTAACTATCCAGTACTCTGTGGATGGCACAACTTGGGCTGACTACGATGCATCTAACCAACCTTCTGTAACTGCGGGCGTTAAAGTTCGTACCGTTGCAACAAATGGTCGTGTTGGTCGCTCTGTCGAAGTGAAGTAATTGAAAACACAAGCAGCCGTAAACTAATACTTGTTTATGGTCTGAAATAATCAAAAGCCCTTTAGATTTATGCTAAAGGGCTTTTTAGTTGAAACAAATTGAGTAATTCAATTTTCAAAACAGTATATGAGTTCGTGAAATCGCGTTTTACGCACAAACCTTAAAGCCTGCCGCTTTTTTAGCCATGTACATTTTTTTATCTGCATTATGAATTAACGCATCGACGTCAGTATCTCCATCTTCGCCATGTTGGGCGATACCAATACTTAGAGAGTATTTGGGGAATTCCTTTTTAAACTGTTCGATCAAGCTTTCGACAAACTTCACCGCTTTAGAAGCTCGGCAATTGATCATTGCCAAACAAAACTCATCTCCTCCTTGGCGACAAGCAATGTCAGATTCAGACGGAAGTTCTGACAGTAAGAAGCCAATGTGCTTTAACACTCTATCCCCTTCTTGATGTCCATGATCGTCATTAATTCCTTTGAAGTCATCAACATCTAAGTACACGACAGAAACCGACATACGATTTTGCTTCGACAGCAACAATGCTTTTCTTAATGAATCTCGGAATGCTCGAGAATTGTACAGCTCAGTTAACGGGTCCCTGTTCGCGAGTGCCGTCAAACTCTCCACTTTCGCTTCTAGAGACTTCACATAAGTATCTGTTTTTGCCTTAATATCTTGCATTTCATCCATTAGCCCACCTATGTAAGTATCTAGAATCCATGACGTATCGAATGCAATGAGTTTACTGACGCAGTTAATCGTTGATTGTCGTTCGTTTGCGTTTTCTATGATTGTTTCTAACTTGTTGGATATACATCGAATCAAAAAACGTTCTGCGGATAGAAAATACTTGGGTTCAACCCCAATGCGCTTATGGACGAGACCAATTCGAAGCCGGTTGTTAACGTACTCAGAATCATAAAAGCCCGAGAACAAGTCGAGGATGTATCGGTGTAACCCGGTTTTAAGTCGGTTAAAAGTTTCACTGTCGCCAATTAAACGGGGGACATATTCGTCTCGAACCAAGAGATCGTAAAACTCACCAATTAAGTCGTGAACATGAGGCTCTATTTTCCTGCGATAGGTATGAAGCCTTTCAAGTTCGAGATCAGATAACTCAAACAATCTCTTACGCAAATTTACTTCCAGTTCAGTTACCTGAAATTGCTCATAAAGTGATTGTTGAATTCGTCTATCCATAGCGGCTACAAAATCGTTGAAGATGTAAACATTGTAGTCAAAGATTACTGATAGCACAGAAAACGGCTCCATTTAAGGAGCCGTTGTATTCATTCTAGAAGTGTTGTTGCCTACTCTAGACTGTAGTAGATAATAGCCGCCACTTACGGTGTGATAACAAGCTGCGCCCCTAGCCCACTTTCTCGGCTAGAAAAAGCGACATCCGATTTACCACTGGCGTTACCTTTGTTTTCAACCGACAAGCTCAGCGACGTGCTTTGGAGCAAATCAGACACATCCACTTCAATCCACGAGTTTTTGTCTGCGGGTTGCAGTTGAATTTGTGAACCAATTTTTGCTTCTGAAGGTAAATTAGACCACGTTACATTGCTTTCTTGCCACTGACTGTTCGCTAAGCGAGATATCGTAAGGGTGCGGTTAGCGTCTGTGTTCACATTTTTCACGTGAAGTCGCAATGTCGCTTTGGACGAAGGTGAAATGTCTTGTGCAGACAAATCAAACTTAAACACAGCTTTACGGCTGTAGCTCAATCCATCCTTTTTAACGGTGAGGTAACTGTTTGCACCATAGCTGTTACCAGCGTACATTCCGTCTCGAACAAACGCATCTGCACTTACATTGACCGTCGCTGGTCGAACAATGACAGGGGCATTAAAATCCACATTTACACTCTGTCCAAGCTGATTTGCATTTCCAAACGTGTACACGGTGGTCGATTTAGAAGATGTCCCATTATTGAATGTAATACCTACTCCAGTACTGGTTCCCGGTGTAGATAGCGTGATTTTTTCAACAGGACCCGACTGATCAACCAGCACAACACTTGGTTTTGTCACCGTGACTGTCGAGCCATTCGTCAGTTCCAACGAACCTGCATTGTGGAAAACAATTCCAGTTACGTTTAACCCGTTATGACGAACTGCTTGGATCGAGGAAGTATTACTCAATACTGCAACCGGAATGGCTGATGCGTATTGCTCGGTCTGAGAAACAGTCTTATTCGGAGAGACAATGTATTGATAGGTCGCATTGGTAGGCTGCCAACTGTGCCCAACGCGCAACATGAATACATCATCAGTCACAACTTTGTCTTCTCCTCCCGTATTAATGGTTCGCCAGTTACCCGTCTTGGTCTCATTGTCCATGTGACCGTACCAACGATCTGGGAAGATATAGCCTACATTGTCGTGGTGTACCCAGCCCGATTCCACCAGCTTACGACTGCCTTTTGTGTAGGTTTGACCATCGACAGTAACGGGGCCTCTTAAGCGAGTTTGGTTAACTGTCGTGCTCACGTATTCTTCATGAGTAGAAGAAATCCCTGCCCCAAGCGCAACTAGCTCATCGTTAAAGCTAAACCACGCTTTTTTGGCTTGGGTGTTCTGGATATTCATATCCATTACAGTGACACCATATTTCCCATTAGAAACACCGCCAACAAACGTAGTTTGCTGTTCAATTTGCCCCCAATCTTTAGGTTTAGGCGCAATATTTGGTGCTGTTACTCCGGGTACAAGCGCCCAGTTCCAAACAGGGAAAATATTGTGGTATTCATCGCCCGTTTGCATAATGAATGTGCTACCAAAACCGAGCCAATAACCCAGCAAGTTTTCACCATTGCCCGCTTCGGTAGGCTCTATTCGGGCGGAGTTCATCTTAATGCCAATGAAATGCTCAGGACCCACTTTCGTCGAATAGTCTGAACGCCAGAATGATTTGAAACCGTTTAACCCGGAACTTCCACCTTGAATGTGTTGTTTAAACGCATTTGCTTCACTGGCACGCTGTGGATCTAGCGCGGCAATATAGTCGGTTTGTTTAATTAACTTGGACATGTTCGGCGTCATTTTCCGCGCAATTCCACGTCCCATAGCGTTGTAATCAAGCGTGCCTTTACTGTTAGTCCAACGCACTCCTTCTAGAAAATAGTTGGCTAATAGTTCATGGCTTTGAGCCGAGAATTTCCAAGAGAGGTCACGAACTTGGTAAGCCCAAAAAGACGCCGTACCAAAGAACACTTCTCCATACCCGCGAGTGTATAGCTGCGGACCGTGCTGCTGGAAAGAGAAATCGGCTTGAATGCCCTCTTCACTGGTAACCACAATGGTTTCTTCAATACCATCTAGCCCTCTTCCTACTTGTGCGGTGTCGCCATTTAGCAACCCGCCCCAAATCACACCTTTGGAAAGGTCGGTTCGGTTAGCACCTGTTTTGCTCGGGCTGGATGGCATGTCCTGTGCGATCTTCGTAGTCAGATTGGTAGGCAGCTGCTCACCAAGCATCATGGCAATTGGTCCTAAGCGGAGTTGCTTACCAATATCGTTCCACCACCAATTGTCATTAACTGGGTTAATGGCATACCAATGGTTTAAACCATTAATGACGGCTTGAAATGCTTGTGGATTGACATTCAAATAGTGCGCTGCTGCCACTGCTTTTAGTCGATCTAAATGCTGGCGAATCGGTTTTTCTTCCGTTGCCATTATGCTGTAATCGATATCGGGCCAGCTACCATCGCTGTTTTGGGTTGATATGTATTGTTGAACCAAACCCGATAGTGTTTCACCTTTGCTAATAGCAGACGCAGATTCCTGATCAGCATAATCGGGGGCGACACGCTGCTTTAAGGTGGAAATATCATTCGCAAATGCCAACTGACTAGCCAGTAAAACAGGCACGATACAAATGTGTTTTATGTACTTGGAGGCGAGTGTATTTATCATTAGTGCTTCCTGATTTGTAGGGTACATTGGTGCTGAATTCCCAAAAGGAAAACAGCCTAAGAAGCCAACTTGTTTCGATTTAATTTTATGAAGTTATATATTGTTATCTCATGCCAATACTGCTGGCTTGAGTTCAATCGAGACACTATCAAACACAATAAAGGAACACCATTTCAAAATATAAAAAATGGAATTTCTATCTTGATTAGGTTACATTTTGTGATGTAACTCATCTCGCCTATGAGACAAAATAATCAGCGATTTTTAGGAAGAAAATGTAAGCAAGCTCAGAATTGAGCTTGCTTGAAAAGGCGATCTTAGATGATTGATAAATTAAGAAAACCAACGCCACTCATAGGGCTTAAGTTGAATTAACCTAATGTTGCCCTGATGGTCTAGCACTTCTAAAGACTGAGCTTCGTTGCTGAAGTTAACGGCGGTCGCTTTACCAGTTTCAGGGAAGTAAGCACAGTCAACATCTGGATGCGAAGACAACCACGCATGCTCATCGTTTTCATGCTGCCCTAGCCAGACCAGAACATGCTGGAGTAATCGAGCGTTATCCATCGAAAACGGCAGATTACCAAGGTACACCGCGCGCCCTTGCCCATACTCGCGTGCCGTTAACGCCAAATGCTGCCCTTGCGCGGAAATTACATCAATATCATCTGCCTGAGGGTACACATAGCTTGGGTTACCAAAATCTATACTGCCGTTTAGCTGCTTGAACAAGTAGTGTTCTCGGTTTACTTGAACAGGCATGGCAACACGCCCCATTGTAAGTGCCGTTTCCTTTTCCAACCCAAACACGTCACCCAACTGGAAGTATCGACCATTTTTTTGATAGGCAGAAGGATCGCATACACCCAATAGCCCGCCACCTTGTGCGACAAATTTACGCAATGCCACCAGCACTTCGGGCTTGTCCCAGTGCTCTCCTCCACTCCATGCTGAGTTCGCATCACCTGTGTTGATGATGACTTTGATGTCACTAGAGATGCCTTTGTCTGCTATATCATCAAAACTGATGAATTCCACTTCAAATGGCAGACCAGACAAACACTCAAGTAGATTATTGCCTACAAATTCCATCACATCTGGGCGCGGTGGAACATAGAAACGCTGGTCTCTCGCTTGGTTTTGCAGCCAACTGCGCGTTTTACCCCATGCGCTGAGTACGGCAATTTTACCCGGGATTTTTTGTGATTCGGTTCGTTGTGTGTGTTCTAGGTATTCCCCAAACTGCGCCGAAACCTCTGTTACATGATCGATAAAGTGCGGGAATTTATTCGCAAGCGACAAGTATCCACCATAGCCAATTCTGTCTAGCGGTTTTTGCAACATGGCTCGACGAATCTTCGTCCAGTTAGACATCGACTCAATAACCGGATCGTTTCCTTCACGGAATACATCGGGGAAGAAATAGGGGTAAAAACGAGCTTCGCGAACTTGGTCCCCCGATGAATCGGTTAACCTACGCAAGGCGACACCATCTTCAACTGCACCGATATTGATATCCAAGCCAATTTTTTGATAACTCGCTAGGAACGGTTCTGTACCTATCCAGTGATCCCCTTGAAACATGGCTGTTTTTTTACCAGCCTTATGCGCCATTTCTACCAGTTCACCAGCAAAATCCACAACAAAATCCTGCACGAAAGTCATCCAGTCTTGGTAACGCTTTGAAGGCACTTTATACGTCCCGTTGTAGTAGCCAGCATCAACAAAATCTTCCGGTGTTAGCGCGTAGCCAAAGCGTTCTTCAAAGTCCTGTAAAGCTCTTGGGCTTACGGTTTCGCCGTAACCCGTCCAGTCTCGATAAATATCCTGATTTTTTTCACCGGTATCGATAACAAACAAGAAAGCAAACGTCGTGAAGCGCACCACAGAGGTATTCGGATGTGTCTCAAGCCAATGAGCAAAATGCTTGATCAAGTGCGCTCGACATTCTGGGTGATATGGGTCAAGGCTTTTAATCCTCGGGCCTTTCCAGTCGTTGGTCAGTGCGTTATACATGGAAACGCTGTCCCAAACTTGGCGAGCCATAAAGGTAACGGCGTATTCATGGTAGAGGGTAGCGTTACTGACAACGACTTGCTGTTTCGCCGTATCAAATACCCAAAGTTCAGGACTGACGACTTCATTCGTTGTGCGGTTTCGCACTTCCCACCATGTTTTTGGATCGCTGTCGTCATCAAGCTCGTATTTGTCTTTGCTGTACCCATCCAACGGCTGGATAACAATATCCTCAGACATTGCAGTAACTGGAAACGACATCAAATACTTACGATGAAGGTATTCTGGGTGCTGGTTAGCAAACTCTTGATCCGCTCGCACCAAGCAATTCACGGAATATATATCGCTGTCTTGCTGCGCTAAAGAATCTGGCATCGTTGTGCCATCGCTATCTCGAAGGGCATCGGCCTGCCAGCGCTGAAATAAATCCAAAACTACGTCTTCCTGACCTGTTTCAACAGGCAGGGTCATATGACCTTTACGAGAGGCATGTGTTGTCATCATAGGCTCCAAAAAAACTATCGGATCAAATCTGGATGTGGGCTCAATCAGAGCCCTATAGAAAACCGCTTATAAACGGGCGGGTATCGCCCGATTTAGACTGTGTTTCCAAAAGAGTTGTTACCAAAAGAGCTGTTACCAAAAGAACAGCTATCAAAGGAACTGCTACCAGAAGAACTTCTGGTATCCATTCGCGCGCATCAAGGCTTCTAAGTAATAGTAGTCACCATAAGGAAGCATGTTGTCGCACAGCCCGACCTTTACAAATGAAGCGCCGTGAGCGAGCAAACCAAGCGCGTTATGGTCTGCAGTTAAATCGCAGCTATCCATCAAGCCTTGAAGCATATACATTCCCCAATCTCGATATGGTTTGGCTTCTTCCTCATCTTCAATACACTGCGCAATTAGCAGTAAACCAGCCGCCGTAATGGCACCAGCAGAACTGTCTTTATATTGAATTTCATCCGCAGGTAAGGAGTAATCCCACACAGGAACACCATCAGGGGTAATATGCTCTACTGCGTATTTCGCCAGCTTTTTCGCCAACTCTAAGAAGTGCGTTTCGCCCGTGTACAAGTAGGTTTGTGCAAACCCATGAATCGCCCAAGATTGACCACGAGCCCAACATGACTCGTCGGCATAACCTTGGAAGGTCTCACCTTTGATAGGCTCCTGAGTCACAGGGTGGAAATTGTAAGAGTGATAAGTAGAGTAATCGTCACGAACAATGTATTTAGCCAAGGTCTCACTGTGACGCTTCGCCGCCTTCGCATACACGGGTGACCCTGTCACCTTAGAAGCCCAGAACAACAATGCTGTATTCTGCAATGAATCGATAATCGACTTACCTTGCGTGATTTCAGGCCCTAATGGGTGAGTGTCATTCCACGCAACGATGTAGCCGCCAATCTTTCTAAAACGATGAATCAAATGGTCTGCAGCGCGAATCGCCATCATTTTGGATTCTTCATCACCTGTTAGATTGTAATCTGCTACGCAACTTAAGCTGTACTGGAAACCTAAATCATGATCCAGCCAAAACGGGTCAAGCAACATGTCGGCAAAGTAAGACTTACGCAGCTTGGCGCTGTTTTTAAACTGCTCTTGCGCCGTCATCTGGTAGCAAAGCCAAAGTTCACCCGTCCAGAAAGAGGACACCCAATCAAATTGATCGCAATACTGCCATTGGTTTTCTTCAGTACCAATTTTAGGGTTTCGCTCACCAATCTTTGGGATGTTTCGTTTGATGGCTTCTACCACAACAGGTAGATGATTCAACACGCGCTGCTCATCAAGCGTTGCAGGCAGCTCCGGCAAAATAACGTTGTCAGTCATGAAGTTACTACTCTCTTATCTTTCACTTTACACAGCATCAAGTGGCGGTGTTTTTGATAAATCGAATAGTACTTGAGATTAGGGAAAGAAAAATGCAGCTCGCTCACATTTTTAAAACATCGTTTCAAAATTAAATGTTATAAGAAGAATAAAATAAATAAGAGCAAAGAAAACCAAAAAAGGCTAAAGAATCCTATCTTTAGCCTTTTGTTACTCTTCAGCCTTGTCTTACCTAGGCTATTCGTTTAAACAACTATTCGGGTTGATATTGCTGAGAGTTGAATTTGGTTTGATTGGAGAGTACAAGTAAAAACAACACCACCATAAGGGACGCTGCAAACCAAAATGGCAAGCTTTGATTAGTTTGGTATAGGACCGTTGCAACAATCGGTACCACAATAGAAGATAGCCCTTGGGCAGCAGAGATGGTTCCCGCTGCTGCACCTTGTTCATCCTCACCAACTGAGTTAGCAGTGATCGCTTGTATCGCCGGAAACAGAAGCCCTATCCCTACCGCCATAAATACATAACCCAGAATCAAAACAACAGCCGACTGGGCGAACGATGAAATGCACAAACCAGCGAGCGCAGCTAAGGGACCGATCATGCAGCTTTTAAGCAGCAAGTCACTCTTACTTTTGGCTAAAAAGCCTTGAGTAATAACCAGTGTGACCCCAGTAATGGTTAAAACAATACCTGAAAGTTGCGCCGTTTCTTCCGCTGTTTCGCGGATACGATCTAAGACGAAAAAGCCAATGATGATTTGGGCGGTAATAACGGCGAACATGCAAAAGAACATGGCTAACGCAGGGAAGCGTAAGCGGGCATCAAAAAAGCTGATGGTGCTCTCTGAAGGTGCGACACGTGCTTTCGTTTCTGGTAGTAGAAGCTTAATAAACACCCACGCAATAATTGGTAATGCCGCCAATACATACAAAGGCAGTATAAGGGAATACTGTGACAACCACCCTCCCAGCGCAGGCCCCGCAACCAAACCTATAGCACTTGCCGCCCCAATGCTTGCCATTGCGCTTTGTCGCTCTTCAGCAGTAGTGATATCCGCAACGAACGCCGAACTAACAGGTGTAATAGCCGCCAAAAATAAGCCAACCAATGCGCGAGCGACTATCATGCCCATAAGGATTACAAACGTGTTAAACGTCGCTTGCAGTGATAAATCCAACCATACCGTCATCAATATAAATGAGATGGCGTAGCCAAAAGTGGCAATCAGCAACACAGGCTTTCGTCCTTTCTTGTCACTGATGGAGCCCCATTTTTTTGCACTGAGTAGCCAAGTAATGCCCGACATTGCCACCACCAGCCCACCATGCCATTCCAGCAAACCTACTTCTCGAATGATAGGACCAATCACTGGAATGATGGACATCATTGCAGTCATGCAAACCGCGTTTAATATAAATAATTGCTTGAGGGGGCTCATAATAGGGATTTCCGAATCAATACGTCAAAATACATCCCGTTGAATATACAAGTTATAAATTTTGATTAAAAGACTTAATAGTAAAGATTATCATTATCACTTAAGATTGAGATCAAATTGGGGTATTCGACCACGATAATCTTCCACTATTTCACCAAGACCTTGCTCCAATCAAAGTGAGTGAGTTTAGCTTAACGCACTTTGCGCTACTTCTACTAAGACACTTATTTATATAATTGGGTAATACAAGGCTACTAAAATGACCCAACAACTGCAGGAGGAAACTCTCAGCGGCTATTGGACCAGAAATAGCGAGATCAGCAAATAAGGTGTTCTTTAAAGAATCCCAATATCGTGTGTATTGCTTGCTTTGTGCAGACTTGGTTATCAACAACATCGAATGCGTGATTAGAGTTGGGCAAGTTAAGTAAACTTAAAGGCTTATTGTGTTTCAAGCATTGCGACGCAAATGAATCAATTGAATCGTTTAACCCTGGCATTTCGTCTTTCCCTGCTCTTACAACCAAGATTGGTGGCAGATTAGCTAATAATCCCACATTGACTGGATTAACAAATCCAAATGACTTCGAGGCATCATCAACGGCTTGTGCGCCACCCTCATCTATCGTATAGCCATATAAGAAAGCCGCACATTTGACTTGTGTTTTTTCAGTAAGAACAGATAACGCATTGGGCACATTTCCAGAGCAAGACCAAATAGAGACTTTGTTTGGATCGATACCAAGAGCGGCGGCGTTGTCGTCCAGAAACTCGAGCAAGGTGAAAATGTCTTTTTCAGGATTAACATTCGAGTAAGTGATTGCCACAATCCCCGAACTAGCAAAGAGCTGCGCCCAAGATATATATTGCTGTACATCTTTGAGCTTCATTCCCGTCATTTGTTCAAAGCCAAAATCTGGGTACCCAGTAACAAAAATGACGACTGGAACACGGCTTTTCATCGACTTAGGGTAATAAATATCCATAACTAGCGAAGGATCTAAGCCGTACGATACATTTGATTCACAGTGACTATCAAAGTCGACTGGATAGTGGATTTTTGAAGTGAAAAGTGGATTTGCGTTTTGTGTTGAATGGCTCATTAGCATTTTCTCTTTTTGATGGATTCAAGAGAAAATTTAAATGCCCTGAAAAGGCGAAGTATGGAGAGAAGTGAACAACGGGATTCAAATAATGGAGATATGGTAGGCATCATAGAGGAACAGGTCAAGCGTTGTTTTGCGAAATAATCCCTCAATAAAAAATGAGAGTGATAGCTAAACAGACAAAAAGGCTAAAGAGTAGTTTCTTCAACCTTTGCCTTAATGAGTGTCTCTTTAAACGTTGTTTCTACTTTATAAGCATGATTGATGTTGCACCATGATACGACCAGCTTTCACAGGAATCTGTATACCAGAGTTTAATTTTATTTCCGCTGACTAATGCTGACATAGCAGTACTATAGGCCCTTCCTCTGCGAGCGTCCGTATCTGACTTAAACATCCATTTGTTCGCTACGCATGAATTCGTATAAACAGAGCCACCGCTTGTCTGAATAACAATGAGGTCTGTTTTACCTTCAGTAAAAACCGACTCAACAGTTAGTGGCTCAGTCTACCCTTGAGCAAATGAACTGGCTGACAGAACAAACAAAGAAGCACACAATAATTTTTTAAACATTGAACCACCTAAATTACATATTTTATTTACAGAATTGGGAAATATTTTTACCGAGAGCGAACAGGTATATTTCCTTGTTCGATTGTTATGTCTTATCTTGCTGAGATATAAGTAGCCTCGCACGAGTCACCATTCCCCCTAACACCAAACCTTATCGTATTCCCCGTCGTATAGACCATTAAGGCTTGAGATAAAAAAGCTGAATTTGCAGGGCGATTTTCTGTGCCAAGGTAAACAATATTATGATTACCACATGTAAAATTTGATTTTGGTCCACTTCTAGGATTATCGATAAAAATATAGGCACTACCGTTTTCATCGACATTTACCCACTTTACCTCACCAGTCCAATTTTCGATTGCAAAAGCCTGAAATGAGACCGCGAATAAAAATATGCTTAATAGTGCTTTCATAACCCTTCCTTTGATAAATATAACGCTTAGTTTACGCGGCAGACAACACGTTGGTCACCGGATAAAAACTCTAACCGGAATAGAGAGTTAACGGAATATTATTAAGAACTCGATTTTGAAAAAGCTTAAAAAATGCGACACAGTGATATCGTTTGATAGCTAGTTAGGCGTGTACTGCACACCTTATTTCATCGAAACTTGAACAATAGGTTACTTTAATCGACTTGCTAGCTTTGACGTTTTTTCTAGCCAAGATTGCCTTGTTTCAGAATTAGAACCGATAACGGGTCCAAAATAGGTTACAGAGCGATTTTTAATTCCTGAAAAATCTAAAATTGCCTTTTTTACATGTTTATAAATCAAATTGCCTTTAACGTACTTATACCAAAATGGCGGCGTGTCTAATGTAACTACTAGCTCCGAGCTACGACCCGATAAGAGCTTTTCAGGGAAAGACTTACCTTTTACATATCGAAATGCAAAATTAGGTAGAAACACTCTGTCTATGACCCCCTTAAACTTTGCAGGTAAAGATCCCCATCAGACAGGTGTAACAATAACAATATGATCTGACCAAAGAACGAGCTCTTGAAACTGCTGCAAATCGGGTTCTAAGCAAGGCGTTTGGTCATACCCATATTCCACGTTCATATCAAAGTTCATCTTACTGACGTGAACTTGTTTAACCTCATGCTCTAGTGCAGCGGTTTCCGCATAGTTTTCGGCTATAGAAGCACAGAAACTCTCTATTTTTGGGTTTGCATTTATGACCAGTACTTTTTTCATTATATAAATTCCTTACGTTAAGAAAGTACAGTCTAAAGTCTTCCCTATAGGTGAGAGTCAACCCCCTCAATACAAATAGTGATAGATTCACGATATTGCACAAGTCGATCTCTTTGCTCTTCAAGCAGTTGGATTTGAAGCTCAATGTCTTTCTGTTTATCAATCAAGAAATCTCTGACGGTTTGCCAATCAAAACTGTCTTTGTCATCTTTCAGGTCGACAATTTCTGATAGCTTGATGCCCAGAGTCTGCGCCTCTTTGATCATTTTTATAAGATTGACGTTAGTTTCAGTATAAACGCGGTACTTTCCTGAACGAGAAACCTTCAGTAAACCTAACGATTCATAAAGCCTGATCGCTCTCTGAGTGGCTCCTGATAACTCAGATGCTTCTTTTATATACAATTCAAACCTCAGCTTTTCGTTGCTCGTTCTAAGTTACTGACTAAAATAACAAAACTATTCCATATTGGTACAGATGTTTAGAAACATAGCAGCGGTGAGATCGCAGTAAGAGAGCCTTTTTTATTTGTCGTAAGCGATACCAATGGTCGAAATGACAAAATCTAAATATCCAGATAAGCAACAAAACACGCACCCATCCGGAATCTGTCGCACATTTGGTCGCTTCTTTGTGTTCCGACTGTGCGAGTATGATGACTGGGCAAAATATTGGCATAGACGGTGGATGGTCTTAATGGAGTACTTGGAAAACGAATGTCTGAAATTAGGTTTTTTAGGAAATAAAGGTGCCGCGATTGCGCAGGCGCTTGCAAAAGTGAACGACAAGTGGGTTCCCTTTCTTTATTCCAATCAATCACAAAGTGGAAAAATCAACCCCACAGGAATGTATGTACTCGCACCATTCTCCAATCGAATTTCGACAGGCGGTTTTAGCCACAATGGTGTTCGCCATAGCGTAAAAAGAAACGTTGATGCCGAGGCGTTCCCGATTCATGGTAACGCGTGGCAATCCCAATGGACGATAAAAGAAAAATCGGATTCGCACATTACGTATCAGTTACTTGACGCACTGTGCCCACCATTTAGATATAACGCAGAACTTGAATATACATTGGAAGGCAATACGCTTCATTGCGAACTGACGGTGACCAATACCAGTGACATTACGTTGCCCTTCGGATTGGGTTTTCACCCTTGGTTTTACCGCCATAAAGACACACAAGTTCAATTCGACTCGCAAGACGTGTGGCTAGAGGATCATCAGCACTTGCCCACTACACTTCTTTGTGTATTTGATAATCCTAGTTGGAGCTTTGCTTCCCCAAGGTGCTTACCCAATGATTGGATAAATAACGCCTACTTCAAATGGGCGAGGACGGCGTCAATTACCCAGCCTAAAGACAACCTCACTATTCACGTTAAAGGAACAGAATTACTGTCTTACTTGATTCTCTATTCTCCAGACAGTGCAGCTGAGTTTTTCTGTTTAGAACCGGTAAGCCACCCCGTTGATGCGTTCAATCTTCCCCAGAAACCGGGACTAGTCAACCTTGCTAAAGGGGAAAGAATGAACGCCGTGATGAACATTAAATGCGTAGCGGATGAAAGCCAGAACACTTAGATTTTTTAGCCCATGCGTTCTTTTGAGCATGAGCTCGGCTAGAAAGCGCTTTTAAAAATAAGAGCTCTGGCTACTTTCTTAGTTATCGCGCTAACCAGCCACCATCCACAGCAATCGTGTACCCGTTTACATAGTCAGATGCTGGCGATGCGAGAAAGACAGCAGGTCCTGCCAAGTCTTTTGGTAGACCCCAACGCTGGGCTGGAATTCTGTCTAGTATTTCTTGGTTTCTTTCCTGATCCGCACGCAATGCCGCCGTATTGTTGGTTGCCATATAGCCCGGTGCAATCGCGTTAACATTGATGCCTTGTGATGCCCATTCATTCGCTAGAAGCTTGGTCACCCCCATTACCGCACTTTTCGAAGCCGTGTAAGATGGCACGCGAATACCGCCTTGGAAAGAAAGCATAGACGCGATATTGATGATTTTGCCCCCCTCTCCCTGAGCAATGAATTGCTTGGCAACCGCCTGAGACATAAAGAAAACACTCTTGATGTTGAGGTTCATTACGTCATCCCAGTCTTTCTCTGAGAACTCAAGCGCATCTGCACGACGAATGATGCCCGCATTGTTCACCAGAACATCAATACGACCTGCCATACTGATGGCTTTATCGACCACCTGAGCAATCACGTCGCTGTTGCTAAGATCGGCAATGATTGAATAAAAGTTCTGACCTGTCGCTTCAACAAGCGCAGGCGTGTCTTCTGGATCGGAGTAATTAACGCCAACTATATCGCAGCCTGCTTGAGCCAGTGCAACTGCCATACCTTGTCCTAAACCTGTATTACAGCCAGTGACTAGGGCAACTTTTCCTTTCAGGTTAAAGGTATCTAACACCATGTTCTTCTTCCTATTTTTATAGTTATCCGATTCTCATACATTCATAAAAACAAATGAATTTGGAAGAATTCATATTGAAACATCGTTTCATTCGAGTTTTTAAGCAAAAAAATATAAATAACGGATATGTGATTAAATTTTTAATGTTTCTCTATCAAATAAATTAGAGTTCTTAGGTTCCACGCCAAGTAGTCTCTACTCAAGCTAAGTAATGTGTTGCGCTCACCGCTCTAAGTTTTTCCGCCGCTTGTTCTGGCGTTAAATCGCGTTGGCTTTCGCCCATCATTTCGTACCCAACCATGAATTTTCTTACCGATGCACTTCGCAGTAACGGGGGATAAAACAGCGCATGAACTTGCCAGTGCTCAGGGTTTTCAGATTGTTCAGGTGCGCCGTGCCACCCCATCGAATAGGGAAACGAACACTGGAACAAGTTGTCGTATCGGCTAGTCAGCGCTTTTATCGCTATCGCCAAATCTTCTTTTTGTTCTTGAGAAATAGCCGTAAGACGGTGAGTTATGGTCTTTGGCAGTAGCATAGTTTCAAATGGCCACGCAGCCCAATAAGGGACTAGCCCCACCCAGTGTTCGGTTTCAACGACAATGCGTTCCTTTGAAATCAGTTCGCGCTGAACATAATCGTGAAGCATCACGGATCCATATTGAGTGAAATACTCGCGCTGTGACTTATCCTTTTTCGCTACATGAGTTGGAATGAAACTGTTCGCCCAAACTTGACCATGCGGATGCGGCTGAGAGCACCCCATCGTGGCACCTTTGTTCTCAAAAACTTGTACCCAAGCGTAGGTTTTGCCTAGCTCTTCAAGTTGTTCGTTCCACGTATCAATGATTTTCTCAATCGCTGTTACTGGAAGCTCTGGCAGCGTTTTACTGTGGTCTGGCGAGAAACAAATGACTCGGCTCTCTCCCGTTGCGCTTTGCAATTTAAATAGCGGATCGCTTGTCGTATCGGCGAAAGGGACGGCTTGTGTTAACGCCGCGAAATCGTTCTGAAATACAAACGTTCCTGTGTAATCTGGGTTCTTGTCACCACTTATGCGAACGTTGGTTGGGCAAAGAAAGCACTCTGCCTCATAACTCGGCAACGCTTCCTTAGTTTGTTCCTCTTGCTGGCCTTGCCATGGGCGCTTAGCGCGATGAGGAGAAACCAACACCCACTCTTGCGTTAACGGGTTAAAACGTCGGTGCGGATGCTCGGTAGCATCAAATTCGGAGAACATATCGCTCATTACTGCTTCCATTTAAATGTGAACCTGCTTCTTTCGATGAGACGGGTCAATAATTGATGAGAATTCAGAGGTTAATCGAGTCAAACTTGGATAAAACTGCCGTTCGTTGAACACCTTATCCCCTTTAAGGAGGTGCTCACGCGGTGCATTTTTGAAACGACAAAAGAAGACTTGTTTCCCCGATGATTGGGAAAATTCCGCGAGCATCCTAACGCCTAGGTGATCAATAAAATTGATTCCTCGCCCTAAAATGATGACGTTAGGTGCGGTAATACTTTGCAATTCGCTATGAAGGTGCTGAACGCTACCAAAGAATATGGACCCATTAATACGAACAACTTGCACCAAACCAGACATGTCTCTGTCCATGGCAAGATCGTCGTTATCCAAATAGTCGACAACGGGGCGCGATGTTCGGCGTAGATAGAAGAACAACGATGCTCCAACACCTACGTAAATGGATAATTCCAAATGCATTGTCATCGCAGCAATACAAGTAAGCAGCAGAACAATCGCTTCTTTTTTGTCGTGACGGATGATGTCGGCTATGTGGGGAACATCAATGAGGTTGAATGCTACAACCAATAGAATGCCTGCCATACCTGCAATAGGAATATTAGCGGCGTATTGAGCAAAAAAGACCATAATGACTGCTAGGAAGAGACCAGCAAATACGGCGGCAAGTGGTGTTTTGGCTCCGCTACTGAAGTTAACCCCACTTCTAGTAAACGAACCCGACGACACGTAACAGGAGAAAAATGATCCTGCAATATTAGATAACCCTTGCCCGATGAATTCTTGGTTGCTGTCTATACGTTGTTTGGATTTCAGTGCGACCGAACGAGCAATGGATATGGCTTCTACCAACCCCAGCAAGGCAACTGCCACAATGCCGCTCAGCATAGATTCGAAGGGTACATTACTTAAATTTGGGACAGAAAATACTGGTAGCCCAGATGACACCTCACTCACCAGCTGAATTTCGAACCCCGCATTGTTCATGCTATACGCCAGCCCCATGGAGACGAGTATTGCGATAAGCATATGCGGGAGCTTGGACCACAGCTCCTTCAAAACCATGCACGTTAAAATGGTAACAATACCAATGAGCAAAGACGCTAAATGAAAATCAGGAGCGTGCTGAATGCCAAGCGTGAGATTTTCAATCGCAGTAGTGCCAGACGTGTAATTCAGCCCAAGTAGATGCTTGATTTGGCTGGCGCTGATGACCACAGCCGCACCGGCGGTAAAGCCTAGTACAACCGAATGTGAGACAAAATTGACCACCGCCCCAAAACGAAGTAACCCAAACGCCAGCTGAAGAATGCCAGCACACAGCGTGAGCGTGATAGCCAACTGGATATATAGCGCACTACCAGGTGCAGCAAACTGACTAATGGTGGTGAATACAATGACAGAAAGCGCCGCCGTCGGACCTGAGATAAGGTGATGAGAAGATCCAAACAGCGCAGCAATGATGGCAGGGATAATCGCGGTATAAAGGCCATATTCTGGAGGAAGCCCTGCAATCATGGCATAAGCGACACCTTGTGGGAGTACGATGATGGCTCCCGTTAAGCCAGCCCAAAAATCCGCTTTAAGTGAAGTGAGTGTAACGCCCTCTCCCCATTTTAAGAACGGGCAGCACTTTTGAATTAACCAAGCCAAACTGTTCATTTTCGCTCTCGCTACTTCATTTTCATTCTGGCAGAACTTGCCCAAAAAGATTCATACAATGCCTTTTTTCTTTGTGGGGATTTTCCATTCAGAGCTTAGGCTGCTTTTCGCTCATTATACGAAGAAAAACCATACCAACAACATTTTTAAAAAGCTGTTTCATTTATTTTTACCAAACAAGTTAAATTATGTGACGGCGATTATAAAATAGCGTTTCAAAAATTCATTCACAGATTAGTCAGTGATAAGGTGGCGTTCTTCTAGGGAGGTATTGCCTTCCTTTCAATCGAAACAAGAGAGAAGTAGAGAATGGAAGTACGTCAAGCTATTCACAGTGAACACGCGAAAACACTAGGAACACAGCAGTTGCGTGACGAGTTTTTAGTTGAAAACATCTTCGTGGCGGATCAATTGACGATGACCTACAGCCACATCGACAGAATTATTTTCGGCGGCGTTCAACCTGTCGGTCAAGAGGTGGTACTCGATCCGGCTTTAGGTGAGCAAATCGGTGTGGACTACTTTCTTCAGCGTAGAGAGTTGGGCTTAATCAACGTAGGTGGTGATGGCGTGATTGTTGTTGATGGTGAAAGCTACACTATTAACCACCAAGAAGCGTTGTACATTGGCCAAGGCGCAAAAGAAGTCACCTTTTCTAGCACAGATGCTGCGAACCCAGCCAAGTTTTACTACAACTGCGCACCAGCACACACGCATTACCCAAACAAAAAAGTAACGCTAGAAGAAGCGGCTCCAGTAACGCTAGGTGACGCTGCAACCAGTAACAAACGTACCATTTACAAGTACATTGTGCCGGATGTTCTGCCAACGTGTCAGCTACTCATGGGTTTAACAAAACTTGAAGAGAACAGTTTGTGGAATACGATGCCGTGCCACACTCACGACCGTCGTATGGAAGTGTACTTCTACTTCAACATGGACAAAGACGCGGCTGTTTTCCACTTTATGGGTGAACCACAAGAAACACGCCACATGCTGGTTCACAATGAGCAAGCGGTAATTTCACCGAGTTGGTCAATCCACTCTGGCGTCGGCACACAGGCTTATACATTCATTTGGGGAATGGTTGGAGAAAATCAAACGTTCACCGATATGGACCACATCGCTGTAGAAGATATTAGATAAGCATTTTTCCTGTTGCTGCCCTTTTTCGTCCCCTCAAAAATTGGGCAGCCTTAGCTGTAAGTTGTAACGTGTTATATCTTGCCTTTGCCGATGAATTCATCGGCATTTTTTATTTTAATTCACTCTATTTTCTCAGGCTAACCCTATGCTTAAGTCATATCAAAGAAGCTGACCAAGCATCCATATGCCAAGCAAGACAAAAACACCGCCCATGACTTTATGTTGATAGAGTCTGAATTTCCTACTAGCAACTAAAGACTTTCCGAGCGTACCAGCCAACCCGACCAGAACAAGGTTAAAAGAGAGCCCAAGTACATTAAGAAGAAATCCGAGTGCCATCATTTGCTCACCAGAACTGGCTTCTATTTTTCCCGATACAAACTGAGGCAAAAACAGTACAAAAAACATCAAAGCTTTCGGGTTTAACAAGTTACTGAGGAGAGCGCGTTGGTAAAAGGTAGTCGCCATTTTACTACGACCACCCAACTCTGGTGTCTCGGACACATTCGACTTTACGCAGTCCCAACCCATCTTAAGCAGATAAATTCCGCCAATTAGGTTAAGCGCCGATAGTGCCAACGGGTTCATCGCAATAAGAGCCGATACCCCCATTGCCGCTAAAAGCGTTAGAATCAAGCCAGAAGTCGCATTTCCTAAACTGGCAAAAAGCCCAACTTTTCGTCCATAGCTCATACTTGAGGTCGCTATCAGCAACATGTCAGGACCAGGGATCAAAAGTAAGGCGAGAACCGCTGTTAAATACACCGGAAGTATGGATAAATCAATCATGAATCAGCTAGCAATTGATAAGGGAGCCAAATGTTATATTAAACCCAGTTCAATTATCCATACTTTAGGTTGTCAATTGTATTTATATTGGTTTATTTGATTGCAAAGCACTCAATGAGGTTAAGTCACCGTCACTCGGTGTAGCTTTCTCGGCGTATCACCATAATCAATCACAGCATAATGCTGAGTAATTCGGTTGTCCCAAATCGCCATTGCGTTATTGCTCCATTTAAATCGCACCTGAAACTCAGGTTGTCTTGCGACTAAAAACAATTCATTTAGGAGCGTTTGGCTTTCACTGCGGTCGAGTTCATTTATAGAGCGCGTAAACTGCTCATTAATATAGAGAGTCTCTTTACCCGTTTCAGGGTGGGTTGCGACAACTGGGTGAGTGACAGGTGGATTCTCTTCAGAGGTTTTCACCACATCTTTATGCCAATCCAACTCAACAAGATCAGGATCAATATCTTCAAAAGCTACCAAGGAATGCGTCGCTGTCAGCGATTTCAACTTTTGCCTTAGATCCAAGCTCAATGATTCATATACAGCACTCATGGAACACCAAATGGTATCACCACCGCATTGTGGAAGGTGCTGGGCATGCAGCAAAGAGCACTTAGATGGACGTTTTCTCCAGGTAAGGTCGGTATGCCAAAGGCTCTCGAAAGGTGCATTGCCTTTTGTTGTTTCTATCACGCTCACTTGGGGGTGGCTTGCAACGTTTGGAAAAAATGGATGAACAGGCTCTAGCTCTCCAAAGCGTGCTGCCAAATTTAAATGCTGCTCTGGTGATAACGTTTGGTTTTCTAGAAAGACAACTTGATGCTGCAAGAATGCTTGATATAAAGCTTCAAATTCAGCATCACTGCATTGAGACAGTGTTAAACCATGAATTCTCGCGCCAATGTGTGGTGTAAGAGGTTCTATTTCAATCATTTGAAGATTCGTTTCCTTAAATTTCCTTGTTGCCGTACAGGTTAAAAACAGCTATACCCTAAGAATATCGGAGTGCTAGGATACCCCTAACCTACACTAACTCCGTTGGCTCGCGTAGATAGGCTGAGCACTGCCACCCTGTTTGCAACGGGGGTAAACAATTCACTTACAATACTAGACCGGACAAACGTGAATTTTCTTGAACGCTTAAATGTTTATTTTTATCACTCTGATCGTGAAAAGCAATGGCATCATGATCCTGCAAGGATTTTGGGATGGAGTAGCGAACAGTCGCAATTTACGCGGTTTACCGTGTTTGAACGCGAATTAGACTTTCAAAACAAGTCTGTTCTGGACTTGGGATGTGGTTATGGTGACCTTGCCCACTTTCTAAACGTAAAACAACGCTTGAAGCACTATACCGGCGTCGACTTTCACAAGAGTTTTATTAAACAAGCTAAACTAGAAGCAAGTAACACTATGCACTTCCAGCATGGTAATTTTGCCCAAATGAAGCTGCCAAAGCACGATATATCGATTGCTTCAGGTTCGCTCAACTACCAAAGCAGCGACAAAAATTATCTTCAAAAAGCCATACATGCGGGATACAGTTCGAGCAACGAAGCGTTTGGATTCAACCTGTTAAATAGCGAGTACTTTCGAGAAGATCGACTACTCAAAGCACACAATATGAACGATGTTATTTCAATGTGTCGCCAATTGACCGATGAGGTACAAGTGATTGACGATTACATGGAAGAAGATTTCACCATTATTCTAAGAAAATCATAAAATATATCTAAGCGGCGTAAAAATACCGGATTTAGAGCATCTTAAAATCCGTTAGGTATGCAGCGAACACAGTCCCCATAAATGATTTTACCTTTGCCTTGTTTTTTTGCTTGGTAAAGCAAAACGTCGGCGCGCGCTAGTGCGTCTCTTGGGGAATTATCTTTAGCGTCAAAACAAACGCATCCACCTGAAAAGCTGATTGGATTTGGGAGGTTTAGCGTTTCTTTCTGCAACTTTTCAAACGCTTTGTAAAGTCTTTGCATCACGCCTTCTACACTTGTGACACCAGTTGCTTTAAGCACAAGGCAAAATTCATCCCCACCATGGCGAAAAGCGATGTCTTTTGAACGCAATGTTTCGTCTATCGCTTTGGCTAAAAGCCACAAAAGCTTATCACCCGTTTGGTGCCCAAAATTATCGTTAATTTCTTTAAATCCATCTAAATCAAACAAAACAATACAAGAGGACTTCTTCGACTGTACAAAGCGATCAAACAAGCTTTGGCTCATTTCATCCAACATCCTCCGATTATGCAGCCCCGTTAAGGAATCTACATACGCGATTTGATCTAACTCCAAAAGTTTACTGACATCGGAAAACACCCAAATTCTTCCTTGCCCCATATTGTCATCTTCATAGGGTTGGCTGCGACGCATAAACGTTTTGCCATTTTTGAACTTTAGGAAGTCCTGCGAATCTTCAAGTGAGTCGTAAAGCCGGTTAACTTCAGAAATAAATGCATTGGGATCTTCAAGTTGACCAATGACAAAATCCAGCATTTTATCGTCATCTTTAGTTTGGATGATTTGGTCCGGAATACCCCACATTTGTGCAAATCGGGCATTCGAATAAATGACAGCTCGCGTACTGTCAGTGATCAAGACACCATCAGGAAGGGTGTTTAAGGCTGTTTTGTAAATATTTGAATACATCCTCGCCCTCGTCTATATAAGCTTTCCATAATAAACTTATCAATACAAATATAGACCGGGATTTGGAATAATTACGTTCGTCGAAGAATTTTTTTTGCATTTTTGAGAAGCGAAAAAAAGCCGACACACGTGCGTCGGCTCTATCTAAAAACATTGATACATCATAAATGTATCGAAACGAACAATTAGAGGTTCGCGGCTAACTTGCGCTCTTGAATCACATTTTCTTCAGATGCCTCTGAAAAAATATCGGCCACAGCGCTTCGCTCTAATTCTCCCTTAAGATTACCTTCATCATCGACAACTGGCAGTGAGTAGTCACAACACATTGTTTCAGGAAGCACTTCTTCAATAATGGCATCTGGAGATATAGAAGGCACAGATTCGTAAATCTCTTCGCAAATGTCGGTTCTATCCGTCATAGCGGCAGCGTCTTTTAACCCTTCTTGGGTTAGCAAACCTTGATAACCTTCATCCGTTACGTGATAAGCATAATCATTCTTAAGCTGCTTCATTTGGATGAGTGCTTCTTCAATCGTTTTGGCAGAAACACGATAAGCCGGCGGCTGCATCACAGTTTCTACGGTTAACGCACGAGCACGGTTAACGTCTTTTACAAAGGCTTCAACGTATTCATCTGCTGGTTGCAGAAGAATTTCCTCTGGTGCACCTTCTTGTACCAGCACGCCATCTTTTAGAATCGCGATACGATCGCCAAGGCGAAGTGCTTCATCCAAGTCATGCGTTATGAAGATGATGGTTTTATGCAGCTTTTCTTGCAATTCAATCAGCTGATCTTGCATTTCACTACGAATCAACGGATCAAGCGCAGAGAAAGCTTCATCCATCAGCAAGATTTCCGCATCCGTGCACAATGCACGAGCCAAGCCAACACGTTGCTGCTGACCACCTGAAAGCTGGGCAGGATACTGCTTTTCGTACCCTTTTAGGCCAACGGTTTCTAGCCATTCAGTGGCTTTAGCAATACGTTGTGCTTTATCAGCTTTCTGTACTTCCAAACCGTAAGCGACGTTATCAACAACGGTTCTGTGAGGCAGTAAACCAAATCGCTGGAAAACCATCGACATTTTATGCCTACGGAAGTCTTCTAATTCTTTGGTATCTAAGCTCATCACGTCGATGCCTTCTACCATGATCTTCCCTTGAGTAGGGTCAATCAATCGGTTGAAGTGACGAATAAGTGTGGATTTACCCGACCCAGATAACCCCATTATGACGAATATCTCGCCTTTGTTGATCTTAAGGTTGATGTCTCTTAAACCAACGGTGTGACCGGTTTCCGCTAAGATGTCATCTTTTGAATCACCATTTTCAACTCGCTTAACCACAGACATTGGGTTAGAGCCAAAAACTTTCGACAAATCGCTGATTTCGATGAGTGGCTTAGTCATGCTTAAGCCCTCCTAGGTGTGCTTGCGTACGTTTTGCATAAGCTTGTGAAGATCGGTCAAACAAAATGGCTAAAGCAACAATGGCAAAGCCATTCAAAAGCCCTAACGTAAAGTACTGGTTGGTAATCGATTTAAGAACAGGTTGCCCCAACCCTTTAACACCAATCATAGAAGCGATAACGACCATTGAAAGTGCCATCATGATCGTTTGGTTAATACCGGCCATAATCGTTGGCATTGCCAGCGGAAGCTGAACTCCCCATAAACGCTGAGAGCGGTTCGCACCGAAGGCTGTAGCCGCTTCCAACACTTCGCTATCTACAAGACGGATACCGAGATTGGTTAGCCTAATAACGGGTGGTATCGCGTAAATAATTACAGCGATAAGCCCTGGGATTTTACCGATACCCAAAAGCATAACGACAGGAATGAGATAAACGAATGCAGGCATTGTCTGCATAACATCAAGAAGTGGTGTGACGACCGATTGCACCTTATTAGAGCGTGCCATGGCGATACCTATCGGTATACCGATTATGATCGCGAGCGCCGTACAGACGGTGATAATACTGAGTGTCCGCATGGTGTTTTCCCACATGCCGAAATACCCAATAAGCAAGAGTGAAACAGCACACCCTATCGTTAGCTTCCAAGAACGACTCGCAAGATAGACCAGCCCTGTACACACTGCGAGTACAACAAACCATGGGGTCGAGATGAGGAGTTTTTCAAACCAGATTAAAAAAGAGAGAAGAGGGTCAAAAATTGCTTCAATCAAGTCACCGTATTCACGGGAAAACTCTTTGTAAGCCCCATCTAATGTTTTGCGAATCGTTCTGAGGTCAGCGCGATCCATTTCTGGGAAACTGGTTAACCAGCTACTGTCAGACATAATATTTCCTTTACCATACGGGGCAGCTAGACGCTCCTAGACTGCCCCGATGTACATCTTGTACGGCCCGCATTGTCAAACAGGCCTATATTGCTTAAGCAAAATCAGATTATCTGCTGAAACCAACATTGCCTTATTAGAGGCTGTCGACGTCATAGGCTAATCCAAATAACACTTATAGAAAGATTTGCTTAAAGCGCTTTTTCAACTTTAGCGACAACTTCTTTAGATACCCAGCTATGCCATATTTGCGGGTACTCTTCTAAGAAGTGCGTCATAGCTTCTTCACTGTCAGCTTGGTTATCTTCCATCCAAGCCAGTAAACTGTTCATATCTGCATTTGTGAAACCACGCTTAGTGAAATATTCATAAGCTGCTGGGGCACGTGAAGCAAACTCTTCCGTTGTTACTGTGTGAACAGGAGAAGGCGGATACATGGTGACTTTAGGATCTGCACACTCTTCAGACGTTGTGCAATTTACGAATTCATCCTTATCGACACCGCTTCCAAAGTCTACTTTCACCATATCGTATTTGCCCAGAATAGCGGTTGGTGCCCAGTAATAACCAAACCAACCTTCTTCACGCTCATATGCTTTTGCAATCGAACCAGAAAGACCAGCACCTGAACCTGGGTCAACAATGCTGAATTTCGCTTTATCTAATCCTAAAGCGTTAAACAAGTGACCTGATGAAATTTGGCAGTTCCAACCGGCTGGACAAGTGTAAAATGCCGAGCTGTCTGGATCTTCTGGGTGTTCAAACAATTTCGCGTGCTTTTTCACACCTTCGATTGTTGCCAATTCTGGGTATTTCTTCACTAGGTAAGATGGAACCCAAAACCCTTCTTCACCACCGTCCACGAGTGCTTTACCGGCATAACGCAAACGCCCTTCTTCTACCCCTTTATCAAGAGCCGTTTTTAGGCTGTTACTCCACAGTTCTGGCGCGACATCCGGCTGACCTTTCTCTATCATGGATGTGCCTGTTGGCATTGTGTCACCAGGTACAAGTTCAGCATCACAACCGTAACCATGCTCCAGAATGAAGCGGTCGATATTGGCGATAAGACTCGCAGAGTTCCAATTCATATCGGCAATAGCGACATCCCCACACTCTTCAGCGTAAGCTGTAGATGCAGCACTTAAAGACAATAACGCTAGCGCGGTCATTTTAAATTTCATTGAGTTTCCTTCCTCTCTTAACTAGATGCGTAAAATAACAATATTTAGAGTACTAAGCAAAAAAAACGGGTTAATTCACCATTTACAATGAATCTTCGTGAAAATAACCTTAAAATATGCATAGTTTTTAAACTGAACTCAGTCCAACTGCAAAAATATTCATTAGAACTCGAAATATATTTATAAGTATAGCCAATGATTTCAGGTATATATCTGTACTTGGATTTTTGTGCTCTAAAACAAAAAAACCAGCCTTACTTAAGGCTGGTTGTCTACGTCAAAATCCAGTAATCAACAAAGAACTCAAGAAAAGCTTTGCCCCCAGCGTACTTCATTACCCTCTTCCGGAGCGGCTGGTACATTGAAAGAAAGAATACCAGAAATCAATGCCATACCGGCACCCACTAAGAAAACGCTACCAGGGGAAATCAACCACAAAAAGCCGAATGTTACCGGAATCACAACGGCAGCAATATGATTGATTGTGAACGCTACACCCGCCGTCGAAGCCATATCTGCGGGATCGGCAATTTTTTGAAAATAAGTCTTAATGGCTAAAGCAAACGCGAAGAACAAATGATCAACAACGTAAAGCGCTGCCGCCCACTCCGCTGAATCAACAAAAGCGTACCCGACGAAAACACAAATTAACCCAGCATATTCAAACAACAACGCATTACGCTCGCCAAATCGACCGATTAACCGGCCAATTTTCTTTGCAAACAGCCAATTGAATAGATAGTTAACCAAAAACAACAGCGTAATGTCTGCCGCACTATAGCCAAATTTTTCGACCATAAGAAAACCGGCAAAAACTACGAATATCTGCCGGCGAGCCCCGCTCATGAAGGTTAAGGCATAATAGAGCCAGTAACGCTTTCGAAGCACCAGAGATTTATTCTGTGGGGTACGAGATTCGAATTCAGGAAATGACATTGCAATAAAGATAACAATCGCGAGGGCGGAGCCACCAGCAAGTAAATATACCCACTTAAAATCCAATTCAATCAGCTCTAGCACCACCCACAAGCCGCCATAGGCACACAGAGCAGCCAAAGAACCAATGGAAATGAGTTTGCCAAGAAACTCAGGCGCTTCGTCTTTTGTTAACCATTGAAGCGATAAGGATTGTTTTAACGTTTCAAAATAATGGAAGCCAATTGACATTAACAACGTAGTACAAAGTAAACCCGCTACCGATGGAAAAAAGCCAGTAATAGCAGTACCCACCGCTAACATGATCAAAGATAAAATAATGAAACGTTGCTCACGGAGGAACAGCAAAACAAAGACAGCGGTAAACGCAAGAAAGCCAGGAATTTCACGCACGCTTTGTAACAATCCAATATCGGAGCCATCGAAGTTTGCCTTTTCTATTACAAAATTGTTCAGCAGTGCCTGCCAGCTCGAGAAAGCAATAGGCACCACTATAGAGATGAGTATCAGAAAGTTATGAGGCGTTTTCCATGAAGTAGGTTTTCCGTTGAGCGGTTTAGAATGTTCCATATACAGCCTAGATTAGATGTGGTTAGGTTGTGCTATTCCTAATTGTTAGATTTAGTTTAACCTTAGGTTATAAGTCATGTCACTTTTAAAAATAGGTCCTTTAACTGCTCATGAATCATGCGTTCAAAGTCGCTACATTTAATTTATTCAACTTCATCGAACCGCCTAACGCGTTTTACGAATTCGATAACATTTACACCGACTCAGAGTGGAAGAAAAAGTGTATTTGGACCGCTAACCAACTTCTTTCCATCCAAGCTGACCTTGTTGGCTTTCAAGAAATTTTCAGCTCACAACCACTGGAAAAAATCTGTCACTCATCCGGTCTGATGCACTTCACGACAGTGGAACAACCTCATGTTGAAAGTGATTATGTACATTTCAAGCCAGTGACTGGGCTGGCTTCAAAGCACCCTATCTTACAGAGCAAAGGCTTAATGATAGATAAGCAAACACGACATGCCTTGGGTTTGCCCTCAACATTCAACTATTCTCGAATGCCACTTCACGCTGTGATTAAAACACCCATACTTGGAACGATCGATGTGGTTGTCGTTCATTTGAAATCTCAGCGCCCAATGGACGTAGAAAACCCCAAAAATCACTACTCACGCTATTCGGATGAGTTCATTGGTTCATTAAAATCCAGCCAACAGCGAAACGAAGAAGCCATGGCTTTGCGCCATCAGTTAAGGCAGATGAAGTCTCGCTTTGACCGTCCCGTGATTTTAATGGGCGACATGAACCAGAACCTGAGCAGCCCATCGATACAATGTTTGGTCGAGCCCCCATTAACAAAACAGACACAGATTGAACGTAAAAAACTCTACCTTTTCGATAGTTGGCAGCAAACTTCTCCAATGGTCTCCAGAAAGCCTTCACATTATTATGGTGAACAAGGAAATATTCTTGATTATATTCTGCTATCTCAGGAGTTTTCTTCTTGTTCAATCCAGCATAAAACTCTCGATAAGCATCTTGTCCAGCCAAATTATGACGAAGATTCGATGAGCAGCGATCATGGCATTGTAGTTGCTTCAATTAATAATAAAATTAACCGTTGATTTTACTTAACTTTTTTCGTTATTTTGAAAGTTCACTCATAAAACAAAACACTAAAAAATGAACTGACAAACGTAAAAGGAGAGCAGTATGGACATTATTATCCGACCAACTGAGTTAAAAGACGTAGACGCATTGTGCGAGATTTACACACAGCCGAAAGCGCACAGAGAAACCCTACAGCTCCCTTTACCTTCACCCCAAATGTGGCATAACCGAATTAGTAATATTCCGGAACACGTATACACGTATGTGGCGGAAGTTGATGGAAAAGTCGTTGGCAATATTGGCTTTGAGCACATGCAGCGACCTCGATTAAAACATGTGGGTCGACTCGGGCTAGGTATTCATGATGACTATCATGGCATGGGGGTTGGCAGCAAATTGCTTGAAACCGTTATTCATCTGGCCGACAAATGGCTGAACCTGAGACGAATAGAGTTGGATGTAAACTGCGATAACGAGGCTGCGTTGGCTTTGTATCGAAAGTTTGGTTTCAAAGTGGAGGGGGAAGCGGTCGATGGAGCGTTTCGGGACGGTGAATTTGTCAATGTTCTTCATATGGCTCGAATCAACCCAAGCCACAAAAATTAATCTGAACTGGAATCTAAACAAAAGCGGCAAATGCCGCTTTTTTCTATGTATACCCTAGGGTCTGTTGATCTTTCGCGGTTAAATTTTGTTCGAATTCTATGCCTTTTAATCGCGGCGCAAGGTGTGACGCCTAGTTATTCTAAGCAAATACCTTGTAACAAAGAGTAAAAGGCATAGAGCGGGGACGCCTAGTCGAACCCTTTGGGCAGCATTTGTGGCTTATTTCTACTGCGTTATCGCTCATTGATGTAGAGCGACTACACCTAATAAGCTCTGCCTTGTATAAATCATCCACAAATTGCTGCAAAAATCATCTCGAAAGGTCAACAGACCCTAGTGACCTCAAGATGCTTGGGTATATACTCAGTCTTAAACGCAGAAATGGCAGTCTTCTTCCGTTAACCCATACGTACCTGCTCGCCTTTCCATATGGGTTCTTCCAGCAGCGATACCTTTCTCATACCCAGACATCAATGCGCTTTGCTTCATCGTAAATCGCCCCACTTTGAATTGCTCATCAGGTGCGATGACCCTAACAGCACAACCTTTAGGAGGGTTTCGAATAAAATCTAGCGACTCATTATAGTTTTGAGCGCGTTGCTTCATCGCTTCAGCCATATTGGGATAGCGTTTCAGCAGTTGATCCATTAATCGAGGGAATTTCATTTCTGGCATGGTATAAGACAAGGGATGTGACAAAATTACCGTAATATCAAGCGCTCCACGCCTATACGCTTCTCTAACAGGGATAGAATCCGCAACACCACCATCGGTATAACATCCTCCAGAAAAGCACGGCGTTGTTCGATAGGCAATCGGCAGAGCAGAAGTTGCTTCCATAACATGCGCGATATTACTGGGTTTCACTCTGTAATAATCAGCATTACCCGTAATGGCATTGGTGACGGCAGCGAACATTGGAATGGCGGAAAATAACGTTTCTTCGTTGATGGGGTATAGTGAGTTCGCCTGCTCCCACAGCCACTTAACATCCACCAAATCGCCTCCTCGAACAAATCGAGTCGGATTGAAAAATCGCTTCTGCGTCGCCAATTCAACAATCACTCTTTGGCTGCGCTTTGGGTATTTAGAAAGGTACCCAATGAGGTTGGATGCACCGGCAGAAACGCCAATAGCAAAATCATACGGTTGAAAATTATCGATAAGAAAAGCATCCAAAACGCCACTCGCAAATATGCCGCGCATCGCGCCGCCTTCAACTATTAGCGCTCGATGACCAGATATGTGTTTCTGTGCCGTCATACCTAAGTACCTTCTTGAGTCTGTTGATTGCAAATGAATTGCAGAATAGGGACATCAACAGAATAACGCTGTAAGGGATAGGTATAAATTCGGTAGTTTCTATCGAATCAATCGATGTTTTCTATGATCACATACGAGGGTATAAACTTTACTGCCTTCAAAATGGAAATACACACACAATTCTAATGCTTGCCCAAATTCGGCTTCGCCTTGTGCGCACAACTTAAAGTGTGCTTCCCTTCTGACCATATCAATACTGATAAGTATAGAATCGGTAAACTCTAGGTAAGTCTTCACATAAGGGTAAATGGCTTTAAAAACGCTCTCTTTTGCCGAGAATACCAATGTTGCAAATGCCTGACGTGACAACTTTGTCGCGGGCAACAGATCAAGTTCTATGGGGCTAACAAACATTGGCATAAGTGAATCCACTTGAGTCTCTTCAATCAGGTTTTCCACATCCAACCCCAGCATACTCACTTCACTCGTTAAACCTACCGTCGCTAACGCCATGTCATCTGTATGCGAAATACTTCCTATCCAGCCTTTTGGCCAAATGGGAGCTCGATGTTCCCCAATGGGTAACTCGGCACAATTGCAGCCCACACTTTGAAGTGCTTCTCTCGCTACGGTTCTTCCGGCCACAAACTCAGCTTTACGTTTTGGTACGGCGCGCGCCATTTCTTTGGGCAACACAATGTTCAGTGCTTGAGGAACAAGATCATTGTACGCTTTTACATCAAACCGACGTTGCCAGATCTTTTGTGGACCGAGTGTGTGAACTTCTAGCTCAGATAGAAAAGACATAACACGTTACTTCCCAAGGGGTACAATCAGCGGGGTATGACTTACGGGGTCATCAATAATAACGCTATCTAAACCAAAAACTTGTTTTACTAACGCAGCATCAATCAAGGATTTGGGTTCACCCTGTGCAACGATTTCTCCACCAGTAAACGCAATCAAATGATCCGCATATCGGCAGGCTTGGTTCAAGTCATGCAGAACAGCAACAATCGTGTGGTTTTTATCTCTGTTGAGGCTTCTGAATAACTCTAAAAGGTCGATCTGGTGCGCCACGTCTAAGAATGTGGTTGGTTCATCGAGTAACACGATGGGCGTTTTCTGTGCCAAGACCATGGCAATCCAAACACGTTGTTTCTGACCACCTGAAAGCTCATCCACTTGCCTTTCTGCCAATTCGGTTACACCTGTATCCTCCATGGCTTGATAGACGGCTTCTTGATCGCCAGGGCTCCACTGCTTGAATAACTTTTGGTGTGGGTATCGACCACGTGCCACCAAATCCACCACTCGAATACCATCTGGCGCTTGTGAGCTTTGAGGCAGCAAGCCTAATTCTCTAGCCAACTCTTTTGCCGGTACTTTCTGTATGTTTTTTCCATCTAGGCAAACTTGCCCTTCTGAAGGTTTGAGCAATCGGCATAAGCTTCTAAGCAATGTCGATTTGCCGCATCCATTAGGTCCAACAATCACGGTAAATTTTCCATCTGGAATACAGAGTTCCAGATCTTCGCAAATAACTCGATTTTCATAGGCGAGTTTGAGGTTCTCGCCTTTTAGCCGAGACAACGTATTTAATGGAGATGCAGTGGTTTGGATCATAACTTCCTGATTTAACGATATATAAACAACAAAGCAGCATTGAGAGTATATTCCCCTCAATGCTGCTCAAACGCAACGATTTGTTACTTTGTCATTGCTAATGTACGACGAGCGTTACACCGTCTCTGATTCGATAACTCGTCCTTTGATGGCTTCAAGCGATTGGTCACCTTTTGCGGATTTCGCAAATTCAGCAAACAGAGCGCTTACCGTGTCGGACAAAAGTTCAACCTGAGCTGAACTGTAGTTATTTGACATGTAACTCATCATTACACGCAGAACTTGTTCGCCGTTAACCACTTCTTCCATCACTTCAAATTGCAGACCTAAACCGGATTCACTTTTATCCGGATCAACTTGCTGGAAATCCAGTCGATCGCCATTTGGCAGCTCAAGAGCACCATTAAACTTGTTTTTAGCATGAAGCTGAATGAACACTTCGAACATGTGGCCATCAACATCTGGTTCACCTTCAACAAGCCCCTCTTCGATAAGGTCGATAGGAATGTCTGTATAGGACATGGACTCATTGATATTATTTTTCACTTGGGCTATTAGTTCCGCGACTGTCTTAACGCCAGCAAACTTAACCAAATGCACCACAATAGTGGTGAAATATCCAATGGTATCAAAGTACTCTGCATCCAGTCGCCCAGCTGATGGCGTACCTACAATGAGTTTTTCTGGGGCACCTAAAAAGTGCAACGACGTCGCAATTGACGCATAGACAACGTTAAATAAAGACGCACGTTGAGATTTAGCAAGTGCATACAGCCCTTCCCTTACCTCTTTTTCAATTTGAATTTCAACCCACCCGCCTTCTCCAACAGACGTTTCAGCTGTATTACTCAAAGGATGATCCTCTGGGAAAATAGGCGTCGCCCAAGGCACATCTTTCAGATTGTCCAGCCAGTAGTCCAAATGCTTCTGGTTGACATCCGAACTTCTCTGTTGACGAGCAAACTCATGGAATGGCAGCGGTTCGCTTCTCCAAACTGGAGACTTACCCTGCAAACGCTGTTTGTAGGCGTGTACTAGCTCATCCATCATCAAGTTTACCGACCATTCGTCTAGAACAATGTGGTGGAATAAGATGGATAGAAATTGCAAACCCGACTCTTTGCAGCGAATGAAGCGCATTCTGAGAGGTAGTTCATTTTCTAAATCGAAGGCATAACTTGCCTCTTGTTTTAGAAATTCGTCTCTGTCTTCACTCTCACATTCATCTGACGTCCAGAACCACTTGTAATTGTCGATGTCTTTAGCATCAACCACCGTCTGAATGGGGTTGCCATTGTTATTAAAAAACTGAGTCCTTAACCCCGTGTGGCGAACAAGAATATCTCGATATGCTTCTCCAAATACCACCTCATCAACTTCGTCTAAGAAACGTAGTGCGAATGGTAAATTGAAAATATTGTCTAAGCCGAATTTGGAGTACTTGGTGATCGCTTTCCATAATGAATTTTGAGCAAGCGACAGTGGTGCGCTGGACGAACCTACCTGAGAACTAGCGCCTTGATCTTCCTCCTGCACTGATGAACGAGACACTGCATGTTCAGCCAATGATTGCGCTGTTGGGTAGCTAAACAGGTCATTAATATTGACCTCTAGATTATAATTTGTCAGTAAGCGACCAATGACTCGAGTTGCGATCAACGAGTGCCCACCACAATCGAAGAAATCATCTGTCGCTGTCATTGAATCAGAAGCCAACGCTTCTTTAAATTCCGCCAAAATGAGCTCTACATTGGATATTTTCTTCGTGTCAGCTTGTACTACAGTTGTCTCTATCGAATCAATCTCATCGTCACCCTTGGCAAGTTTTGCTAACTCTTCCGCGGTCGGGTTGCTGAACAAATCGTTAATATGGACTTCTATTCCATGGTTTGTCAGCAATTTTCCTATCACTCTGGTTGCAATCAGTGAATGCCCACCAAAATCAAAGAAATCATCTGTTGCCGTCATTGTGTCCGAAGCCAACGCTTCTCGGAATTCTGCCAAAATGAGTTCGACATAGGAGGTTTTCATTGTTTCAGCTTCCGTTGCCGATTCAATACTATCGTCGCTCTTAGCGTGCCTTGCTAACTCGGTAGCCGTTGGGTGACTGAACAAATCGTTAATATGAACTTCTATTCCATGATTCGTTAGCAGGCGACCAATCACTCTGGTCGCAATCAGCGAGTGCCCGCCAAAGTCAAAGAAGTCATCGTCTTTGGTCATGTTATCGGAAGCTAGAGCCTCTCGGAACTCGGCTAGAATCACATCAGAAATGGAACGAGTTTGCTTGATAACTGGCTTCAGCGCGTCTTTTAAAAGTATACTCTGCGCCTCTACAACGGGCTTAGCCACTCTTTCACCATCAATGTATGCGATAAATTGCTCGAACAAGTACGCACCGATGTGAGGAGAAACGGATGAACCTGTGACGAGTTCAAACCCAAGTTCACCTTGTTTATCAATACCAACGCCCAGAGATACTTCAAATTTCGGGTGCAGCGGAGCAACAGGCAGCTTTTTCGCTTCGACATCTTGCATCGAAATGTAGTCTGCTGGGTCAACAAGCCACGTCACCAGGGCTGCAGATTCAGAAAATGTGTCATAGTAAGCAGCGGAAGGACGTTCAGAATTTAGGTGTGCCACGACTTCCGTAATCGCTTGACCAAGATCGACATTGACGTCGCCTAACGTCAAGTGTGTTAGACCCGATTCAATCATGGACCCGTTGATCTCGCGATCTTTTTGGCTAATGTCCGCTGGGACAAACACATCCAAGCTCTCTAACCCATTAGATTCTGAAACATAGCGAGCAAAAAGAACCGCTGTTGCAGCAAGGATTTCTACCTCACTCATCGTTCTTCCGAATCGTTTTTCGTAGCTATTTCTTTGAATCGACGCTGCAAATTTTCGTGCTACTGGCGCTTGCAAGTAAGACGAAATATCCTCACTGACTCCAGTTTGAACCAATTCAATATCTTGTGTGGATCGCTTGATCCACGGCAAGCGGGATTCTGAGAGATCTCGCAATTTTGATAATGGCGTAAAGCCAATAAGGTTAGAGGTTTGAATAGCCGAGTCAATTACAGAGAGACCATGATTGTATAAGGAACTCAGTACCTCGAAAATTTCTTTCCAAGACACTTCTCCGTTCAGTATTTGGTGTGAAATTACGCCCAGTACAACCTCACTTTCTTCACAGATATACACGGTGAATTGGATTGGTGACTGAGTTTCCAGAACTATTGGGGTGGATTGTTTACTTTGAAGATGAGAAATCGCATCTTGAACGGAATCCACTGCTTCAATATTGATGCTTTGAGAAGCAGCATTTCCTTCCGATTTCAGTAGTCCAGCATCTTCATCGAATTGGTAGCAAACATTAAGGGACGGCACAAACTGGGGGAGTTTACTTAATGAAGAAACCAACCTACCTATATTGGTTTTTCCGATGAGATGATAAGCCGCAGAGTATTGACTTGTTCCATCTTCATTCTGTTGATGGTGCATCCAAACTCGTTCTTCAAATTCCGTTACTGCGTTGCCATGCCCACTCTTTTCCTGCAAGTGGTGCTTGTTACTTGTCATGTTCCTTTCTCCTACTCTGAGTCAGCTCAGAGTTGTCCTTTATGGGAGCCAAAGCCACATAGCTACAGGCAAAAATACTGCTCGATGAGGCTTTAAATTCTTGTGGTCACTTGGGTATATATAAGTCTGTGGGGTACTTTATTCCCAATAAAGCTTAATGTAAAGCATTCTCATTTGTATTAAATACAATATTGTTGTTAGCACCGAGAATCTAAAACTGACGAGACCGAGTTAGTAACCAAATCAAGTAGATACCACCTACAATGCCCGTCATTCGACCTATGGGTACACTGGCTTGAAATGGCAGCCACTGGATCAATATATCCGCTGCCAACACAAGTAATGCCCCCATAAGCGCAGAGGAGAATAGTGACAATGCTTGTGACTGTCTTAGCCTACAGACTAGTTGAGGGGCGGCAAGAGCAATAAACGCAATAGGACCAGCTGCTCCCGTTGCAAGCGCCGCTAAGATCACAGCAAAGAAAATCATCGAAAGCCGCACACGTTCAACTCGAATACCTAGCTGAGTGGCGATATCATCCCCCATCTCAACCATGGACAATGAACGCTTCAGAATCATCATGGCAGGCAACAGCAAGCACACACCGAGGATTACAGGATATACATGTGTCCATGTCCTTGCATGCAAAGAGCCCGCAAGCCATAGGTTAGCCGTCATTGAGCTGTCGAGGCTCCCCTTTACAAGCATCAAACCATTCAACGCACTTAAAATAGACCCAATGCCAATACCAGTCAGTATTAAGCGATAGCCTCCAACTACCCCTGCTTTTACCGCCAAGAGATACACAATGATCGCCGTCAGAATACCACCGGCGATTGCCGCTAACGCGACTTCTAGCGCCCCTTGTTCAAACAAAACAATCTGCGCAATTGCGCCTGTCGCAGCACCAGTAGTAAAGCCTATGACATCTGGTGAACCAAGGGTATTTCTAGAAACCGACTGGAAAACAGCCCCAGATATTCCCAACGCCGCCCCTACAAAAACGGCGGTTAGTACTTTCGGTAATCTTATATTGAGTATCACTCGCTCTTTGACACCACCTTCTCCCACTCCCACTATTGCGTCGACAACTTGGATCATGGAGATATTAAATTTACCCAACGTCATCGAATAAGCAGAAAGTGTAAAAATGATGAACAGAAGCACTGAAGCGACCACGATATACCGCGGCTGATAAGAAACAGAGTAATCACCAATGCGCCAAACACAGTCATGACTTGGCTGACGAGAAAGAGAATTTGGAAGAATCATAGTTGAGAAATTTTCCAACGCTTAACAAGAAAAACAAAGAACGGACCGCCAATCAACGCAATCATGATTCCAACACTGATTTCGCTTGGATGCCCAATAACTCGTCCTAACACATCGGCCAGCAAGGTCAGAATCGACGCGATAAGCAATGAAAATGGCATTAACCATTTATGATCGGGACCACACAGCATTCGTGCGATATGAGGGGCGGTAAGACCAACAAAGCTGATCGGTCCTGCTGCTGCGGTGGCAGCACCAGCCAAACTCACAATCGCGATGGAAGCAAGGCACCATATTTTGATAGGGTTAACGCCAAGGGCATGCCCAATGTCTTCTCCTAGCGAGACGGTATCCAAGGCTTTACTTAATGAGAACGCGATAAGTAATCCAAATGCAATGAGCATTGAGGTAGGAATCACCACATCATAGCCACGCCCCTGAAATGAACCAACTGACCAGTGACGAAACTGTTCAAACACCATCTCATGGCTATTGACTGTGATCATGTGAGTGAGCGAGAGTAAAACGACGGACAGCGCTGCACCGGCAAGTACAACTCTGACGGGATTAACTCCCTTTCTAATACCTGCGAGAACAAACATACTCGCGCCTGCAATAGCTGCACCCAACAAGCCAAACCACATAATGTAGACCACTTCGTAGGCACCAAGAAACGCGATGGCCGACACGACTGCAACTGTTGCACCTGCGTTCACTCCTAACACCCCAGGATCCGCCAATGGGTTGCGGGTTAACGCTTGCATGATAACCCCAGAAACACCTAGTCCTCCGCCCACAACGATAGCGAGAAGTGTTCTTGGAATTCGCAAGTGCTGAACCAAAAGATGGTCACTGTTGCTGTGATCAAACGCTAATATGGCATCCACGGTCACGCTAGGTGAGATAGTGTGTGTACCTATAAAAATACTGCAGCAAGACACAACCAACAACAGCCCAAGTCCAATGAGAATCCAGATACGTCTTTTGGCGTCTCTAGAAAGCTCTGCAGACCTGCTATGAATCATGATCGTCATTCCAGAGAACCTTTACCCATTAGCCTTCATCAGGCTGGTTGCCGAACCGTTCAACAATTCTATTCACAATATCCGTTGCGCTGTACATATCGACTCTGAAGGAACTCATGCCCAGTCCAAAAACTTGGTTCTTTTTCACAGAAGGAAGATTGACGAGAATGGGGTCTTGCATAAATAATTTAGCGCTTTTTTCATTTGCCTCTAACAAGAAAGTAGTTTGTGCCTTAAGCTGTGTAAGCAGTTCAAAATGCACTCGCAAGAAGTCGGAAAGTGGGACACTATTGTCGTGCCATTGGTGATTCTGTACTTCCATTTTGAACCCAAGATCGGAAAGCAACTTAGCATGAACACCTGTTTCCAGTGCGATTGCATTGGTCGCTCCAGCACCAAAATAGGCAACAATGTTCGTTTCCCCTTCTGGGATCTTTATTTTAGTCCTACTCTCTTCGACAAATTGCTCGAACTCATTGATACGTTGATTCGCTTGTTTCTCCAGACCTGTTGCAGCACCAAGTTTGACGGCTAAGTCCTGCCAAGATTGAGTGCTATAGTCCACCACAATGGTCGGGGCGATTTGTTGAAACTCCGCAATTTGATCTCGTGCGGAATCAGCACCACGCCATGCCACTACAATTAAGTCGGGCTCGTAAATGTACGCAGCCTCCAAATCGACGCTCCCCGCTGGCCATACATTTTCGACTTGACGTTCCTTCGCCAAACTCCCCCACTGTCTAAAAAACCACCCTTCGTAGCTGGAAGCACTCGCAATCAAAGGAGCATCAATAGCAAGCAAAGTACCGCTTACCGTTACTGATGTAGAAAGGATTCGGGTTGGCTTAGTAGGAATAACCGTTTCAGAACCATCGGCATTAGCAAAGGTTCTTGGATACGAGTCATTGGTTGCCGATGATGGTTTCGCAAAAACAGATGCCGAAACTGAAATCAAAAGTAGGATGATGATTTTAAATATAAAATTGATTCTCATTTTATTTACAACTTAAATTAGTATTACGGTTAATGATGTGAAGTGTGTACTCGGTGAGCGTTAGCTTGATACCTACCCAGAGACCTCAAGATTTAGGATCGAACCTCATGTTCTGATCCATTTTGAGAAGAAGAACTTGGAATGATGAATTCTTTCCAAGTTCTTTGCAGTTACCAAGGCACAGCAATAGATAAACACTCAGCTCGATATGACCTCACGCACCTCTTTCGCGTTTCTGCACTTAATTAAGCTTCGCGCAAACACTTTACGTCCGTACGCTTGGCTAAGTTGAGTGGAAACACCCTTAAGGTGAGAAGGCTTTAGCCCGAGCGATAGAAATGCACTGTTTTCGTCAAAACCTTCTATTCGCTTCCCAATCACTTGTTCATAAGCTTCTATGATCTTTGCGAAGTTCGGTTCAACCGCTGAAACGATTGAGCTGCTTTGTCTAGAAGTACTCTGCTTGCTGGTGCGTTGTTTAACCTGAGTTGTACTTGGTTCTGTTTGCCCAAGTGAGAGAATCAATTGCTCTCTTGCTTGATTTCGATCGAACTTTCCGTTTCGCGAAAGTGGGAGCTTATCCAACTCCAGTAACTGAGAAGGAACATGAGAGTTTGGTAAGCACTGTTGGGCAAATTCACGTATATCTGCCGCATTTGCAGATTGACCTTCGGCAACGGTATAAATTGCACCCAAAGCAATGTCACCATTACGCTCCGTGTAATCTACGATCAGTACCTGTTCAACCTCAGGGCATCGATTTAGCTCTTTCTCGACGTCAGGAAGCGAGACACGCACTCCTCTAACCTTCACGTAACCGTTAACTCGCCCTGCAAAGATGATGTTTCCGTCTTCACGGTAATAACCCAAATCCCCTGTTCTAAAGGCTCTGGCTTCGTTACCTTGATCATCCACAATTGTCACATAGTCAGTTTGTTTCAACTCACCATCTTCCAAATAGCCTGAAGCAAGGTTTGCTCCGACTGTCATGATTCGACCAACAACCCCTTGTGGGACGTGTTTCGCTAACCCGTCCATAATGAAGTACTGGTTTGCAGGGAATGGTCGACCATACGGAATGACGGTGATGTCGTCGTCTGTCACATAATGCCATACGCTCCATATAGTCGTTTCTGTTGGTCCGCCAATGGAAACCATGCGGATATCTTGCTCTAGCGCCCGAAGCTCTTCAATGGTCTTAGGCTTAACGTAATCTCCACCTTGGCAAACTAGCCGTAAAGATTTCAGTTTTTCACCCTGCATACAGGAAAGCAGCATTTCCATAAGTGCTGGCACCGATTGCCAAATGGTAATGCCATGCTGCTCGACCAACTGATTCCACCTGATAGCGTCTTTTTCTTCTCCTGCTGCTGGTAATACAATGGTGGCGCCCGTCGAGAATGCCGCATAGATATCGAACACAGAAAGATCATGATGGAAAGGTGTCACGCACATCAAAACATCGTCAGATGTAATTTCCCACGCTTTACAGGTTTCCCCAATGACATTCGAGGTCGCTCGGCTGTTCATCACCACACATTTGGGCTTTCCTGTTGTCCCAGAGGTATACAAGTAGTAAGAGCCTTGCTCACTTCTACTCAACGCTTCTAACTCATCGTTGGAAGGCAAAACGTAGATTTCATCAACAGGTTGCAAAAGCGACTCATAGGTCACGGAGTGTGCTCGACCAGAAGGCTGAATACTCACCACCAAGCTAGCATTGCAATTACTTAATAAATAATCCAACCGCTCTTCTGGTGATGAAGCATCAATAGGTACCCAAATGATACCAGACAGCGAACATGCGATGGTCATAACCAGATGTTCAGGGCTCTTTGGTAAACAGATCGCCAACACATCACCTTGCTTCAAACCAAGGTGAGCAATATGCTGCATCACTTTATGTACATCTTCCCCAAAAGCTTTGTAGCTTATCTGTCTGTCGCCACAAATAATCGCGATATCATTCGAAGCATCGTCACCCAAATTTTTTGCAATCTTGGCTAAAAACCTAGAGCATTCAAAATCCGACGGGTCGCAGTTCAGTTTGTAATGATCAAGGTTTACAACCTCGTGTGAAGCAACATCGAAATGATTATTCTCACACACCGATTGCACGTGGCGCTCTATTGACGTGAGTATCGAAACAACAACTTGCTTATCTAAGGCGTCAACGGCATAGTCGAAACTCAGAACAAGATTCTTGCTTTCATCGAAATTTAGACGAATATCGAGAGCAACCTGAGGCGTTTGAGTCACACCGGAGGAGAACACCAAATCGTCTTCCTCAGACAAGGTCTCCCACGCCAAACCATTGGTGACCACTACAGGTAACGCCAAAGAGGTCGAGCGGGAACTCATGAGTTGTCGATTAATATCAACACCTGAGAACTCCAAATGGTCGAGAGCCTCAAGCATATCACTCTGCATGCTTCGAGCACGCTCTAATAAGGTGCCATCGTTTTTACGGTATTCCAGAATAACAAACGTCGAATCATTTCCCAGTGGACGATCTTTTTGCGGGATAGCAACAGGAAAACCTACCCTCATTTCTTGCTCGGTAGTCCAATAAGACATCCCTTCAAGGATTAAGGCTGAAAGGGCTGAATTTAAGAACAAACTGTTAGCGGCGCTCGCCATCGTCAACTGAGTCACCACCGACTTCTCGATGACGATACTTTCTCGTTGATAGCGTGAGGCTTTAATGTTTTCTAAGCGTTGCTTCCAAGGAAGTGAAGGTGGTGCACACTCTGGATTCAGTTTGTTCTCCCAGTATGTTTCATCTGCAAGCTTTTTAGCATTGTCTTTTTCGCCTTCTTGGTTTGAAACAGGCGAAACATGTGCTTGATTCGTGCTGGTCTCTTGCAGTTGATTACTATTCTTTTTCAGTAACTCAGAAAGAATAAGAGAGTGTGTTCTTCCATCAACGATTAACGCATCAAAACTCGTAAATACAACCGTTTGATACGCTAAATCAGATTCTGGCAATTGGATAACTGATACCGACCAAGGCGGTCTTGAGAGATCGTGCATCGTGTGATTACTTGCCACGCGAATAGCTTCTATTTGTTCCAGTGATTGTTCAACGGAAAGATGTCGAAGATCGTGAGAATGAAAGTTAAGAACTGCTTTAGAAGAAACGTGCTGAAGAAGCTTGTACTCATCTATATACGTGCGAAGTGCGTCGAATTTTTTAACTAACAATTCTAAGCGGGATTCAACCAAGCTTGAGTCGATCTTGCCTCGGTATTCCCTAAATTCATGCATTGCAGTGCCACCCATCGGAATCTGAGTGGAACGACCTAAGAGATAAGATTTTTGAAGTTCAGTCAATGACTTAGGTGATGCGCTCTTCAGGGGTAGTGAAGGACAATCAAATCCCAGATTTGCCAACGTCTGTTCCAATGAGAGATGGATGCTTTCTGGGTTGGCTGCCAACGATCTTACGATAGCTATAAACTTATCGAAGAGTGTTTGGACAAAACCTTCGGGGAATACATCCATCCGCACATCCCAATTCACGAATATTCCATCGTATGCGGGGGCTATCTGAGCATCTAAAGTTACCTGAGCACCTTGAGAGATCACCCAATTCATCTTACCGAATGCCGTAGTGACGGCATCAGTGAACAGGTTATCTCCATCAAAATCCAGACCCGAAGTAAATACTACAGGTGACGCTTGCACCGCACCATGATGACGAGAGAGATCACGCATCAACGCAACACCTGAATAGTGTTCATGGCTAAGTAATTGATTAAGCTGATTGGCTGTGCGACGACAATGGTTAAGAGTAGATTCTTGCGCTTTTAAACTGGCGCTGTAAATCAGCAAGTTGGAAAAATCACCAATGATGGCGTCGACATCACCTTCATAAAACCCTCTATGGAAGGTGGGCACATTCAATCGGAAATCCGGAGCGTTACAAGAACTCCCAATCGCTTGTGAGAAAAGCGTCAAAAAGAGCTGAGTCTGAGTTAAGTGATGCGCTTTAGCCAGGATTTCAATGGACGTTCTCTCATCGGGTGTGAACAAATGAGTAAATCGCTGACTATGCCCATGTTGGCGATCAATACTCTCGCTAACATAAGGAAATGCAGGCGCATCTGCGACACTTGCTAATCGATCTTGCCACCATTTTTTGTCTTCTTTTCTTTTCGAGACTAGGTATTTGTCTGCGGCTTGTCCCTCTAAATATTCAAAAAAAGGAATCGATTCCGGAACGTCGTTTTCTGATTGTTCATTTGTGTAAAATTTAGCTAACTCTTCTACTAAAATTCGGAAACTCTGCGCATCAACAGCAATCATATCCACGTCGATATGAAGGCGGCATTGACCTTTTGAATGAAGAGTCGCACTAATTTCTATACATTGACCGTTCTCTAAAGCGAGCTTTTGATCCGTTTTAGTCGCACGTTTGTTTAGTAAAAATGACTCGGTGTCTTCCGAGTTTAAGTGTTCGATGCTGTCAACAACAAGCTTATGAATAGAGGACAAAGGAGAAATGGTTTGCTGCCCCTCAGGGGTGATTTTCATTCTTAGCATAGGATGCTCAGCATAAAGCCGAGTTACCGCAAGTGCTAACCGCTCCTCGTTAATATTTTTTCCATCAAATTCAGCATAAATATGAGCGGCTACCCCTCCCATCGATTGACCAGATTGTCTGCCGACCAAATAAGCTGCTTGTATGGTTGTCAGTTCTTTCATTTCAATTTCCACACTATTTAATCCATTAAATACGCCACGAGGCTAAATTGGGTAATTTAATACACTAGGTCGGCATGAAACTCAAATATTAATAATAATTATTATCATTTGTAACTAGTGAGAGTGGTTGTATATCAACGAAGATTAATGAGTATTTGAATAACTTACTGACATATCGTTGATTTTCTTACTAAGAGCGTCGAATTTCCCTCAGATAATAGGCTTGACATTATGCTGCTGATATCTTAATAATCCCCCACCCAAAATGATAATGATTATCATTTATTTAATTTAGTCCAGCTAGATCCTGGCTGGATTCAACTTCGTTAAAGGTAAAGCATCAAGGAACACTTCTTGTAGGAGGAAGGATGCAAGAGCTACAAAAACTGATTCACTCTACCCCTATCGGTTCGCTGCCACGAGTACCAGATGTGGTGAATGAAATCGCTTTGGATTCAGAGAGTGAGCTGTTTATCAGTGAGAAGCGAAAAGAAATCTCACAAATCTTAAACGGGGAAGATAACCGACTACTGGTTATCATTGGTCCTTGTTCGATCCATGATCCAGAAGCTGGTTTGGAATACGCCCGTAAGTTAGCGGATCTACAGGGCAAGTATAGCGACCAACTTCTCATCGTAATGCGAACCTATTTTGAAAAGCCTCGTACCCGAGTGGGATGGAAAGGACTCATTGTCGACCCTGATTTGGATGACAGCCACAATATGAGAAAAGGGCTGTTTGTCGCAAGAAAGTTCCTAAAAGACGTCATCGATTTAAAGCTGGCTACCTCAACCGAATTTTTGGATACAACCATTTACCCGTACATTTCTGATTTGATTTGCTGGGGTGCAATAGGAGCCAGAACTACTGAATCCCAAACTCATAGGCAAATGGCTTCAGCGCTTCCATGCCCTATTGGGTTTAAAAACGGTACAGATGGTAATATCAATATCGCAATTGATGCGATTCATGCCGCTAAGTCATCCCACCTGATTTGCGTTTCAGGATTCGGTGAAGCACCTATTGCCGCAATAACCAAAGGTAATCCAGCAGGACACGTTATTCTGCGAGGCGGGAAAAAGCCAAACTATTCCAATGAACACGTATGTGAAGTAACAAAGCAGCTAGAGTCGAGCGGCTTGACCCCAAACTTAATTGTTGACTGTAGCCATGGAAATAGCCTAAAAGTTGCGAAAAACCAACTCAATGTAGCCCGAGATATCGCGCAGCAAATCATCGATGGTGAGCAATACATTGCTGGAGTGATGTCTGAAAGCTTCTTAGTTGGAGGAGCACAGAGCATTGGTAACTTTCCACTTACTAAAGGGCAATCTATTACTGATGAGTGCCTCAGCTGGGAAGATACAGTAGCAATTCTCGATATTTTTGCGAATGCAAAAGCGGAAGCCGATCGCAAGCAATTTTCAACTGTCGCCTAGCGAATTAAAACCTTACCCAATTAAGCAATCGATTACGGATGTTAAAACGCTCGTTAAGTGAGAACAGTCGTCAAGTTAGATTGAGTGGTAAGCGGTAACAGATGGCAAATGAAAATAGACAGCAAAAATGGCGCATCAAGCGCCATTTTCTTTTTCAAACTCTAAAACAGCCAGAGCTTAATATGTCAGATCAGTTATCAAGCGTTGCACCGCCATCAACGCGGAGGTCATGCATAGTGATGTGATTAGCTGCGTCAGACATCAAGAATAAAATGGTTTGGGCAATATCGTTAGGTTCAGCAATTTTATTCAGTGGAATGCCTAATCGAAACTGTTTTGCGTCTCCTGCAATCACCTGCTCTTCACCATAATCATCATTCCAAAGCTGTAACTGCATCTCAGTGCGGGTTGAACCTGGGCTGACAATGTTACAACGAATACCCAATGGTGCGAGCTCAATACCTACCGACTTCACAAACATATGCAGCGCCGATTTTGATGCAGCGTATGCTCCCATATTTGCTCGGGGTGTATTTGCTGCATTTGACCCTACAACCACAATATTACCTTTACGTCGCGCTTTCATACTCGTCGATACAGCCTGCATTGCAGACAAAACGCCAAACGTATTCACCATAAAGGTATTCTCGATCTGTTCTAAAGCCATATCACACAAGGCACCTAAGTGAAGTATGCCTGCACAACTGACTAAATGATCAAACTCCCCATACTCACAGATCCATTGATGAATACTTTCTTTAACACGTTCCGGTTTGGACAAATCCAATTTGAACACCTGAAGCTGATCTGGAAATTGCGTAGAAAGAGAATCAGATTTTGAGGCTAATAGATCAACATCTATATCCGTTGCTATCACCTTCGCCCCTGCTTCGAGCAAATTCTCTAGTGTGCTAAACCCAATACCTTTTGCAGCACCCGTCAGTAAAACGTGATTTCCTTCAAGAAATTTTGACATATATGAAAATTACCGTATGAAAAATAAACAAAAAAGCTCTCTTAGTAACATTTATTTAAAGGAAAGAGGCAATAACTGTGATCAATGTTTAATAATGAGAATTAACATCAAATGGTAATTATTATCATTAGCATTTACCCGTTCGTAACTGTAATCTTAGTTCCCAAAATAAGCAACCCGATGTAGATGCTCCAACCTTAGACAGAATCTAACATCTGATTTTTGGTACGGCGTCCCATCGTCACGATCTATATTTCAAGAGGGATCTGTTATGAAACGTGAAGTGATTGGCTATTCAAAAATGGAAAGTGAACTATTGGACAATGAACTATTGTCTTCTCCGTTTTTCTTCGCTTCTCCAGATAACACCATGATGGGTAAAGGTGTCGAGAATGAATTTCATCAATCCATTCCATTTACCCAGTTGGCGGCTAAAGCCAACGAAATGCTACAGGCTGCAAAGAAGTCGGATTCGGATAATCCAGTTTTATTTGGTGTTGTGCCGTTCAATGAAGAAAACCCAACTAAATTTATCATTCCAGAGAAACTGTACGTTTCGAGTAGCACCAGAGCACTGAGACCTAACTCTCAATCATCTTCTGACGCAAGAGTGATTTCTTCACCAAGTGGCAATCATTACAAACAAGGGGTATCCGACCTACTTGATATGTTTGCTAACACAGAGCTTTCAAAGGTTGTTCTTTCTCGTGCAATTGAAGTTGCAACAGACACAGATATTCAGCAGCAAGCTTTGCTTCGCAATCTTTTGGCGATCAATTCTAAGGGGTACACCTTTGCTGCAAACATCAGTGAAGACCAAAAGCTGATGGGTGCAAGCCCCGAGCTTCTTGTCGCTAAAAAAGGCAGCCACTTAATTTCTAACCCCCTTGCTGGTTCTCGCCCAAGATCGGAGTCTCAAGAACTGAATAAAGCATCCGTCGATTCCCTACTGAATACAAACAAAGATCTGTTCGAGCACGGTTTGGTCGTTGAAGAAGTTGAACGCATTATGAGTAAGTACTGCTACAACCTTTATACGCCTATGATTCCTTCGGTTATTGAAACAAAGACTATGTTGCACCTTTCTACGGTTCTGGAAGGACAAGTCAATGACCCAGCAATCAATGTGCTTAAGGTCGCGGCAGAACTGCACCCTACCCCAGCGGTTTGCGGTTATCCTCGCGAAAAAGCCTACGATGCAATCAGAAAACTGGAGCAGTTCGACCGCGGTTACTTTACTGGCATGGTGGGATGGTGTGATTCAAGAGGTAATGGCGAATGGGTGGTCACCATCCGTTGTGCAGAAGTACAGAAGCGACAAATGAAAGTATTTGCCGGTGCAGGTATTGTTGATGAGTCTCAACCGCAAAGCGAGCTGGATGAAACAGGTGCGAAGATGAACACCATTTTGACGGCGGCAGGTATTCAACTTAAAGACATGCTGACTGCTTAGGTGAAATTGTGGGTTCGAATAATCATTTAGATTTTACAGCGTGGCCAGAATCTCTGGACACGCAATATAGAGAGCTTGGGTATTGGTTAGATAAAACGCTTTTCGATCATTTTCAGCACTCTGTTACCCAATATGGTGACTCGATTGCACTAGTATGCGGTGAGCGCCAATTCACCTACAAAGAGCTAGCCGAGCGTATCTCCAAACTCGCATCCGGATTTCAGTCACTAGGATTAGTCAAAGGTGACAACGTCGTATTGCAGATGACAAACGTAGCGGAATTCTACCTCTGCTACTTTGCATTGCTGCAGAAAGGCATTCGACCAGTTTTAGCTTTGCCCGCTCATCGATTGTCTGAAATCTCTTATTTTTGTAAACACGCCGAAGCGAAAGCTTACATTATCGATGGTGAACATACAGGGTTTAACTACCAAGGATTAGCAACACAGGTACTTGATGAAGATAATGAGCTGAAGCACGTGCTTGTGCGTGGCAATACTTCAAGTATTCAGGACGATAGATTCACCGCATTAGAGGATATCGAAGGGCAACCGGATCATATTCAAACCGCAGATGCATCAGACTTAGCATTCTTTCAATTGTCCGGTGGAACAACGGGGACTCCAAAATTGATTCCCCGCACTCACAATGACTATGCTTACAGCGTTATTGGCAGCAACGTCATTTGCGAATTTGATGAAAATACTCGTTACCTTTGCGCGCTGCCTGTCGCCCATAACTTCCCGTTAAGTTCTCCAGGTGCTTTAGGGGTATTCTTTGCGGGTGGAGCCGTCATTCTAACCCAAGACCCGACGCCAAAATCGGCGTTTAAGCTGATTGAAGATCATAAAGTGACGGTGTCCGGTTTGGTTCCTCCACTCGCTTTGCTGTGGATGGATCAAGCTCAGTCCACAACCCATGATCTCTCAAGTCTTGAACTCGTTCAGGTGGGCGGCGCAAAATTTAGCGAGACCGCTGCGAAGGCGCTACCAGACAAACTGGACTGCCGACTTCAACAGGTATTTGGTATGGCTGAAGGGCTGGTTAATTACACCCGCCTAGACGATCCTATCGAAGTGATTACCTCTACCCAAGGTCGACCTATTTCTGAGCATGATCAAGTAAAGGTCGTAGATGAAAATGGAGCTAGTGTGCCAGTAGGAGACGAGGGTTTCCTTCTAACTCAAGGACCTTACACCATTCGTGGCTATTACCGCGCAGAAGAGCATAATCGCCGCTCATTTAATGACGAAGGTTTTTACAGTACTGGGGACATTGTCAAACTCACGGAAGATGGCAACATCGTCGTAACAGGGAGAGATAAAGACCAGATTAATCGAGGAGGCGAAAAAATTGCGGCAGAAGAAGTCGAGAATCAGTTGCTACGCCATAAGTGTATTCATGATGTCGCTTTAATTGCCATACCCGATGATTATCTGGGTGAACGCAGTTGTGCGGTTGTCGTTAAGGCAAAAGGAACCGAAGTAAACCCGATCAAACTTAAATACTTCTTGCGCGAATGCGGCTTAGCGGATTACAAAATCCCTGACCTCATTAAATTTGTCGAATCATTACCAAAAACTTCCGTTGGTAAAATCAACAAGAAAAAGCTTCGAGAAGAATACACTTCAGCCTAAATATAAGCCTTTCTTCTCAACAAGAATAAAAAAAACCGACTTCAGTGAAGTCGGTTTTTTTGAGTAGGCTAGGTTCTGTTGAAGAAATTAGTATTCTTCGTCCATTACTTCGTGACGCTCGGCATGATAAGCCTCTTCATCCTTACCTCGTTTCCAGTAAGGAATGGCATACATGTCTTTCTTAGTCAGTTTATATTCTTCTCTGAGCACTTTTCGGCAAGCGAGAACACTTTCATTCTCACCAGCAATAAAAGCAGAAAGAGTCTCTGAACCACTCGGAGGGGTAAGCTTAATGATAGCCTTGCTTAACTGAGCATGGCCATCTTTTGGTTCCCTTAGAATCCACTTCACAACAACACCTTCTGGGTGCTTGATGTCGTGTTTGTCTTCAATATCATCAATCTCAATAAACGCATAGCCAACAGTGTCAGACGGTAACACTTCCAAAATCGCGCTAATAGCAGGGGCTGCGGTAAGATCACCAGCAAAAATGTGCCAATCAGCGGGCTCAATCAACGGGTCTGGTCCGGCTGGACCGACAAGCCCGATTTGAGAACCTTCTTTTGCTTTGAGTGCCCATCCACCACCGGGAGAATTTTCACCATGAGTAACAAAATCGATATCAAGTTCATTCACATCCGCACGGTATTTTCTGACTGAATATGCTCTAGGGACTGGTTTATGTTCTGGCCATACAACCGTTTCACCTTCCCTATACGGGAGCTGCAATATCCCATTTTCCCTATTTGGGAAAAATACTTTTATATGGGTACCACCTTGATCTTCAGGGAACCCTATTAAGTCTTCACCTGTTACCGTCACTCGTAGAAGGTTTTTAGATACGTATTCCTTACGTACGAAGCTTAATAACATCGGATATAAGCGCTCTGGATTATCGCTCATTGGTTTACCTCTTGTGTATAACTGGAGAAGCTCATGTTGCCTCATGTGAACATGGTTATGCTGACACTTCTTCTTTCTTATGATTGATAGTTGGTTCAATAGCCTGCCACCACTCTTGCAGTGACACCGCTTCAATTAGTTGAGAGAACGAAACATTGGCCCCCTGCTTATTCCACTTTTCAACAAGTGTCATTGCTCTCATGGAATCCAGTCCCACAAACATTAAGTTTTCATTCACATCAAGATCATCAGAAGAAACACCCAATGCTTCTGCTACGTCAGACTGCAATACATTGAGGCTAAGTACAGAGCCTTCGGTGGTCTGTATTTCACTCATAACTTTGCCAAGTGTTTTGACGCTACCCGCTCTGCCGGCAACATAATTCAATGTGTGAACATGGTCTTCACGTGAGAAGTCCGCAATGGCATCCCCAACTATAAATGGCTGAATATCCAGCATAAAAGCATCAAGCGTTGTAGACAAAATGCCAATATGACCGTAGATACCGGAGATGATCAGCTGAGTTTTGTTGTTTTCTTGCATGTATTCAAGCAATGGTGTTTTCTTGAACGCGCTGTAACGCCATTTGACGTATTCAATATCGTCTGTTTCTGGTGCAAGGGAGGAAACAACTGGGGTATGATCACCATTCAACCCAGGTCCCCAAAAATCGGATAACAACGCCCTGTCTTTCGGATCTTGATTGGCAGGTTGAGCCGTATAAATAACAGGAATACCGGCTTCTTTGGCTCTCTTTTTAAGTTCATTGATATTTTTTAAAACATCAACCATAGGTGAGGCGTTCACCTCATAATAATTCACGAAGTATTCCTGCATATCGTGAATCAACAGTACTGCGGTACTAGGGTCAATTTCCCAATTCGTCTTGTTTTCTGGAAATTCTTTGTGTTCCGGCAAGTCGTAACTCGCAATCTTAGGTATAGCCATTTCTGATTGTCCTTAATACTCTAATTAGCGCCTGACGTTCCTATTTAAATAGCCCGATAAATCAGGTCTTTGCGCTCAGCAACTAAAGTAAAAACATTGAGATTGATAATGTGTCGTGCTCTAGTCGCTTATTGATTGATAATGTCAAAAATCATTATCAAGTTGCTATATCTTCAGACTCCTCTACTGAAAGCCCTCTTTCATGACGCCAGTGTTGTATTTGTTGGTTGATGTACCAATCGATGATGTTAGGAAATATCGTTCCAACAAACTCTGCTGATATTCCTGCGTCTTCTGCCCATTTTTTTCGATCTTCTAGCATCACCACAACACGTTCGGGAGCTGGAATACTTTCTTCATTAGGCTTAAATTGCGCTGCTGCTTTTACATACCCCATTCGCCTTGAGAGAAGTTGAATAATCTCTTTATCAAGGGAGTCTATTCCTGTTCGGATATCGTTAAGACTTTCGCAAGCTTCTGGCTTCTTTAAAGATGACACGTTAATTTCCTTTAAATTTCATTCCCTGCTGTCTGTCTCCTACTTTCAACTTCAATCCTTACCTGTTGAAGAATATGGAGAAAATAGAATTTCTCGCCCTGAAGCGAAATGAGAATGTATCTTATTATCAATATATATTCAATTAGTATACTTCCGCTTTTGCATTAAATTAGGCTGCAAATCAGCAGCCCAATTTCAGTTATATGGAAGTATTAACCCAAGGGTTACCATCGGGACCGGGAACGCGCTTTTTGTCTATCTTGCCAACCGCCGTTTTAGGGAGGCTGGACACAATATTCAGTTCATCGGGCAATTTGAATGAAGCGATACCCTGCTCTTGAAGGAAAACTCGCAATTCCTGAAGCGTCGGCACTCGACCTTTCTTGACTAACGCTACGCCTATTCTTTCCCCCAAATGCTTATCCGGTACGGCAACGACTGCGATTTGCGCAACATTTGGATGGGCAAGCAACTGCTCTTCTAATTCATCTGTAGCAATACATTCGCCAGCTCGGTTTACGACATCTTTAATCCGACCCGTCACCACAATGTAGCCATTTTCATCCACAACGACACGGTCACCACTTCGATAAAACCCATCTTCAGTAAAAGAACGCTCATTGTGCTCTGCAGCTCGGTAGTAACCTCTTAATGTATACGGACCTCGGGTCAGCAACTCCCCCTCTTCTCCTACCGAAACGAGTTTCCCCTCGGTATTAACAACACGTACCTCATCCCAATGGCTAACAGGGCGTCCCTGTTTAGTGGCAACAAGTTCAGCATCATCACCAAGTCGCGTGCAGGCAATAAGACCTTCTGCCATTCCAAAGACTTGTTGAAGTGCACCAGGAAAAGCCTGTTGAACATTTAGAGCGTCCGAATGCGCAAGTTTAGAACCACCAACTTGTATAAGTCTCAAACTGGATGTGTCAGCATTCTCCCATTCTTTAGCTGCTGTCCATAACTGAGCTAACGCAGGAACTAATGCTGTAGAAGTGACTTTATTTTTTTCGATAACATCGAAACAATAGTCGGGGCTAGGGTTTGTACTAAAGATGACTTTTCCGCCACACTGAAGTGCACCAAGTAGCCCAGGGCACCCTAACGTAAAGTTGTGTGCTACTGGTAAAACCGCAAGATAAACCTCTTCATTTGATAATTCGCTCGCGTCGGCGCAACTCTGAATGTTAAAACGATAATCGTTATGTGTTCTTGGAATGAGCTTAGGAAGACCCGTTGTCCCACCTGACACCAGAAATAGAGCCGGAAAATCGGGATTTGATTCTTCAGGTATAAACTGGTTAACGTCACCTTTTGGTAATGAACGGTATTTGCCCGAGTCACCAGCAATATAAATATGTTTTAAGTCGGAAAATGCTTCCGATAATGAATCCGATATACTTATCGCTTTACCATCATTTTCTAGATTGGAGCCCAAATAAGCCTTTGCACCAGAAATATTCATAAAATGACGAATTTCGACAACACCATGAGCAGGTAAAGCCAGTACCGGAACCAAACCAGCTCTCTGTATTGCAAAAAAGACCTTAGCGAAATAAAGGCTATTCGAAATTTGGAAAACGACTCTGTCACCTGCTTTTAAACCATCCTCCTTTAAACCTACTGCTATCTTGTCAGCTTCAAGTTGCAGTTCTTTATAAGAAAGCACGCCATGAGGATCTTCAACGGCGACCTTATTTGGATGTTTATCTACTCCCTCAGATAAAATCCCCCACAAAGGGGTGTTCAGCCATATATCGGCATCTTTAAATTTTTCAGATTGACTTTCAGACTGTTCAATAAAACCGAAAAGCAAATCTTGTTGTACTTCATTTTCCTTGAGTACGATGTCCATCTCATTCCCTAATGTTTCTGTACTGATGACGAGAGTGTTTGCTTGAAAAAAGATAATCAAACACACTCATTGCAACTTATGCATAGCATTCCTATAAATGCTAATAATAATCATTTGAATGCGACAATCAAGTAATGATATTGTGTACGACGACTTTGAATCACACATTGGAAGTTTTACGTAACCTTCCGAAAAAAAAGGATATTATTTTGTCAAAGCAAGAAGCGAGTATTGATTTGTTAACGACGATTAGCCAGCTTTTGGGCGTTCCAGCTGAATCAATAAAACCTGATGTAAATTTAATTGAGTTAGGTTTGGATTCAATCAGTATGATGCGTCTGACAGGTCAGTTTAGAAATGCAGGTTTGGATATCAACTTTGCTCAGTTAATGGAGACACCAACATTGGAGTCGTGGCAAAAAATCATCGCTTCAAGTGAAGTATCCGCCTAACCACACGAATCAAAAATAATGCATCTTTGGTTAATAACCTAAGCTGCTTTTTTACTACCAATCAAAACGCCTTGCTTTGAGCAAGGCGTTTTTTGTTTACATCTAAAATTTAGAAGTGTAATTCTACAGAAGCACCAATTTGGCGAGGCGCTTGTTTTGTTACATCTCTACCAAAGTAAAATGTTTCTTTTTGGGAGTCAAACAAGTTTGACGCAAATAGCGCTACGCGACCACTGTCGAATACATAAGCAAGCTGAGCATTAGCTACCCAATATGCTTCAATCTTCGCGCTTTTTGTATTTTCAACATCACTAAAATAATCGCCAATATAGTTCGCGTTACCGCTCAATTCGAAACCATCATAAAATGTGTACAATGCTCCTAGATTCGCGGTTAAAGAAGGGGCGCGAGGAAGCTCTTTCTTTTTATCTGCAGGATCTTTGAAGTTTGTTTTCAACAAGCCAAGTGACGCAAATAGTTCTAAATCAGCTGTAGTCAGCCAACGGCTTCCTAACTCTGCACCATAAGTACTTGCACCATCAACATTATCTACTAGCACATCACCATTTGTCGAAGTTTGAGTAACTTGAAAGTTATCAAAATCGTTATAGAACACGTTAGATGTTAATTCTAGAGTATCACCTAACAACCTGTGACGAGTGAATAACTCATAGTTCCAAACATATTCGTTTTCGTAAGTAAAAGGTGTAAAACCGACAAAGTTAATTCCATTAAAGCCTAAGCCCGCACCTCCGGAGTTAAAGCCTTTTGCAGCACGAATACCCACCGTTTGATCTTGTTCAGGTTTGTAAGCAACTTCTAACTTAGGTAGGAAGATAGTGGAAGATTCATCGTAATCTAGAGCATATCGAGGGTCATCTACAAAGCGTTTTTTGTTTTCACGCTCAATTCGACCCGCAGCAACAACTTCTACCTTAGGTGTAACAGCATATGTTACTTCGGCAAAAGCAGAAACTGTGCTGTTTTTGTCTTCCATTGGAAAAGCTGAACTAGGAGTATCAACGGTTTCATCTTGATTTGATTTAAAGTAACGCAAACCAACGAGGCTTGAAACTTCTCCACTTGTCGAATTAAACCGAACTATTGGTTCAACTTGAATTTCTTTACTTTTAGATAGGAAGTCAAATTTTCCGCCTCTACCCGCAGGATCGGTGAGTCGGTCATACGAGTGATTCGTGTAAACAAAGTTGTTCTCGAAAATCAGCGTATCCGATAACACGTAAGAAACATCCCAAATACCACTCGTCGACTGAGTTTCATAGATAGCACGACTTCCGGCACTTTGCTCGGCTTCAGATTGCGGAGAGCGAGTATCCATATGAACGACTGTCAGTGTGGTCTTAAAACCAGGAAGTCCTGATGGCTCGTAAAGGAATTTACCTCGTGCAGTTGTCATCTCGATTCGTCTCGGATCACCAACTGGCTCGTAAGACGTGAGATCAACATAACTCTTACGTTTTTGCTGATCGACGCTTAATCTGAATGCTAGCTCGTCCTCTAGAATAGGAGCGGATATTACCGCTGCTGTCTGAGAATAATTTTGTTCACCGACTGCACCTTTTACAGCACTTTCAAAGTGATAAGTAGGATCTTTTGATTTCATGACGATGGCACCTGCCGATGCATTTCTACCTTGAACGTAACTTTGTGGACCAAGGTAAATTTCTGCTTGTTGCATATCCCACAAGGATCGGGGACCAAAAGCAACTTCTGAATACGTCAATGAACGCCCATCTATAGAAAGATTCAATCTTGGCTTAGCACCACCAAATGCTGCTAGTCCACCGAATGATGGACCTGAGCCATCTATACCTCGAATCGCTGGTAAGTTGTTGCCGTGACCCGAATCAACGATGTTTGGCATTAATTGCAGAAGATCATCAATCTCAGTGGCACCTGGAGTTGTGTTGATGCGGTCTTCATCATATACTTCAACACTTGAACCTGTGTCGTAAATAGAGCGCTCTGTTTTTTCACCAATTACGGTGACAACAGAAATAGTACCTTCTTCAGAATTTGCTTCGTTTTTATTATTTGTTTCTGCAAATGCCTGACCACCCACGCAGAGTCCCATAATAACTGCGGATAAGGTGCGCAATTTGAATGTTTTGTTTCCTATTACATTCATCTGCGCTGGACGTAATGCTGTCATTTAAAATTCTCCTTAACTAAGCATTAACAATTGGTGCGCTCAAATACGATTTATCTAAAAATAAAAGCCAAACTGGAAGTTATTCAAATGAGTGAAAAGGCGATGGACTCTTTAGCTGAGTATTCGACTAGACTTCCTTGTGACTCTCATTAACCACTACGTTACGTATTTGAGAGCGAGTATTCCGACTAAAAACCGCTTATCAGACAGAGTAAAAAAGCATCAGAGTTGAATATGCAGATGCTTGTGAACTTTTTTCCATCTGTAGCTTGACGAATTTAGGTTTGTACTCTATCGATAGCACATACAAATGTAAAGCATTCTCATTTATATTTGGTAATAATTATTATTATCATTAATGGATTTTATTTAAAGAATAGAAGCCCTTAAAGACTCATAAAAATTAGGCAGAGATAGACCCTGCCTATTCTAGAGCAACATATTTCGTAAATATGAAAAGGTTATTTGATGTTAATTGATAGGAAAATTAAACAATGTGGTATACAAAAAATCCTTCAGCCCATTGGCATGAACGTCTACTGCGGACTGATCATAGAGTGCCGACTCTCCTTCAAATAACACGCTCATTCCAGAGGTATCCTTTGAAGATCGGAAGGTAATATTAAAACCATCGGCAATACCACCAGCAATGACTTGGTGATTTGTCTTACATAAGTGAAATTCGGGTGGATCGAAAGGCAATATGTTAATAAAAGGTGACAAGAAATAATGACCACCTTCAGGTATATTTTTACTCTCCAACCTATATCGACCATGTGAATATAGCTTTCTTAACTCTTTTACGGATCGCAGAAGATAATCTTCGGCACCCTCACTCTGTTTAACACGCACTTTATATGGTATGGCATTTACCATTAATGAAGGTGTATTGGCGCAGGGGTTACCCATTCGATTCATAAAAGGGATCCATACGGGTAATGAATCCTCCTTTTGCCCTTCTTTGTTACGGAAATGGGAATATAAATATGCAGAAGTTAGAAGCAGTAAAACGTCTGTCCACCCAATCATAAGCTTTTTAGATAAGGTCAGTAATGCCGTGCCTAACTCATCCGGTAACTCTAACCTTTTTTCTACCGTATCGGAGCACAAGCTATTACTCTCTACTTTTTCAAGATCGGAATTTTCTATATATTCTTGCCAGAACGCTTCATCTAGACCAAAACGATTCCCAGTAAGGTAGTCATGATCTTCTTTTATGTAAGTATCGAGCCTTTTGTATGCCGCAGGTGGTATTTCTTCTAATACAAAACATCGATATAACGTTGCACATCGATCCTCGATTAAGCTCATGCTGTAACCATCTACTGCAATATGGTGTGCTCGCGAATACCAAATTCGTTTTTCATCAGATAGCAGATACAGCCTTTGTAAAGAAAGCGCAGAGTTGGTTAGGTTAATGGGTGTACTTGAGTCACTGTGCATCATCTCGTTAGCCAACGTTTCACTATTAGACTTTGTTCTAAGGTCGATGATTTCTACATTCGAACCCAGCGAAGGAGTAACGGACTGACGTGGATAAGATTCACTTTCCTCGACTTTGAATGATAGGTTTAATACATCTGCTTCATCAACAGCTTGGCGAATCGCGCGCAGCAACAAATTAGTATCACAAGGACCATTAATTTCAATACGATGGGCTACAACAGATCCAGAGCTATCAGGGTGGTGTAAGAACTCATCCCAATAGGATTGTTGAGCATGGGTGAGTGGATGCCAAACTTGGCTCATTGTGGTTTCCTTACCTAAATGCACCTCAGTTTAGGATAAGCTGAGCAAAGATACTCCATTCAAACATCGCTACTTCGATTTAAATGCAAAAGGTTTATCCTTATCCCTGGCTGAGGTTAATTGAATATAACCAAAAGCCGTCAGATAATACCAACACAGCACCAAAACTCAATGAGAATCATTTACAATCATATTCATACCACTAACGCAACCCCATGAAATGCGACAACTCCTATGGTTAACCTTGTTCTAAGAGCATTGTAACCTTTCGCATTATTTTCATTTTCAGAGTTTCGCAATGTCGCTTCAGTAAACCAAACCGCTACATACCCAAAAGCCAGCATGAACAGAGAAATCCAATGATTTTCCGGTGATTGCAATAAAACCGCCCACGCAATAAAGGTGAAAGAATTGCTTAATAGCATTCCATTACGGCTCAACGCGTGAGAGAAATGATCAATCGCATTTCCCCACAAAGCACCGGATAAAAAACTCAATATAATCGCGCTATAAGTAACAAAAAGCCCCAATGGGGTATGCCCAAATAGCGAAATATCCGCCACCATGAGCACCAAACAACCAAGAAAGGGCAAAAGCCCCAAGTACCCTAGCTCCATCATAATGTGTCGCGGTGTCTGTTCCATCATCCACTCCAATTGGTCACTTTTATAACTGATTAAATAATAGACAAAACCCAAAGAAGTCACGAGAAAGATAACCAATAGTCTCTATTTAGTTTCACTTTTGAGGTGTAGCCGCTGTAAACCTGATCAAACGGGCAATCCATTCAGGTTTAGCGTTCTTTTCTAGAATATCCCCATAGAGCAAAGAATTTCGATATGGATTATTTTCTGTTCAGCTCAGTAGGTTGGCTATACTTGGTCTATTACATTTTTATTGGATGAGTAAATGCGCAGGTATTTGTGGCAGTATTCTTTAATCTGCGTTGTTATTTTGCATTTTTTCAACATCGTAAACGCAGATAGCCGTGTGAAGGCTGATGGTAATCTCGACACAGGATCGAGCATAAATAGTAGACTACCCGTTCAAGTTTGCGGGGAGACTTGGGCGCCGTTTTACTACGAAGTACCACAAAAGCCAGCGGTAAAAGAAGAAAACAAACCAGTAATAAGCAACATGGTTGGCGTCAACGTAGATATATTGGAAGCCACAGCAACCCAGAACCAGTTTGAATTCCAGTATAGGCTCATGCCAAATAAGCGATGTCTCCATAACTCACAGAAACTTGGGCATGAGGGTCGCTTTGAAATCACCACAGACGTTACATACAGTGCAGAGAAAGCGAAAGAATTCTATTTCATTGGTCCCATATACTCCCTCCCTCGCGCCATATTTTATTCTAAAGACGAGTTTCCAAACGGACTCTTCAACCCAATGTCGGGGGGTAGATTGACAACACTGCGCGAAATGAAACATTTTGATGTATGTGAAGCAGATGGGCGCGTGATTAAAAATTACATCGAAAAACACACTCATCTTAATGACGAGATCATTTCAACACACAAATCAGGGCTAAGCAGTATGATCATGATGTTAAAACATGGTCGCTGCGAGATAATAGAAATCCCCGCCCCTATTATCGCTGGTAGCATCGCAACTGGTCAGGTAACGCTACCCAACAACATTGCTTGTCAGCCACTCAATGAAGAGAATGTCCGTTTTTATTTTTTGGTATCCAAGCGCTCACCGAGAGCAGAAAAGCTTGCCACCGCCATCAATCAAACTCTGATCAGATTGAAGCAATCCGGCGTGTATAACGATATAGTCAAACGTTATTACAACGAACTCCACGCTAAAAACAGCCGCTCAATTACTAGCTGCTTTTAACCTTCACTTTTCGAAATATTCATCGTGCTGGTTTCACAATTTTAGTGAAACCTAACAGTGCAACTGCACCAAAAGCATTCAAGATTAATCTATTGATATGCAAAACCAAACATAAAAGGAAGAAATACCATAAACCTTAACTATCAATAGATTACCATAACATTGTACCTAATTTTCTATTTGGCACGCTTCTTGTTGATGAACAATTATTCACAATAAGGAGATACACCATGAAGAACATGACGTTCAAATTGAAGCTTGCTGCGTTAGGCACCCTCATTTCACTTTCATCCCACACCTTGGCTTCCGAAACCATTAAAGTCGGCGTGCTGCACTCTCTATCAGGCACGATGGCAATCAGTGAAACAACATTGAAAGATACCGTATTGATGTTGGTTGAAGAGCAAAACAAAAAAGGGGGATTACTTGGTAAAAAACTGGAAGCTGTCGTTGTCGATCCCGCTTCTAACTGGCCGCTTTTCGCAGAAAAAGCCCGCGAGTTAATTGAAAAAGAACAAGTCGATGTCGTCTTTGGAGGGTGGACATCCGTATCACGTAAATCCATGTTGCCTGTTTTTGAAGAGCTCAACAGTATCCTGTTTTACCCCGTTCAATATGAAGGTGAGGAGTCATCAAAAAACGTGTTCTACACCGGAGCGGCACCTAACCAACAAGCCATCCCCGCCGTTGACTATTTGATGGATGAACTCGATGTGGAACGGTGGGTACTCGCGGGTACGGATTATGTTTACCCAAGAACCACCAATAAGATCTTAGAAGCCTATCTAAAAGGCAAAGGGGTCGATGCAAAAGACATCATGACCAATTACACCCCATTTGGTCATTCCGACTGGCAATCCATCGTTTCTGATATCAAAAAGTTTGGCGCTGAAGGCAAAAAAACGGCTGTAGTCTCCACCATCAATGGTGATGCGAATGTGCCTTTCTACAAAGAGTTGGGTGCTCAAGGCGTATCCTCCGAAGACATCCCAGTTGTCGCATTCTCAGTAGGTGAAGAAGAGCTTTCTGGTATGGACACCTCTCCTCTAGTCGGACACCTCGCCGCTTGGAACTATTTCATGAGCGTAGAAACAGAGTCCAATGATGACTTTGTAGAAAAATGGCAAGCCTTTATCAAAAACGAAGACCGAGTCACGAACGATCCAATGGAGGCGCACTACATCGGATTCAACATGTGGGCACAAGCGGTTACCAATGCAGGTACAACACAACCCGAAGCGGTTCAAGATGCGTTAATCGGCGTATCCGTTCCTAATTTAAGTGGCGGCTATTCCACCATGTTGCCAAACCACCACATCACCAAACCCGTCCTGATTGGAGAAATTCAAGACGATGGTCAATTTGAAGTGGTTTGGGAAACGACTGGGTTAGTCGCCGGCGACGCTTGGTCCGACTTTTTACCAGGTTCTAAGGATCTTTACTCCAGCTGGTTACAGCCATTCTCATGCGGCAGTTTCAACGTTGAAACTAAGAAATGCTCAGGAACGAATTAATTTATTTTTGCCCCTCACACTTTGTGAGGGGTCTATTTGCTTAGCACGGACACAATAATGCAATTTTTCCGATACTTTCTACTTGGGCTGATGTGTATATCTTCAGCGCAAAGTATGGCGAGTACAGAGGTAAGCACGTTCAGCGAACTGACCCCTAAATTACTCAGCCGAAAATATGAAGAACGTAAAAGTGCCGCGGACTGGCTGGTTGAAACCCAAGCGGAATTAGCCAAACCCGTTTTAAGCCAATGGCTTGAAGGCTCACTGTACGTTCAGCCCCCTTCTCATACTCTCTATTCCATCGCCTCGTTTAAAAAAGGGCAAACAGCCGTTCAGATTCCCAGTGGTGAAAAAACAGTTATCCAAACCAAACGGGATTTTAAAAAGGCAAAACTAAACAACAAGCTTCGAAGTTATTTACGGCTGCAATTAGCGAAGATAGATCTTCTCTCACCAAATGATGACATTCGCCTTGCCGCCAGTAAAAAGTTAATAGGAACAAAAGATCCTTCATTAATCGCCCTTATATCCGAGCAAGAAAAGAGAGAGAAAAACGCTGAGATCAAGCAGCTATTAACCCTTAGCCTGAACCTTGATTTGGCTAAAAATGGAAAAGGCGAGCTTCAACTTGAAGCCATTAGAACAATCGCCGAAAGCAAACAAGAGGCTGTCTTTCAAGTCCTCAATCAACTGCAAAATCAAAGTACTGATGCTGTCGTTTTAGAAGCCACTCACAAGGCAATAAAGCAATATCAAGAAAGCCAGCGCTTGTATTCGGGTATTGAAACACTTTTCTTTGGCTTGAGCTTAGGATCGGTACTGGTGCTTGCTGGGATTGGATTGGCAATTACGTTTGGAGTTATGGGCGTAATCAACATGGCGCATGGCGAATTGATCATGATTGGTGCTTACACGACTTATGTCATTCAACAAATCATGCCTTCTTACCCAGGAATAGCACTGCTCCTCTCTATCCCTGCTGCTTTTATGGTGTCAGCGCTCGTCGGCATTACGATTGAACGAAGTGTTATTCGTCATTTGTATGGACGACCTTTAGAAACATTGCTGGCGACTTTTGGTATCAGCCTCATTTTACAGCAAGCCGTACGATCCATTTTTTCACCGCTCAATCGATCTGTCACCACACCGGAATTTTTGTCCGGTTCATTGGAGGTCAACCCCATGCTCGCCCTCACCTACAACCGGCTTTACATCATCCTATTTTGTATTGCTGCATTTGCGGGTCTCATGATGATTTTGAAGAAAACGCCGTTAGGTCTGCAAGTACGCGCCGTTTCTCAAAACCGGCCGATGGCTAAAGCAATGGGTATCCGCTCAGAAAGAGTCGACATCATGACATTTGGATTGGGATCGGGAGTCGCAGGAATAGCCGGCGTTGCATTGTCTCAGCTCACCAATGTCGGTCCTAATATGGGGCAAGCCTACATCATCGACTCATTCATGGTGGTGGTGTTTGGTGGAGTTGGCAATTTGTGGGGAACTCTGGTCGCGGGTCTAAGTTTAGGTGTCTTCAATAAAATACTGGAACCATGGGCGGGAGCCGTACTCGCGAAAATACTGGTCTTGGTTTTCATCATCCTCTTTATTCAAAAACGCCCACGTGGATTATTTCCACAACGCGGTCGTGCGGCTGAGGGGTAATCACTATGAAAAATTCAAATACTGCACCAACCAACTCAATCATTTTGAATGCACTAAGCAGCGACAAAGGCAGCAAAGCCACACTTGGCACTATTACGTTGCTTCTAATACTGGTGCCTTTTTGCAATCTAGTATTACCACAAGGACACCCACTGCATATCGAAACCTTTACCGTTTCATTGATGGGTAAGTACCTCAGCTACGCATTACTTGCCCTGTCTGTCGATTTAGTTTGGGGGTACCTTGGCATACTCAGCTTAGGTCATGGCGCCTTTTTTGCTCTAGGTGGATACGCCATGGGCATGTACCTCATGAGGCAGATAGGCGATCGCGGTGTCTATGGCGATCCGGTATTGGCCGATTTTATGGTCTTCTTAAACTGGCAAGAACTGCCTTGGTTTTGGCTAGGGTTTGATCAGTTTTGGTTCGCAGCCCTTATGGTGCTTCTTGTTCCTGGCTCTTTAGCCTTTATCTTTGGGTACCTTGCTTTTCGATCTCGTGTATCGGGAGTGTACCTTTCGATCATGACTCAAGCACTTACCTACGCTTTAATGCTGGCATTCTTTAGAAATGAGATGGGGTTTGGCGGAAACAACGGCCTTACCGACTTTAAAGACATTCTCGGTTTCAGTTTGCAACAAGACGCCACAAAACTGGCTTTGTTTATGTGTACAGGCATCGCTCTTATTGCTTGTTACATCTTATGTAAAGTGATCATTCAAAGCCGATTAGGGCGCGTTGCTTTGGCCATTAGAGACACCGAATCCCGAACCCGATTTATGGGTTACGATGTCGATAACATCAAGCTCGGCATTTTTGTTCTCTCCGCGATGATCGCAGGGTTGGCTGGCGCACTTTACGTTCCACAAGTAGGCATCATTAACCCCGGTGAATTTGCTCCTATCAACTCAATCGAAATCGTAATTTGGGTGGCACTCGGAGGAAGGGCAACACTCTACGGCGCAGTCGCAGGCGCGATTTTGGTCAACTACGCCAAAAGCTGGTTTACCGTCGAATTCCCAGAAATATGGCTATTTGCCCTTGGCGGCTTATTCGTTCTTTCTACTTTGTATCTCCCTAAAGGTGTAGTTGGCGCGCTAGCAAATTTTCCATCACTGAAAAAACGGCTTACCGCAAGTAAGGAGACCTCCTAATGCTAACCACTGAACTGATGAGTCGCGACAAAGTGTTTAGCTTTATGCAGCCGAACATACACCCACTCGTCGATACGACTCATAACATTCTGCTTTACCTTGAAGGTGTTAACAAAAGCTTTGATGGGTTTAAAGCCATTGACGACCTCAATCTTTATATCAAAGAGGGAGAGTTACGCTGCATCATCGGCCCGAATGGAGCGGGGAAAACCACCATGATGGACATCATCACAGGGAAAACCAAACCAGACAGTGGGCAGGTATGGTTGGGTTCCAATCTCAACCTACTCAAAATGAATGAAGCCAACATCGCAAACGCTGGCATAGGTCGTAAATTCCAAAAACCCACGGTGATCGAGTGTCTCTCTGTTTGGCAAAACTTGGAACTCGCGATGACTGGGGTTCGAGGTTTGTGGGGCACGTTCACAGCAAAACTGAATGCCGAGCAAGCTGATCGTCTTGAATCTGTATTAGAGCTGATCCATCTAAAAGATCAGTCGACTCTCTCTGCTGGCAACCTATCCCACGGGCAAAAACAATGGCTAGAAATAGGCATGTTACTCATGCAAAGCCCCAAGCTTTTACTGGTGGACGAACCCGTCGCGGGAATGACTCATCAAGAAATGGACAGAACCGCTGAGCTATTGAATGGTCTCGCTGGCAAACATTCGGTGGTAGTAGTCGAGCACGATATGGATTTTGTTCGCTCAATCGCATCGCACGTAACAGTGTTGCATCAGGGGCACGTTTTGGCAGAAGGCAGTATGGACAAAGTGCAGTCGGACCCAACCGTCAAGCAAGTGTATCTGGGGGAGTCATAATGTTAGAGATTAAGAACGTCGAACAATACTATGGCGAAAGCCACACCCTATGGGACTTGAGTCTGACCATTCCCAAAGGCGAGTGCACCGTCTTGATGGGCAGAAATGGTGTAGGTAAAAGCACGCTTTTGGAATGCATTATGGGGCTTACCCCTATCAGAAGCGGCGAAATAGAACTGAATGGTGAAAACATTGCCCACCGAAGCGCCGAAGATCGACCAAGGCTAGGCATTGGGTATGTTCCTCAAGGTCGGCAGATTTTTCCAATGCTCAGCGTAGAAGAAAACCTGTCCGTCGGCCTGCCCATTCGGGATAAAAGTGACCGAAAAATACCAAGCTTCATCTATGAAATCTTCCCCGTACTCGAAGAGATGAAGCATCGCCGAGGCGGTGATCTCTCCGGTGGTCAACAACAGCAACTTGCCATCGGGCGAGCCTTAGTGGTGAACCCAGAGCTTCTGATATTGGATGAACCCACAGAAGGCATCCAACCCAACATCGTGCAAGAGATTGGCGACATCATACGCATGCTTAACGAAAAGCTTGGGCTAACCGTACTGCTTGTTGAGCAAAAACTGCCGTTCGCCAGAAAAGTGGGTGATCGGTTTATGCTGTTGGACAGAGGAAGAATGGTCGCGTCCGGCAACATGGACGAACTCAGTGATAACCTGATTTCGGAGTACCTGACTGTATGACGTTTGCATTCAACCAAAAAACTTCTAATAAGGCTGAGGCCGGTATCACATCAGTTTTGTCCTCCTCTTCGGGTTGGCAAGCCAGCCTGAATTTGGTTTTCTCCCCCACCCAAAACAAAACCATTTTGAGCCATCGCGAACAGCGAGGACCACTTGCTGTTCAGCGCCCTCTCTACCCTGAAGGGAAGGTTTGTCATTGCTACTTACTTCACCCACCCGGTGGTGTGGTGGGTGGCGACTCGCTCACCATCGCCACTCGTGTCGAATCGGGCTCACACGCTCTAATTACCACACCAGGCGCGACAAAGTTTTACCTATCAGATGACCGTACAGCGACTCAACACCTTCATCTAAAAGTAGAAAACGGAGCAATCTTAGAATGGTTTCCTTTAGAGAACATTTATTTTTCTGGCGCCATTGCCCGATTAAATACCCGAATAGAACTTGAAGAAAATGCCCAATTTATGGGATGGGAAATGCACTGTTTTGGTCGCCCTGCACTGAATGAGGGATTCCTAAAAGGAAAACTATCAGGAAGAACTGAGATATTAATCAATAACAAGCCCTATTTAATCGAAGGACTTGATTATCAAGGTAGAGACAAGCTTTTTTATAACAATGGGTTACAAGGAAACCCCACCATGGGGAGTTTGTATATTTCAGGGGCAGACGATGAAATGCTCAAGTTGGTACAAGCCTTGCTCCAGTCCATTGAAGAAGAGCAGGAAAATCAGCCCAACACCTTGGTTATCGCTGTTACGTGTTTAGAGGATTTAATCGTCGTACGCGCATTGGGTAAATGGTCTGAAGATATTATGGGTGCCTTTATACAAGTAAGAGCATTGGTAAGAGAACATTGGGGGCTAAAACCCTCTGTCGTGCCAAGGATTTGGGCGACGTAATAAAGAAACCTAAGGGTTAACAATGAAAAGGGATAAGAATGGAACTCACCCCCAGAGAAAAGGATAAACTGCTGATTTTCTGTGCTGGAATGCTGGCATCTCAGCGCAAAGAAAAAGGGCTAAAACTGAACTACCCAGAATCCATCGCGTTTATCAGTAGCGCCATCTTGGAAGGTGCACGTGAAGGGAAAACCGTATCCGAATTAATGGACTTTGGGCGCACACTGTTGTCGGTCGAAGACGTGATGGAGGGGATCCCTTCAATGATTCCCGATGTGCAAGTTGAAGCCACATTTCCAGATGGCACCAAGCTGGTCACGGTACACGACCCAATTTGCCAGCGAACCCTGTCCGACATTTCCAATGATGAAATCATACCGGGTGAACAACAAACCCCAGACGAAAACTTGGTGATCAACCGCGATAGAAAGACGGTGTCTGTCAACGTGCAAAACCACGGTGATCGCCCCATACAAATTGGCTCTCACTACCATTTCTATGAAGCGAATGATGCCCTTCACTTCGACCGTGAAGCTACTCGCGGTTTTAGACTCAATATTCCTGCGGGCACCGCTACTCGGTTTGAGCCTGGCCAGGCACGCACCGTTGAGCTTGTCGAGTATTCGGGGTCAAAAACCATTTATGGGTTCCAAGGCAAAGTGATGGGACGCGTTTAAATTTGTAAGCGGTCGAGTATTTAACCACGTGTTCTCAAACACCCAAATGTTCTCTAAATACTCAGGCGCTCTCTAAATAACCAAGTGACCTCGAACTATTTGGGTAGAAGAAAAACAAGAAACAAGGAAGTTCTAATGGCAACGATTTCAAGGCAAGCCTACGCAGAAATGTTTGGTCCCACTATTGGGGACAGGTTAAGACTCGCCGACACCGATTTATGGCTAGCCGTAGAAAAAGACTTCACGACCTATGGCGATGAAGTGAAATTTGGTGGAGGAAAAGTCATTCGCGACGGCATGGGGCAAAGCCAGCGCCCATCAGCAGAAACGCCCGACTTAGTTATCACCAACGCTGTCGTCCTTGATTATTGGGGCGTTGTAAAAGCCGATGTGGGCGTGAAAGAAGGCCGCATAGTTGCGATAGGTAAAGCAGGCAATCCAGATGTGCAGCCTAATGTAGATATCATCATCGGTCCCGGAACGGAAATCATCGCAGGTGAAGGGTCGATTTTAACAGCAGGCGGTATCGACTCACATATACATTTCATCTGCCCACAGCAAATTGAAGAAGCACTCGCATCCGGAGTCACCACTATGATCGGCGGAGGAACGGGACCAGCCACTGGAACCAACGCCACCACATGTACTCCTGGTCCTTGGAATATGCACCGCATGCTCGAGTCTTTGGATGCTTTTCCTATGAACTTTGGTTTATTGGGTAAAGGTAACGCCAGCCAACCGGAAGGGTTACGAGAGCAAGTTGCCGCGGGCGCGGTTGGTTTGAAGCTCCACGAAGATTGGGGGACAACACCCGCATCCATTGATAACTGCATGAATGTTGCTGAAGAAATGGATGTGCAAGTGGCTATTCATACCGATACCTTGAACGAATCCGGTTTCGTCGAAGCAACGCTTAGTGCGATTGGCGATCGAGTAATTCACACTTACCACACAGAAGGGGCCGGTGGTGGGCATGCGCCAGACATCATCCGTGCATGTGGCGAATCCAATGTACTGCCCTCTTCGACTAATCCAACTCGGCCTTACACCATCAACACGGTGGATGAGCATTTGGATATGTTGATGGTGTGCCACCACCTTTCGCCCTCTATTGCTGAAGATGTGGCATTTGCTGAATCACGCATTCGCCGCGAAACCATCGCAGCGGAAGATATTCTTCACGATCTAGGTGCATTTTCAATGATTGCCTCCGATTCCCAAGCAATGGGACGAGTTGGAGAAGTGATCACCCGTACGTGGCAGACTGCGCACAAAATGAAAGTCCAACGAGGCGCTTTAGCTGAAGACAGCGATCACAACGACAATTTTCGCCTTAAACGCTACATAGCCAAATACACAATCAACCCTGCAATCACCCATGGAATGGCGCATGAAGTTGGATCGATTGAAGTAGGTAAGCTAGCCGATTTAGTGCTTTGGAAACCGCAATTTTTTGGTGTGAAACCAAGCTTAATCATCAAAGGGGGAATGATAGCCATGGCCCCAATGGGCGACCCAAATGCCTCTATCCCTACCCCTCAGCCTGTTCATTATCGATCGATGTTTGCCAGCTATGGCAAAGCGTCGAGTTCGACATCCATGTTGTTTGTCTCTCAACAAGCCGCTGATGAAGACATCAAAGAAAAGCTTTCCCTCAATAGCCAGATTGGCATCGCGAAGAACTGTCGCGCTATCAAAAAAGCCGACATGAAACTTAACGATTGGCAGCCCAATATTGAAGTCGACTCCCAAACTTATCAAGTCAGAGCAAACGGTCAATTATTGATTTGTGAACCTGCCAACGTGCTGCCCATGGCTCAGCGTTACTTTTTATTTTAATCGAGGATACATCTAGTGATTGAGCTAACCCAGATAAACAACATTCTCACGAATACCCCTGATGGTTTTCTTAGCTTACCGATTGAAAAACGCATCAAAAGCCGCATACGCGTTGTTTTGGATGATGGTTCTGAAGCCGGCCTTTTCATTCCTCGCGGTCACACGCTTAGAGATGGTATGCAGCTAAAAAGCGAATGCGGAAAGGTAGTAGAAATCAAGGCTGCGCCGGAACCTGTTTCCACGATTTATTGTGACGACCCTTTGTTACTCGCTCGAATGGCATATCACTTGGGGAATCGCCATGTGCCATTGCAAGTGACACATCACTGGCTCCGGTATCAACATGACCATGTACTCGACGACATGATCCAAGGGCTCGGTGGAAAAGTGCAATCAGAAATGGCGCCATTTGAGCCGGAAGATGGCGCTTACGGGGGATCATCAGGTGGACATCAACACGGATCTCATGGCTCGCACCAACACTGAATCCATCAATTTCATTTTAAAACCAGCGCTCATTAAAAGGATTAACATTATGAAGACACTTTATTCGCTTGCCGCTTTAACCAGTTTACTTATGATAACTCCCGCTTCGGCACACGCCATTCATGCTGAGCATGTAACAACCTCATCATCATTTTTTAGCGGCTTATTGCATCCGATTCTTGGTATCGACCACTTATTGATGCTCGCTGCAATGGGGCTGTTAATTGAACGCCAACTGGCTACCACGGCCAAAGTCACGCTGTCAGCCATAGCACTGGCGAACTTAACCGCAGGGTTAAGCGCTGGCTATTTCTTTGGTGGATTTGCCAACATGGAAATCGTGATCGCATTCTCGCTCGTCGTTTCAGCCATACTCTTGTGCTCACCCAAGAATACACTCAAGCCTTGGTCAAGTAGCTTGACCGCACTTTGTTTTGGTTTGCTTGCAATGCATGGGTATGCGCACGGCGTTGAAGCCTCAGGAAACATTGTTGGTTTTGGCACCGGAATGCTCGTTAGTGCTGCCGTGTTAATTGCTCTATCTCACCATATTGGGAATGCAGTCTCGTCTCGCTGGGCATCGTGGGGGATTGCCGCAGGCAGCTTATTGTTCGTCGCTTTTAGCTAAGCAGGCACAAGCCTATGTCAATTGAAGACAACTCACCAAACGATGAGCATTCGGCAAATGTTGCACTTTATCGACTTTTTCAGCTCTTTAGCCCTTCGCTACCTATTGGTGGTTTTACATACTCTCAAGGGCTGGAGTGGGCGGTAGAAGCGAATTGGGTAAAGAACAAAAACGATATGGTGAATTGGCTAAGCGTTGTTCTAAGCCACTCAATGACGACCTTGGAGCTCCCTGTTCTCCGAAGACTCTACCGCGCAGTAGCCCAACAAGATCACGATGCGATTGCGTACTGGAATGCTCATCTATTCGCATGCCGTGAGTCTTATGAATTCAGAGCCGAAGAGCGCCAGCGCGGAGAAGCACTATTCAGGTTACTAAGAAACCTCGGAGTCGCTAAAGACGCCGCTTTAGATAACCCTAATCAGCTGCACGGTTTTTGTTTAGCGGCGCACCACTGGCGAATTGCAGAAGAAACATTACTTCAAGGTTACTTATGGGGATGGGCTGAAAACACCGTCATGGCTGGCGTAAAACTTATCCCACTCGGTCAAACTGCGGGACAAGAAGCCTTGATTGAACTGTCGAGTGCGTTCCCTGATGCCATCGAGCGTTCAAACACAATTGAAGACCATGACATCTCGGCTTGCACTCCTACTTTAGCCATTGCGAGCTCTAAACATGAAACGCAATACACCCGTTTATTTCGCTCTTAAGCGAAAAACAGAAAGGAAATTAAAGATATGGAAAGCTACAAACAACCATTAAGAATAGGCATCGGCGGACCGGTAGGTTCTGGAAAAACGGCCTTATTGGAAATCCTATGTAAAAATATTCGCGACAAGCTGAACATCGCCGTGGTCACTAACGACATTTACACCCAAGAAGACGCGAGAATACTCACAGAAGCAGAAGCACTCGCACCAGACAGAATTATCGGAGTCGAAACCGGAGGTTGCCCGCATACGGCAATACGTGAAGATGCCTCTATGAATCTGGCGGCAGTTGATGAGTTAGCCAAGCGACATAAAAACCTTGATGTGGTGTTTGTAGAAAGCGGTGGCGATAACCTTAGCGCAACGTTTAGCCCAGAGTTAGCGGACCTAACCATATACGTCATTGATGTTGCTGAAGGGGAAAAAATCCCTCGAAAAGGCGGCCCAGGGATCACTCGCTCGGATCTATTGGTGATCAATAAAATTGACTTAGCCCCCTATGTGGGCGCGTCATTGGAGGTTATGGATAGGGATACATCGCGAATGAGACCGAATAAGCCTTACGTATTTACCAACCTTAAACAAGGCATAGGGTTAGAAACTATTATTGATTTCATCATTACCGAAGGAATGTTGTAATTCAATACAAGCTCATTCTCTTGATCAAGTTGTGTAAGTGCAATTCGTCGACTAACTTTTATCATTAGGAACGTACACGCTTTAGATCGATGAATCTTGTAGGGATTGAGGAATATTATGCCGCCAAAAGCAACGGATGCTGTCGATAGCTCTATGAGCTTTCCACTTCTTGCCAGCGTATTTCACAGCATCCCTATTATGGTTGCGGTATTGGATAGTGACTTAAGGTACATCGTTGTCAGCCAACAGTATTTGGACTTTATTCATTCCACCAGCGACAAAGTCCTCAATAAAACAGTAAAAGAGGTATTGCCTCCTCCTGTTTACGCCAATGCAGCCCCTTTGCTTGAACGAGCTCTGAGTGGCGAATCGATCAGTTTCGAAATTGAATTGCCTACCGAAACCGACCATAAAAGATTCATTAACATTCAATACCAACCGCGACTGGATACAGAAGGCACCCAAATAGGTGTTGTTATGAGTGGTATTGAAATCACTTCTTTAAAGAAATCAGAACTCGAGAAACAGCGCGTTCAGGAATACCTAAATACCACTTTCAATTCTATCGGTCATGGGATTGCCATTATAAATACCGAACGAGAACTCGCTTCGAGCAACCCTCCGTTTCATCGAATTGTTGGGGAGCGATTAAGCGAAATAGATGGGCTATTGCAGCATCAACCGTTTGGTCTTGTGGATTGCCTATGTGATTTAGGGTGGCGTCGTTGCCCAGAATTTAGCCAGTTTGTCTCAGGGAGCACATCAAAAGAAGTGTTTGAACCACACTCTTTACTAGTGAGGCAAAATACCTACATCGGCTTCAAAGAACTGGATTTGGAAGGTGGCAGTAAATGTTATGTCTTTACGGATGTCACCCAACAGATCCGAGACAAACAAAACCTGATCCAACAAATGCAATACAATGCTGCCATCATTGATAACTCACCTAACCTACTCTGCGTTGTCGATCGGCTAGAATTCAACATTCAAATGTTAAACCCAGAAGCATTCAAACGCTGCGGACGTAATCCCGATGATGTAGTAGATAAAAATTGGTTTCGTGTTTTTGCCGACGACCATTGGACACCAGAAGAAGAAAACCAGATCATCGTAAAGCTACCTTCAGATGTGTTTGACGTCACCAACCAAGACCATGATGGTAATTCCATGACCGTTCATTGGCGATTTGTCAGCTTAGATGATCAGTCTAACCGAGTGCTGTGCTTTGGTTCCGACGTAACTCAACTCAACGAAACTCAACTGGAATTGGAATCACTCAATCAAAGTTTAGAAAAGAAAGTAAAGGAACGTACCCAGTCTCTCGAATCGGCAAACGAAGAACTCCAATTTACCTTGAAGAAACTGCAAGAAACACAGCAACACCTTGTCGAAGCTGAAAAAATGGCCTCACTCGGTGGTTTAGTGGGCGGCATTGCCCACGAAATTAACACCCCGCTCGGGATCAGCGTCACCGCAACCAGTTTCCTTGAAGAAAATGTTCAATCTTTACTCAAAGGCTTTGAGTCAGGTAACCTCTCAAAGGCACAGTTTTCCAAAGCACTGCTGTCGTTGCAACAGTCAACGGAAATCTTGACCACCAATCTGCAAAGAGCAGAAAAACTCGTCTGTAGTTTTAAAGAAGTGGCCGTCGATCAAACCAGCCAAACAGCATACCAATTCAATATGAAAGACATTTTGGAAAAACTTCTGTTGTCTTTATCTCATGAGGTTCGTGTAGCCAAAGCGGTTGTTCACCTTGAATGTCCAGACAACATTGATATTGAAAGTTATCCAAGTTCATACATTCAGATATTCACCAATTTAATCACTAACAGCATTCGCCACGGGTTTGATCATTGGGACGGTCCACGAAACATTTTTATTAATATCACGGTAGAAGATGAGTTGCTCAACATGGACTATCGAGACTCAGGAAAAGGCATTGCTGATTCGGTCAAAGATAAAATATTTGAACCTTTCATCACCACCAAGCGAGGTGGCGGCGGCAGTGGTTTAGGGGCTAATATTATCTACAACATGGTTGTCCAGCTTCTAAAAGGCAACATTCAATGCATAACTGAACAAAAACAAGGTGCTCACTTTACCATTCAAGTTCCGCTGAATTTGGAATTAGATAAGCCAAATGATGACATCGCCTCTGCTGTATAACGAAGCATGGGAACCTAAATGAAACACGGGAGGCCCGTGTTTCATTACATTAAAAGCTCAAAAACTTCCTTAGCTAAAACTAGCGTTTGAAATGATCGCGATGGATCACAGAATCCAAACTACTTCTAGGCAGCCAACCTGCGGTTTCTAGTTCTGGTTTACTTTTAAACTTATCAACATAGCCGATACACAAATACGCGACTATGGCTTTTCTTTCAGGAATGCGGAGTGTTTCCCTTAACGCGTCATCATTGAGGATACTCACCCACCCAACTCCTAGATTTTCCGCTCGCGCAGCCAACCAAAGATTCTGAACAGCACATACCGTGCTATACAGATCCATTTCTGGTTTAACCGTTCTACCAATCACAGTTGGCCCGTTTCGTTCTCTATCACACGTTACGCATATCCCCATTGGCGCTTCCATGATTCCTTCTAACTTGAAGGATTTATACTGCGACTGCTTATCTTTAGAAAATTGCTCTGCTGAGAGTGCGTTCGCTGCTTCAAAATCGCGTTTTATCGCCGATTTAATTTCCGGATCGGTAACCAATACAAAGTCCCATGGCTGTGAAAAGCCGACACTAGGAGCATGATGCGCGGCGGTAAGCACACGCATAAGCACCTCTTCAGGAATGGTATCTGGTTTAAAATCACTGCGAACGTCCCGGCGGCAAAAAATGGTTTTGTAAACGGCTTCCCGCTCTTCTTTAGTTATATTCATCGGTAATTACCTGTGTTTTATTTATCTACCCAAGCGACCTCAAGATCCTTGAGTACTACCCATTTGGGTATTACGCAATCAGCTCAATAACTTAATTGCGGATTTATAGTAACGAGAAAAAAAGGCGACGTCAGTGGCCTTTGTTTGATCTTTACTGTGCAACAAGTTAATTACCTTGCATAAAACACTTGCCATCATGGATGGGCTTCGGTAGGTTAAAAAGTGACTAACTATTAAGGTCTATTACCCATGAACCCTTGCACTCTATCACTCTGGCTCCTTTCACTAATGCCAATCAGTCGGTAGAGTTTTCTATGTCTGGCTGTGAGTGAAGCAGCCGGAATCAAGTGCCATTTCTCACAGCCCAACGTTCTTACATTAGGGAACGCTTTTACACTAGGGAAAGAGAAATGAGCACCACAGCAACATCAGAACCATCCATACAGTATCGACAAGGCATTATGTTTGCTTTGGCGGGCACCGCTATGTTTTCGATTAAGCCAGTCTTAATCAAGCTCGCTTATGATTTTGGTGGCGATGCCACGTCTATTATGAGCCTGAGAGCACTGAGTTCGCTCCCTTTGTATCTGGTTATTCTTTTCTGGCTGTGTCGCAACCAATCATCTCGACAATCTCTTAAAAAATTTGGTTGGCAAGCCGCGCTGATCGGTGTGCTTGGCTACTACTTCGCTGCCCTGCTCGACATCCTTGCTCTGGAATACATTTCAGCGCAACTGGAGCGATTGGTGATTTTCCTATTTCCCTCATTTGTTGTCGCGATCAGCTGGATATTCATGAAGGAGAAACCCAAGCCGCAAACACTCACCGCGATTTTTTTGGGTTACGTCGGTGTTGCATTTATCGTAACTCACGATATGCAGCACATGGGCGACAAAGTGTGGTTGGGCAGTTTGATGGCGGCGGGTTCAGCACTGATTTTTGCAATCTACTTGATTCTAAGCAAAAAGCTCATCAGCAATATGGGTAGCCAACTGTTCAACAGTGTCGGTATGGCAAGCGCTGGTGTGGCGATTATGGGTCAGCACTTTTATCAAGATGTGGCACTGTCCGAACTCAGCTCAGAACTGGTTATTCTTGGTATTGCCATTGGAGTGTTCTGCACCGTTGTACCTTCCTATTTTATGGCGGCAGCTATGGCTCGCTTAACCCCTTCAATCTTGAGCGTCACCAGCAACATCGGTCCTTCCATTACTGCCCTATTTGCCATCACGCTGCTCGACGAAGCCTTTACGATTTATCATGCGATAGGCATGGGTTTAGTGGTTTTCTCGGTATGGCGGATCAACAGAAAATAAGGCGCAGAAGCAGGTAATAAAAAGTAGAAAACAGGGAAATCGGAACTAACAAACAAGGCAATAAAAAATAAGCACTGCGATTTTTGAATGACAAGCCCCTCCTTGTCATTCAAATTTTTCGAACAACTCTCTCAAAGTCTTCCTATCATCTTGATGATGTCGGCACCTTATACTGGCAGCATTAATCGCAGTTCATATGAGGTGAAATATGTCCACCAGAGAAATTCGTCAGATCATTTCTTCAAAGGCAACATCCGATGGAGATGGAGTAAAAATTCGCCGTGTAGCTGGGTTCAACAATCAGGCGTTCTCGCCGTTTTTGATGGTTGATGAATTAAAGTCCGACGACAAAAAAGACTACGTTGGCGGCTTCCCACCGCATCCGCATAGAGGCATTGAAACACTCACGTATATGATGGAAGGTCATTTCCAGCATAGAGATCACATGGGAAACGTCGGTGAGTTAAAAAGCGGTGGAGCACAGTGGATGGCCGCCGGCAGAGGCGTGATACACAGCGAAATGCCCATTATGGAAGACGGCAATTTGCATGGTTTCCAAATTTGGATAAACCAACCATCGAAAGACAAAATGAAACCCGCTCAGTATTTCGACTTCCAATCCGAAATGGTGACAGAGTTTGACACGGAGAACGGTAGCCTGATTCGGTTACTTGCTGGTGATTTGGTCGTAGATGGCGAAGCTTTACAAGGACCGCTCAGTAAGACCGGTGTACCAGCAACTGTAGCCGATTGGCGCGCCCCACAGCACGCTTCAGTCACGTTGGCTACGCCTGCTGAATTTAACATGATGGTTTATGCTTACAAAGGAGACGTAACCGTTGGTGATCGTCTTGTTAAACAAGGTGACATGGCATTATTGTCTGCCGGAGAAACCGTGGAAATTCGTTCGCAAGGGCAAACAGGAACGTTAATTTTTGCTGGGCAGCCTATTGATGAGCCCATTGTTCACTACGGACCTTTTGTTATGAATTCGATGGAAGAAATCGAGCAAACCATCCGGGATTATCAGTCGGGGCTTTTTGATACCTACTAAGGCTTCTGTACCGGCTAATGCTTTGCGTATGAGAGCTATGTGTATAAGAGCTATGTGTATAAGAGCTATGTGTATAAGAGCTATGTATATAAAGAACCATGTGTACGAGAACCATGTGCATAAGAGCCATGTACATAAAAGAGTCTCGTAAAAAAGCATTGGTAGGGTTCGTCTAAATATGACCGTGTCTCTTGAGATTTTTTGGCTCTAGAGACACGTATACCCAAGCAACCTTTACTCACTAGGTTTCGATTCTCAATTCAGTCGCTTTATCGAAGAATACCGCTTTACTGATATCCAATACCGCAGAAAATGCTTCGCCCATTTTCAGGTCAGCTTCCGCAGGGCAGCGCGCAATAATTTCCATCTCGTTTATCTTTGACGTAACCAGCACATCAGGTCCGGTTGGTTCTAACACTTCTGCGCTTAGCGACAACGCATTAACAACGCTAGGTTCGACCGCTTGAATGTCCTCTGGTCGCACGCCCATGATAAGTGTTTCACCATCATACTTTCGAAGCCCAACAGGTAGCTGGATATGATTATTGCTGCCTTGCGCTCCGTTAAGCTGACATAAGGGGTTATCAGACGAATCAAGTTCTACCGTTACCTCAATAAAATTCATCGAGGGTGAACCCATAAATCCGGCCACAAACAGATTGTTAGGCTGCTTATAGATTTCCTTAGGTGTGCCAAGCTGCTGCACTTCGCCGTCTTTCATCACCGCAATGCGATCAGCCAGCGTCATGGCTTCAATTTGGTCATGTGTTACATAAACAATGGTGGTTTGCAGCTGCTGGTGTAAGCGCTTAATTTGCGTACGCATATCCACTCGAAGTTTGGCGTCTAGGTTTGATAAGGGTTCGTCGAACAGGTAGAGCTTGGGTTTACGTGCAAGTGCTCGCCCCATCGCCACTCTCTGACGCTGACCACCGGATAAATGCGCAGGTTTGCGATCCAATAAATGGTCGATTTGCAGCATATCGGCAACACGACGAACTTCAGCTTCTATTCGGCTTTTTTCCCATTTCCGGATTTTCAGCCCGAAAGCAATATTGTCGAACACGGTCATATTTGGATAAAGCGCGTAAGACTGGAAGACCATGGCAATGTCTCGATCTTTTGGCTCGACTGCGCTCACTTCCTGTTCATCAATAAAAATTTCGCCGGAGCTAATGGATTCTAGTCCTGCAATCGTATTCATCAAGGTTGACTTTCCGCAGCCAGAAGGACCAACCAGAATAAGAAACTCTCCTGATTCTATAGCGATATTGATCCCCTTAAGCGTTTCTTGCTCTGCATTGGGGTACGTTTTTCTTATTTGCTGCAATCGAAGTGATGACATCGTGTTTTCCTTTTACTTCTTTTTATTGGCTGCTCGTTCTATTGGAGACCATATTGTTGGGCTGGTTAATTTTTTGGTTGCTTAAAGAGTCTCGCAGCTCAACCCTTTATCGAGTTGGCTTGCTGGTTGTTTGTCCTCTGTTCATACCCTGATCGAGCATGATCAACAAACCATTCTGTCACCAACTCTGGTCGGGTAATGGCTGTGCCAACAGTGCAACTCCACGCGCCTGCTTTTAATGCATTTTCGACGGCTTTCGGCGAGTTGTAGCGCCCTTCAGCCATCACTCTGAATCCTTGCTCAACCCACTTCTCCACAAGGGAAATGTCGGGGTCATTTGGAACACTATCTGTGGTGTATCCAGACAATGTGGAACCGATTAAGTCGCATCCTAATTCCGCGGCCATTACGCCTTCTTCAAACGTTGAACAATCCGCCATTACGCACTTCCCTTGCGATTGAACAATCGTGACAAGCTCCGCAAACGGGACCGGTCGCTTCCGTATCGTCGCATCTATCGCAATAATGTCTGCACCTGCGTTGATTAAGCCGAGCACATCTTCCTCAATGGCCGTAATTCTTACTGGGTACTGTTCAAAATCGCGCTTAACAATCCCGATGATTGGCACCTCAACATTAGGGCGTACGAATGCAAGGCGATTCACCCCTTCAATCCGTAACCCATTCGCACCACTTAAGATCGCCGTTTTTGCGTAAGCAAGTACGATGTCATCGCGATCCATAGGGCTATCTTCAACTGGCTGACAAGAGACGACCAACCCACCGCGCAGCGCATTAATTACAGGTACTGCTTCACTATGATCCTTTTTCATACTGTTATCCTTTCACTGCACCGCCCATAACGGACTGACCAATTTGCCTATAAATCAAAAGCCCCAATAAAGTCGGAGGTAACGTGCCAATCACCATTACGGCTGCGGCTACTCCCCATTGGACGCCACCGCCCCCAGCTGCAAAGAAGAACGAAGCCCCAACCGTTAATGGCACGGCATCCTTGGTTGTCAGCATTAATCCAAACAGAAACTCATTCCATGCTGTAATGAAACCGAAAATTAACGTAGTCGCTAGCACAGGTTTGGACATTGGAATGGCGACACTCTTTAAGAAGGTAAATGGGCTTGCACCATCCACTAAAGAGGCTTTATCGAGTTCGGCTGGAATGTCGTGAATGGCGTTTATCGACATCATGAGCGCCAAAGGCAAGTTCACAATCGCCAGTATCAAACCCAATCCCAATTTGCTATCGAGTAAGTGCAAAGGTTGATACATCATATAAAGAGGAATCGCGAAAATAATAAGGGGGACCGCTCTCAGATTAATGACGGCCGGCATAAGAATGCGTGTACCGTAGCCCTTTCGCACCATGACGTAAGCGGCTGGAAAACAAAACAGCAACGGCAATACCGCCCCTATTGTTGCAACCACAACGCTATTCATTAAGTAAGCGATAACATCGAAACGATCGGAAATGGCAAACACTTGAACGTAGTTTTCCATTGTCCAGTTTTCCACCCACAAGCTGGCATTACTTGCGATTTCCGCGTTTGATTTAAACGACGTCAGCAAAGTGACAAGCACGGGGAAATTCATCAACAACGCTGCGACAATAAATATAATCCAACGACCTATCATTACTGCGCTCCTTTTTTCTTCGAAGAGAAGTAATTGAGTGCAAAGAGCACCGCAAAAGTCACAAACAATAGCAACATGGAAGCCGCCACCGCTTTACCAATATTGCCTTGCTTAAAGAACGCGAGATAAACGTATATAGAAAGGCTGGTGGTCGAGCCCCCCGCGCCACTGCCCGTTAACACATAAACGTTGTCAAACACTCGAAATCCATCAATAAACCGAACAAACAGTGCGGTAAATAACGCGAGCTTCATAAAGGGCAATTCGATGTTCCAAAACAATTTCAGACCATGGGCACCATCCAATGTGGCTGCCTTACGAACATCTTCAGGTATGGCTTGATAGGCGACATGAAACAGAAGAACGGCAAAAGGCGTCCATTGCAGGATCTCGATGGTCATTAATGTGTAAATGGCATTGTTTGCATCTAAGAATGCAGGGCTATCGCCAAACCATTCCCACAAGTAAAACGGAACAGGACCAACAAACTCATGCAACACAAGGCGATACATCAACCCGACCAAAGCGGGCGCTGCCATCATTGGCATCATAAGTATTGCCATCAACCAAGGGTGCTTTTTCAGCAATGGGGCTAAATACACCGCAAGGAACAATCCCAAACTGCATTCAATCAGTGCGGTAACAAAACCAAATTTGAATGAAAAATGGGTTGCCTTCCAAAACAGCGGGTCGTTAACAACATCAACAAAATTCTTAAAACCTTGTAATTCGGGGGAACGAAGGTTTTCAAATGTGACTCTCGACACGCTGTATACGAGGTCGGCAACCAAAGGAAATCCCAGAAATAAAATCAGGAACAACACCAAAGGCAACGTAAACAGTCGGCTTTGTTTATCGTGATTAGGGGCTTGAAGCATACTATCCACTCTTATTCTGGGAGGCAGTACAGCATCACCTGCCTCCGATTATTCGCTACTTGCGTACGCTACTTAAGCAGCTCTTTCATGGCTTTTTCGGTATTATCTAAGGCTTGATCCAAGCTCTGTTGATCAGCCCAATACCCAGTAAACTCCCTTGCTTGCACTTCATAGACCGTCAGCGCATTGCCAGATGTACCGCCATTCATTACGAAGCCGTAACTGCCCGCGTATTCACCCAATGTTTTCAGATCCGGTCTTTGCGCAACGATGTCGTCAACAACGTTTTCTTTCAGCGCAGGGTTACCGCCAGCCATTGCATAGGCTTTGGCTGCTTCTGCCGTCGCAAGCCAATTCAAGAACTTAAGTGCTCCAGGTTTGTTGGTGGATGCTTTGTTCAAACCAAAACCAAGGCCATGAACATGAGTGAATCGACCATTTGGTCCTTTGGGTGGTGGTGCAATACCTACTTTTCCTGCAATGGCTGGGTTTTTACTGGCGTCGGTTAAGTCGCCTGCCGCAGCATTCCACTGGAGCATTGTCGCTGCTTGGCCTGCACCAAACGCAGCGTTGGCTTCTGCATATTCATAAGAGAGTGAATCTTTTGGAGACGTGCCTGCATCGTAAAGGTCTCGGTATCGCTCAAGCGCACTGCGATATCCCGCAGAATTCACCACCACGTTCCCGTCTGCATCTAACCAATTGCCGCCATACGCTTTGGCCGCCGAATGCCAAACCATCATGTTGAACAATAAGTTTTTCATTTGTAAAACCGTACCGTAGCGAACGGGGCTCTGAGAATTCTGTCTTTTGGCAAAAAACTGCGCCGTCACTTTATAGTCGTCCCATGTCCAATCTTGCGGCGCAACTGGGTCCATTTCTTTACCGAACTCTTCTTTAGCAAGTGCACGGTATTTTTTCTTCCAACTTTCATTCGAAAGCAATATGTCAATTAAATCGGAACGGTAGTACATGAAATGAAGTGACAGGTCAGTAGGAACACCATATTGCTTACCTTCGTATTGCATGGTGGCAAGTACTTTATCGTCATACGCTTCGTTTGTGGTTAGCGTAATCGGTTCCATATATGGTGAGTAGCGACCAAGTGAATAAGTCGCAGTAAGATTAATATCAAACTCTGTGGTTCCAGCAGCAAGATCGGATTGCAACTTATCCCAGAACCCTTCGCGGTTGAAAAATAACGCTTCAACTTTGTCATTTTCACTCACGCTGCTCTGCGCGTTATACATTTCAATGGCTTTTCTTAACGCCGTTTCCTCTGGGCCACCAGGCCATCCAAGCACCGTGACTGTTGCTGAAGCCTGACTGGCAAACATTACAGCCAGAGAAAGTGTGGCGATTTTCATTACTGATTTACGAATCATGTCCATTCTCCCTTTCGTCCATAACCCTAATTGTAGGTTGCATATTGAGCTTCACTGTAAGCATTCTGCTCAATACTTCACCTATAGAATTAGATCACATGGTCTATTCTTACAATCCCTTCACATCTCTTTAGTGTTTCACTATTGATACAAAAATCACTTTAATTAGTATTTTCACGAAATAATAACGATTGATGGGTTGAGACATGAGCTAACGTTCATTAGGATGGCGTTATTGGTCTATACCGATTTAAGGGAATATTGATGACAAAGAGAGCGAATGTTAAAAACGAGCTCATGAAGTTTATTGCGGATAGTTCGCCGGGTATGCGGCTGCCTTCCGAGCGTGAACTCAGCAAGCGATTCGATGTGGCAAGGGAGACGTTAAGGCGCTGCTTACTCGAATTGGAAGCTGAGGGGCGGATCGTAAGAAAGCTTGGTGCTGGAAATTTCGTAGCAGATCGACCAGAAACAAAACAGCTATCACTGCGTTCGTTCTCGGAAGAGATGTTGGCAAAAGGGCTAAAACCATCCAGCCGAATCATTTCCACTGAAACGATTTCTGCCGGTGCAAAAATAAGCCAAATGCTTAACGTTTCACCTTCAGAGCTGGTCTATAAAGTGGTACGAATTCGTTACGCGAATGAGCTACCGATGGCGATGGAAACCGTCTACCTTCCATGCCAACTTTTGCCTAAATTCGACCCAGAACGGCTTACGTCCGAATCGCTCTACACTATTTTGGAACGCGACTACCAGTTGTCCCTAAATCAAGCTGATCAGTTTATTGAAGCAACGGTCGTCGAGCCTAAAGAAGCCGCTCTACTCAATGTTGCCCCTTATAGTGCTGGCTTATTGATAGAACGTAAAATGATGGCCGCCAATAACACCCCTATTGAATTTTGTAAAACTCTTTACCGAGCCGACAAATACAAGTTTGAAGTACAAATTAGAAGACCCGCTCATAACATCTGAATTCAGGGGGATGTTAACGCTGGTATTTATTGCTCTATACCAAGTGTTAAAGGTGTGGAAAGGGTCATCAACACCCTATGGTGATAGGCCACTTTTTTCTGCGGTTTTGTAATAATCTGTGTCACAATGTGATTTCAATCCCAACTAACTCAATCATATATGAATTATCAAGCAGCAATCTTCGATATGGACGGGCTCCTTCTCGATACGGAACGTGTGTGTATGTCCATTTTTAAACAGGCATGCGATACATTGGATATTCCGTTTCTGGACGATGTTTATCCTTCGATCATCGGGCGAAATTCAGCGGGTATTGAACAAACTTTACGTGCAGCTTATGACCAATATATCGAATATTCCAAGTTGCATGGTGAATGGAAAAAACACTACGACGATATTGTCATGCATCAAGCTATCCCAGTCAAAGAAGGGGTGTTCGACCTTTTGGAGTGGTTTCAAAGCAAAAATATTAAGTTGGCCGTTGCAACATCAACAGGTAAAGAAGTCGCAAGAGTCAAACTGCGTTTGGCTGGTCTAGATACATACTTCGAAAACGTAACTACAGGCTGTGAAGTAACAAATGGTAAGCCCGATCCAGAGATTTACTTATTAGCAGCAAATCGAATTGCGGTTGATCCGAAGCACTGCCTCGCATTTGAAGATTCCAATAACGGTGTACGATCTGCTGTTGGAGCAAACATGAGTACCTTCCAAATTCCTGATTTAGTGCAGCCGTGTTCAGAAATAAGAGCCATGGGGCATCATGTTATGCCTTCATTGAGCGATGTTTTAATACATCTCAAAGCATTGAGTAAGTAAACAATGCGTGCACTAAAAATTGGGCTTTCTTTGGTAGCCTTGGTCATTGGTCTAATCTCTGCGTGGATTTTTCTTCCACCGACAAACCGGTTAGACAAACAAGTTGTGAATCAACCGCTTCAACAACCTTTTTCTTTTGTTGGGTATAAAGTTATATCAAGTGACCCTTCTATCGATCCTATTTACCACTACTATATTGTTGGTGGTGAGTTCGTTGTTGAAGGTGAAAAACTCAATGACACACCCCCCTTCTTAATCACTGCCGATCCTTTTGTTAAATTGAAGGCATTTGATGAAAGCACAATACATATTTCAGTGACTGGAAAAATAGAGCTCTATAACAACGATCTTTGGATTCAAAAAAGTGATGGGAAAGTTCATCACTGGTACATAAATATGCACTCAAAATACATTAGATAAACATTATTTAAACAGCAAAGTCATATGAACCCACGTAAAACATGTGACTTTTCTACCGCTTATATTAATGCTTATAACAACAGTAAGTTTCCACTACATTGTTTCATTTTTATTAATCAGCTCATCACATATATGAGAAACAAGATATAGATCTCAATAAAGATTTGTTTTTTTGTAATGGCTCTCTCCAAAATTGCGAGAGATCACCTAAACTTGACTGTGTGCCGAGCATGGAATCTCGGGATTCAGAACAATTTCAACTAAGCCGTATTAGGACTACAAAAATACTGATAGCAAAGCATGTATTTTCCTTAATTTAGCGGCGATTATTGGTTATCTATTGATGCAATACAAACCTGAAAATTCTATAAAGATCGCAATTGAACATCTAAATATAGGGATGTTTGTAACGGGAATTGAGCAAAGTGAGCGCGTAAATCTCTCTAATGCTGGCCGTGTATCAACTCAAAAAGCCATTGCTCAACTTGTGGACAGTGGTGTTCGTTTTGCTTGGGTGGATGAAAAATTGTCCGCTAGCAATTGTGTTTTCAAACCCGTTGCCAATACAAACAGTTCAGACGAAAAGAAAGCCTCTAGCGAAGCTGCGCCAGCACGCTCAAAGAAAATGCCCAGCCGCGAGATCAGACAAAACAAAGCGAAAAAACTGATCGCCGAAGCCAAAGGTTTAGCGCAGAAATTGCTGACGGAGACATTTGAAGGAAACAGTTTCGAGGTTGATGCGCTCGAAGAATGGGCTGATGATGTCATTGAAACCGTGCTAATTGATTCCGATGCTATTAAATGTGTTTCCGCCCTGCGAAACAAAGACACTTACTTGCTCGAACATTCGGTTAATGTCGCATGTTTACTGGTAACGTTTGGCAAATCCTTGGGCATGGACAAAACGATGCTTCGTGATATGGCGATTGGCGGAATCATTCACGATGTGGGCAAAATCAAAGTGGATGATAAAGTTCTCCACAAGCCAGCCAGATTAACGCCTGAAGAATTTGAGCATATGAAGCTTCATCAAGTCTATGCAGGTGAGATCATCGATAATGTCGAGGGGCTAAACCAAGTCAGCAGAGATGTTTGCTTAATGCACCATGAAAAACTTGATGGCAATGGTTACCCAAATGGTTTGAAAGGCGACGAGATTCCTATTCACGGTAGAATGAGTTGTATTGTTGACATCTATGATGCCCTTACTGCACATCGCTGTTATAAGGCCGGCATGAGTTCAGCCGAAGCGTTTAAGATACTGCTGAGCCTAACCCCTTTCCACCTCGATCAGGAATTGGTATACAAATTCATCAACTGTATTGGTGTCTACCCAGTTGGGTCGTTAGTGGAATTGAGCGATGGTCGAGTAGGCATAACTTGGACTTCGAACAGCCAACAACCTCTTAAACCGGTGGTGAAATGCTTCTATTCTCGTAAATTTAAGCGCTTTACCGATGTCACATTTGTTGATCTTAAGAATGGTAACATTAAAATTGAAAGCGCTATCTCGCCCAAAGACATAGAAGTCGACCCCGCACCATTTTACGATGTTTAGATCGTGTCTATCTCCTCATAACAGGCAGTACCATTACTGCCTGCTTCATCAATATTCAAGCAAGCTAAAGACAAGTCATTCGTTTGAATAGTTTGGATACAAAAACCATTGTTTATAATCCTGACAAAGGCTTACACCACGCTGATAGTTTCTCACCTTGTGATCTGTTAAAAAAACATTGTCCTTTTATCACACGAAGATAATCATCATGAAACCGCTATGCCACTTGATCCCCTTGCGCATTCTGAATCCTCTGCGCGTTCTAAAACCAAAGCCACAGCGCTTACGCACTATTATTCTTGCTTCACTTTTTGGGTTGTCCAACTTTGCATACGCTGAATTACCCCCCAAGGAATACGCATCAACCTGTACGCCAGAATTATTGGAAGAAGTTGGTATGAGTAATTTGGATGCCACGATATTTCGCGTTATGGAGTCGGGCTCAACAGCCGAAATAACGGGCGTAATATGTGATGGAACACTGTTGGCTGCACAAGAAATGTTGGACGACCACCCCAACCTCAATAAACTGATCTTTTTAGACGTTGGTGGTTCGGTAGACGATGTAACCAACTTGAAGCTCGCAACACTGATTCACTCGTTAAAGTTACATACGCACGTTTCTGGAACGTTAAATCAAAAAGACGATGAAGGAAACGTTATGCGAGGTGGTGTCGCCTCTGGTGGAACGGATCTGTTTTTAGCAGGTACAACTCGAACCGCAGACAAAAACGCTTATATTGGTGTTCATAGTTGGGCTTCTGGTGACTATCAGGGAAATGAGTTACCGAAAACTCACCGTGACCATCAACCCTATATTCAATTTTACAAGCTCATTGAGCTTCCTAAACCGGAAGAGTTTTATTTCTTCACTCTAGAATCGGCTGATGCAGATAATATGCATTATATGAGCCGTAAAGAGCTGAATACCTTTCAAATAGTCACTCAATAGGCTTTCTGGCTTTCTAAGAAAGATTGCTTTTCCAGTCATTCCCTAACAAAGACGCCCAATGGTATTGCTCCAATATCGTTGGGCGTCTTTGTTAGTAGAGCCGATCTATATACCCACCACCCAACTATCTCAATATTTAGGATTCAGAGTTTACTGAACCTAGTATCTTGAGGTGGCTGCAGTATACTTGTTGCCTTACAAATGGATCGTAATAAACGTGTAGGTGAACAATGAAAAGTGGCTACCAATACCCTATTGGCACTCAAGGAACAGCTTGGGGAGAAGAAGAAAAAAAAGCATGGCTAGATTCAGTTTCAATAAAGCGCAGCTACAAAAGTGACGTCGTCACTAAAATTGATGCGCTACGTAATCAGTACGATGTATTCCAATATGGTGCACTTAGCTATAGCCCAGAGCAATTCCCACTATACGCGGTAAAAAGTAAAACTTGGGATGCTAGCCGCAAGACCATTTTGGTCACTGGTGGTGTGCATGGCTATGAAACAAGCGGTGTTCATGGTGCACTTAAGTTCCTAGCGCTACTCGGCAATGAATATGAAAAGCACTTTAATATTGTTGTTGCTCCTTGTGTCAGCCCATGGGGTTACGAAACCATAAACCGTTGGAATCCAAACGCAGTGGATCCTAATCGCTCCTTTTACAAAGATTCTCCTGCAGAGGAATCGGCAAACCTAATGTCGATGGTGGAATCACTTGGTGTCGACATCTATGCCCATATTGATTTGCATGAAACCACAGACACAGACGAATCAGAGTTTCGTCCCGCGCTTGCCGCACGCGACGGCTTAGACTACATAGAGGACCTGGTTCCAGATGGCTTTTACTTGGTTGGAGATACAGAAAATCCAAACGAAGATTTTCAAACTGCCATCATTCAAGCGGTCGAAAAAGTCACTCATATTGCTCCACCAGACGATAATGGAAACATTATCGGCTCGCCCGTCGTGCAGCATGGTGTGATCAATTACCCAACCAGTAAACTCGGGTTGTGCAGCGGCTTTACTGGTTGTGAATACGGCACCACAACGGAAGTGTACCCCGACAGCCCGAAAGTGACAGACGAAGAATGTAACGATGCGCAAGTCGCTTCAATTAAGGGCGGATTGGATTACTTACTCAATTCTTAGAGCTATCGAAAACAAAAAAGGATGGGATCCCATCCTTTTTTATTGTTCGTATTTTCAAAGAAAAACGGATTAGTTTACTCAGCCAGTAAATGATGCCAGTTTTCATGTTTGTTGACATAGTGCCTAACGTAACTGCATTCCGGCACTATTTTCACATTTAACTTTTCAATTTCCAGCAACGCTGCCTCCATCATCACAGCGCCTTTACCCTGACCTCTCAACGACTCAGGGACAGAGGAATGATCAACAAAAAAGACGTCTCCCTCTTGGCGATAGGTTACTTTCGCCCAACTCTCAGGGGCGACTTCAATTCGAAATTCTTTGGCTTGAATATCGTGGATCACTGCAATATCGTCGTTCACTTACGTTATCTCTATGTTAGATTCGATGATGTGTTAACCTTACTATAGTTCAGTAGACACCCAAATAGCGCATGTATTCTTCCCACATTATAGACACATGGCAATCAAAAGCCGTTGAAAATAAAAGAGCTTTCATCATTCCGGATGGATGTCAGGATGTCATCGTTACGCTCACGGATAATACGCCAGCCCAAATCAATGTCTCTCCTCTTTATACGAATACTGCACCAATCGATATAACCGCGGGAACCGCAATGGTGGGTTTTCGACTTCAGCCAGGATGCAATGTTTCCAACGTTGAAACGGGTAAACTGCTTCAATGCTGGGATTCAAAAGGCCAACTTATTGATAGAATTGAATCAGCAACCACAGTTAACTCAAACGTTGCTGAAGCACTTGAATGCATTCGTAAGGAAATGGGAAGCATTGATCAAATAGCATCATTGCTCGGTGTAAATGTAAGAACGCTGCAAAGAACCATCAAAAAGCACACCGATCAAACACCGCTATTTTGGTTTCGACTAGCCAGAGTTCGCCAGTGTGCCAAAGCGATAATATTGAGCGGAAATTACTCCGACATTGCCTACGATTTTCAATATTCAGACCAAGCTCATATGTGCCGTGAGATTAAAAGCTGGTTAGGTGTTACGCCAACTCAGCTTTTTAATCGAGAAGACATCAAAGCACAGCTTTTTGATGATGGGTATTAGAGTCTGTTAACCTTTCGAGATGAATTTTGCAGCGATTTGTGGGTGATGTAAGCAACGCAGAACTTATTCGGTGTAGTTACTCTACATCAATGAGCGATAACACAGTAGAAATCATCCACAAATTGCTGCCCGAAGGGTTCGGCTCTATGCCTTTTACTCTTTGTTGCAAGCTATTTGCTTAGAATACTAGGCGTCACACCTTGCGCCGCGATTAAAAGGCATAGAACTCGAACAAAATTTAACCGCGAAAGATCAACAGACCCTAGCTCCCAGTCACTGGTGAGCATATTTCAATTAGAAAGCCATTTATGTCATGTACATAAGACGTAGTTTGCCCCCAAGGCATGTGCTCTACAGGCTGAACAAGTTCTGCGCCCGCATCCAAGGCTTGCTGTAGCGACTCCGCGACATCATCCGTTTCAAATGCTATTTCAAAACTGGGGTGTCCTCGCTTGGGCAGTACAGCCCCTTTTCCAAGCTTACTCATCAGGTCAAGCGACGAAAATGACAAGGTCGTAGTGCCCGTATCCAACTCGCCGTAGTCTCCCCCCTCATGGAGCATGGCGCGTGAAAGCCCAAAGGCGCGTTCATAAAACGCCAGTGTTTTTGCCACATTTTCTACATAGAGAATCGTATATTTTAATTTCATTTTCTTTTCCTTCAGGCTTGTTTGAGAACGTTAGATTAATACCTTGTTAGCACGTTTGTATTGAAAATAAACGACACATCCCCATGTCTATTTATAGGCAGGAGACACATCAATGAAGGAGATCGGAAATGAAGAGCATTGGAATTGTTGGTTGCTCAGCAGAAGGCGCTGCGCTCTGCTATACAACGATTTGTAGCGAAAGCATTGCCAAATTGGGGCATTATCAACATCCAGATATCGCGATGCACACCCCTTCTCTATCTTTATATGTTAATGCTCTGAATCAAGGGTCGAAGAAACACATTGCCGACCTTATGTTAACTTCCGTTGAAAAGCTCAAGGCCGCTGGCGCTGATTTTGTTATTTGCCCGGACAATACCATTCACCAAGCTTTCGATTTGGTAGAGCAATCCTCATCACTTCCTTGGTTACATATTGCGGATGTGGTGTCTAAATACGCCAAACATCGAAGCTACCGTAAAGTTGGCGTTTTAGGCACGCAATGGCTAACCGAAAGCGATGTCTACCCAAATAGTATGCGAAGCGTAGATATAGACGTGGTATTGCCCAATGCATTGCAGCGAAAAGAGATTGGCCGTTTAATCATGGATGAACTGGTACTTGGTCATACTCCAAGCCATGTCACCGAATATTTGCTTAAGGTGATTGAAGAATTTAAATCTCTGGGTTGTGAAGCCGTTGTTTTGGGTTGCACCGAGCTTCCCATTGTACTGAGCGACGAAAACTCCCCGCTCCCAATATTAGATTCCACTCGGCTTTTAGCACGGGCAGCAATTGAATACGCCTGTATCGATTAGCAAGTTTTATTCGTTTGTTTGTATTCTGACCTTCTTACACAGCTGGATCATAGAATTTGCCTCTTCCTGAGTTAACCCGGTTGAGCAAAAAACCTTATCTGTAATGTCGGAGCTATTTTGAGAAAGCTCCCTCCCTAAATCCGTTAGTACAATGGATTTTTGGCGTTCATTATTCGCAAGCTGCTCCCGACGAATAAGGTTTTTCTCTTCCATTCGTTTCAACAGCGGCGTCATGGTTGCCTTGCTGAGTTCTGTTGTCTTCGCTAGCTGACTAATTGAAATCTCATCTTCTTTCCACAATGCCATCAGCACCACAAATTGCGTATAGGTCAAACCATGAGGTTCTAGTAATTCCCTATACGTTGATGTCAGCTTATTGGATGTTGAATATAGAGCAAAACACAGCTGTCGATCTAATTCTGCTACTGCCACCCGATTCTCCAAGTTTTCATTCGTAACCATCATTATACGCATGCACACTATCATAGACAAAATATTCGTAAGCTTATTATTAGTTGACATACTGTTCGCACACTAACAATATAGTGAGCGAGAAAAATGAATACAAAAAGGAAGAAGTGATGAGTGATAAATGGTTAGCGACATTAAAAACGAGTACGCCTGAAGATGGCTACCAACTTGCAATAAAAATGTCGAGGATGGGGGTTAAGTACACGCAACCGTCCGAAGAAGTAAGAGAAAAGATCCGACCTATCTACGCTGACAATGCCGAGAACTTAATCGCCGCCTCTCAAGTTATTGCAATAAACTTTCAAACGGTTGCCGCTGCAAATAACTACTGGGCTTAATGCGTATGCGGTATTCAAAGTAACAGGCAATAAAAAACCCCAGAGCTCGATATCGAAGTCTGGGGTTTATTTCTCTTCTAATCTCATTTCACTTTTCTTCTAAACTCATATGAGCGTCAAAACACCGATGACTGATATGAGTGAAAACAGTACGGTTCGGCTGATCACGCCAAAATGTGAATGTTGGATCATTTCTTGATGCTGCATTTTCCCACCCATTTAAATATTACAAGATGATTTCAATGTAATTACAATATCGTTATTTTGCAAATGTACTAATACCGATGAGACCCGCATGAGCAGACCTCTATTGCCCAAAAATCCTTATTGCTTATAGACTCACGCTAACTTATTAAAAATTATTAATCTTTTATGACAAGGGAGAAGAAATACACCTTCAAGGCAGATCTCCTTTCAAAATACCGAAAAATACAAACTTATCGTCAAGTAGCATACGACATCATCACGTCATCATTTAAAGTTTGACAAGCAATATGATAAGCATAATATATGGATATACATATATGCAATTTTAACGAATGAGTAGATGACATACTGATGCATATTGAGATGTCCCCAGACACCATCAAATTGTCATTTAGTTCGTCTAACGTAAGCCTGCGTAGTAAAACGCAAATGCGCGTCTGTTTTATCTAAAGAAGAGTGATTCACCATGGGAATTTTCGAGAGATTTTTAAGTGTTTGGGTTGGTCTAGGAATGATTCTGGGCATAGTGAGTGGGTACCTATTCCCAGAGCTTTTCTCGTATCTAGCCGCTATGCAGTATGCACAAATTAATATGGTTATTGCTGTTCTCATTTGGCTAATGATCTACCCAATGATGATGCAAATCGATTTCACATCAGTCAAAAGTGTTCATAAAAGACCAAAAGGGTTGTTGATCACCATTGTCATTAACTGGTTAATCAAACCTTTTACTATGGCGTTGCTTGCCGTTGTTTTCATGCGCTATGTCTTCGGGAGCTGGATTGTTTCGGATTTAGCAGAACAATACATCGCAGGTATGATTTTGCTTGGCGTCGCCCCCTGCACAGCCATGGTTTTTGTGTGGAGCCAACTTACCAAGGGGGATGCGAATTACACCATTGTCCAAGTCGCGATTAACGACATCATTATGGTCGTCGCTTTCGCACCGATTGCAGCTCTTCTTCTGGGCATGACAGACATAACGGTGCCATGGGACACACTTCTGCTTTCTGTGTCTCTCTTCGTCATTGTGCCATTGGTCGCGGGGGCAATGACCCGAAAAGTGCTCAATGACCCAACCAAAGTAGATAAGCTTGGCAAAGCCATTAAACCTTTATCAATTTTAGGTTTAGTCGGCACCGTTGTTTTACTGTTTGGTTTTCAAGCGAACACCATTTTAAGTAATCCAGTAGACATCCTATTCATTTCTGTTCCGTTACTCATTCAAACGTATCTTATCTTTGCTCTCGCGTATTATTGGATGAAGAAGACACGTCAGCCACACTGTGTTGCAGCGCCAGGTGCAATGATTGGAGCATCAAACTTTTTTGAGTTGGCTGTTGCCGTTGCCATCAGCTTGTTTGGCGTTCATTCGGGGGCAGCATTAGCCACTATCGTGGGTGTATTGGTCGAAGTGCCCGTTATGCTCTCTTTAGTTGCATTTGCGAACAGAACAAAAAATGACTTTGAGCCCGTTCAAGAAAGCTAGAAGCCGTTAGCCTTAAGCACTCAAAATGTGAATACTGAAATGAAGAATATAGAAACGATTTGGCACGAATATCAGCAGGGGTTAAAAGCCTTTTTGCATTCCAGAGTACCTAACCCTGATGATGTCGATGACATCTTGCAGGATGTGCTGATTAAAACACATGAGAATTTGGATAAAGTCCAAAACTGGGACAGCTTAAAGTCTTGGTTATTTCAAATTGCCAATAATGCCATCATGGATTTCTACCGCCGCTCAAAGCGCCAGTCAGCAATAGAAGAAAAAGACCTTTGGTATGAGCAAGATACAGATCAAATGCAAAAAGAGTTCTCTAAGTGCTTGTTACCATTTATACAAAATTTACCCGAGCAAAGTGCCCAATTAATTTGGGCGGTGGACATTGAGCAAGAATCTCAAAAAGCGGTCGCTCTTTCTCAAAACATCAGTTATTCCACATTAAAGTCACGAGTATCGAAAGCACGCCAAGAACTCAGGAAACAATTTGAAGATTGCTGTCACCTCACCTTGAACAAACAAGGGGGTCTAATCGATTGTGATTCAAAATCAAAAGGTTGTAAGAGTTGCTAGGATCTGTTGACCTAATTTAATTTTCTAAAAAATCGTCTTTTTTTCGTCTTTTCTGAAACCTGTTCGTCATATACCCAAGTGACTCCAAGATGCAGGATTCAGAGCTCTATCTTCTGTTCCAGTTCAAGGAAAAGAACGCAGTGGAATGACGAGTCCTTTCCCAGTTCTTTGACGATGAAATGGGACAGAAGATAGGCTCCCATGGGCGAGTTTAACTGACTTTCATGCTGCGTTACCGATTCTTGATTTAGAATGACTAGATCTTCATATCGGTGCCTTGCCTAAAAGCCAGTTAATTCTCGCTGAACCCAGCATCTTGGGGTTACTTGGGTATTGTTATACAAACAAGTTTAGGGTCTCTCGACCCACTAATCAGAAAAGAGTCAACAATATGAAAATTATTAGCTTTACTATTTGCCCGTTTGTTCAACGTGTTACCGCGCTTTTAGAAGCGAAAAAATTACCGTATGAGATCGAATACATCAGCTTAAAAGACAAGCCAGACTGGTTTCTAGAACTATCTCCTAATGGGCAAGTCCCTTTGCTGGTTACAGATTCAGGCCAAGCGCTGTTTGAGTCTGATGCGATAGCAGAGTACATCGACGATATCGAGGCACCATTGCAACCAGCATTAACACCAGAACAAAAAGCCATTAACCGCGCATGGAGCTACCAAGCAACAAAACACTACCTGACTCAATGCGGCACAATGAGAAGCAAAGACGAATCAACACTGCAAGAACGTGGTGCAAAACTCATTTCGGTGTTTGAAAAAGCCGAGAAGTTTCTATCTGCTGAGAAAGCATTATCTGACGGTGCATTTTTCAATGGCAAAGAGTTAAGTAACGTAGACATCGCATGGTTGCCCCTGTTGCACCGTGCCGACATTGTGAAACAACATACGCGCTTTGACTTTTTGAGTGGTCTGCCACGAGTACAAAAATGGCAAAAAGCGCTTATGGAAACGGGGTTAGCAGAAAAGTCTGTCGCTGATGACTTCCTGAACAAGTTCACTCAGTTTTATCTCTCTGATGAAACAGAGTTAGGTAAAAAAGTATGCTGTAACCCAAATGAAGACTGTTGCGAAGACAAAGGAGCAGAATGTTGCACGCAAGACAGCGATTGCTGCCAAGCCCAACCCGCTTTCAGTATTAAGAAAGCAGAGTGCACGTCTTCAACATCAAACTGCTGCTAAGAGTGTCACGCTGCTAGCCACCTATAAATGCTAATCTGAGTTCACATTCTCAACCTACTGGTGATGTTTCAAACACAACATTGCCAGTAGGTTTTTATTTTTTAGCTCAATTTTTCCTATCTTCGAACACGCATCATTGGCGAACATCTACCCAATTACGTTTAAGTAAGTCGATAACTCACTGTTATAAATTTATTTTTGTATTGTCACTCTCATTGAAATATTCCGACTTCTACTCGCCAAAAATTTAGTCTCGTTCACAGTTCTCATTTTTAAAACAAACTTTCATTAACAATTTGTATACATTTTATTAACTCATCCGAGGTCTAACTTGTAGAGGAAAACGAAGTGAAAAGGATACTCACAATCGCTCTATTGCTCTCCGCTAGCGCATTCAGTTGGGCTGGTGCTAGCGCCGGAGGGGCAACCCAATCCGGTTATACACAAACTCACTACCCTATCGTCCTTGTACATGGCTTGTTTGGATTCGACAGACTGGCGGGGGTCGATTACTTCTTCGGCGTCCCTCAAGCGTTGACCAAAAGTGGCGCAAAGGTTTATGTCGCACAGGTTTCTGCAACGAACAGTTCAGAAGCACGAGGCGAACAACTCTTGTCGCAGGTAGAAGCTATTCTGGCTGTAACTGGCGCACAAAAAGTGAACTTGATCGGGCATAGCCACGGCAGCCCTACCTCACGTTATGTAGCCTCTGTTCGCCCCGATATGGTGGCTTCTGTCACCAGTGTTGGTGGCGTCAATAAGGGCTCGACTATTGCTGATATTGTCAGAGGAACAGTACCATCGGGCTCTATTTCGGAAGCGCTGGCAGTGAAAATTACTAGAGGGCTTTCTGGTCTAATTAGTGCATTGTCTGGCGGAACATCGCTGCCACAAGACCCATTAGGTTCTTTGGCATCGCTTACCACTAAAGGCTCTTTGAAATTCAATAGGCATTACCCTGAAGGCGTACCCACTTCGCGCTGTGGCCAAGGTGCAAAACGCGCAAGTAACGGCGTTTATTACTATTCGTGGAGTGGTACCTCAACAGTAACCAATGTATTGGATCCATCCGATGCGGTTTTAGGTGTATTGGGGTTAGCGTTTAGCGAACCTAACGATGGGCTAGTCGGACGCTGCAGCAGCCGCTTGGGCATGGTTATTAGAGATAACTATAGGATGAACCACTTAGATGAAGTTAACGGTTTGCTGGGTATTCATCACCTCTTTGAAACCGATCCTGTTACTGTATATAGGCAACAAGCGAACAGATTGAAAAATCAAGGGCTGTAACTCGTACTCTTGATAAGAAGAAAGTAAACGCTAATGCAAAAAGGTACTTAATTATGAAAAAGATCGCCTTATTCATCGCAATAATAATCGCCTCGGGGAGTCTGGCGGCGGTCTTTTTTCTTTCTCAAGATATAGGAGAGGGTAACGATGCAGTAAACAAGAAATTTGGCTCACTTCAAGGTACTGACGTTGATCAAGAATCATCCCGTAAAGTAATAGATTACTTCTTGGCGACAATGGGAGAGCAGCCATTAGAAGAGATAAAACAAAGCAGTACTGAATTTTCAACGTTAGACCCAAGTACCCAAGTGAACAGCGATTCATTTGATCAATTTATTGCTTACAAACAAGCCCTCAGCCAGTTGGAGCCTTTGGAATTTGAGCAACTAAATTACGATGCATTACTTGCGATTCACCAGCAGGTTTTAGAAGTTCAAAACAGCTTGTTTAGTGAAGAGAAACAACAAGATTACTTTGCCGACGAAAACCTCATTCGCGAAATAGCACTAGAGAAATTGAAACTGCGAAAACAAGCTTCAAGTGAAGCCGATTTCCAACGTCAATGGGAGCAATACCTTGCCAGCCAACCCGATTATATCCAACGAAGCGAAAAAAATGCTGCCTTGGTACAACGATTAAATACACTTGATGGCTATTCCGACCAAAAAAAGCACTTAGCGCGAGTTGAATTGGTTGGGGAAGAAGCCGCTGACCGATTGGCAAAGTTAGACTCTCAAAGAGCTCAGTTCGACAAAAGAATGAAGGATTATCTTGCCAAGCGCGACGCCATTAACAGCAAACCCAGCAACGAATCAGAAAAACAACAATCGATAGCCTCGCTCAGAAACCAAACGTTCTCCGAAACAGAAATTCGACGTGTGGAAGCACTAGAAAGAATACACGACGATAAATAGCCCTTTCCTCTCTATTTAGCCTGCCCCTGACCAAGCATTGCATTACTTACACAGGTTAAACAACCGAATCGACCTCGCACCAAACCAACGCTCGGTATATAATCGCGGCGTGAGTAAATAATCAATAGCCTAGATCATAAAAATAAAGCCCTGAGCATACAAAAATGAAGTCACCATGTATCGCAGCCTGCAAAAATAACGCTGGAATTTGCAGCGGCTGTTTAAGAACAATCGATGAAATTATTGGTTGGAAAGATAAATCAGAAAAACAACGATCGGATGTGACGGATAAGCTGTCTGGTCAGCAAACCACACACGAGTGTGCTCAGTGTGGCAGCTCTACATTTTGTGAAATCAGTGCTGGTGGTTCACACTGTTGGTGTTTCGATATAGAGAAAAGAGACACCAGTGGGTTAACAAAAACAGGCACTTGCCTATGTAGAAAGTGCCTGTCTGAATTACCGATTGAATAGACTTCAGTTCGCGATAAAATTATGACTAGAAAGATGTTCTATAGTTCATAGCTGATACTATTTAGGCCGGTCTTCTGGGTTAAGTGAGTACCACGCTTCTAACAAAGACTCACCATAGACGATCTCAGTTTGCATGTGGTATGCCAAGACACTCAAAATTACGACGGCAAATACCACGTTAAACCAGAATGTTACACGCTTTCGTGTTTGTTCTTCGTACACGGCTAATTGTAAACCTACGAGCACAAATGGGTAACCGAACAATAACGCTAGAAACCACCCTAAGTAACTCGAAATCGCCATCTGGTCCATCATAATAACCTCCTTGTTTTTCAATGGATGCGTTAGCAATGCTTATACCCAGCGCCTCAAGACGCTTGGGTACACATACGCAACAAGGATACTATTTTGGTAAAACCTAATTAAGACTCAATAGACCAAAATTAATTGAAACTTAATGTGTTTTTCGCCACTTCACCTTCATCCCAGTGTTTTTCTGCTTCTACTTCTCGCCACCAATGCGGCGTGGTCGGTACGTTATCTAGCGCAATCTCTTGTCCGAATTTTGGTGTTAGAAGCGTCACATTATTTTGCGTTGCCAAGTCTAATACACGTTCAAACGGTTCGTACCAATCATGGAGTGACAGATCAAAGGTGCCATTGTGGATGGGCATCATATAGTGACCTTTCAAATCTAGGTGAGCTTGCATGCTCCCTTCTGGCATCATATGGATATCGCTCCAAAGTTCGTTATACGCACCCGTTTCAACCATGGTGACATCAAACGGTCCGTACTTCTCACCGATCTGTTTAAAGCCGTTGAAGTACCCACTGTCTCCACTAAAGAATAGATTGTGTGTTTCACTTTGAATCACCCAACTCGCCCACAGTGTTTTATCGCGGTCAAACAACCCTCTTCCTGAAAAGTGTTGTGATGGCGTTGCCACAAATTTAATGCCTTCAACGGTGTATTCATCCCACCAGTCCATTTCAATCACTTTATCTGGGCTAACTCCCCATTCAATCATTCTCTGACCCACTTTTAGAGGAGCCAGAAAACGCTTTACCTTACTGTCTAACAGTTTGATCGCGTCTTTGTCTAAGTGATCGTAATGGTCATGGCTTATCACAACCACTTCAATTTCAGGTAAGTCTTCACCACTAATAGGGCTTTCGTGGAAGCGCTTAGGACCAGCCCATTGCACTGGTGAAGCACGTTCGCTTAACACTGGGTCGGTTAAAATCAACTTGCCATTTAACCTCATCAAAATAGTCGAGTGACCCAGCCTGTACATAGCGTCATGCGATGCACTAAGCTGCTCTGGTGTTACTGGTAATACCGGAATTTCTGTAGACGGTGTAGGCGTAATTCGATTCGCTTTTACATACGCTTTGGTGATTTGCCAAATGTTCGAAGAATCCGTTTCATAGCGAGTATCCGTATTTACAAATTTTCCATCTTCGTTACTCGACGACATGATTGTAATGCCAGCAGTTGCCATAACTATTACCCCTATAACTAATAAGATTCTACGTTTCATATTGAAATACCAAACACATAAAACAAAAGTAAACTACACGGTGCAGTTTACTAACGAAGATTTAAAAAGTAAACTGATCAGTGTAAAATAATTTCAATTCCCACTTTCGTACGACATAAGCATGATCGAGAAGAAAGACATGGCTGAAAAAAAGAAGACTCGCAGTGAGATAAAACGGGCAGCGATATTAGAAGCTGCCACAAGCGCATTCAAAGAATTTGGTGTTCAATCCACCAGCATGGACAAACTCGCCCAGATTGCAGGAGTATCGAAACGCACTGTCTATAACCACTTTGCATCTAAAGAAGCATTGGTGATGCATTTGGTGTCGGATCTTTGGCAAAGAGCTATGGTCGATATCGAAGTCCAATACCAATCAGATAAGCCTTTGAAAAAGCAATTGGTCGAGCTGCTCAATATGGAATTAGAATTCATCGGATCACGAGAATATTTAGATTTGGCTCGCGTTGCCTTTGGGCATCTATTCTACAACTCTGAAGAACTACAAAAAGAAATCGAAAAGATTTCAGCTCAGGAAACAGCCATTCATCGCTGGATAAAATCCGCCGTTGAAGACGAGCGTCTTAAGCCTCTGGATGTCGAATTCGCTAATAGCCAGCTTCATAGCCTCATTAAAGGAAGTGGGTTTTGGCCTCAATTGATGGGCATGAAAAGCGAACTGTCTGAGGAAGAAATGCAAATCATTGCGGAAGAGTCTGCTGAAATGTTTGTTTGTCGCTATCAGATATAGAAATAAGACAAGGTACCCAAAGTAACAAAAACATCAATATCACAGGAAATTTCAGCCTTATGTGTCACACTTAGGTTAGCCCTTACACAAGCATGGAGCGACTATGGGTGACACATTCTTGCTGCACTGCCCACACTTTTGTGGCTTACCTCAACCAACACAATCTAAGATTTATGCCCTAGCCCAACATCGGCATTTGACTACCGGTGAACTTTTGTTGGCTTCAGGAAATCGTTGGCTCACTGTGATTTGGGTTAAGAGTGGAACATTACGGCTATTCACCAGAGATAAGAACAAGGACGAACACAATATTGCCTTTTTTTCTGACGAGGATTTTTTGTGGCCCGTTACTGAATCGCTCCGCAATCAACCCTCGCCTTTCAATATGGAAACCATGACGCCGACCGAGTTATGGGTTTGGTCTTATGCCGATTTCAGAGAGCAGTTTGGCTATGAAGATGAATGGCAAGCCTTTTACTTGCCGTGGGTAGAAGCGTTCCAGTGCGCTAAGTCACGTGGAGCTAAGTCACATGATGCAAGCCGCTAAACTAATTCAACTAGTTCAACACAGTAGGCTTTACTATGGCTTTCGAATCACCATCAAAAAGCACGTTGGGGTGCCCTTTCTTGGTTAATTTCCATCCCAACATTTTTCGGATACAACGAATCAAAATTCTCTTCTCTCCCTTCATTCCCACAAGCTCAGATGAAGGATCGCCCAATGCGCTTTTTATATTTACACCGCCCAATATCGGTCCGGCTTTTTGATTTATGTTTTCGTTGTCGTCAATAAACGTTTCAAGAATACCGATGAACGGAATGGTTTCTGGTTTGAGTGTATTACCCATCATTGTGTTACAGCAGGTGGTATACCACCGATATAAGCCTTTGCGAGATAAACGCAAACAAGCGACATGCTCCTGACCGGATTCCAATTCAAAATGGTTTAAAGGCACTTGAATTAAATTGACACCGCCTGTCGAGGTCAATTCTTCTTCTCTATCCATCTCTAACGCAAATTGTCGGCAATCCGCACAATAGCAAATCAAGCGGTTACCTAGCTTCGGGGTAATATGATTAATTTTCCCTGTCACTTTGCCACATTGACACGACAGTTTTAATGTTTCCATTGGTTGCCCTTCCTAGCCTACTAACGGATATCTACCATTTTCAAGATAGTCAATATATCCCCAAGTTGCGGAAAATTCTGAGGTTTGGATTCTAGATCCTAAAAATAGGACGACTAGAGAGCATCAAAAATATGTTCATCGCATTTTTCTCATAATGCTTAAAAGAGCCGATAAAAAAGAACCGTTTGCAGGAAAGCAAACGGCTCTTGGAATCATTAGAAAAATGACTCTAATAGAAAGCTTTTACAGTTAGCGCTAATAGATAACTTTAATAAAGAGTACTCAGCATTTCTTCTGAATACGCTTTCAGCGATTCTCCACTTTCCACACGCTCCACATAATCTGGGTTGGCAATGAATGGGCGACCAATTGCTACTAGATCAAACTTCCCAGCTTTAATAGCAGCACTGCCCGATTCCGCACTGTAGCTACCATTTCCTACCAACGTTTTGCCGTAGTGTTTTCTTAAATAAGCTGTTGGCGTTCCATCCAAATAATCAAACTCTGTGCTGTCATCAAAAATCCCAATATGTAGGTAAGCAATATCACGCTTATCTAGCTCTGCAAGGAAGTAATCAAACACAGCGCGATCTCGTGGATCACTGTCGATATTAAAGTACGCCGCAGGAGAAACGCGCAGCGCCGTTCTGTCTTCACCAATTCGGGCTGAAATCGCATCCACTACAGCCAGTGGAAAACGCGCCATGTTTTCAGCGTTACCGCCAAACTCATCTTCTCGCGTGTTGCTAGAATAGTGTAAGAATTGATCGATCAAGTAGCCATTTGCGCCATGAATCTCCACTCCATCAAATCCAGCATCAATCGCATTCGAAGCGGCTTGAGCAAAATCCTCTACAAGCTGTCTGATCTCATCTTTACTGGCTGGTTTAGGAACAACATACGAAAGCTCGCGCATTCTAGGCACTGTGCCTTCTACAGCAATTGCTGAAGGCGCGAGAACATGCTCACCACCCCAAAAATACGGATGCGCGACTCTGCCAGTGTGCCAAAGCTGAACGAAAATTTTGCCGCCCTTTGCATGAACTGCATCGGTTACTTTGCGCCAACCCTGAATTTGCTCTGGCGTGTAAATTCCAGGTGTATTCGGGTAGCCCTGACCATCTGGTCGAATAATTGTTGCTTCTGAAATAATCAAACCCGACTTTGCACGCCTTGCGTAATATTCCACCATGGCGTCGGTTGGGACTAATTCGTCGTCTGCCATACAACGAGTTAGCGGTGCCATCAAGATATGGTTTTGTAAGGTAATCGTGCTATTTAGTTGAAACGATTCGAATAATTTCTCGGTCATTGTTCTGTCCTTTCTTGAATACGCGTTCAAGTTAGCCTTTCTTGAACATTCATTCAAGTACTTTCTTGAACAATTGTTCAAGTATTTTTTGAATGATTGTTCAAAGTCAATTAGAATGCGCCTATTACGTTTTTAATGAGAACTAAGATGCGCAGTGCAGAATTCGATCGTGAGGAAGTATTACGATCGGCAATGGAAGTCTTTATTTCTAAGGGCTACGCCAAAACCAGTATGCAAGACTTAAAAAGTGCCACGGGGCTGCATCCGGGGTCTATTTATTGCGCATTTACTAACAAGCGTGGATTGCTGCTGGCCGCACTGGATCAATACGGTGTCGAGAGCCAAACATCTTTTGAAACACACTTTGAAGGGCAAAGCTCGACACTAAACGCGTTGAAAGGATATTTGGCTTCGGTCGTTGATGAATGTGAACGCGAAGAAATCAAAGATTGCTTACTACAAAAATCGCTCAGCGAACTTTCTCAGCAAGATGAAGAAGTAGAAAACGTTATCTCAGGTTTAATGGGCAAATGGCGATACGCTATTAAGTTGAAACTCGAACAGGCTCAAAAGCAAGGTGAAATTGCTGATGAAAGAGACTGCAACGAAATAGCGGAGTTTTTGGTGATGGGCATTTACGGCATTCGTACCTTTTCCCACACTAATCCACCAAAAGGTACCTTGACTCGTTTAGCCGACCAACTGTTTGACTATGTTCGGAAAGAATCACCGTAAAAATCACGATACAAAAAATGCGGCTTCATGAGCCGCATTTTTTTCTGTTGAGAATATTTTAGCCAGTTAAGAATCTTTTAGTCTTTTAAATTCAGGTCATTAAGCGGTAACCAGTCCACTTCGACCCCAGCTTCTTCAAACATTCCTTGGCTGACCTGAATTTTGTCGCCCCAACGCGAAAGAAAATCTTCCGTTTGTTCCGGGCAATGTACTGCTTTAATGCCCGTTTGAATGATCTTTGCGGCGCAGTTAGGACACGGAAAATGTGTCACCCAAATTTCACAATTGTCCAAATCTCGTTTTGCAAATAGAATCGCGTTTTCTTCGGCGTGAAGTGTTTTCAAATACTTCATGTCGCGCTCATCGGTTCCTGCACTGTCTGAAATACCATGTGGGTAACCATTAAAGCCAACTGAAACAATTCGGTTATGCTTTGTTATCACAGCGCCGACTTGCGTTGACGGATCTTTACTCCAAGACCCCACCAGCTCCGCCATTTGGAAAAAACGCTGCGCCCATTTAGAAATCATTCCACTCCCTCACTTGAATAAATATGAATATATTCAAGTAATATAGCATCTTGCCGACGCTTGGCTACTGCCTAACCCTGCTATATCACTGAAGTAAAGTAAATTTAGCCGAGAAAACTCAGTAAACCCTAGTGAATTTGAGCCCCCTTTGAAGCCCAATCGCCAATCAGGGTGCGTTCTTCATCCGTCATTTGAGTCAAGTTACCTATCGGCATCACTTGTGTCGTAACAGTTTGCGCCACAATACGGTCAACATTATTTTGGATCTCTGTGGGCGTATCCAATATCACTCCTGCTGGTGCCGTTTGAAACGCCACGTGTGTCGGATTAGCCGAGTGGCACACCGTACAGCGCTCTCGTATCACGGAGTGTACCTTGGTGAACATTGTCTCTTTTACTTTCACGGGATTAGCCGCCAATTGCTCTGCAGCAGCGGGCTGTTCTTTCGTAGCAGATGACTCTATCGAAGCAGATTGCGTAGAAACTGGCTTACTAACTGGCGATGTTACAAACGCTAACGTGATCATCCCAACTGCCGCAGCAGGCAGAGTCCACGCAAACTTTTGACTTCCATGACGAGTGTTAAAGTAGTGACGAACCAAGATACTGAATGCCGCAAGCCCTGCTAAAATCAGCCAATTCCAGCTGGAACCATAAGTACTAGGAAAATGATTGCTGATCATGATGAACAGCACTGGCAGCGTGAGGTAGTTATTGTGACGTGAGCGAAGAAGCCCTTTCGCAGGTAAGCTGGGATCAGGAGTTTCGCCTTTCTCTACAGCGCTTACTAAATTACGTTGCGCTGGCATGATGATTCGAAATACGTTGCCCGCCATGATGGTGCCTATTATCGCCCCAACATGAATGTAGGCACCGCGTCCGCTGAACACCTGCGTTAATCCGTAAGCTGATGCCACCAGCAAAACGAAGATGATGATACCGAGCAACAACGGTTTTTGCCCCAAGGGTGAATCACACAAAACGTCGTAAACAAACCAACCAGCCACAAGTGCGCCCACACCGATGCCAATGGCTTGCATGGAACTGAGCCCCGAACCGGGCGCAATCAAATAAATTTCGGCGTTTAGGTAGTACACAATCGCGAGGAGAAGTACGCCCGTTATCCACGTAAAATACGCTTCCCATTTAAACCAATGCAGTTTTTCCGGCATTTGTGGAGGCGCTAATTTGTATTTTTCTAGGTGGTAAATCCCCCCGCCGTGGATCGCCCATAAATCGCCAGCTAACCCCGTTTTGGGGTTGATTCTGTTGAGGTTATTTTCAAGCCAAACAAAATAGAAAGAAGCACCAATCCATGCGATGCCTACAATCATGTGAACCCAGCGAATCACTAAGTTCAGCCACTCTGTTACATGTGGATCCATCTCACACTCCTTTGTGGTCGGTAGTCATTTAGTCGCGAGTTACTTCGGTAATATTCCGGAAGAAAGCGATAACGTTCGAATGTCGGATTCAGGGAAAAAGTACTCATCGCAGTTATCCCCCTCCCCACTTCGGTCGACCACCAAAAATTGATCATCTGAGTTCAGCGCTAAGACTGGGTGATGCCATATATCTTTATGATAGTTCACCCCTTGTTTGCCATTGCTGATAAATGCTCTGATGGCTGTTGGATCGGGTTTCTCAGCGAAAGGGGCAACAACGATTAAAAACGGGTGCCTAAGCAAAGGCATAAACGCTTGCGACCCTAAAGGGTGTCTTTCTAGCATTCTGATCTGCAAAGGGTAATCGAGTGGGGTGGCTTCAAAAATACTGATAATGGTATTTCCACCAGCGGTTTCTGTGTCTGCCTTTGCTAACTGGTGAAACCGCTTGGTAGAGCCATTATTGATAAAGAAAAACTCGCGATTATCGGCTTCAATCACATCACCAAAAGGGGCAAAGGCTTCTTTTGAAAGCACCTCGATTTTGAGTTCATTCGCTGCTTTTGTTGTGCTCAACATATCAATCACTTTCAACCACATGAGACAAGCCAGCCGAGCTTTGACCCGTTGTAAGCTGGCATGATGTTCCCACTTTTGTCCCAATCACTCTCAACCTGCTCACCCCTCCATCCGGAAAAATATTGAGACGAATATGCGTGACGGGTCCAATTGGGTTAACTTGCGACTCAAACTCATGAATGGCATCCGCACTGAGTTTTTGTGAAGGTAACAACTCGCGCCAAAAAAGGCTTTGCGTTTCGATTTGCTCGTCAGTTCCCCCTTTAACGAAGGCCGCCTGAATAGAGCACGTATCGGGGTAGTTACCTTTGAAGTGCGCGGTATCCACGACAATTTTTTCAACATTTCCCGCATGACCTAACGCCACAATCACCCAATCATTACCTGGCGTTCTTCGTCTGGCGGTTTCCCAACCGTCTCCCATATTCTCGCCACGACCGGGCCCCAATAAATTGCTTTTGTTACCGTAATGCTCATCGCTGCAAGATAGTGCTCTTGCTCCGTAGGCAACCGAAGCCAAATCAATACTTTGTAGTACGTCTATCTGGTTCCAGTCCACCGCAGGCAAACCGTACACTCTAAGACGTGCGATGCCACCATCTGGGAAAATGTTCAAACGGACATGGGTGAAATTGCTGCCAGCTTCGATAGGAAACAGATGTTGCTGATCGCCTTGCAGCCCGACAGAAGTCAGAATCTCAGCCCAATAGGTGTGCTCGTCTGGATCGCCAATCGGGCAATAGCATGCTTCAATGGATGCGGAAGGCGGATAGTTTCCCGTAAAGAAACGTGTATCAATGTCTACCGCTGAAATCTCGCCCGCTATTGCAAGCCGGATCACGCAGTAATCGTGCCCTTCTTCTCTTTTTCGACGGCTCTCCCAGCCATCCATCCACTTCCCGTTGTCGTCGTACAACCCTTCTTTCCAAACAGGCTCTTGTCGCTGGATTAGCCGGCTCTTATCTGCGAAAAAATCATCGGTAGCGTAAATCGCTTTCGCCCCTAACTTCTCATCCGCTAAGTTGACAAAATTACTGATATTTAAGGGCATATCCCTATCCCTCCTTTGGTAAACGCTACATCTCTAATAATCTGAATAGCGCTATTTTGTTGATTTCATTCAATGCTGTTGAAAACTCAGTCTCCACAGCGTTGTCTAGTCGATGTTCAAACGCATCTAAAATCTGAAAGCGGTTTGCTCCTTTAACCGCCATGATGAAAGGAAATTCAAATTTCTCTTTGTATCGTTGATTGAAGTCGTTAAACATTTCAAATTCTTCGGCGGTACATTGGTCGATACCTGCACCAGCTTGTTCTGATGTGGAGGCTTGCGTCAGTTCGCCATTGATTGCCGCTTTGCCTGCCAAATCTGGGTGAGCCAAAATCAGTGTTAGCTGAGAGTCTTTATCAGCCCTTAATAGAACCGCTGCCATTTTCATATGTAAGCTTTCTACGTGATCATCCGCAGGGGTAATGCCCTGCTTATAGGTTTCCTCTGCCACCCAAGAGCTGTGTTCATAAATATCGGCAAAAGCGTGTATGAAACCGTCTTTTGAAAGCAAAGAAGGTTTACAGGTTTTAAAAAGCGCCATGGAACGTCCTGTTATTTATGCGATTCCACAAAAGGATGCTGTTGATGCCAATGCTTGGCGATATCGACTCGCCGGCAAAGCCAAACATCCGAGTGTTGCTGAACGTACTCAAGAAAACGCTTCAGCGAAGCAATGCGCCCGGGTTTGCCAATAAGACGGCAATGCAGCCCCACCGACATCATTTTGGGGGCGGTGTCCCCTTCTTCATACAAGGTATCGAACGTGTCCTTCAAATATTGGAAGAACTGCTCACCGCTATTGAATCCTTGTGGGGTAGCAAACCGCATGTCGTTGACATCTAACGTGTATGGAATCACCAATTGCGGCTTTTCTCCTTCGGTATGCCAATAGGGTAAATCGTCGTCGTAAGCATCGGAGTCGTATAAGAATCCGCCTTCTTCTGCCACTAACTTTCGCGTATTTGGGCTTGTTCGCCCCGTATACCACCCCAGTGGTCTTTCGCCAGTTAAGTTTTTAATGATCGATATGGCTTTGAGCATATCTGCTTGTTCTAACTCGGGTGCCATATTTTGGTAATCGATCCAACGATAGCCATGGCTGCACACTTCATGCCCTGCATCCACAAACGCTCTTGCGACATCAGGGTGCCGTTCTAGCGCCATCGCAACGGCAAATACCGTGAGTGGGAGCTGGTGCTGCTCAAACAACTTTAATACACGCCAAACCCCAGCACGGCTCCCGTATTCGTAAATGGATTCCATGCTAATGTGACGTTGCCCTTCGATGGGCTGCGCAGCCGGGATTTCGGAAAGAAACGCTTCCGATTCACCATCCCCATGCAGCACACAGCGTTCTCCCCCTTCTTCATAATTGAGGACAAAGGACAAAGCCAGTTTCGCCCCGTTGGGCCATTTCGGATCGGGAGGGCACGCACCATAGCCAATCAAATCCCTTGGGTAAGCATCATCATTCACTGGCGATTCGCCTCCTACCACTTTTCTCGATTTCTAAACATCGCTATATAATTGTATACAATTCACTGATAAAAAAGTAAAGAGTACATTTCTTCATCACTTATTTTGAGAATAGCAGCTATATTTGAAGAGGTTAGATGGATTTATCCGCAATTCTGAGCTTTCTCAATCTGCGTGAGTTCACGAAATGACAAAATCCTCGCTGAAGATTGGCACCAATTCGCCTTTAATAGGCGCTATATTGTGTACAAAAAGGAAATTGTAGATGGGTAAATTAACAACGCATATTCTGGACACCACACACGGGACGCCCGCAAAACACGTTCAGATAGATCTATACCGAAGAGTGGAAAATGGGTCTGAGTTAATCAAATCTGTCCAAACCAATAGTGATGGAAGAACCGACTTACCCATGTTAGATGGAGAAGCCTTTCAAAGCGGAAAATACGAATTGGTTTTTCAAGTTGCTCAGTATTATCAAGATCAAGGCATCGAACTTGGCGATACCCCTTTTTTAGATGATGTGGTCATTCGGTTTGGGTTAAACGACGAAGACAGCCACTACCACGTACCGCTATTGGTGTCGCCTTTTGGCTACTCTACGTATCGCGGAAGTTAATTGTTCTCGGTGATGTTTTTTAGGATTACGATGAGCGGATTCCACACCCTTTAATCACCATTTGGGCGATAAACGCAGCCGCCTGCTCGAAGTCTTTTTCCTCTAATTCAGGCTTGTCCATCACAGTACAAATCTGCCAACTGAAATCGGCATAAGTTTGGGTGGACGCCCACAACATGAACATCAAGTGTTGAGGCGATACTTCATCCATCAGCCCGTTTTCGCTCCAAGAAGAAAACTTTTCAACCATATCTCGCGATTGTTGCAATAACTTCTCAGAGACTTCTTTTGGCAGCATTCTTCCACCACTCATCACTTCATTTGCAAACACTTTAGAAGCGTTCGGGTGATCCCGAGAAATACTGAGCTTGGTATGAATGTATTGCGTGAGCGCTTCAACTGGATCATCCAGTTCTTCTAACGGCTTAGACGCTTCCAACAAAGGCTTGGTAATGGTGTTCAGCACAGCGTCGTACAGCTTTTCTTTATTACTAAAATAGTAAAACACGTTCGCTTTTGGCACCTCTGCCGCTTTCGCAATATCGATTATTTTAGTGGCTTCATACCCTTTTTGAGCAAAACAAGCACCCGCTACCGAGATAATAAGATCGTGATTTTTTTTACGAATTCTAGACATGAAAAAGCTAAGTAAAAAGAAAAGTAAGTGCTTGATTGTACCACAGCAATTTGGCCACAAATAAGCGAATCACAGCCCAATTCACAGTCTCGCAACCGCATAATTGCGGTAATTTTGTGCAAAAACGCTTTGCTTCCTGATTCAAAATGCCATATAAAAAATACATTATTGTATACAATCAATAAAACATTAGGGAGTTTGTCATGGAAAGGAATTCGCAAGCGAAGCTCACCGTCACGGGTGATTTAACAAAATCAGGGTATCAGGAGATATTTTCTAAAGAGGCTTTGGACTTGTTAGAAAACCTTGCCGCTAAGTTTGAAACCCGACGTAAGCAACTGCTGGATGAGCGAGCTCAAAAACAAACCCTATTCGATGCAGGCCAACTCCCAGGGTATCGCGACGATACTCGCCAAATCAGGGAAGATAAAAGCTGGCGAGTAGCGCCCATTCCCCCTTCCCTTCAAGACAGACGTGTTGAAATTACAGGTCCTATTGACCGAAAAATGGTGATCAATGCGCTGAATTCTGGGGCAAAGGTATTCATGTGCTGCTTTGAAGATGCTTCGTCCCCCACTTGGGACAACATGGTTCAGGGGCAAATCAACTTGAGAGACGCCAACAATGGCAGCATTGCGTTTGAAGACCTTCGTAAAAATAAACATTACACATTAAATAGCGATCCCGCGTTGCTCATCGCCAGACCACGAGGCATTCATTTACCAGAGGGAAACATTCAGCTCAATGGTGAACCCATTGGTGGGTGCTTAATGGACTTTGCTTTGTACTGCTTCCATAACCTAGAATCGCGACGCGCAAATGGTGAAGGCGTTTACTATTACATTCCCAAACTTGAAAGTATGGAAGAAGCGCAGTGGTGGGATGATGTATTCAGCGAAACCGAGCAGTATTTAGGGGTACCAACGGGCACCATTAAAGCGACGATACTTGTGGAGACATTGCCTGCGGTTTTCCAAATGGATGAAATCCTCTACGCCATGCGTGACCATATTGTGGCAATGAACTGCGGAAGATGGGATTACATTTTCAGCTACATTAAAACCTTAAAAAATCACCAAGACCGTATTTTACCCGACAGGCACAGCGTGGGCATGGATAAACCGTTTCTTGAAGCTTACAGCAAGCAGCTTATACACACTTGCCACCAACGCGGCGCACTTGCCATGGGAGGAATGTCGGCATTTATCCCAAGTAAAGACCCTGCTGAAATGGAGCAAGTGGCGAGCAAAGTTATCGCAGATAAATCCCGTGAAGCCCAAAACGGGCACGATGGTACTTGGGTCGCCCACCCCGCTTTAGTGGATATCGCCCTCAATGTGTTTAACGAACATTTAAAAGGGGCGACGAACCAGTTCAATTTTATGCCTGACGTTAGCCACATTAGCGAAGCGACATTACTTGAATCTTGTGAAGGTCCTAAAAACGAAGAAGGGGTGCGTAAAAACATTCGCATTGCGCTGTACTACATGGAAGCGTGGATCCGTGGTGAAGGCTGCGTACCCATCTACGGTTTAATGGAAGATGCCGCGACAGCAGAAATCTCTCGTGCCAGTATTTGGCAGTGGATTCATCATGGTATTACGCTTGATGATGGCAGTGCATTTACTGCCGCCATTTTCAAAGATTGGCTACAGCAAGAACTTGCGACTATCGAAAGTGAAATTGGCAGCGACACATACCAGCAACGCCGCTTCCCAGAAACCGCAGAGCTCTTTTATCGGCTCTCGACTGACAAGCAGTTTGCTACATTCTTAACCTTACCGAGCTACCATTTGCTGTAACCTATGCCATGCAACAGTGCTGTGACACTCACAGCACCTTCTTGCTCGTTGTCTTATCCTACACCTAGCACCCTAAGCCAATTTGGGTATACAATAAAAAATACAAAGAGTTGTTACACTCCGATAGGACATCATGGCGAGTTTGAAAAACAGCAATTCCGATCCAATTAAAACCAAAGTACCCGGTCTGACTCAGGACGACGTGGTATACGGCCATATTTTTGATGCCATCCTAGAGCAAAGATTGCCCCCTTCCACCAAATTAAGTGAAGAAGCGCTAGCCGATATTTTTGGCGTCAGCCGCACCATCATACGTAGAGCACTTCACCGCTTATCGATAGAACAAGTCGTGGACATTCGCCCTAACCGTGGTGCTATGGTAGCCGCGCCAAGTAAAGAAGAAGCTAAGCAAATCATAAAAGCGCGAGAAGTATTGGAAATCGCCATTACTGAATTAGCGGTAGACAATGCAACCAAAGCGCAAATAGAAGAATGCCGAGCGCTGGTCGTTCAAGAAAACGAAGCGTTTAAAAATGGAGATTACGGTCGAGGCTTGCGACTTTCTGGCGAGTTTCACATCAAGCTGGCGGAAATGGCAGACAACTCTCCCATGCTGGCGTTTCAACGAAGCTTGGTTTCGCAATCGTCACTGCTGATTGCCCAATTCGAGAGCAATAACCATTCTAATTGCTCTCAAGACGAACACATGTGCCTGTTGGATGCCATAGAAAGCCAAAACCAAAAACAAGCACTGAAGTTAATGAAAGAACACCTTCACCACATTCGCTCGAAGCTGAACCTAGACGGACAAGTAAAATCGAACGATTTGCATGTGGTGTTTTCAGACGTGATTAAGAAGAAATAGCTCAACACCCAATCCTTACTGGGTGGCTTGAGTTTCTTTTTGTATTTCCTGCTTCAACCGTTTAATACGTGTTTCTTTGTAGCCAAAAATGCCTAACATTACGACGGTGACACCCACACACATATTCAGTTGAAGTGGCGAATACACATGAAAGTTTGTCGCCAAAAAATACAACATCATCGCCATCAATAGAACCTGAATAACCCAACGAGGCTTATCATTAAAATCGAACTGCTGGGTCTCGGGTACGTACTTCACTTGCACTCTTCCAACTAAGAAACCCAGATTGATCAGCACACTCTCTTTGTCTAGAGGTTTAAAATCGATATGGTTTAGCGCCAGATATTTTTCAAGACCTTTCAGATCCATTCTGTTGTTCCTTTTGATACTTCTAACTGAATTAAGACCGAGCCGATAATAACAGAATAGGATTCAAGGGCAGACTATTGAAGTTAAGATATGTTGGGTTTGATGTTACTAAGTGTGATTTGGGGTACTAACCAATAGTGCTCACGCTAGTTATCTTTTAAGACTAAATTTTGTTCAAAAACTCAAAAGAGGTCGATCTATTTCATAAGTCGTTACAGAACTCGCGATTTAACCCTTTACATCTGATGCCAAGCGTAGAACACTGCCCTTCGAAGTTAATAGTACCCGATAAAGTAGAGTCAGTAAGAGATTATGAGTAACACGGCACCGAAAAAGTCGAACCCCCTATTCGAGATCCTCTTTAACGTTATCATTCCTTCCTTCATTTTAATGAAGTTTAGTGGCGATGAGCACCTAGGAACAGCCATGGCGCTTGTCGTCGCGTTGATGTTCCCCATCGTTTACGGTGGTATGGATCTTATCCGCAACAAGAAGTTCAACTTCATATCGGCACTTGGCTTTGTCAGTATATTGCTGACAGGTGGTATTGGCTTATTAGAGCTCGATACGCGCTGGTTAGCGTTTAAAGAAGCCTTGATTCCGGGCTTGATTGGCTTAGGCGTTTTGGGCTCCACCTTTACGCGTTACCCATTCATGCAGAAGATGATTCTAAACGACAGCTTGTTTAACCTTTCTTTGATTCATGAGCGTTTAAAAGAGAAAGGCAAGTCAGAAGCATTCGAGCGCTGCTTAGTATCGTCGAATTACCTGTTCGCCAGCACCTTTGCCTTTTCTTCCGCAATGAACTATTTCCTAGCGACTTGGATTGTCACAAGCCCAGCTGGCACCGCGGAATTTAATGAAGAGTTGGGTAAGCTAACGCTTTACAGCTACCCTGCCATTGCAGTGCCAAGCATGCTTATGATGTTTGGTATTTTCTACTATGTATGGCGCCAAATCCGTGCAATGACCGATTTAGAGACCGAGCAGATTTTTCACGCCAAGTGATGTTGGAATGCTAAACCGTTAAATTCCGTGAGTTAAAATACAGATAAATTGAAATCGCCCTCAACAACGTTGAGGGCGATTTTTTTGGTTTCGTGGAATACATGGGACTAAATTGGTTTTGGACAAAACCTTGTTACAAACTTCAGATGGTTTCTACCCTTCAAATAATTTTTGGTATCCCAAATAGAAATACAGCGTCATGGTGACAGGCGGAACTTGTGATTACTATTGGACAAAAGTTTTTTAATTCAATTGCTAATTAGCTTAATCATGGACAGCTGGCCACCTTAGCAAAAGGTAAGGCCTAACCCTTATGGTTCTTCTTTCCGTTGAAAGATACTAGAACTTGATACTGAGCAAACTATTATCCTTAAGTATCATTTGGTTGTATGAGTGAATTGCATTGAGTGGCATAATGTATATCTCTACGTCTGAATTTTAGGTTTTAGCTCAGTAAGTTGGAACTCAAAAAAGCCTATGTAGTTCTCTATCGATTATAGGTTGTACATCATGAAGCTATCAAAAGTCCGCATCTCAAACTTCCAATGTTTTGACCAAAGTCAGACAGAAATTGACTTTGAAAATCAATTAACCGCTCTTATTGGATTAAACGGCAGTGGAAAGACTTCAACACTCCAAGCATTAAGTCGAATGTTTGGTGTCAGTGAATCTTCTCGAAAAATAAAGGTTGATGACTTTCATAGTCCATCGGTTATTGACCAAAGAGCTGATGAACTGTCAATAGAGGCGTGGTTTACTTTTCCTGAAGTCGAATCTGAAGGTGACATGATCGCTGTTGCAGGAACGTTTAACCAGTTATGTTTTAAGTCTTCAGGCAATGAAATGATGCTTAGGCTGAGGCTTGAAGCAAAGCTAACGGTTGACGATATCTCCCCAGAAGGTGTCGTAGATGAAACTGTCTACTATGTACTGAGTGATAGTGATACTTACGATCGTGATAAATGTCGAGAGCTGCGTAGATCTGATAGAAATAACATTCAAGTACATTACATTCCAGCGAGTAGAAACCCTTTTAAAGAAATAAGTTCATCTACAAAGATGCTATTGGGTCGATTACTAAACGCTATTCAGTGGAACCAAAGTGCAGATGGCGAGCTTCAAAAGGCTTTGGAGTTCACTGAGCAAGAAAGTGAAGAAATTTCTAAGAACAGTGCCATAAAACTTATTGAGAAACAGCTACAAACTAGCTGGCAAGAAATGTACTCAGGAGATTATCTGAGCAAGGCGAAGGTTAATTTTTTGCCATTGCAGACTGATGAGCTATTGAAAACGATCACACTCTCTTTCGAGTCTGAAACAAGTAATAGAAAGGCTACGATGGATAGGTTGAGTGATGGTCAACGCTCGCTATTACATATATCCATAATTCAAGCAGTACATGAATTAGAGTCAAAAGCTCTTAGAGAGAAAACGAATCGCGTTCATTTTGATTCTAAAAAGCTGAATACTCCAATTTTTACTCTACTAGCGTTAGAAGAGCCAGAAAACCATCTAGCCCCTCACTTCTTGGGGAGAATAGTTAAATCTATGAGCTCTTTGGCTAAATCAACAAATGCACAGGTTTTAGTCACTACGCATTCCCCAAGTTTAGTAGGTAGAATCGAGCCGACTCAAATTCGTTACTTTAGGTTGGATAACGCATCTAGAAATACTGTTGTCTCTAAAATACAGTTACCAGATAAGCAAGATGAGTTGTACAAATTTGTGGCAGGTGCTGTTAAAGCTTACCCAGAGATCTACTTTGCCCGTTTGGTTATTTTGGGTGAGGGTGAAAGTGAACAGATAGTCATACCAAAATTGTTGTCCAAATTTGGTATTGATATTGATGATAGTTTCGTATCTGTTGCTCCTTTAGGTGGTAGGCATGTAAATCATTTTTGGAAGCTTTTGAATGGGTTAGGCATCCCATACGTTACTCTTTTAGATATGGATTATGGTCGAAATGGTGGCGGTTGGGGGCGTATAAAGTATGTCGTTGACCAGATGGTTAAGTTAGGGAAAGGGGAAATAATTACGAATATACCCAATTGGGATGTAAGCGACTCTAACCCTATGTCTGATACGCTATTGAACAGCCAGAATACTGCGGAAGGTTTATTAAATCAGCACGGTGTATTCTTTTCTACACCACTGGATTTAGATTACTCAATGCAACTGTCTTATCCTAAGAACTATAATGAAAAGCTGACTGGTGAAAATGGTCCGCAAGATAAAGATTGGGAATCCTTAAAGTCTGCTGTTTTAAAGACTAAGTATTCAAAGGGAATTGCTGATCATTATTATGATGAGATGCAAGATAAAGATACGTTCTTATGGTACAACTACAGGTTCCTTGGTAGTAAAGGTAAACCAGTTTCACACATAAATGCTCTAGAGAAAATTGATTTTAATCTAGCTGAAAATATCGAACGAATCCCTACAGGTATTCAGGAAATGATAAAGCATATAGAAAGAGAAATTTCTAATCTTCCGGAGTAATATTTAATGATTGATGCTTCAGTGTGGGAACCAAAGGATGGTCTCAAATTTGATAAAAAGTCTCTAGATATAATTAAGTGTGATAATAACATTTCAATTATGGCTGGGCCAGGGGCAGGGAAGACTGAAATTCTTGCTCAAAAAGCTTGCTTCATACTTGAAACAGAATTATGTCCGTGGCCATATAATATTTTATCGATATCAAGGAAGCGAGAATCGGCTTCAAATATAAAAAGTAGAGTGTCACTTAGATGTGGGAATATGCTATCTGAAAGGTTTCACTCTTTTACAATTGAAGCTTTTACGAAAAGTATCGTTGATAGGTTTATGCATATCTTACCTAAACACGAGCAACCGAATGAAGATTACAACTTGGTTTTTAATTCCAGAGATAGTAACTTCAGAGATAAGTTAACTTTTGATCAGCTTACTATTATCGCTTTGAAAATTGTAAAATCTTCTTCCACTTTAATGTCATCGATAAGAGCGACATACAAATTTGTTTTTATTGATGAATTTCAAGATTTAAATGGTCATCAATATGATTTCGTAAAGGAAATATTTTGTGCATCACAAAGTGTTGTCACTGTCGTAGGAGATACAAAGCAAGCAATAATGAAGTTTGCAAACGCCTTGCCAGATGGATTTGTTAAGTTCAAACTAGATTTTAAAGCCGAGTTAAAGATAATTTATACCAACTTTAGAGCAGATCCAGAACTTAAACAGTTCATAGATTGTATAGGTCATGAGTGGTGGCCTATTAATGCTGAGAGTGTTAGTTCTAATACTGAGTGTGTTCCATTGGACAAAGATGATTACTCTCTACTTTTCTTTAATGACGAAGCTCATGAAGTTAAGCAATTATCTTTAAAAATTAAGAAATGGATTGTTGAAGATAAAATTAAGCCTGAAGAGGTAGCTATTTTATTTAGAGCCAACACAAATAACAACTACAGTAAAAATATTAATATTGCCTTATTGGAACAAGGTGTTTTAAGTGTTAATGAAAGTAATATTCAAGACTATCTTTCCGAACCTTTAGGTAAAGTGCTAATCTCATTATTATGTTTATTAACTCGACCTAGGGATATAAAAGCATGGGAGTGTCTTAGAGACTCATACGTTTATTGTAGTTCTAGTAACTCTCGCCATAACGATTTTGAGTTAACGAGAATGCTTAATCTAACAGGGGAATATCGTTTCTACGGAGAGGGAGACATTAAAACATTCGATGAGTTATTTGATATAACTATCAAAATCATGAATGAGTTCTTCTATGAGAACCTAAAGAGAACTTGGATACAATATCAACAAGGTACACTAATGGAAGAGACTTTTCATGGTGTGCTAGAAGAGCTAAAAGAAGCAAGAAATATAAGTTGTTCGTGGGCAGGTGCTGTTGATCTTATTTCAGGAGTTGGAGCTGTTCGAATGATGACAATCCACAAAAGTAAAGGATTAGAATTTGAGGCTGTAGTATTACTCGGACTAGAAGATTATTCATACTTTCGATTTGGGATGACACAAAAGAAGTTGGACGAGGAGCGTTCTACTGTATTTGTTGGATTGTCTAGAGCTAAGTCAAAGCTATTAGTATCGAGTGCTATGCACCGACAACATACTGGGCCTTCCTCATTTACACACGTTAATAGTATCATAAATGACTTAGGTAAATTCGGCATGAATAGATCACGTGTTGATAAGTTAGATATTTTGAATATATGACGTTTGGTTGCGATCAAGGCAGTTCTTGCCAGTTACTTGATTAAAATGATCCTAACGAGGCCTGTCGAAAAGCACAGACCTCATATATTCCCATAAATAATTCTTATGATAAATATCTGAGTATCTGAATTCGTATTTTGAGACGTAACTCGTTTGGGGGCAAAAATGAGTTAGGAACTTTAGTCAAGTCGCTCCTCTTCCATAACAAAGCTCACCATACGTAATGATTCATAAAAACCTGAAACAATGTGAAGGAGCCCCAAAAGTCTGCGCTTGGGGCTTTGATTTTCATATTTGGGCGTTTTAGAAAGGCATTGGAACGAACAGTTTGAATTTGTTTCCATTCCAATAAAGGTAGGTTTCGTCTGAAGAAGGAGTCGGGACGAGAATTATTTGGCTAGCCGATTTCGCTAAACCTGACGCTTCGCCATTCAATATGGCTACATCAACAACCGACAGCTCAATATCTAGGTCGAAACCTAACGCATCGCACGCCTGCATCACATGAAATTTATCTCCGACGGGCACAATAATAGCTTCATTTTTTAAACTGTCTGTTTCCGTGCATTGATAAAGCTCATCCCACGGGCTATAAGCCTTTAGGCTTTCTTCTTTAAGATCAACATTCGTAATATCCGCGTAAACAATATCGGTGTTAATTTCTGATACCACTTTGCCCGAAAGCACTTGTTTTGTTCCTGAAATATGAAACTCTTTCTTAGCTACTTCATTCGCATTCAAAAAACTACTACCAAAAGCAGCAGTGACCGCGAGTAATAGAATGTTTTGTAAGTTCATCGGATTTTTCTTGGTTTGATACTGGATGGTTCCAAATGCATAACGAGCCTCAGTAACTCTCTGAGGCCGCTCTTAGCTACATATTTACCATGAATAAATGCTAATCGCTTTGCTGTTGAAGGTGAGCAATTGGCGATTTGAAGGGTGAAGTGTGTAGTTATGATGTTTTTCTGGGAGATCCAATATTTTTGAACAACCTTTATCTGAAATCTCGTAAATAGCGAACCTTGAGTGCTCGCCAGACAGCTGTTCTAGAAGTACATGGTTTCCATCCATAGTGTATTGAGGAGATGATTGAATGGAGGTTCCCTTAAACTCGCAAAGCAGCGTTCTAACAATTTTGTTATCTACAACTTTCAAGTGTTGGATGTTGTCTGGACCGTATGCACGATAAATATCGCCGACTTTATTAGTCTCTGAAAGACTATACTCCATACTTTGCTTGGAGAGAATTTCATCAGATTTATAATTCCATAGAGTGAACCTTTCACTCCATTGGAACATTACAATCCCTTCTGAATCATCAACAATCACTGGGGCATACACATAGCTATTAAAAGTATCGAAGCTTGTTATCTTCCGCCCTGTTTTAGAATCCCATATATCCAACCATGTATCTTGATCGGCAAAGAGCTTCATTGCGCCACTAGTTACACCGATTTTCTTTCCAAAAGATGATCCTAAGAACTGGGGATAGAGATCATCAAACTTTACAATATCTTCAACACTTTTAAATGGGGAATGAATAACGAGCCCTCTTGAGTAAAGGAGCTCTCCATCAGAAGAAATACTAAAGTCTCTTCCGCGTATATCTTCGTGTTGAAGAAGTGTTGTGATATCGCCTTCCGGTGTTATTTCGAGTAACTGCCCTGTATTATCCACAACAAATACTTTGCTCTTGTTGGAAGCATAACTGGAAACCTCATGCTCCAACTCTAAGACTTTTGTTTCCTTGTCATCAATCAGTAAGATCTTATTAGAGTACTTAGCCAAAAAGACCGAGACATTTGAGGGCTGTGAAAGCTGAAGTATGGTTTGACCATAATTCTGAAAATCATGTTCAAGTACACTGATTTCTTCTACCTTTTTCAGCTCGCCAGAACAAGCCGAAGAAAAGGCGAGAAATATAAGAGTGTAAATAGTTTTCTTTATCATGCTGCTACAAACCCATAGTAGAAATTTAGGAAATCTTTGAGAGACAGTTTCTTTTGAGAATTTCTTCCATGTAGAGGATAACGCCCATTAGGGTAACCCCAAGTCATGACATACACCTCGATAGGCTTGTCGATATTCTCTTCAAGCTGGCTAAGCGTATAAGAATGTAGAGGTTTTCCATCAAGTTTGATCGGTTGAGACAGAACTACCCAGTGATTGGGTGTTGCTTGAATTTTAAATGACCCCTTAGTCACTTTTGTACTTATAAATAGACATACACTCTTATTTGCTGTGAATTCACGTTGGGCACTTTGAAGGTTTTCAATACTTCTGGGAGATGAAATACTTGTCTTGTTAACGGCACTCCCAAACAAAGTGGACTTGAACCACCCAGCTAAAGATTCTGGTAACGTGATCCCTCCCATCTGATCACTAAAATGATCGTAATTGAAAAATTTATTGGAAGAATCTCGTAAACTGGCGAGTGCCATCCAGTCTATTGCTCTAATTGCTTCACCTTTTCCACCAGAAGAGGATACAACTGATGCTGACAAACATTTTGCTGACGGCGTAACTTTAAGACCACCTAAGTACGCTTCTCCATGCTTCCAAAGCTGTATAAGATAACTTGCGTATGCATTGGGATGTCTTGCCGCAACACAAGTCATGAAAGCATTTGGACCGCATAGTGAAGCAGCTCCCTGATTGATTTTCCAAGGCGCTTCAATTCTATCCCTAAGTTCCAGCACGAACTTATTTGGATTCAACCCTAGATTGGTAAACGCTGACTTTGGAGACTCTTGAACAAACTTACTTATCTGAACTTTGTAATCTAATGGCTTTTCAAGCTTCTCTAACGTTCTAATTGATGTGGCTGTTGACATATGTAAACCTAACAAACTGAATATATTGATAATAATATTATTTTTTCTTCATTTATTTTCGAATTTCTCTGATTATTAGTCAATTTAACGTACAGCTAAAGTCACGATCACCAATGTATTTGAGATGCACATCAAAGTGCATATAACGTAACTCATTCTATTAACGATATCGTCGCGAGTTTTTCGGTTAGTTCACTGCAAATAAAGTGCAATGCACAAGCGATTTATTATGCGGCAATAAGCAGCTCATCAAGAACAGAGTAACCGAATATAAGAACGAAGAATTACGGGGTTGTAAGAGTCGCTATTTAAAAGTGTTCTTATTTGTTAAGTGGGCGGAGATTTAAATACTTACTGAAAATGGGAGTTAATGAAGAGAGTTCAAGAAAAGAACGTTTTTTGAGAATTGAGTAATCAGAAGCTCGATACCCGCTTTCTTTTGAATACAAGCGATAAGCGGTGTTTATTGATTCTTAACGAATTCGTTAAGAATCGGGTTATGCTTATCGCCCCTAGATTTTATTTTTCCTCGGCTTCTTTTTTCAACTTCCTATCTTGGTCGAAATGCCATTTGATAGCGAAGTATCCAGCCACGGCTAACGCGATGACCTTGATCGCCATAGCTACATAAGGGAAAAAATCTGTCCAATGACTCATTATCTATCTCCGCGTTAGTTGTAATCTTGTGGGCGTTCAAAAAATTTAAGGTCTAAACATGTCGTTTTTGTCATGCAGTTCTGATGGTTAGAGCCAACTCTAAACGACGAATGACCTATCAATCGGTTGAATATATTTATCAGGACTATATTTGTCAATCTAACCAGAATGTTTTGGGGCACCTTGTTCACAGTTTCTTTTTTCAGCTCTAGAAAGCTCCTGCCTCCCCGATTACTAAAAAAATCAAATCAAAGTGCGTGTGAGATCGCGATATCCATCATGCTTTGGGGTAAATCACTTGAAAATACACGCCGAAACCGGATTCTGTAACGCTTTGATCTGTCCAAATAAACCGAGCCTCCCATGTTGAAAACACTGATCCCTACCTCTTTATCTCTATTGCTGATGGCGTGCTCCTCGCCGAATGTCTATAACGATTTGAATGTGTCTGAGCCCATTGTCGCGGGGGAACATAAATTGGGGGTGGCTTTCGGTGGTGGCGGTGTTCGGGGCTTTATGCACTTAGGCGTGTTGAAAGCGTTGGAAGAAGAAGGGATACAGCCGGATGTGGTCAGTGGAGCGTCTGCAGGTTCGATTGCGGCGACGCTTTATGCCTCTGGAATGAGTTTTAAAGACATGGAAGCCGCCATTGAAAAGCTCGGAGTATCTGACGTAGCGGACATTGTGCTTTCGTCCAAAGGGTTCGTAAATGGTAAACGCTTATCCGACTGGATCAACGCGCATGTCGGGTATAACGATCTGGCAGACATGCCCATCCCTGTAGCGGTGACTGCCACCAATATGACCACGCGTAAGACTGTGGTTATCCGTTCTGGCAACCCTGGGCATGCAGTACAAACCTCTTCCACCGTGCCAGGTACTTTTGTTCCCGTTGAAAATCAAGGTGATATCTTAATTGATGGCAGCGTATTCAGTGTTGTGCCGGTTTATACCGCAAAAGATCTCGGTGCTAAAAAGATCATCGCGGTCGATATTTTTTGCCACAATCAACCCGCACCGGAATTGACTGTAAGTAAAGTGTTGCTGGCGACGTTCAGAATGCAGAGCTGCCGACTTTCTCAGCAAGAGATGGCCAGTGCAGATGTGCTCATTACACCAAACTACGAACCAAGCAGTGATGTGTCGTTTAATGATAGATCGAAATCCATTGAGGCCGGTTACCTTGCCGCAAAAGAAGTAATGCCACAAATTAAGGCGCTACTCGCGAAATAATGATCAAAAAAGGGGCTACATTTCGTGAGTCCCCTTCCCTTTTTAGGCTCGGATTTATAAAGGTGAAATCATCCCTTAATTCAGCTCGCCACGTTGCGGATATTTCAATTCACTACTGGCTTAGGTTCTAACATGCTTTTGCTTGTCGCTGGTTTCACTATTAAACCAGTACCGACTAGGAACATTACACAGGCGATCATTTGAGCGGTACTGAGCATTTCGTTATACATAAAGTTGCCAGAAATAAGTGCGAATACTGGGATTAACAAGGTTAAAGGTGCAGTGGTGCTAAGCGGGTAGCGAATCAACAGATTGCTCCAAACCCAGTAACCAAATAATGTGGTTGGGTAAGCTTGGAATGCAACCGCTATGGTGGTGTTCATATCCCATACTTCAAAGGCGTGCGCCACTATATTGGGACCATAAATGCTCACCGCGAACAACACCAGTGGAATCGGCGCAAAGAGCATCCCCCATACATTGAAAGCAAATGCTTGAGTGGTTTTCGATGCTTTAACGATCAAGCCCATCACTGTCCAGCTTGCTGCGGCGATAGTAATAAGAAACACACCTTCCGCCGTAAGGTTACCGTTGGTTGCCGAGATCAATACCAACAAGGCGACCAATGCAGCGACAGCGCCAATGACTTTGCGCTTTGAAGCAATATCTTTTTGGATAAACACGCCAACTGCCATGCTGATTAGCGCGTTCGATGAAAGCAGTACCGAAGACATACCGGAAGAAAGCCCCGCAGTGATAGACCAAGATGCCATTCCCCACACCCCAACACCAAAAACGACGCCATAACTAGCCAAGTAACGCCATTTTACGTTTGGTTTGCGAATAAAAAAGATGGCTGGTATTACAGCCAAGGTAAAACGGGCAGCGGTTGCCAGTAATGGGTGAACATCGGTAATGCCCATTTTGATCATTGAGAAGTTAAAGCCCCAAATTGCCATAACAAAGACAGCCAACAATAGATCGTTTCTTTTCATAATTGTCCTCCTTTTCTCTTGAAAAAGAGTATTACTCGAGTACAGTTATCGGTACAGATACAATTATTCTCACAAAAAGCAGTACAGTTATGTCTATGAGTATGTACAGAACGTTAGCCAGCCGATTTATCCGAGAGATTGAGGTGGGTAAGCTTCCTGAAGGCAGCCGAATGCCTTCACTTAGGCAGCTCTCAAAGCAGCAAGCGGTGAGCATGTCGACGGCGGTGAGCTGTTATCAAGAACTGGAATCGCAAGGCTGGATACATGCTCGTCCTCAAGCGGGATATTACGTTTCTCCGCAACGGAGTAAACATAACACGCCAGACTGGGCGCGCTTTGAGAGCAAGGTGTCTTCGGTGACTCAAAACTTCGCAATCCATTCTCTACATAATGGCCCTCTAGGCGTGTCCAGCACCGTTATAGACGAGGTTTCACAAAACGAGTTAGAGCGCAGTTTTCGACGTGCCAGTAAGCGAATCGGCAATCGCCTCAATCAATACCCGAATCCACAAGGTGAGCCCCTACTGCGTAATGCACTGAGCGATCATTTCACGAAACTTGGGCTGCATATAAACCCCAATGAGCTCGTGATTACATCGGGTTGTATGCCTGCCATTAAAGCCGCGCTGGAATCTTGCACTCAGGTGGGCGATGCCATTGCTATCAGCTCGCCTTGCTTTAGTGGCATTTTAGATTTGCTTGGGCAAATGGGAAGAAAGATTGTCGAGATCCCTTCTTTAGATGACGGAATTGATTTGTCTCAACTTGAAGCGCATTTGCATAAAGGTGTGGTTAAAGCGGGGGTATTTTGTACCTCGCACATGAACCCACAAGGGATAACCATGTCTGTAGAGCAAAAACAAAGGTTGGCTGAACTGGCTAACGTTTTCCAGGTTCCGATCATTGAAGATGATGTGTATCTAGAACTCTCTTATTCCGATCACACGCCATTACCCGCTAAATATTATGATCAAGGTGGCTATATTCTTTGGTGTGGTTCTGTCTCCAAAAGTTTGTCGCCGAGCTACCGCTTAGGTTGGTGTATGCCCGGGCGTTACACGGATCGTTATCGCCAAAAGCATGCAGCATCCTGCTTTGGGATCTCGCTTCCTATGCAGCTTGCTATGGCAGATTTCATTGAGTCGGGTCATTACACCAAACAACTCAAACGTCGGCGCAATACTCTACTTAATTTGAGGCAAGCGTATCTCAGCTATTTGACTGAACACCTGCCAGAAAACGTTAACATCAGCCACCCTCAAGGGGGAATGGTGTTGTGGCTGCAAGTCCCTACCCTTAATGCCTCCAAGTTCGCCGAACTTGTGGAAGAAAAGAACATTGATATCCGTTTAGGTCACCTGTTCAGTACCTTGTCCCTCTACAACAACTGTTTAAGGATTAACTTCGGCTTTGAACTCACCAAAGCAGTACAGGATGAATTGGATCTGTTGATAGAAGCGGTAAAGCAGGCTTGTTGAGAAACGTACAAACGGAACGCTTTCACACAAACCCATTTACAACTCATGCCATGTGTTGCTATTCTTCTCGCGGGTTTGCAGGACGCCCAGCTCGTGAAAGTTCACTCACCTGTGTAATAAGACAATTTAATTACTGACTCTTATCTATGGTCCTAAACGAGACAGACCAGCCACTCGATGGAGTTTGTATGCGTAATCAAAAATCCTCTAGTGATGCCAAATCACTGAAATCCCCAAAAACCAATCCTGCTGTCGAATCCTTGCTGCGTGAGGCTCGAAGGTTACACCGTGTCGCTAAATCTGGCAGTGTTTCAGAAGCCATGCCCATTGTCCGCAGAGTCGAAAAAGCGGGCGTGTGTTTTGGTCAATCCATCTCTTCTTTATATAACGAACGCCACACCTTGCAGCGTAAACATTTTTTACGGTTGTTAGCCATTGAAGCGGGCTATCAAAGCTGGGAAGCGTATAAACCCGTACTGATGGCACAAAAGGATGGCACCTCTCACACGCCTGACTTTGATAGGAAAGTTCTTTCGACTTTGAATCTCTGGTTTTCATCGGAACAAGAAGCCCAATCTTATGCCGATCAACATGGCGGTGAAGTGCTGAAATATGGCGAACAAGCGGTAGTGATTCCAAGAAACGCCCACGGAGAGGTTCAATGATGGCACATTTAACCTTTGAAATAGGCAGCGGTATTGCGTTGTTCGGCTGGCTATTTTTAGTGTTGGGGATCTTCGTTTCATCAACTCGGATTCGTTATGGGGTATTACTTTTCGGCGGGCGAATTATTCCTCTTGTCTTATCGAGCCTTTACTTGTTTTTAGTATTTCGGTTCTGGGGCAGTTCACCAGAGGGGAATTTTTCTAGCCTAATCGGGGTGAGTAAGCTATTTGAATCAGAAGGAAATTTAGCCGCAGGCTGGCTCCACTTCCTTGTTTTCGACTTGTTTGTTGGTCGCTGGATGATTGATGAGGTTACACGCGCTAACCTACCCAAATGGCGATTAATTCCCTGCTTACCGCTGACATTTTTGTATGGTCCCACTGGCTTAATCGTGTTCTTCGCATTTCGATTGTTTGATGGACGTGAAAAGCACGCTTTAGGTGCCAGTTAGAGAATCATTCAGCCTGTGGGCGTCCACTGGATTGGTCGCCCACATTTCTAATCTCGATATTTATTTAACGCAGCCGTCATTGCTTCGGGGAAGCCAACGCCGCCGTGACCTGCTTCTTCTAAAACAACCAGCTCGCTATTTGACCACGCGCGGTGCAAGGCTAAGGCGGTATCTAATGGACCAGAAATATCCCACCGACCATGAACTAGGGTAGCGGGTATGTCTGCTATAAGGTGCATTCCAGCCATTATTTCATCATCTCTTAGAAAGCATCCGTTGCTCCAGTAGTGAGTCACAAGGCGAGAAAAAATCAAGCTGAATTCAGGCTCTTGGTAGCGTGGTGAAGGTGCCCACCTTGGCGTTAAGGAAACGTGGGTATCCTCCCACAAACACCATTCAAGCGCTGCTTTTCTGTGAATAGCTGGATCTGGGTTAGACAACAGGCGAGCGTATGCAGCAGATAAATCACCGTTTCTTTCCGCTTCTGGTACGTGCGAACAAAAACGTTCCCATTCATGGGGAAACACCCTGCCCATATCTCGAGTTATCCACTCTATTTCTTGACGAGTACCCGATGTTATCGCGCCCAATACCATGGCTTTCACACGGTTTGGGTAGCGCTGCGCGTACACCAGACCTAACGTAACCCCCCAAGAACTGCCCACCACAACCCAGCGATCGATATTAAGGTATTCACGTAAGGCTTCTATATCGGCAATGAGGTGATCCGTGGTGTTTGTGCTTAAGTCAGTATTTGGTTCCGATGCCAACGGGCGGCTACGCCCACAACCTCGTTGGTCAAACAATACTGCTCGATAGGCTTTTGGATCGAAGCTGCGCCTTGAGCCTGCTCCACAACCGCCTCCCGGACCACCATGAAGATAAAGCGCGGGGATTCCAGCAGGGTTTCCGACTTCTTCCCAATATAAGCAATGCCCATCGCTGACTTCGATCATTCCTGAGTTGAATGGCTCAATGGCTGGGTAACGTTCTTTCATCTTCTAGTCCTGTTTTTCGCTTACGCAGCTCACAGAGTTGTGTGAGCTTTAAAAATGGGGCGGACATCATACTCACATATAGCCATTTCACTCGTTCTTGATTGTAAAGGCTCTTACTTTTTCTAGTGTTTTGCGAGGCAACTCAGAAACCAACTGATGGTACTGAATACGGTTTGGGAGTTTGATGGGCGGGTTGTTTCAAAAAGAAACCAAAGCACCTACTGCATTTTGCAAATACTTTGCGATTTGAAAATGCAAATATGCAACAAAGTGGTTAGCAAACGTTTTCGTCAGCCAATTTTCAAGGGTTTAAAATTGGCACGCGAATTGTATTAGTTAGTGTGACCCTTTTAAGCCGGGGTCACCTAGCCAACTGACGTTGTTAGTGAATAGATTTGTTCACAATTGTATAGCCAGCCGCACTCTATATTGCGACTGGCTTTTTTCTTTTGTGAGCACTTTTTTATTTTGTGAGCAATAGTGTGATGCGAGCTGTGGTTAAGATAAGTTAAATATTCAAACGAAGATTGGCTTCTACTTCATCAATCAAACCAATCGGAACCTCTTCTTCAGTCGCCAACATTCGCCACTTGGATACATGCTCGATAGTTTCTTCAACGATAGTATCAATCATCTGTTTACTAAACTTTGGGCTCAATCGGCGCAAGCTATAAAAGTCTTCGCGAGTAAAGTTATCTCGTTTACCATTCAGCGTCATCCAATGCTGTGCAACCCATTTACTGTCCGGTTTGTAAGAATAAGCAATATCGTAAGCTGGCGCTAAAGACCATTCGCCTTTTTCACTCATTACGAATCCAAAGTTTTTTGAGTGATCATCGTGATTGCGTGCGACTATGTTGAACACCATGCGTTTAAACAATTCTTCGGCATCCGTTGCTTTTAATCTCAGCTGCCGAGCAATACTAAATAGCTCTTCGTATGAATACTCCCCGGCTTTTTTGTAACTCACATGAGCCATTGCATTCAGAGTCTGCGTATGTACACGCTTATTTCCTATGCGATCAAAACGTTTAGTCACAAAGTGCCTGCGATTTCCTTCATTTAAAAGCAATGTCGGCATCATGTTAATACCACAGAGCTTATGCGCTAATTGGTAATAGGTGTACTCCATTGCACCGTAACCAAGAGGATCGCCAAATGTTTCTTCATTTTTATTGTGCTCACTAACACCGTCGAATTTCATCAGGTAATGAGAAAAGCCATCTGGCACTTCAACCTGCCCAGAGCGCGCTTGGCTGAAGTTGTCATTGAAAGCTAAAACAGCTTTAGGACGAGCGCCACCTGCGCTCATTCCAACAGACATGAGTGCTAACATGGCGTCTTTGTCTTCACTGCCTTTTCTATCGATCCCTACTCCAAAGTCTTGCCGCTCATTCAATATCTCTTGAGCGACAGAAACAAGCGAGCTGATCTCTATCTCGTTCGATTTATCGAATCCTGTCGTTTTAGTTGGAGGGGAATAGGAGAGCGCCCCCATACCTCGTTTACCCGTATATTGGAGCCGCTCTAGCGGAGTAATACTATTTGGAGAACGACCATTGCGAGCAACCCATGCATTTAGAACGCTATTACCAAAGTCATCCGGTAATGAATCCGCTAATAAGCCAGAAAGCCCTTTAAAGGTGGCATGGTCTAGGTTCGGAAACGTGTAGATTTTTTTTTGAAGCGGCATCATTAATGGTGAAAGCTCGATTCCTGAATCGATAAAGCTTTTATCGTACTCAAACGCACTTTGCTGGTTTTCAGTGTCGTAGCTAGCTGCCCCAACAAATGTGCCATTGTATTCAACTTCAATGAACTGCTTTACCATCCCAGATCGTCCTCGCTAGAATCGGTGTCTTTTTGAGTTCTTGGGCTTGAGGCTCTTTGCCTTTTCTTTCCTTGCAACTTCGCCAACTGTATTGGTGAAATTGGGGTAGGAGGAAGAAATTGATCGAGATGATCCACAACTTCAAGCGCCAACATTAGTGACAAAATGGTTTCAAGAGTGGCTTTGCCATTCTCGGCTCGCGCTATTTTTTGACGCGATACTCCAGTTATCTCCGCCAGCTCTTCCTGACTGACGTTATTGTTTAGCCTGTATTGCCTGATTCGCTCCCCAACCAATTCAGCTAAAGCAGAGGCAGACATATTTGAATACTTCACACCAAAAACCTTAATGCATCATTTATGTAACATAGTAGGTAATAATTGAACTTTGTGTTCCATTATTAATTCATAATACCTACCTTACTCATTAGAATGGCACAATAAGAAGGTAACAGTAAGTTTTAATCTATAATGAGTTAAAAATAGAACACTAACTTTAAATTAACACACAATGATGTGTTTTTGACACATTAAAACTTACAAACCTTCCCTAGCTAAACAAGTGAGTAAATTCTGGTGCTTGGCGCTCACTTCTTCGGCGTAACAGATTTCGCAATGGTATCGACCGTTTTCGTCACTTTCTCGATCTCTTCTGGGCTTCCCATGGAGATCAGGCGAATGTAATAGCCGTTATCTAGCGTACCTATATATTGAATAACAGCTTGATTGCTTGTTTTTGCGACCGTTCGATAACCATTTTTACCGACAAAACTGACCTTATCTTCAGATATGATTTTGTGATCCTCAAACCCTTTGATTGACTTTAAAAGTGTTTTGGCATGTTTGGATTGGTCTGGAATTCGACTTTGAGATATTGAGCTTGCGATGATCAATAGCGGTTTCTCACCTGATTTATCCATCCCATCAAATGTGGTCAGTGAAACGGTGGAGTTCCCCATTACGTCTGCTACTTTGAAAGGGGTTTCTGGCTCAAATGTGAAAGGAAGTAAGGTTATTTTCTCGGAAAGGCTAGCGGCATTTCCGATTTGAATATTCTTGATTGAGTTCATTACCGCCGTTTTATCCAGCGCATCTTTACCCATGATGTTGTAGGTAACCATCACTGTTTTCTGACCTTTGAAAAGGGCGATATATTTGCCCACACTCACACCAGATATCGCTTGTGTACCGATGACAATTGGGGCTTTGTATCCATCTAATTCAACAGAGCTCAATTCAAGCACAGCAAGACCTTGCTTACCGAAACCCTGCTTAGCCATATCGAGATCACTGAACAATACTGAAAGTTGATCAAAGGCTTCTAACGGAAGCTCCATAACGACAACACTGGAGTTGTTTTTTGCGTTAATAAAGCCAGCAAAGGAATCCGATAATTTAAAACCGTTAGGTTGTTCCATACTGGCGGACGTACCTGGAACATGAACTCGATCTTGCGCAGCCCAAGAGCTGAACGACAATATTACCGTTAGCAACAAAATGCATTTTGCCTTTATCATCTTTTTGAACCTAGTTTTTAGAATTTATGAAGTAGAAAACACTAACATATCGATCCATCAAACCAATGAATGCAAATGAAATTTTGGACCCTATTCAGATAAATATGCTGTTACTTTTTGCGATTACATGGAATGATAAAATCAACGTGATAATGTTCGTCGTGCCTTACCCACGAACGTCTTTTGGAAAGCTTAATGTTTTCCTTGATGTATGGACCATAGGTGGTTGTGAATAACCCTGATTGAAGTTTGGGATCGAAAATAACGCGCCATAAATCATAACCTCGTCTTTTCGACTCTTTGTGGAGCTCGACTAAATGGGCAGCTAGCGCGGTGTAGTCTATCTCTAAGTCGTCGTATCGTCCTTTCGCATCCAACTCGATGTCGTACCCCAGCCTATTCAGTGGGTTCGTTGGTAAATGCTCGGATTCTCCATCTTGATTGATCATGGGTGTCATGAAGTCAACAGATAACCCATTACGATGAGTCTTATGCGGGCTGAATTCCCCGCCTTCTTCAAAACCCGTTTCAGCATATTTGAAGATTTTATCTGGGTGGGATTTCAATAAGTTTTGGTATGCAGATAGCATGATTTCACTCACTGCGGAGTGTACATACGTTCTACCTGCTGCGCTCGCGAGTAGGCTGTAGGATTCAAAATTTTCACCATACAATGGCAATTTTACCCCGTTCTCCAAGTACCCATTCGACGTGGTTCCGTAGCATGTACTCGGCTTACTCATTGAAGGAAAAGCGATGGTCGCAAGTAAAAGCCCTAAGATGGTTTGTTTCACTACTTTACCGTATCGAAAATTCAACTTATCCTCCAACTTTGCCGGAGTCGAGACGTTAGAACAAAATGAATTTCCGTGAAAAGAAGTACATTGTGACCAGACACAAAAAAAGCACCGTTTAAGTGCTTTTTTTAGAGGATTGTTACCTTTATTTGGGAGCCAATCCCATTTCATCTAACCGCATCAAAATTTCCGTTTTTCTGGATTTTGCAATTGCACGCCAATCAACGTTTTCTTTAGCGCCCATAATGGCATAAATGGAGTTTAAGCCCGTTCCTTTCACTTTGGTTTTAAGACGTGCGTAAAGCTCGTAGCTGTCGGTATTAAGAAAATCTTCGACCGAATGAATATCGACTTGCGCTAGAATTTCTTCACTCTTTGGCCCGAACCCTTTTAGATCTCTCAACCTTTCCATGTATATGTTCCTGCTTGCTATTTTACTTTTGGTGGTCACTAGAATTGAGAAGGTATACCACATCGCTGTGTCAGATTCTGTCAGTGACTCCATTAAAGCGCAGGAACAAGGTTTATTTCCATTCAAATACGCCGTCTTTCACGCTGCAGTTTGCAACGACATCTGCACTGTTTTCAATGTAAACCTGCTGAGAAGCAGAAACATCGTAGGTGAGATATTCAGAGCACTTCGCGCTCTGACCTGTTCCTATAACTACTTTTGTTCCCGGTTTTAAATGACACGTCACCAGTTTATCTAATGGCGACCATTGGTAACAAATTTCATAATTTTCGCGGTATTTAGCGACATTTCCTGCAGGAACTTCATGTGCCCACCATTGACCAAACTGGCTGTATGGATTCGTACTATTCCATGCTCGGAAGAGCGTAACGTTTGACGATTCCTTGCTCACGTACACTTTACCTTGGCACAATTTACCTTCTTCGGGTGCGCCCAATGCGTTTTCTAATAAGGCTGCATCTTCTGCGGCTTCAAAGTGATCCGCGAGATGTGCGGGCAGCTCAACACTTCCTTCACAGTTAACGGGAGTGAGCGATGCTTTTTCAACGTTCTGCTGATTCACACACCCAGCCAGCATAAGAATAGAGACACCCGCAATGGCTACTTTCATTTAACAATCCTTTGATTTGTCGGTAAGCAGCAAAGTGTACATAGTATGAAACTGATGTCACCTATCTAAATAAGTGAATATCGTGATGCTCACATTCCGTTCTTTTTCCTTTCACAAAGCACACTCTAAGGTGCTGGCTAAAAGGGAGATTGTATGGTTTCACGCACCCATTTATGTCGAGCGGAGTGGCTGTTCTGCTGGTGCCAAAGCTGAACAATGGAATACGGAGCAAGGTCAATAGGAGAAGGGCATTGCGCCAAACCATTAAAGATGGATTCTGAGAGCCGAGAAGGCATGGTGGTAATGATATCAGTGCCACGAACTAGGCTAGCCAATACATTGAAAGAACTGGTTTTAATCGCAATTTTCCGTTCTTTACCACGAGCCACTAACTGGTTGTCGGCTTCTGTCTTTTTTATGTCACCTAACACAATGATTCCGTGTCTTGCATTGCAATATTCCTCTACGCTGCTTGGCGCACTACGCTGGCTTGGATCGTAATAAACAACATCAAAATCTGAAATCAAACGCTTTTGACGTATATCAGTGGCATCGATATCAATGTCTGGGTTTATTGCGAGATCTGCCACTCCTTCCCTTAGTGCTGTTGGAATATCCAAACCAGAAATCGCATGAATGATTCGAATCGTCAGTTCTGGAGCTTGCTGCTGAAAAAGAGGAAATACAGGCTTCAGAATATGTTCGATTTCATAATCATTCGCCATGATCGTAAACTCCCCCTTGTCAGTAGAAGGATCGTAAGTCATATCGGTCGACATGGCTTCTAATTTGGCAAGGACTAACCTTGCATCCAGCGCCACCGTATCTGCCCTTTCCGTAGGAATAAGCCCTCTCCCACTTCGAACAAACAATGGATCATCCAGAATTTTCCTAAGCCTTTCCAATGCATGACTGGCTGAAGATTGGTTAATGTTCAAATGCTGGGCAGCCCGCGATACAGACTGAAAATCGTAAATGGCGAGAAATTGCGTCAGCAACTTGCCATCTATCGCTAAATAATCGGTTTTGTGCATATTACCTATTCATATGGTCATATTGTTCGCCATTCAGACAGTCAATAGGATGTGTTTTCTCCCAAGAAGATAAGAAGGAAGACAAAATGTCTAAAAAACTCATACTATCAAGCCTAATTATGGCATCCCTTTCTGGTGCTGCTGTTGCTCAAAATTCACAAGCGATCGTTTTCCCAGGTGAATCTAATGAACAACAACGTTCGATTCAATTTCCTCAACATTCTCAAGCACAAAAAAATGCCATCGTTTTCCCGAGCCGTTCTTATGCAAATCAATCTTATAAGGGTCGCTATCAACAATCTAAGGCTCGTCAGGATTTCTTCCAAACAATGGAGTCGGTACATGTTGCTGAAGGTTTCTACACAGACACGTTGATCAACAGAGATTACAACACTTACTACGACTACATTGGTGAAGTTTACGTACAGCATGCACCTGATTACCCTGATGGTGCCGAACCACTGCGTGTCGAGTTGTTGAAGTATCTAGACGACAACCCAAACATTGAAGTAGATATTTTGCGAACGATTGCAGAAAAAGATTACGTTGCCATTCACTCAGCATGGACAAACAACGGCAGTACAGATGTGTTTGTTGATATCTGGCGTGTCGAAGATGGTAAATTGGTTGAGCACTGGGATCACTATCAAGGCGTAGAGTCTAGCACAGAGCTTTCAGGCCCTGAGGTTGATATGTACGCAAGACAGAACCAAGATCTCAATCGCACAAAAGCGCTTCGAGTTATCAATACCTACAACGACCTCAGCGATCTCAATGATGTGAGACGTTTTGTCGATGCTAACTTTGTTGGGCACACACCTGAAGCGCAAAATGGTAAAGCTGCCTTTATCAACCACCTTCAAGGCATGGCACAAAATGGGAAGCGTTTTGTCCGTACACCGGCTCAAACCATTGCGATGGGTGATATGGTGCTTGTCCACTCCAAGCAAGTGGATCGTGATATCGAAAAGGATCTAGGCACAGGTTACATCGACATTTTCCGTTTCAACAATCAAGGGAAAATTGTTGAACAGTGGAGCGTGGAACAAAAAGTGAAACCTGTCGATGAGCGCTACAATATTAACGAAATCTTTGCTTACCCATACCGCTGGTAATCGCTGATAACTCGTTAGCCTATACCTTAATGGTTAGGTAACGTCTCTAGGGGGAAAGGATACCCCCGCCCTTCAACCAGAAAAAATTTTCTTTTTCCGTTCATTTCCTTTGACATCGACTCAAACACTGTATAAATATTGAAATGAAGCACAAATCTATTCACTTTTGCTTCCTTTGCCTAGCCCAACCTTTGTTTTCGTTTAAGGAAAAACCATGAGTTCTAGTCCCATTCTGAGCCAGTCCCTAATTGTAAGTGGGCGCGATATTCCATTGAAAGAGCTATTGTTTGCTAAACGTGTTCTCGATAACTACATGTTAATTGCTTTAGAAAATAGTCCTGCCGAGCTTCTCGCCGAAATGAAAGAAGCCGTACACAGCGTTGACTATTTCAAAACAGAAACTGATCCATGTGAAGCGCGTAACGCTGTAAGCGAAATGCTTAAAAGCGTCGAACACGCCTCTTCTTTCGATCAATTTAAAGAATTGGCTTCTAAGCCTTCTCAAGCACTTCATGAGCTCATTGAAGATAGAGCACAACTGATAAAGCAAGAAAGAGATTTACTGCGCGAGTCTGGATACAACGTATCTAAGATTTAAGCGTCGCTTGCGTATTTAGCTTGCTGGCTCAAAACAGCTTTCCAGCTCGAAACAGTTGTCAGCTCAAAAGTAAGCACCAAGAATTAAGAAAGCCAGCTTCATCAAAACGAAGCTGGCTTTTTACATGTGTTTAACGAAATATTCAATCCGCTTCGACGGTGATCGTAACGCCTGAACTTGCAAAGTAACCATTTACGCCAATATACCACTCCCCAGCTTCGGGGGAATTAATATCACATATTTCAGAATTACCATCACGCCAAGAAGCACAATTGTAATAATCAAAGGTAGGTCGAGCGTCTTTCCTTACATATAGATCCACATCGCCTCTCCCGCCATACGTTGTGATTGTCAGATTCCTGTAACCGCTAGGTAAATCCAAAACAAAGTACTGCCATTCACCGCTTGCAACACTCACATCTGTAATAGTTGCACTGATAGGGTCGGGTGTAGGAGGTGGCGTTGTACCCCCTCCTCCATATGTTTCTTGCAATGCTGCAATATCATAATCACTTAAACGCTGGCGTTGACCTAACTGATCGTTGGGCACAGAAGGATCTTTGGACGTAATCGTTGGCTGACCATTAATACTAAACGCACGATAGGAATAATGCATGATAGAATGCACATCGTACGGACCAACGGACGTTGTCACTTCCCCTTTCTTCTCGAAATTATGCTCTTTGCCCTGTTCAATGTTATTCCAATGAATATTCACATATTGATCGCGATCAGCGCGTGATTGCTCGTGCCAAAAGCCAAGTGCATGAAGGAATTCATGAGCAGCAATACCCGGCGTACCACAGCCCTGACCAATAGACAGGTTTTGAGCTCTACCAGTATAACCAACTTGAGAGTAGCAACCACGATCACGAATGATAGTAATGTATCCAGCTTGATTACTTCGCTCAACAAAACGAACATTCGACACGTTTTCGATCCAACTCATCCCTTCTTTTATAGAAGCAACATCATAAGCCGGGATATTGGCTGAAATAGTATAAGGGACGACACCGTTTGGCCACTTCGCATACCCACTCCATGCCGCATACCCCGTCATTTCGCCTTCATCGAAGAAACGCATTGGTTGAACACCATATTCTTGAACATTGCTCGCGGAACCTAGCACTATATCACCTTGGAATACCGCGGCTTTACCACCAACCAACTCTTTCACATCATAGGATATAATGTCATTCGTCCCTATAATATGAGTCTGCTGAGTATCAATAGCGGGTACTTCTGCATTTACATCTGTTTCATTTGCACTAAATGCAAAGAGCGGAGTCATAGAAAATGCAGATATTGAAATTACTATGTTAAGCTTCATAACTACCTCCATATGTTGTCAGATTCCACTTCCATTTTTAACGTGATTGTATATAAGGTTGCCCTAGGGTTATAGATACTAAAACCCCTTAAAAATGGAACAGACCTACCCTACAAATAACATAAGAGCAATTTACCAAATAATACAGACACGCATACTTTATCTAAAACATAAAATGAAGTGGCTACAATAATATGGTTTATGATATTTACAAATGCAAATAATAACCACCATCTAATTTAGCCATAATCTAACAAAGATCAATATCGAGATAGGAATCACAAACAACATCCATTTGAATAATAAATTCTTAATTTTGAGTATAATTAATCATTAGTTAAACTCAACCCAAATGAATATCACACCAATTAAAATATCATAAAAAACAACAAGTTAGATCATTAACCCAAAAAAAATAAGGTAATACTAATTTATTTTTAGTTTTAAATTTAAAATAATTATTATAACCTTTACATTCAATAAGTTGAAATTAAAAAACAAACAGATAATAAACAAAACAAAAGAAGTTAAAAACCGAATGTGTTTGTTATACAGTAACAAATAAGAAATAACAATAAAATTGATGGTATATTTAGAAAAGCTCACACAGTATTTAAACTAGCAATAAAACAAGTATACAATCCAACTACAACCAGCTTAACTTATAGTTAAGCAATTATATATTTATTTACTATCAAGCTAACAGTAAAATTTACAACCTTTTATACTGTATATTTTAATAATGAAAATTAAACAGTGATTCAAATTTTATGACTTCTAACATTACGTTAGCAATTAACCCAATTATTCACATTCCGGTAAGCCTCAAATGTAAAAAGCACCCAATGGATGCTTTCTATGACTTACCCAAAATTTAGACTGGCTTTTAATTCACTTTATACAAAGTACTCGCATCTGTATGCGCCATCGCATTCCCATAAATATTCAAAACGGTATTTTGCGAATAAGTCAGCTTTTCGTCTTCAATTGAGATAGTCATGGAGAACCCCGTAGTCGTTGCGTTATCTGTCATGAAATTAGACTCCGCTATTCCGCGCTTAGACGCTGTAAGCGTCATCTGTTTACCCGCTTGCCCTTCTGCCGTTACACACGTTGTGCGAGGAACGCAGAAGGAGTTGTAAACAATTTGGTTATCCGCATCGTAGATAAAGTAGCCTCGCTGGTCGTGAAACTTCGTGTCGTCCGCTTTTCTGAATACTTCTTGTTTATAATACAGAGCAACAAGGCTTTGCGAGCTCGCATTGACTGCGTCCGCTGCAACTTCAAATGTAATTACTTCATAAAATGGGGTAACTGCTGGGGTGCCTTCACCTTGTGGTGTACCCTTTTGTGCTGGTGCAATATCCACTCCACCAGCTTCAACCGATTTCCATGTGCCCACAAGTGATGCCAGTGGACCAAAATCCATCCCATCAATGTCGGTATGGTTAGCTACGGCTGGTAAAGATAAAGCTGCCGCCATTGCTGCTGCAAAATACTTCTTCATTTTGTGCTTCCAAATTGTTGTTTATTTGGTCGATATTATTCACTAACTTTAAATTTAAATATATATAGAAAAACACTTTAACACTCAATAAAAATGAAACAAATGTTACATTGTGTGTACCTATTATTCACATGAATAGACTTGAGAAAATAGACAAACAAATATATTAAAAAGGTAAATAAAAAATCTCTGTTATATTTATTCAAGCTAGTTCCAAAGACTTAAAAAAATTGTAAAAATCTTTAAATAACAATAATTTGCATTAACACAAACACAAAAATCTAAGTCTTAAAACTTTAAAGTTAATGACAACTTAAGTAATAAAACAATTATTAAATTCAATTTATATTGAGTTACCTGACTTTATAACATGGCTTTTTTACATCATCTCCAAACAAATATTATGGTCACGTAGAAAATTAAGAAACATCTCTATTCTTGACTCATATTTTTAATTGTCGCCATACCCATTCGCTGTACAAAGACAAGCATCCATAGGTTACTTGAGCACAAATGTATCAAAAACGTTAACAAATTGTTGACCTTCAGGTCAGTTTATTCAAAACTTGACCTATAGGTCAGCTTTTATTGATCGATACAATGCTAGGAGAAACCGTGATTTCGTTTTTGCTTAACCAATCCGTGATACACATTAAAGATGTGTCGCCAAACACAACTGTCTTGCAATACGTGCGAACACAACTGAATAAAACCGGAACAAAAGAAGGATGCGGTTCTGGTGACTGCGGAGCGTGTACCGCTGTATTAGGTGAAGTGGTCGATGGAAAACTGGTGTACCAATCTATTAACTCGTGCCTGACTTTCGTTTCATCTTTACACGGAAAGCAGCTAATCACCGTTGAAGATCTAAAAAATCCAGATGGGTGCTTACATCCGGTGCAACAGGCAATGGTGGACTTTCACGGCTCACAATGCGGCTTCTGTACACCTGGCTTTATCATGTCTATGTTTGCCCTCATCAAGAACAAAACGACAGCAACCAAGCACGACGTATTGGAAGCACTTGCAGGCAACTTATGTCGATGTACGGGCTATCGACCTATCATTGATGCGGCGCTGTCACTCAGTAGCAATCAACAACTCAAAGACCAATTTGTAATATTGGAAGAAGAAACCATCGCCAAACTCACCGCTCTCTCCATCAAAAAAGGGGAATTGCAATGTGGTGATCACCATGCCTTCCTCCCAACAAACACAGACGAATTGGCTGATCTGTACATACGTCATCCCAGCGCCAAGTTGGTTGCGGGGGGAACCGATCTCGCTCTGGAAGTGACTCAGTTTAGACGCCCTATTGAAACCCTAATTAGCGTCGCCGCAGTTGCGGACATGAAGCGCTGCAAAGTTGAAGGTAACCAATTGATATTAGGGGCTAACGTCACGCTGAATGACGCATACCAGTCACTCGCTCAACATTTCCCAGATTTTGGTGAGCTTCTTCATCGATTTGCATCACTTCAAGTTCGCAATCAAGGCACCATAGGCGGCAACATCGCTAATGCATCTCCAATTGGCGATACGCCCCCTTTACTCATCGCTTTAGGTGCTCAACTGTCACTACGCCGAGGGAAATCTTCTCGGCTTATGTTGTTAGAAGATTATTTTGTGAGTTACAAAGTCACAGCTCAGCAACCCAGTGAGTTTATTGAATCTATTCATATTCCGCTTCTGGCGACAGAGCAAACATTTAAGGCATACAAAATTTCAAAACGCTTAGACGATGACATCTCGGCAGTCTGCGGTGCGTTTAACTTAACCGTAGAGAATGGTGTAGTAAAACAAGCGCGAATTGCATTTGGTGGTATGGCCGCAACTCCTAAACGTGCAACGCACTGCGAACAAGCACTAGTGGATAAAGCTTGGAGTGAAGAAACGATACTCACTGCGATGAAAACCATTGTGGACGACTTTGAGCCGTTGAGCGATTTCCGTGCGACCAAGGAATACCGTGCTTTGAGTGCAGCAAACCTACTCCGACGCTTTTATATAGAATCTGTTCACCAAAATAACACGATCGAAACTAGGGTTACGTCTTATGTCTAATTCGCCTCAAGCAACCATGAGCCACGAAGAAATGGTGGCGTTATTCAAACAAGATCTAAAAACAGGCGTAGGCAAAAGCGTGAAACACGACAGCGCTGCCCTGCAAGTCACAGGCGAAGCCAAATACATTGACGATAAACTAGAATTCCCAAATCAGCTGCACGCCTACGCGTTACTCAGCCCCCATGCGCACGCCAACATTCTGAGTATCGACCTTTCACCATGCTACGAATTTGAAGGCGTTGCCATCGCAATTACCAGCCAAGACATTCCTGGTAACTTAGATATTGGCGCAATACTGCCGGGGGATCCTCTACTCGCCGATGGAAAAGTTGAGTATGTTGGGCAACCTGTCATTGCCGTTGCAGCCAACGATCTTGAAGTGGCAAGAAAAGCGGCACATGCAGCAGTTATCGAGTATGAAATACTGCCCGCCGTTTTAGACGTAGAAGAAGCGTTAGAGAAAAAACTGTTTGTCACCGATACCCACCAGCAAAAGCGAGGGAATTCTAAAGCAGCCATTGCTCATTCAAAGCATATGCTTGAAGGCAACTTGCATGTGGGCGGACAAGAACATTTCTATCTAGAAACTCAAATCGCCACCGTGATGCCTACAGAAGACGGTGGTATGATCGTCCACTCTTCCACCCAAAACCCAACCGAAATTCAAAAACTGGTTGCTGGCGTATTGGGTATTCCCATGCACAAAGTGCTCATTGATGTACGCCGCATGGGCGGTGGATTTGGTGGCAAAGAAACTCAATCGTCCTATCCAGCATGCATGGCGTCGGTGATTGCTAAACTAACCAATCGCCCCACCAAAATGCGTTTGTTCCGAACCGAAGATATGATGATGACGGGGAAACGTCACCCGTTCTACAACCAGTACAAAGTAGGGTTTGACGATCAAGGAACGATAACGGGGATCGAGATCGACGTGGCAGGTAACTGTGGTTACTCACCCGATTTATCAAGCTCTATAGTCGATCGTGCCATGTTCCACTCAGACAACGCTTACTACTTGGGTGAGGCGACGGTTACGGGTTATCGCTGCAAAACCAACACCGCATCCAACACCGCATTTCGTGGGTTTGGCGGGCCGCAAGGCATGATGACCATTGAACAGATCATGGACGACATAGCAGCTTACTTAAACAAAGACGCTTTGGAAGTGCGCCAAGCGAACTACTATGGAAAAAGCGAACGTAACGTTACTCATTATTTCCAAACGGTTGAAGACAGTGATTTTATGCCAGAGATCACTGAACAGTTGATTGAAACTAGCGACTACTACCAGCGTCGCGAGGAGATCAACGAATTCAACAAACAAAGTCCTATTCTAAAGAAAGGCTTAGCCATAACGCCGGTTAAGTTTGGAATCTCCTTTACCGCCTCTTTTTTGAATCAGGCTGGTGCGCTTATCCACATCTACACCGATGGCAGCATTCACCTAAACCACGGTGGCACGGAAATGGGACAAGGTTTGAATACCAAAGTGGCGCAAATTGTCGCAGAGGAATTTCAGGTTGATATCAGCCGTATTCAGATCACCGCCACCAATACTGAAAAAGTCCCAAACACATCACCAACGGCAGCGTCTTCGGGCACCGATTTGAACGGCAAAGCCGCGCAAAAAGCAGCGCGACACATCAAAGTACGTTTGGTGAACTTTGCCAGCGAGCACTTTAAGGTTGCGCCGGAAGACGTCCAATTCAAGAACGGCATCATTCAGGTGGGCAAAACCCTTATCGAATTTGATGAGTTCATTCAACTGGCGTACTTCAACCAAGTGTCGCTTTCTAGCACGGGTTTCTACCGAACCCCAAAAATTTACTACGATCACGAAAAAGCCAAAGGTAGGCCGTTTTATTACTTCGCTTACGGCGCGTCTTGCTCCGAAGTCATCGTCGATACGCTGACAGGTGAATACAAGATTTTGCGCGCCGACCTTTTGCACGATGTCGGCGCTTCGTTGAACCCAGCGATCGATATTGGCCAGGTTGAAGGTGCATTTGTTCAGGGCGCGGGCTGGCTTACAACAGAAGAACTGGTTTGGAATGATGGAGGTAGGCTGACGACGAACGGTCCTGCCAGCTATAAGATTCCTGCGGTGGCGGATATGCCCATCGATTTTAGAACGCATTTACTGCAAAACAGACAAAACCCAGAAGACACCGTTTTCCACTCTAAAGCCGTGGGCGAACCCCCGTTTATGCTTGCTATGTCGGTATGGAGCGCACTGAAAGATGCCATTCGATATGTGATTGTAGAAAATGACGTAAGCGAAAATGTTCGTCCTCACTTAGATACGCCAGCCACTCCCGAACGTGTACTCATGGCAATCGAAAAGGTGCGTGAAAGCGCGAAAACCTCAAGCAAAAAAACGGCATAGTCAACGCGTTACAAAGAGGATGGAAGTCATGTACAGCGACAACTGGATTCAGGAACTGGCGAAACTCGAAAGCGCAAATGAACCTTGTGTGATGGTAACCGTGCTAAGTGAGCGTGGGTCGGTGCCTAGAGGGGCTGGAACAAAAATGCTGATCACCGCCGATCGGCTGATTGCCACTATCGGTGGTGGACATCTTGAGCACATTGCTACTCAAGTAAGCAGAACAATGCTTGAAGAGAAAGCCACTGAAGTCAAAATCGATACGTTCAACCTTGGCGCTCGCTTGGGTCAATGCTGCGGCGGTATGGCAACCTTATGCTTTGAACCGATAGGCACTCGTAAACGCCATCTCTACTTGTTCGGTGCTGGTCACGTTGCCAAAGCCCTAGTTCACGTGATCGCCACGCTAGATTTTGAGATCACATGGATTGATCAACGAGAGAATGAATTTCCTTCCCAATTGCCTAATAGCGTAGAGCAACTCGTAAGCGACGACCCGGTAGGAGAAGTCAACTTTGCTCGTGAAAACAGCTACTTTCTGGTGATGACCCATAATCATCAACTCGATTTTGACCTCACAAAGGCTATCCTTGATAGAGGAGACAGCGCTTATTTTGGCGTAATAGGTTCATCGACCAAGCGTAAAAAGTTCGATATGCGGCTAAGACAACGTGGTTACAGCGATAATCAGCTCGCCAGTATGACCAGCCCAATTGGCATCAGTGATATTCCAGGGAAACGACCTGAGGAAATCGCCATATCGGTTGCAGGAGAGTTGATCGCCCATTACCACCAAGCAGAATTAGCCGAAGCAAAAACCAAGGAGAGTCGCGCACAAGATGACGACCTCCAACATATTACACAGCCAAAACAGGCATAAAGCCGCTGGGCAAGATCTAAAGGAAGCAACATGACGACCACAACGCACGCTTTTCGTAGCGCCGTGCTGCACAGTGTGGCAGATCCCCAGGAAGTGGGTTTGGAAAATTCATATCAGTATTTTGAAGACGGTATAATCGTCGTTAAAGATGGCATTATCGATCAAATCGGCGATGCGAAAACTATCTTACCTACATTGTCACCTTCAATAAAAATCACGCGGTTTGAAAACAAGCTGATCACTTCAGGGTTTATTGATACCCATATACACTATCCGCAAACAGGGATGATTGCCTCCTACGGTGAGCAGCTTTTGGATTGGCTAGAAAACTACACCTTCCCAGAGGAACTGAGGTTCAAAGATCCAGAATACGCACGGCAAGTTGCCAAATTGTTCTTGGATGAATTGGCAAGCAACGGCACAACCACGGCTTTGGTATTCGGCACGGTGCACAAACAGTCGGTTGATATCTTCTTTGAAGAGGCAGAGCAACGCAACCTTAGAATGATCGCGGGCAAGGTGTTAATGGACAGAAACGCGCCCGATTCCCTAACTGACACACCAGAATCGGGCTACACCGATTCCAAAGCCCTAATCGAAAAATGGCACAAGCGCTCTCGCTTGCACTACGCTGTTACGCCAAGGTTTGCCCCCACCAGCACTACCGACCAACTCGCAACCGTTGGTCGGCTCCTAAAAGAATACCCAGATGTTTATATGCACACTCACCTTTCCGAAAACAAAAAGGAAATCGACTGGGTATTGGATCTTTTCCCTGAAAGAGAAAGTTACCTAGATGTCTACGATCACTATGGGTTACTGCACAAACGTTCCGTGTTTGCCCACGGTATTCATTTGTCGGATTGTGAATGCCAGCGGTTGGCAGACACCGAATCAGCCATTGCCTTTTGCCCCACATCCAACCTGTTTCTTGGGTCGGGGTTGTTTCGACTTCCTAAACTTGAGCAATTTGGCATTCGAGTAGGCATGGGGACCGATGTGGGCGCAGGAACGAGCTTTTCCATTCTGCAAACCATGAGTGAAGCCTACAAAGTCATGCAATTACAGCAGGAAAAGCTCCACCCTATAAAATCACTTTATTTAGCCACACTTGGTGGTGCAAAAGCCTTGCACCTAGAAGACAAAATCGGAAACCTAGAAGTCGGCAAAGAAGCGGATTTTGTGGTGTTGGATCTGCATGCTACGCAACTGATGAAATTTCGCATGAACCAAACCAAAACACTGGAAGAGAAGTTGTTTGTATTGATGAGCCTAGGCGACGACAGAACCGTATGTGAGACATACATTCTGGGTGAAAGCGTTTATTCTTCAAATACACCCAAATAAAATCGAGAACCTCATGCCTGCATATACCCACGATAGCTCTGTATTTTCTACCAAGCGTCTTGTGACTGAAACTGTCGTGGCTTCACTTGGACACGATAGCGAATTCATTCGTGATGTAATCGACATACTTACACCAAACGTAACGGCTGCACTTCCCCCCTATTTTCAACGAATCGATGACGCCGAAAAGGCTGAATCGTGGGTGAAGAAAATCACCGAAAACGGTCAAACACTCGCGGTCTACCTAACATCGGAACGCACTTTATGCGGCTTCATATTTTTATATCAGTCCGACAACGATGAACTTCATTTGGGGTATCTTCTTGGTGAAACGCACCAAGGCAAGGGCTTGGCAAAAGAAATGCTGGGAGGATTACTCGCTTGGTGCAAACAAAACAAGCAGGTGCGGGCTTTAATTGGCGGGGTCGAGAAAAACAACGTTGCGTCGTCTTCTCTTCTCCTAAAGCTAGGGTTTTATCGAACCGAGTCTAATTCGGATGATACAGACTTTTATCGGTTCGATATCGATTCGCTAGCGGACTAGTTCAACAAACCTAAATCACCTCAAACTAAAACGCTCTGAGGGCACCTATTTTAATGCAGGCTCAGAAAAGCGTTATACAAACGTTTCGGCTTTTTTTAGTAACACAGAAGGTGAAGACCAAGTAAATACGGCTTCTTTCACTTTGCTGCCACAAGGTGCACTCCAATCACTTAGATGAGATTGAGTCGCCCCAAGTGCCAAATAGAAATGTTTCGCTGCAACGTTTTGTTCAAGTACTTCCAAATACACACCTGAATCTGGGAAGTATTTTTCCGCCCACTTAGCCGCTTCTAACATCAGCTTGGTGCCGAGACCGTGCCCTTGATAGGCCGAATCTACGTGCAGGTTGTCGATAATTGTTCCGTATTCGAAATTGTGGTTGCCATAAATACAAATGAACCCACAAAGTTCGCCTTCATTTTCTAGAACGAGGACATTTTGATTAAACGACGGGTTGGTCAAGCGTGTTTGCCAAACAATAACTCTATCGTCTTCTGCGTATTGCTCTAGATAAGCATCGGTAACCAGACCACGATAATGTTGTTGCCAGCTTTTTGCATGTAACTGCGCAATTCGCTCGAAATCTTGGTAATTCGCTTGCCTTAATTCCACTCTTTCCTCCTTGAGTGCCATTACTCCATGCTACACCAGCGGTATTCATAACTTGGGTCAAAACGCGTGAACGACAACTTACTTGTTTACGTCTTCGCTTTTTACAACAACCACGGTCTAAAAATACGTCAATGTAATATCAGTTAATTCCATTTGCGCTCTCTTGGGCAGAGAGCTCAATTAACTTTAAATACAGCGCAGTTTTCTACTGCTTTTTTAGTTTCTACTACAGTAAAGCAAAACAAACCAAATTATTCACTTTTTTTACCCAAAATGACTGCATTTACAGAAATTAAAATCATATATGTCTAGTTTGATAGGCTAAAAGATATATAAAACTAAGGTTATATGACCAAATCCAGAGAAAGTGGTTAAATTTTGGCATACGGCTGAAAGCTCGATAGTGCCGAGATTTGAGAAGATTAAGAGGGGTATTTTAGCGCAGTTGAAAGAATCACCTGCCGGTGAGTAGAAGCAAAAGTGTGAGCCTAAACGACCCACACAACGCGTATAGCTAATCCAATCAATATAACGCCAGAAATACGATCGATGAGTACCGCTTTCTCGCGAATTTTATCGATAACGAGCGGCATGGAAAGCAACAACGTAATGAGTGTATACCATAAGCCGTCCACAATAAGCGGAGTTGCTACAATCACCACTTGATTCATCAACTCGTTCCCTAATGCAACAAACTGGCTAAACAGAGCGATAAAGAACAGGGCTATTTTGGGGCTAAGAATTGAAATCAAAAAGCCTTCCCGTGCGGAAGAGAATACAGAAACACGCTCGCCAGCTTCCAAACGAGCTGCGACCCCACCTTTAGAACGCAAAGCATTAAACCCAAGGTAAGCGAGATACGCCGCCCCTAAATAGCTGATGGTTTTGAATAAGATGGGGGACTGCTGCAAAACAACCGCCAATCCAATGATCGTGACAAGCGCATAGATCCCAATACCAAACGCGTGAGCCCACGCCGCCGCAAGACCATTCTTACGTCCACCCGCTAATGTATGCTTAGACACCGTGACCAAACTTGGCCCTGGAGACATGGCACCCAGTAAACAAATAGCGTATAAAGAGAGCCAAACGCTTAATGTCATTGTTTATCCTTTTGCGTTGTCTGAATTACAGCGTCACTCTCTCACTTAGCACTGTTCACTTGCAAGTCTTCTTGTTGAGTTGATACGTTTTTGTGATCATTCGACTTTCTTCTTAAACTGATCGATTTGCTTAAACGAGTCGGTTTTTTCAAGCCCACCAAGTAAACGGCCAACGCAGCGAAACCAAACCCAAGAGCACCGATGAAATCAAAACGCTCGTCAAACAAAAGCCAAGCCTGCACAGCAGTGACGGGGGGAACCAAATAGAATACGGATGCAACTTTTTCTGACTCACCATGCTCAACCATATAGAGCAGTAACAATACCGCCAATACAGAAAGCACAATAACTAACCACGCCAGAGTGGCGACAAATGTTGGTGTCCAGTGAATAACCAGCGGCTCAAAGGCATAAGCAGCGATTGCGAACACGACCAGCGCCGCAAGATATTGCCAAGTCACGCAGGTCACTAAGTCTGTCCCGTTACAGAATTTCTTTTGATAAAGCGTTCCAAAAGTTATTCCAACCAAAGCGATGAAAATAGAGAGAAACGCCCACCCTTTATTGGCCGTATCTTCCCATTCCATTTTTCCATGCAATACCAAAAAGATACCAACTAAGCCTAACGCTAAGCCAAACCACTGACGCCAGCGTAAATAGGTAGTTCCGACCGCAACCAAAGTGACCGCTGTAAGGATGGGTTGTAGCCCTACTAATAATGCGCTCAAGCTGGCTGGCATTCCTAGTTTAATAGCCGAATAGGTGCCACCAAGGTACATGCCATGAATCATGAGCCCTGAAATACAAGCGTGGAATGTCTTTCTTGGGCTAAGGGCTTTCCGCTTAAGCACGACCACTAGTACACCCAACACTAAAACGTTCAATGCCGTTCTAATGGTTAACAAAGTAGCTGGGTCAGTAAACTGTAAGCCCAATTTAGAACCAACAAAACCTGATGCCCACAACACAACAAATATCCACGGTATAAGACTTAATGGCATGACTATCTCCTTTTTTTCTTACTTTATTGGATACAGATATTCAAAAAAGGTACAGTTAAACCTAACTTAATGGGTACAGATTGAGTAAGGCGATAAATGGGTAGCAAAAAGTATCAAGACGTTATTGAGTATGTGCATACTCAGATCGCTAAGAATCGATGGATAACAGGGGAAAAAGTCCCGTCTATTCGAACGCTCAGTATGGAGCTCTCGGTATCACGAAATACCGTAATTCGTGCATATCAAGAACTAGAGGCAGCCAGAACTTTGTATGCCGAAGCGCGCTCTGGATACCGAGTTCGTGGAGAGTCGGAGCCTTCTTTAAATGCCCATATTGAAGCACCCGGTTATGTCGACTTGCTGTCTAAAACCAAGTCCATTTTAAAAACACCACTTGGTGATCACCTCATGCCTGCGGGCTGTGCACACCCCGATATCGACTTCCCAGCCATTCGCTCACTTTACGCCGAGATAGGTCGTCAAAGCCGCTATCAAGCTCATATTCCTTGTCACTACCAACTTCCCCCAGGTAACGACAAACTCGTTGATCAGCTAAGGAAGCTCTGTTTAGACAACGAAATCAATTGCTCGCAAACGGATATCTTAGTGACTCACGGGGCGCAGCAAGCCATTAGCTTGTGCCTGCAAGCCTTAACTTCCAGAGGAGATATCGTCGCCGTCGAGTCCCCCTGTTATTTTGGCAATTTACTTTTAATGGAATCACTGGGCTTAAAAGTCATCGAGATCCCAAGCCACCCAGTAACAGGGATTGATATTGATGCGGTGATCACCGCTCAAAAGGAGTGGGACATAAAAACACTGCTCGTCACGCCAAGCTTTAACAACCCCACCAACTCAGTGATGCCTTTGGAAGCAAGAAAGCGGCTTCTTGACGTCACTGGGGAGCTTCCTATCGTTGAAGATGATGTCTTTGGCGAACTGTACTTCGACACGCACTTGCCATCCCTTATGGCACTGGATACCAAAGATCGGGTCGTATATTGCAGTTCTTTATCTAAGACGTTGGATTCACGTTTAAGGCTAGGCTGGATTGTCGCAGGTAAACACAGAGCCGTTATCGAAAAGCGCTTACTCAGTGATAACATGGGATCGTTGAATTTAATGCAGGCAGCCATTGGTGAGTTTTTATCGACAGGGAAATACCGTCAGCACTTAATGAAAATTCGTCGGCATTATGCCAAAAAACAAAAGCTATTTATTCCTTGGTTAACGCAGGCATTGGACTCTCATGATTGCCTTAAAAATCAGTATTCAATGAGCGTGTCCAATGGCAGTTATATTGTGTGGATTGAATTCCCAAAAACGTTGGATTGCGACTTACTCTATCAAACATGCTTAGAACGAAAAATTAGCCTATTTCCCGGTTCACTGTTTACGACGACGAAACAATATGACCATTGCGTTAGGCTAAGTTTTGCAAGATTTAAACCCAACAAAAGTTGGCAAGATGGATTAGCTGAGTTCGCCAACTTGACTGCAAGCCTGCTCAAAAACTAGCTGTTTCATGCCATTGTGGGAAATACACATCGTATTAAAAGCGGCGGTTGAAAAATTCCGTTAATACGGTATGCGTAATGAGATGCTTCAAATGAGGTAATGCCTGTAGTTCATCACGAATTTCATTCAAACGTTTCATGCTTGGCGCTTCAATAAAAACCATCATATCGGTTTCACCGCTGATGGCGTGAGCCCATTTAACTTCCGGAATATCCGCCACTTTCGCGCCATATGTATCGCAACTGTGCTCTGCTCTTGATGTATCGAAGTAAAGTGCAATATACGCGTTCAACGACGCATCTGGCGGGGCGACTTTTACTTGGTATCCTAAAATGACACCATCGTCTTCCAGTTTCTTCATTCTGGACGTAACAGCACTACGAGACAGGTTCACCTCGCGCGCAATATCGCTGACTGAGCGCCTACCGTCTTGCGCCAAAATCGACAGGATTTCCTTATCAAATTTATCCAATTGCTTCCCTTTATTATTATTTGATTGCTTTAAACGGTTAGAAATTGAGCTACCGATACAAAGTGTCTGTTAAAAGTGTCATTTTAACGGAGTGTTTCGTCATTTTGCCAGATGTATATTGAGCTTAAAGAATATAGTCTGGAATTAAGTCAAGTTTAGACACTCTATACCCAAGTAACCTCAAAGGCTGGGTACGTACCAATTCATTTTCATGGACGAAACAGTGCAAGAACTCAAAAAAGAAATCACCCTTATCTCGGGTATAGGACAGCTCTCCACCACATTGCTTGGCACTGGTCTGTTTATGATCCCAGCCATTACGGCAGGCATTGCAGAAAAGTCATCTCTTTGGTCTTGGGTTATATTGTTTGCGGCTATCTGCCCTATCGCCTTAACGTTTGCCATGCTGGGTCGCCGTTACCCAAATGCTGGTGGAACCGCGCACTTTGTTAAGCTGGCCTTCAACGCCAAACTAGAGCGAAGTGTCGCTTGGTTATTCTTGTCGGTCATCCCAGTTGGTGTTCCCGCAGCTGTCGCCCTCGCGGCCAGTTTTGCAAAACCTTGGCTGCCAGATATTGGGTATTCTCAATTTGTCGCAGAGTGCTTTACCGTCGCACTCTTACTAGGTGTAAATCTATTGGGCAGCAAATCTTCTTCTCAGCTTCAAACACTTATTGCGCTTTGCCTGTTCACTTTGATCATCCTGTTTTTTTGGCAAGGTGAGGTTCAACCTTCCGACCTCACCATGCCTTCTTTCTCTTCCGTTGAATGGGTATCTGTTGGCTCTGCACTCGCTGTTATGTTTTGGTGTTTTGTGGGTATTGAAGCTTTTGCACACATGGGAGAAGAGTTTAAGAACCCTGAGAGAGATTTTCCTATCGCCATCATTTTAGGATGCTTTGTCGCAGGGCTAACCTATTGGGCGTGTTCCGTTGTTGTGTTGAAATTCCAAGCCTATGGCACAGTAGAAATGGAAACAGGTGCAATACCGTGGATTACAGCCCACTTGTTTGGTGAAAGCAGCCGTATTGTTATTAGCATCGTGGCGTTTCTAGCTTGTTTTGCCAGCGTTAACCTTTACCTTCAAAGCCTATCGCGCATGCTTTGGAGTCAAGCTCGCCAGTACAAGCCAGAAGGAAAACTAGCCAAAGTTTCTGCCAGAGGTGTACCAGCAAATGCAACGTACGTTATCAGTGTTACCTTGCTTCTATCACTGCTTTTTGGTCGAGTTGTTGGGCTGGATTTAGAGATGTTTGTTAAACTGGCTAATGGCATATTCGTTCTAATCTATCTTCTTGCAATGCTATCAGCCGTGAAGTTGCTCTCTGGTGTGTCGAAAGGTTTGGCATGGCTATCTTTGGTGTTATGTGTATTGGTATTTGCTTGCTTAGAGTGGGCGATGCTTTATGCCATTGTCATATTTACCTTACTGCAAATACCTATCGCTAAAAAACGCAAAGAGCCGCCAGTATTTAATTAAGCCCTTACGTAGCCCAAATGAGTATTATTTGTAAACTGCTAACCATTAATGAATACCACTAACCTACGGAGCATTATTTCATCAATAATGCTCTACTTAGAACCTATTAACATTCATATTTTTACATGATCTCATAGCATTTAATTTCACAGTAAATTGTAATCATACGACACAAAATTCCGAATACACTCGGCATAAAAAATTTCAAAAGCCCCCAAAAATAAAACAATTCAATGAACTCCAGGCTTAACTCAAAGAGCTGAAAAGAAAACAATGAATTTTCGACTCGCGAATTAATCAATTAATCGACTTGAAATCACAAAATAAAGTCAATTTTATGTAAGAAATCTTTACATTTTTACGTCATACTCTAATTGCTGCTGATATAAATGTAATTCAGTCGCCTTCACTAATAATAATATTCTTTCCGCTATCTCTGGGGAGTACGGAAAATAAAAACACTTTAGCTAAACTCAAGGGAATAATCTTTGTTTGTTTAGGTATTGTAGAGGGAAAACTATGAAATTTAGCCATAAAGTCGTCGCTGCTTCGTCGATATTGCTGTTAATCATTTTAAGTTTGCTGACGATTCAACAATACTTCTCCATGAAGTCTGAGCTTGAACACCAAGTAACTCAAAGTGTTAGCGAGATCGTAGACGGGGTAAGAAATACGGTTGCAGCAGACATTAAGGGCAAAAAAGAACTGTCGCAGTATGCAACCGACATGCTACAAACTGATTTACAAAATCGGGACTACGTACAAAGTGTTATCAGCCAATCCAGTATCAAACAAAACTTTCTTCTTGCCGGTTTAGGTTATGAGGCTGACGGTTCAAACGTGAATAATGATCCAGGCTGGAACCCCGGTTCAGAGTGGGATCCAAGACGTCGTCCTTGGTATATTGACGCGAAAAATTCCGGAAAACTGATCATCACGGCTCCCTATGCCGATTCTGCAACCGGAGAAATCCTAGTTTCCATTGCCGTACCAGTGAAAGAAAATGGGCGATTTGCCGGCGCGATATTCTATGACGTAAGCCTTGCGGGTCTTGCTGATGTCGTCAACAAAGTAGAACTTTTTAACGCAGGTTTTCTTTTCATCGTTGCGGATGACGGCACGATTATCGCGCACCCAGATGTGGATAAAAACGGTAAGCAGATGAATACTTTCTTACCTAACGTTTCTATTCAAGAACAAACGCAAGAAATTGAATTAGACGGTCAGCTATACGCGACAGACTTTTCAAAGATCCCTGGTGAAAACTGGTATGTGGGCGTCATGGTAGACGAGAGCATAGCGTATTCTGCGGTGACAGAACTGAAAAACCGTTCAATCATCTACACTGCTGTCGCGCTTATCATCAGTATTTTTGCCCTTCTGTTCTTAATTAAAGTGTTAATGCGTCCACTCGATTCTTTGAACGATGCGATTCAAGACATGGCGTCTGGTCAGGGTGATCTTACAAAACGTCTCGATACCAACACCGATTCAGAATTTGCGGCATTGGCTTCTGGGTTTAATACATTCGCAGAAACGCTTCAGCAGAGAATTAAGCGGACGAAAGCGCTGAGTGTCGAGATCCGTAACGTGACCGAAACAACCGCGACTGGTGCGCAAGAATCGGCTTCTGCTATGGCGACTCAGATGCAAGAGCTAGAACAACTGGCAACCGCAATGAATGAAATGGCCACAACGTCTTCCGATGTAGCAAGTAACGCACAAGGCGCGGCTTCTGCTGCGAAAGATGCCGACGGCGCGACAGAAGATGGGACGAAAGTGGTCGGATACACCACACAAGCCATCAGTAATTTGTCATCCCGAATCGATGAAGCGGTTGAACAAGTTAAACAGCTTGAATCTGCCACTGCAAACATCGAAACCATTTTGGAAGTGATAAACGACATTGCTGACCAAACCAATTTGCTGGCACTTAACGCTGCAATTGAAGCGGCACGAGCTGGCGAATCTGGTCGTGGTTTTGCCGTTGTTGCAGACGAAGTTCGAACACTGGCTCAACGTACTCAAGAATCAACGACTGAAATTCGTAACATGATTGAACAGCTTCAATCGGGTGCAACAGCCGTAGCTAGTGCAATGGGACAGAGTAAAGAAACTGCCGATGACACAGTAACCAAAGCGCAAGAGGCGAATGAATCGCTTGATCGCATTCGAAGTGCTATTCAGCGCATCAGTGATATGAACATTCAGATCGCGTCTGCGGCAGAAGAGCAAAGTTTAGTTGCCGAGGAAATCAATAACAACACCATCAATATTCGTGATTTGTCTTCGCAAGTAGCGGTTGCTGCTGAAGGCGCAAACGAGGCGATGGCGTTGCAAACTCAACACGTTCGCGACCAAGACGAAGTCATGAGCAAATTCATCGTCTAACATGCAGCAGATAAATAAAAATGCCTGACTCATCAACAGTCAGGCATTTTTTTGTCCTTAATTTCTTGGCTTCCTAGCTTCTTAGCTTCTTAGCTTCCTAGTTAATTAGCGAATTAGCGAATTAGCTTTTTGACTCTTATTTCTCGGCTTTCAGCTCCGCCACTTTTTCACAAATGTAGTTCCCTATAGGGATAGCAGATGTGGCTGCGGGAGAAGGAGCATTGCAGACATGAAGACTGCGTTTGGATTCCACAAACAAAAAGTCATGAACTAATGTCCCGTCTTTCATTACCGCTTGAGCACGGATGCCAGCCGGATAAGGTTCTAAATCATTGAGCTCGATTGTAGGGCAGTATTTGTTAACCAGCTTCAAGTACCCCGGCTTCCACCATGAGTTTTTGGTTTCTTCTAGCCCTGTCTTCAAGTGCTTTGCTAATACTTTCCAAAATCCTTCAAAACGCACCATTTCAGCGGTGTCTTTCAAGCTAAAATTGAGCGCACCATACCCTTCCCGTTTCCAACCTTGCACCGCATTAGGTCCTACTGTGACAGAGCCATCAATCATACGAGTCAAATGTACACCGAGAAATGGAAGATCCGGATCCGGAATCGGATAGATTAGATGGTTAACAACATCGTTATGTTTTTCTGCTAATCGATAATACTCACCGCGAAACGGAACAATCTGGAAATCGGTAGGTAAACCCATTTGCTTCGCAACGCGATCCGCCATTAAGCCACAGCAGGCGACGAGAAATTGAGTTTCTACTGCGCCGCCATCCATCCAGACCTCAACGCTTTCAGTATTCTCAATTAATCGCGTAACGTTGGCATTAAATCGGATCTCTCCCCCCATCTCGGTAAACTCAGCCGCCATAGCCATGCAAACTTTGGTGTAGTTGACGATACTGGTGGTCGACACATAGATTGCTCCTAACCCAGTAATGTTCGGCTCGCGTTCTTTTAGCTGCTCTTGAGATAACATTTCGACATCAATACCGTTGTCTTGGCATCGCTCGAACAACGCTTCCATTCGTTTAACTTCAACCGAGTTTGTCGCTACTAATAGTTTGCCGCAGTTTTCGACAGGAATTTCATGTTTCAGGCAAAAAGCCTTGGTTGCATCCACACCTTCACGACAAAACTGAGCCTTCAAACTGCCCGGTGCGTAATACACGCCAGCATGAATAACACCGCTATTGTGTCCAGTCTGGTGCATGGCGAGTTGCTTTTCCTTTTCGATAAGCAAAATTCTCGCGTTAGGTTCATTTTGCTGAAGCTGCCAAGCTGTTGACACCCCCACAATTCCCCCACCTAATACAACGTAATCATATTGCACAGAAAACCCCTTCCAAGACTTGATGCTCAAAGCTATATCTCACAATTTTGTTACATACGGACCGCCATAGACAGTTCTTTTGCTAAACTCAGTGTCAATTAGTGACTAAGGGCAAAATGCGCCTTAGTGCGATGACTTCTTGGGTAAATAATGTGGCTAACAAGATAAAATGGTTGAGAGCATAAAGTGACCGAGAAAAAAAAGTAATGGAGAATAGAAAACCGTCTTATCCGTTTCGAAAACTGCCTGTTATTCTTCTAATCATTCTGGCAATGAGCCTAACTTTACTTTTTATCCGAGACACCACAAAAGGCTGGCTGTTAGACAACACACATCTAAGTGGTCAGGATCGATTACTCATCTATGTTGGCGATATCCGCCGTACCCTAGCTCGGTACGATTTTTTGCCCTATTTAATTGCAGAGCACCAACCCAGCCGCTCCCTATTGGAAGGCGATGTCTCGCAAAGAGAAGCCGTTGAAACCTACCTCGCTCAATTGGATAAAGCGTCTCAAACCCGTGGATGGTACTTGCTCAACTCGAATGGCGATTTCGTTGCCAGTAGCAGCCCAGTTTATAAATGGCGAGACTCCGACGGCGCGGCAATTACATCTTTAATGCAGCAGTTAGGGGGAGAGGTTGTTACTCTGAGCTACCTTTCTCAAGGGCAAGCACGCTATTATCGCGCCGCTCCGATTTACAGTTCTCAAGGGTTGATTGGGATCGCAGTCGCTAGAATAAACCTTCAAACATTGTCTGAATCTTGGTTAGCTAACAATGAGTTTGTGTTGATCAGTGATCGCCAAAAGCGATTTTTCCTCACGAGCTCTCAATCTAGTTTAAACCACCAAATAGGTAAGGACACAATGCCGCCGCTCAGCCCGTTTTCACTGCCCGACGGGACAGAAGTGAGTCTCGTTTCTATTGAAAACCAACCTTATTTGGTTCAAAGCGTAAGCTTGGATGACCTCAAGTGGAATATTCATTATCTGACTCCAATTAAAGAGCTTGATGACACGGTCAACACCGTCATGCTGATAGCAGCGATTTTGATGCTCTTGGTACTGGTCGTGATCTTGTTAACGATTGAAAGACGACAAAAAATCCGCTCTAGAGAAGCGCTGCAACAGGCGATATCCGATTCCGAAAGGCAGCTTCGCACCATCATATCAAAGACCGATGTTGGCTTGATGATGCTGACAGAACAAGGTCGCGTTGCCTATATCAACCCTATGGCGCTGCGCTATTTTGGTTTGTCTGAACCGTTGGCTACCAATATGGAAGCGTGGCAGTTATTTGAAACCATGATGGGCAATACCACGGTAATGTCGATGCTTAAGAATTTATCGACTCGCATTGATACTTCAAAGAACGCTAGATCTTCAGATCACGCTGGTTTTCAGACGCAAAGAAATAAAGACATAACCGAACTCAGCGCGGTCGAAGTGATGGCACAGCGCAGTGATGGCTCTCGCTTCCCCACCCTATTCTCACTGACTTACATGACGTTTGGTGCGCAATCTGGTTACCTCGCCACCCTTATTGATATCAGCAAGCGTAAGAAGGCTGAAAATGCCCTTCAAAAGGCAAATCTAGAATTGGAAGAACGCGTAAAAGCCAGAACCTTAGCGCTCGAAGCGGCGCAAGATGAACTGGTTCAAAACAGCAAAATGGCGGCACTAGGTCGAATGTCGAGTGCCATTACACACGAGCTCAATCAACCTTTAACGGGTATAAGAACCTTGCTTTCGAGCAGCGGTGTGCTGATCGAACGCCAGCAAACCGACTTACTCAAGGCAAACATGAAATTAGTAGACAGCTTAATTGACCGAATGGCGACGATGACCAGTGAACTTAAAACGTTCTCCTACAGCCGCTCACAAGAGCTTGTTCCGCTTTCCATTTCGGCTATCACAGAAGAAGTTCTTAGATTGCACGCCCGCACACTAAAACCCGTTCAAGTCACCGTGAATTGGCCTAGCCCTATGCCAGATGCATTAGGGGAGCCGCACCGTCTTGCTCTGGTTATTGGGAATCTTATTTCAAATGCAGTTGATGCAATGAACCAATCGACAGCACCAATGCTGAAGATAGAGAGCACGGTTTTAGAGGACACCATAGAGCTACATATTCGAGATAACGGTACGGGCTCTACAGACGAGGCATTACAGCACCTATTCGAACCTTTTTATACCAGTAAAAAGGTAGGACAAGGGCTAGGATTAGGCTTGGCAATATCCGCAAATAGCATGAAGGAAATGCAAGGAAAGGTATGGGCAAAAAACAACAGCAGTAGCCCAATAAAAAACGCCACCCCCGTATTCGAATCAGGGATGACGTTTACATTAAGCTTGAAGAAAACCAGTTAGGTTCATCTCGAAAGATCAACAGCCCCGGTAAGAAGCCTCACTTAGCTGGTCTCGATCTCCCCTATATCTTTGTTATTTTGGTAGCTGTAATAAAACAAGCCGATAAATACAGCAACAGCGGCAACACGTATTACTAATGGAACATCTGGCCACATCATCACAACACCAAGAACTGCCACAACAACTCTTAACCACCAGCTCAAAGGAGATTCTAAATACCCCTCTAGAGCAGCGATAAGTGCATAAACTCCGAATACAGAAAACACACCAATAGATATCACCGAAATAAGATCCCAGCTCACCAACGCGGTATAGGCCATCAGAACAGGCACGATATACAGCCCTTTTGCAATTTTCCATGCAGTGAGGCCTGTTCGCATCGGGGGAGTTCGTGCAATGGTTGCTGCTGCAAACGCGGTTAAGCAAACTGGCGGTGTGACATTACTGTCTTGCGATAACCAAAAGATAATTAAGTGCGCCGCAAGCAAGGCTAGACCAACTTTCTCTATCCCTATCGCTTGCTCAAGTAAGGTGGGTAAAAACTCCGCCGGAACCAATGCAATCAAGCTTTGCGCTTTCTCTACAGCCATCGGTGCATTCAACAACGCAAGTTGATCAGGCGCTGCCAGCATAAATATGGCTTTTGCTTGCTCTGGTAGTTGCCCTAACGTCAGCATTTCTAGCAGTTGGTCTTGAGCGATCAAGTTATAAAGAGCAGGAGCCGACAAGGTACCGAGTACTATATACGCCGCGGTAACAGGTAAACCCATTCCCAGAATCAATGATGCTAAGGCAATGAGCACTAACATAATCATAAGAGAACCGCTCGCCCATTCATTGATCATTAGCGAGAACGTATTACCTACACCCGTTGTGCTGATCACGTTAATCACAAGCCCGATACCCGTTAAAAGCACAGCAGTGGTTGCCATGTTTCTCGACCCTTGAGCCAGTGCTTCAAAAATAGCCTTAACACCCATTTTATTCGGCGACAGCCAAGAGGAAACAACGACCGATATGATTGAGATACCCGCAGCATACGTTGGTGTGAAGCCAGAAACGAGTAAGTAAACCAGCACCACTAGAGGGATAAGGTAATGCCAACCAGAAGCCAATACTTTAAGCACTGGTACACTGTTCGCTTCTACTTGGTGCACGCCACTTCTTTTTGCTTCAATTCGAACAAAGAACGCGACAGAGAGAAAGTAGATCATGGCAGGAACGATAGACACTGCCACGATATCGACATAAGGAATCTGTGTATAAGATGCCATGATAAAAGCGCCGGCTCCCATTACTGGTGGCATCAACTGCCCACCCGTTGAAGCAGCAGCTTCGACACCTGCAGCAAACCTTGAAGGAAAACCAGCTCGCTGCATGAGGGGGATGGTAATAACACCCGTTGAAACCGTATTGGCTACACTTGAACCCGAAACAGATCCCATTAAGCCAGAACCCATAACCGCCACAAACCCAGGACCGCCGATCACTTTGTTTGCGACTGCACGGGAAACATCAATAATGAAATCACCCGCGCCAGACCGGACTAGAAATGCGCCAAAGAGAATGAACATGAATACGTAGCTCCAGCTGATTCTGGAGATCGTCCCGAACATGCCCTCAGAACTGTAAAAGCTGCGATAAAGTAAGGTTTCTGCACTCAACCCTGGAAAGTGAAAAACACCGGGAACCCATTGCCCCCACCAAACCACGTAAGTCAGTGAGATGATAATAAGCACTGGAATGAACCAGCCGATCGTGCGTCGAATCACCTCTAGCACAATGACAATGCTCATCAGCGAAAACACCCAATCCAACGTAACGAATTTTACTCCACGATCATACAAAGCGTCTTCAGCGAGAGGGATATATATCAAACAGGACACCGCAGCAGCGGCAATAATCATATCAATGGCGAGCGCAAATCGGCTCTTCTTCCAACTTTTTCTTGCAGGGTAAAGCAGAGCACACACCAATGAAAACCCAGCAAAATGAGTGGCTGAAACCCACAGTTCCGGCAGTGTCGCTAAAGTATTAAACCAAATATGCAGCCCGGCCAGTACAATGCCTACAGCTGTGATAAACGTCGTTAACCACGGAAAATCCGTTCTTATAGGCAGCTCAAATTGCGCCAAATCGACGTCTTGTTTTTCTTCCATGATATTTTCCTCAGGTACGGCAGAAAAACTGTACCCGAGCCGAGCCGGGGGGAATTCGGCTCGGGTGCAGTGAGGGTTATTGGGCTATCGGTTACTGAACAATAAGATGTGATGGAATAGTAATACCTTGCTCTTTGTAGTAACGAGCCGCACCTGGGTGTAATGGCACAGGTAAACCCGAAATCGCTTTTTCAATCGCCATCGCTTTGGTTGCTTTGTGAATACCATTTAGGAAAGTTAGGTTCTCGTAAATGGTTTTAGTCAGCATGTAAACATCATCGTCGCTAATGTCGTCGCGAACCGCTAAGAAGTTAGGTTGCGCAATCGTGTTGATGTCTTTGTCTTGACCAGGGTAAGTGTTTGCAGGGATCACGAAACGCGTCCACAATTCGTATCCATTGTTGGCTTCTTTGATTTGAGCATCAGTGAAGTTCAATACTTGAATCTGGTTACCAAGCGCGGCATAAGCACGAGTAACAGCACTAACTGGAACACCAGCAGGGGTATTCATACCATCGATAGCGCCATTTTGTAGTGCATCTGCACTGGCACCATAGCCCAGATAGGCGAGGTTAAATTTATCTGGGTCAACGTTTAGACCAGACATAATCTGACGACCGGATCCTTCCGTACCCGAATTCTTTTTACCAATAGAGAATTTCTTGTCGTTCATCTGCGCCAAATCGCTCACTGTTCCCGTTTTTGCAAACTTAGAACGAACAACAAAATGCTCAACGTTTTGCCAAAGCATGGTGACAGAGCGTAAATTCTTCTGAGGACCAGATTGTTTCACTTTGCCTTCGCCATTCCATGCCCAAGCACCGTATAAGCCCTGAAGAATGGCAAACTGTGCCTCGTTTTCTCTAAGCAGTTTTACGTTTTCACCCGACCCTGCTGAGCTGATGGCAGATAGGGCGAATTTATGCTTAGGCTCCAACTTAATTTTACTTAGTGTTGCCAATGCAACCCCAACTGGGTAGTAAGTACCGCCAGTCGATGCTGTTGCTAAAATGTAACTGCGATTTTCTGCTGCTGATGCGACACCAGAAACCGAAGCCGCAAGTGTGGTGGCGAGAAGAAGAGATTTTACGAGTTTGTTTTTTAACATGTTACGCTCCATGTAGGGTTATTGGCTCACCTTTTCTTTCAAGCGCGATCGCTTAATTGAATCCTGTGAGCGTTTGTTGTTTCCATTCCCTATAGCAACATGCGCGCCAAAAAATAACCTGTTGTTTTATATAACATTAAACTCAACACCCTATCTAAATGAGCAAAATTCTGCTTATACGAGCTAAATTCGATGAGCAAAATCTTGCTCATCGAATTTTATGTAAATTCTTTGTTAAATATGGCTTGAGATGAATTATCTGACCTTTGAACACAATTCCACCAAGCTATAGGCAAAATTTCGCTCACTTGAGATAGCCCTTATCAAACTCGAGTGAGCAGTGAATTCCTAGAAGCGAGTATGCCGTTACTTAGAAAGGTAGTCCTGCCGGCTTAAACCGTATTTTTGCATTTTCTGATTAAGTGTCCGTCTTGGAAGATCCAATTCAGCCATCACTTGGGTGATGTTTCCCTTGTGCTCACGTAACGATTTGTCGATCACTTTGCGCTCAAAGTTGTGCACTTGTGTTGCCAAAGATAAGGTGTTTATGACAGGCTCTGATGATAACGATGCCGACTCAGACAGAATATCCGCCACCGAAAGATCATCATGAGCAAAACGGGTCGCCACGTTTCGTAATTCTCGAACGTTGCCCGGCCAACGGTAACTCAACAGTGTCTGTTTATCACTGAGCGTCGCTGGGCGACATTCTGGATTCGCCTGACGGGTGTAATGTTCGAATAAAATGACGACGTCTTTATCGCGCTCCCTAAGAGGAGGAAGCGAAAGTTGTGCAACATTAAGTCGATAATAGAGATCCTGACGGAAATTGGAGTGACCAAATAGATTGTCTTTCGCTGCCGCAACAACTCGTAGGTTGATTTGAATCGGGTTATTTGCACCTACCCTTTCGACGGTATGTTCCTGTAACGTTCTGAGTACTTTCACTTGCATAGACAAGGGCATACTTTCAATTTCATCCAGAAACAGAGTCCCTTTGTCAGCATACTCTAACTTACCGATTCGTTGTTTACCCGCGCCGGTAAATGCCCCCGCTTCATGACCAAATAGCTCGCTTTCAAACAGGTTCTCAGGAATCGCCGAACAGTTAATGGGCACAAATCGGTGACCAGCTCGTGTACTGAGGTTATGGAGGCAATTCGCCACCAATTCTTTACCACACCCTGTTTCACCATAAATGATGACATTCGTGTCCATCATCGCTATTTTCGCCAATTGCTGACGCAAATTCACCATAACGTCACTTTGGCCAATTAGAACTTGCTCTAACCCGTCTAACTGATCCAAGTATTCGAGCCTTTGCTGGCTTTCTTGATTGGCTTGTAATGAGGAGAATGCATTGCTTACAGTATCAACAAGGCGATCAGGATCAAACGGTTTCTCAAGAAAGTCGAACGCTCCATCACGAAGGGCTTTTACTGCCATGTCTACATCACCGTGCCCAGTAACCAACACAATAGGCACCGTAGGAATTCGATTTAGCAAAGCATTCATTAAAGCCAAGCCATCGTAATCAGGCAGCCTTACGTCACTGACAATAACACCTGTAAATGAAGGCGAAATCCCATCTAATGCCGACGTACCATCGGCATATTCGGTAACGGAAAATCCCGCGAGTTGTAGCCATTGGCTGGTTGCTTGGCGAACGATGTCATCATCTTCAATCAGTACGATTTGAGAATCCATTCTGAATACTGCCTTTTAATGTCTGGAGTTAGGTCCTGTGATTACGACGCTCTGTATATTGCCGCTTTCACAGGCTTTAAATGTAACACCCAGTAGGACAACATAGCTATGATTACGGCATTCACGGGGACAACACCGGGTAGAATAGCGCCTCCGATGATACCAATCGCAAACGCATAAATGCCCAACCAATTCACTTCTTGAAATTCAACGCTGGCGTAATCTTGATATTGATGACGACGCATTAAAAAGTCGGCAATGATCACACCACCAACGGGAGGAATGGCGAGAGAAAGAAAATGTAGCCATTCGATAAAGTGATCGTAAAGCCAAAGCGCAAACAAGGTACCAAGCAACCCGTTAAGCACCGACAAACGATGACTAGGTAAGCGCGTGATGTTCGAAAATGCCAGTCCAGACACATACAAAGCATTGTCGTTGGTTGTCCATATATTCAAACCTAAAACAACAATGGCTGGAATCAAAAGCCCCTGTGCCAACATGGCATCAAACAAGTCAGCATACCCAATACTAGAGCTGCTCAATGCACCAAACACAAACATTACCGAGTTGCCAATTAAGAAAGCCAATACCGTAATGAACAAGGCTTTTTTGTGGTTTTTGGCAAATCTCGCAAAGTCAGCAGTTAAGGTGGCGGCACTAATAAATGTCCCCACCACTAAGGTTAAGGCCTCTGTTGTACTTAGCTTGTTTGGAATAGAACTCAATTCACCGTATAGCGCACCCACGGTAAATGTTTCAAGTGCACACATAACGGAATAACCACCAAACAATAAGATGGCTGGAACCGCGATAGCAGAGAGAAATATGAGGGCCGACATACCAAAATAGGCGGTGCTCACCATTAGCAAGCCACTTACTCCAATCAGAATGCGCACATCCACCCCAATAACCTTACTCACGGGAATGGCAAACATGGCAACCCCAACGCCAAACCAACCAACTTGCGTACCACCCAATATCAAAGAGGGAAGCCAAGAGCCTTTGTGCCCAAACGAGAAGTGGGTCAGAAGATGAGTTGATAGTCCTGTTGTTGATCCGATATAACCGAGTAGGCCTGCGTACAAAGCCAGCATTATGTTGCCCGCCAATACTACCCAGATAAAGTCTGACGTTGATAATCCTCCCCAAACCACACCACCCGCTTGCATACTAGCGGAGAAGAAAGTAAGACCAACCAGCACGAGACCTAAAGCCAGCGTCCGCTTTCTTGCATAATAAGGAACAGGGCGGAGGCTAAAGTTTTCATCAAAAATCATGTCGCATCACCTTTATATTGAAGGTGAAAGTCGGTGTAGCTGGTAACGGTATTTCGTCCCATACGTTTGGAGTGATAGAGGGCTCTATCTGCCCTTTGCATTAAATCGGTGATGGAATGCTTCGCGAAGTATTGAGCAACACCAAAACTGCAACTCATAGTGCCAACTTCATCAAAATGTTCTGCATTAATCGCGAGCCTCAACGTTTCAGCTAAGTACTCCGCTTGTTCTTCGGTTTTACCTGGGCAGATAACGATCAGTTCTTCTCCGCCCCATCGGCCCACCAAATCAGAATCTGATATGTTTTCTTCAAACACTCGGGACATGGTTATCAAAGCTTGATCTCCAATTAGGTGACCATAGCGATCGTTCAAAATTTTAAAGTGATCAATATCCCCGAGAATCACGCTGAAGGGTTTGCGACTAAAACCAAATTGCGCGACTTGTTCTGCCAAAACGGTATCGATGGTATAGCGGTTATACAGCCCCGTGAGCTGATCTTTTGTGGAGAGTTCTTCTAGTTTGCGATACTTCATCTGTAATACATAGTAGCTGTACCCTATCGCACACACCACGATGAAACCAATGGTCAACACCGCCCAAACCAGTCGGTTATCGCTAACAGGTTTGTAGTTTACAGGTGTCCATGAATTTAGGATGGAAGAATGCAAACGAATGTCCATTTTCTCAATGGCTTTATTGAGGATGTCAGCTAATTTTTCTTCGGCTTTATTCACACCAACACTCAGAGGAAACGACTGATTCATCCGGCTCCCCACCATAAGATTAGGGAAATAATTTTGTAGGTGATAGGTCACAACTGGAAGTGCGCCGATAAACCCAAAGAGTTCTTTATTCTCAACCATTTGAAGCCCCGTAAATGCCGAGTCTACAGGAACAAAGTTAACATCGGGGTAACGCGCACGAAACTCATCTGCAAGGCCATGATTTCGGTTAAAACCAACATATCTCCCCACCAACGCACTGATTTCAGCCGCATAAGGCGTATTCTGATGAATAGCGACAGCGACAGGCAAAGAAAGATAGGGTTGGGTATAGGTCATGTAATCTAGGCGAGATTTGTTTGGACGGCTTAGAGTGAGAACATCACATTTGCCCGCTTCGATGTTTTGAAGCGATTCTTTCCAACTTGCACTTAACACGTGTTCGAATTTTATGGCGAGGCTTTTCTCAAAATACTGAACATACTCGCCTGTCATTCCCTGCGCTTTTCCATCCAAAATACCCTCTACAGGTAAGAAATCTGGGTGAGTACAATATCGTATGACTTGTTTCTCATTCAGATACATGCGCTCATCTCGGTTCAAGTTGAGCACATTGACTTTGTTTGTTTGGTTATTAGTCAGCCATTTACGCTTAAGCGATTGAATGGTTTCAGGTGACAGAGACAAATAGGCTTTATCAAGAATAGAGGCAAGCTCTGGACGGTCTTTTCGAACCGCCAGTGCTTGATAATAGACTCCTAGGTTAACGTTCTCAGCAAGAGAAGTAACACGAAGGGGAGAATCGATGTAATTTTCGAGATAAAAACGTAATACATGTTCGCTATCGAGTGCTGCGGAGACTCTCCCACTCACCACTTTTTCAATGGAATGAAGAGTATCTTGGGTTTCTACCAAACGAATTTCAGGGTAGTTTTCTCGGATAACGGGGATTTCTGCCGCCCCTTGCACAACCGAAAGTGACTTTCCTATCAAATCAGAAAGTTTGGTAATCGAGTTAATGGCATCACTTGATACGAGAGCATTTGTAACCGTAATGGTTCTTGAATCGGTGAACTTGGCGAATTGCTTACCTTCTTGGGTAGGCGTCATGTTAGAAATGATATCCAGCTCTTTTACCTTGAGTTTATCTAACGCTTCAGCCCAGTCTGCCACATCGACAAATTCCACTTTTGCACCCACTTGTTGAGCAAGCAAAAGTACCAGTTCAGTAGAGTAGCCTTTCCTCTCACCAAATTCTCGATAATTAAATGGAGGCCAATAATCTTCCGAATGCACCTTCCATACTGGATGCCGTTCTAGGAACAGTTTCTCTTTGGCTGTTAGTGCTTCCTCTCCCTGAGCTTTAGCCACTAATATCAACGTCACTACTAATGGAAAAATCCAACGTAGAATATGTGAAAATTTATACATCTAGGGGAGAGTATCCTCTTCAATTTGAGCTGAAAGTTAAAATCCAAAAATGATATGGATTGAGTATCACATTATAACGGCTGCCAATTTTAACTCAGTCACCGGTGATATCGATTCCAATTCGTTAATACTTAATACTCATGTGTGATCAACTTCAAAAGTAATTACTAAAAATTATAATTCTAACCTTTTAATATAGTTTAACTTAGTGAATAGTGCAGGAATTCACATTAAATAACATGCATATATATTAATTTTCTTTCTCATCCCTATAATAAAAACCTTATTTTCTGCATTACACATATTTTCTTTTGGATCGAACTCATTGTTGTAAAAACAATTATTGAGCTGATTGTTAAAAAATCACTCCCCCGTCGATTTTCAAGTTTCCAACCAATATTAAAGATCACTAAATATCTGTATAGTTCAGGATAATTAGCGAACCGCATGCTATTCTTGATTACAAGACAAATCTCAAAATTCATACAATCAAACGGAATTTGACCTTAGAATAATAAGTTATTTAATACTTCTGGTTTTAAAATTCTCATGGAGGGAATATGCGCACAAGACTTAAAAATTTCTCTGTACTAATATTTTTACTTGTTTTTTCGGGACTTACCTCCGCGCAAGGAAAAAATACAGTGTTGAGTGTTACCGGTGACGTTGAAAACCCTGCCAGTTATACTTTAGAAAACATCAAATCATTTCCTCAGTTATTAATTACTACCAACACACCATGGACGAACGAAGCCCATACCTATAAGGGACCTAAGCTGGAGGACATCTTAAATGATGCCAAAGCAAAAGGTTCTTGGTTGACTTTGAAAGCACTCGACAAGTATGAAGTGACGCTAGATTTTGAACGCATTCGTCAATTCGCCCCTATATTAGCTTGGGAAGACAACGGTAAAAAAATGTCGGTTCGCGGAAAAGGACCATTGTGGCTTATTTTGCCAAAAGACCATCACGAAGAACTCCAACCTCAAATATTTAACGACTATATGGTGTGGCAGCTGATTAATGTCGAAGTGTTGTCGAAGGAGCCTTGATAATGCCCCTACCCAGCCGTTTTCAAACCCCAGTATTGATAGTTGTAGCGGTGCTTTTTTTGTTATGTGCAATGGTCAGCGTTGCCCAAATAGTGAAAAGTTTGGATTTATTAGCGGTAAATGAACATTCAACAGGTAGAGCTTTAGTGCAACTCATGTTGCTGCATAAAGAATATCTAACGGCTGCTAAAGATTATTTCAGAGGAACAATCAATATTGACGACCTAATTACCAGCTATGACCTAACATGGTCCGCGTTTGAAATTCTACTAGTCGGGTCAGAATCAGCTAATCTGATGGAAAAGCAAGGTCGATTAGAGATTATTGTTGGTACTTTTGAATCATTTAAAACACTGGATCCAACTTCTGATTCATTTAATGCCATTCATTTCTCACAATATTTGGCAAAAGGGCAACAAACCGCTGAAACAATTAACGCGTTGATGAATGAAGAATTCCAGCGTGTGGCAGAAAATAATTACCTACGTGATTTCGAGTTGGTTCGTTTAAACAGTATCATGGGGTATAGCTACGCAGGAATAGCCCTATGCGGAGGCTTTCTATTGTACGTGACGCTGAAAGACCGCCAAAAAATAAGCCACTTAGCCTACCACGACTCTTTAACAGGACTAGCAAACCGAGCCGCTTTACAAAATAAACTCAAAGATTTAAAACGCCAGAGCCAAGCTCAACTTTCTGTGTTGTTATTGGATCTCGACGGGTTCAAACTCGTCAATGACACTTATGGGCACGATGTTGGTGATCATTTGTTGAAGAAAATCAGTGCCCGTCTCAAAGAAACATGCATTGACACTGACTTTATCGCACGATTAGGCGGCGATGAGTTTGCCATTGTCAGACAAGACCAAACAGAGCCTCAATTGTTGCCTGAAAGCATTATTGAATCATTATCTAAACCCATACGAGTTGGCTCAATAGACTGTAAGGTTGGGGTAAGCATTGGTATCTGTTTAGACAGTGAATACCAAGCATCTTGGGTCGATATTCTAAAATCGGCAGATATTGCTATGTATCAGGCAAAATCTAATGGTGGTAATTGTTATGACTTCTTTGATGATGCTGCTTAGCACTCACATTAGCGGTGCTGACAAGCCATTTTGTACTATACCCAAGTGTTCTCAAGATACTGGGCATAATGCAAAACTCATAACCCTATCTTCAGATTCAAATTAGGGCTTTCTATTCAATAGAAAGCCAAGCGATAGAGTATTCAATTCCCTTAAAGCTCTCTTGCTAAAAGTTCTCTGCTAATAAACGAAAGATTAGACGGGAGTTTTATCGATTTTGCGTAAGTTGAATGTGGATACCGAGAAACAAAAAAGCAGTGCTGGAATATCAGCACTGCTTTTTTCGTTTGTATCAGCGGAATTTAGTACCGGAACTGCCCAACTTTCTTGTTCAATTCTGTCGCTTGTCCAGACAACCCAGAAACAACGTTATCTATTTCATTGGTCTGATTTGATACCTGCATCGATGCATCGGCAATGGAGGTAATGCTGCTACTGATCTCGTCCGTAACGGAAGACTGCTCATTAGCAGCCGTTGCTATCTGCAAATTCATGTCATTCAATTCAGTCAGCATATTCGTGATTTGATCAAGCATGTCCGTATTTTGTCGGCAACTTTCAGTTCCTCGCTCTACAGACGAATTCGCGTTAGTGATTCCATCCGCAACGGCTTGCGTTTCTCCTTGCAACGCCTCAATTTTACCACGAATTTCTTCAGTTGAAGCTTGAGTCCGGCTTGCGAGTGAGCGAACTTCGTCCGCTACGACGGCAAAGCCTCTACCTTGCTCTCCAGCTCGCGCAGCTTCAATCGCAGCATTCAAAGCCAAGAGGTTCGTTTGCTCGGCAATCGACTGAATAACATCGAGCACTTCACCAATTGAATTGCTCTCTTTTAACAGCCTTTCAATTGCTTGATTGGCTTGTTTCATTTGATCGGTCAACTGCCCCATCTCATTACCAAGTGCGCGTCCTATGGTGGCACTGCGTTGCCCTGTGTCATTCGCATTTTTCACGAACTCAGCGGCTCGGCTGGCAAACTGCGCCACTTCCGATACTGACGCACTCAATTCGTTTACAGCTGCCGCAACAGAATCCGATTTGTTGTGCTGTTCATTCACAGCATTGCGCGTATCACCCATAGCAGTTGACATTGTTTGGCTATTTTCAGTCAGCTCATTTGTCGCGCTACTAAACTCTTTGATAATACCTTGTAACTGTTTAAATAAATCATTCAGGGCTGTAGCGAGATCAGACATCTCGTCTTTGCCTTTGTTATCAAGCCTCGCAGTAAGATCCTTAGAACTACTGATATGAGAAATTTGCTGCGCAGCGGCTTTAATAGGTCGAGCGATTCCCCCTCCTACTACCGATGCTCCTATCGCTGATAACAAGAGTAAGACAACAGTACTAATGCCTACCGTTGCAAACACCGCACTGTTTAAGCGTCCAACATCTGCCAACGCTTCTGCTTCATCTATTTCACTGAGAATCGCCCACTTCAACCCTGCCACTGTAATAGGCGAGTATGCGGATAGCACAGGAACATTACGGTAGTCCAAAATGATTTCGCTACCCACTTGACCACTAAGCGCTGCTTTACTGCCTTTGGTATCTACTGGTTGACGACCAATTGCACTGTCTTTGTCGCCGATTTCAGAAACCACGCGGGCAGAAATTCCAGCGGATGTCAGCGCTTGCATGTAACCTTGCTTATCTTCAAGTAAGAAACGAGACTGGCTTCTGAGTAAGCTATCTTGGCCGACCAAATAAGTCTCTCCACTTGTACCAAGCCCAGCATCTGCCCATTTTCCATCGTAGGTCATGATGCTATTGATAGCATCAACAGGCATTTGGAAAATCAACACCCCAAGCCTTTCACCGCCTTCGAATACGGGCGCCGCCATAAAAGAGGCCGCCGCTTCATAGGATGGATAATATGGCTTGAAGTCAACTAAGAAAAAGTCGTTTTTGACTTTAGATTTTGCACCATTAAATGCTTCCGCTAGACCACTGTTTTTGTAAGGGCCAGAAAGAAGATTGGTTGCGTAGTCCAATTCCTTAAAGACGGAATAAACAATGTTTCCTTGATTGTCTACCAAGAAAATATCGTAATACCCAAACGATTCAAGAAAATGTTTGATAGGAGGATGGTACAGTTTATGTGCTTTATCGTAGGAAGTATTCAGCGTATCAGACTTCAAAAGATGCTTCTCACCAAGCGCATTCGGGTTAACGCCAATGTAACGCGCTTGTAGTGCTGTACCTACATCACTTATCTGGCTCAAGCGGCTCAACTCATTACCCGACTTGTTACCATTGCTGCCTCGGTACGTTTGCCCAAATCCGTTACTGTAATAACTTTTAAGTGCATTCACATCAGCAGAGCTCACCTTTTCCTTTGGGTACTCGCTGAATGTTGAAGTGAAATCTCTTAATGCCGCTTGGGTCGAAATATCATCTGCTAGCGTTTCTAACTGAAACTGAATCTGTTCAAAGTATCTTTCGATTTCCCTTTTTTTTATCTCTCGGACTGAAATTAATTGACTAATGGCTCTATCATAAATTGCTTGCTCGGATAAATCCGATGCTCTCCAGGCTACGAAGTTTCCGCTGACGATAACCCCAATCGCGCAGAGAGAAGAACAAGCGAGAATAATTTTAGTTGCGATCTTCATTTTATAACCTTATCAGCTTTCTTATTGTGTATTTCTACCGGCAGTGAGTATCCACATAGATAGAAATTAGCGACAGCCTGCTGACTTTTATATATTTAAATTTTTTATTGATCGATCAAGTTTAAGTTTGGTACAGAATGTAATGGGTTACACAATTAAAATGAGGTAGGTTAGCAAATTTCGTCAATAACCCTTTGTATAAAAGGGTTATATTTTATACTCATTAAATATAACCATATGAAATTAGTGGTTACTTACTTGACGTATGAGCTAAAAAAAAGGATAAATTAGATTAGTTAAAACAATGGATTACATAGTCATTTGGTTTTATTTCAAGATGTTCGATATTCCATTTTGAGCTAGTTTCCATATTTTGAAGGTTTGGATACAGTGTAGAAACAGGTTGCGCATATTTTCCTTTATTGATGCCCATCATTCCTTTTTGTCCACGTGAAAATAAAATGACATCTTTACTTATAAAGTGAAATGTCATCTTCTCACCGTACATTTTATTGTGGAATTCCAGCAGAGCTTTTAATTTATCACTTTGCCAAAAGTATCCCCATCGGTTGATGCTGGCTTGGTGTGCCATTACTCTAGCTGGCGGCTCAGCATAAATGAGTGGCACCCCACCATCTCGCCCCAGTAAATAAGCATAGGCTAGCCATTCACTAGTTTCATCCATTACTAAATCTTTGAATACAGTATTATTAGGTATGTCATGGGTAATGGCGAATGTGACGGCTCTAGGGTTGGATAGAGCCATGCCTAAAGCATAAGGGTCGACTAATGATTCCAGTGTCCCTTCCGGTTTCATGGCTTCAAACAAGGTATTGAACAGCGGAAAGTCATATGCCGCGAGTTCTGTTTTTTCTAAATAAGGTTTAAGAAAGAGTTCGTATTCTTGCTTAGTTGCCCCACCATCCGTAATGATTTCGCCAAAGATATGCATACCTTCCGTAATATCCGGACCCCACACTTTTTCTAAGTGCTGCAAGCTCATATGCTTAGCTGCGTCGATCCGAAACCCACGCACTCCCAACTGCTTTAGTGCCTTCAAGTAATGTCTTTGTTGTTCAACCACATGCTTGTTGTCTTTAAGGGTGGGTAAACCTGGGTCTGCTGGGCCGCTGCTGATTCGACCATTTTGTACTTCCCACTTGTTGCGCCAATCAACAATGCCAAACGGCTCGACAAAATCTTCCTTCTCAAACAATGGTTGCGAAAGGTCCCCGAACAATTTCAGTTCATTATAATATTCAGTGCTCGATTTGTAGGTGTCCAAATCGGATTGGGCCGGAAATTGTAGATCGGATCTTACATCCGATTCGTTGGCCATATGATTAAAAACAACATCGACATACACCCAAATGTCATGCGCCATAAGTGCTTGCAACATATGTTTAAAATCGTTGGTGTTACCTAAAGGGTTATCGATGATCCTGTAATCTTGTGGCTGATATCGCTGCCACCAAAATTGACCCTTGCCTTCTTTCAATGATTTTAGTGGGGGCGATACCAATACCGATCGATAGCCTAATCGGCTGATCTTGTCAGCCTGCTCAGCAATTTCACTGTATTTCCAGTCGAACGCATGCAGTATCACATTTGAACGCCCTTGATTTTGTAACATTCTTTAAATGGCTCCACATTCCCCAGATGGTTCAGTCAATATCTTAATAAGCAAGACGATTCAAATGCAACCATTCCCTCAAAGATTCAACCCGTTAAGTCTGCTCGCATTAAAATGCCTCCTCTTCCCCTTGTGCACTGCTAGGCTTAATTTATACCCAGAGAGCTCAAGATGATTGGATATCAACAACATTATTACAACTTAACTATTGACTTACACATGTTCGCTGAATATCTTTGAGTGAACATGTGTAAGCTGAAAAATGGAATGAACAAAAAAATGGTCGACACCGAAAAAAAGCCCCCCCTCATCTGGCTTAATATTGGGGTATTTTCTATCAGTATGCTTTTGGCAGTGTTGGTTGCACCTTGGTACGGGTATCAATTTGGATATGGAGTGGAACACCTGATTTGGCTGGTCGTCACATTCAGTTTTTGCAACCTTTCTATCACCGCAGGTTACCATCGTCTTTGGGCACACAAAGCCTACGAAGCACACCCCATCATTCGGGTTGTTTACGCTTTGGGTGGGGCTTTCGCTCTTCAAAACAGTGCGCTGCATTGGTCGTCTGATCACCGAGTTCACCATAGACACGTTGATGTTAATGACAAAGACCCTTACTCAGCTAAAAAAGGCTTTTGGTTTTCACACATTGGCTGGATGCTAAGGCATTACAACAAGACCACTTATTCCGATTATTCAAACTGCCGGGATCTTCAAAAAGACCCCATCGTCATGTGGCAGCATAAGCACTACTTACTGCTTGCCATCGCTATGAATGTTGGCGTACCAGTGTTACTCGGCCTTTTACATGGGGATGTTTGGGGAATGTTGCTGGTCACTGGAGCCGTTAGGTTAGTGCTAAATCATCATACGACTTTCTTTATCAATTCACTGGCTCACATTTGGGGCTCTCAGCCTTACACGGACAAGAATACGGCAAGGGACAACGGATTTTTAGCATTTCTAACGTTTGGCGAAGGCTACCACAACTATCACCATATCTTTGAAAATGATTACCGTAATGGCATTCATTGGTGGCAGTACGATCCAACTAAATGGATGATTCGGTTATTTTCCTTGGTTGGCTTGGCCAGTAAACTGACGCGTTGCCCTGCCATTCGAATTGAGCGTGCTCGGATACAGATGCAGCTACGTAAAGCAAAGGAAAATATTCAAAACAAACCGCAAGGCGCGACAATAATCGATTCTCTGCAATCAGAGTATGACGCGCTATGGAAACAAATGCAGGAATATTACGAAGTCAAAAAGCAGCTTATGGAAGCGAAAAAAACCGACCTGACTCGTAAGTATGAAGCATCGTTGCTCAAGGTTCGTTACCAACAAGTGCGCGCGACACTGAAAACCAAACAAAAAAGTTGGGACAGATTGGTCGCACAATACGCGTAAGCTTTAACGCGAACTAAAACCAAAAAACTCACCATCTGGTGAGTTTTTTCATTCAAGGTAAGACTATCAATCTAAACGTGTTTTTCCATCAGGAAGTTGGTTAATGTTCTACCTCGGAGCTCTATTTCTTGTCGCTGTACAACGTCAAACCCAAAGTGCTCATAAAACGGCTTTGCCGTAATACTCACCTCTGAATAAAATCGATTTATGCCTTTCGCTTTACCGACAGAGAAAATATGGTTCATCAATGCCGCTCCAACGCCTTTCCCTTGGTATAGGTGGTGGCAAAAGAAGTGATCGATTAAGCCATCTTTTTGCAAATCAGCGTAGCCGACGACTTTGCCATTCAGTTCAGCAATATATGGCTCTATGCTGTTCATTCGCTTTTGCCATCGTGCCAGTTCGAAACGTTCAGGTGCCCATGCTTTCACATCATCTTCACTGTAGTCGCCTAAATTCACTTTGCGTACAGTGTGGAAAAACAACTTCCAAGTCGCTCTAGCATCTTGCTCGGTATAGTGTCGAATCAGAATCATACCTCCTCCTCAAAACTATAATCGCGCTCTACTTTTGCAATTCGTGTTTTGTAAGACTGGTACCATTGCTTTCTACCTAGCTTTTGCGCCTCGAGGTGTTCAGCATTGGATTTCCACTGTTTGATTGAGTCCAAATCTCGCCAGTAAGATACCGTAATGCCCAGTTCTTCCCGTGCGGACTCTGCACCCAAATAACCCGGTTGTTGCTCTGCTAGCTCCAGCATTCGGTTCGCTGTATCGCCATAACCTTCATCATGTAGACTTTTTACTGAGCTAAAGATCACCGCATAATACGGAGGCTCTGGTGTGTTTGAAATTAACGACATCTATATACTCCTTCACAAAGTATCCAGTATCTATACTCAAGCGACTTGAGTATAAACGTACAAAGCTGGATACAAATCTTATTAAGCTCTTACTCTATTCATTGAGTATTGGCTTAGATATTGGGGTTTGTTGGAGTCTAAGACCTGATAACCCTAGACCCCACCGATCCTTTCCCCTGACTGTTATACCCAAGTGACCTCAAGATGCTTGGGTATAAGCGATAACATCATCGCTTTTAATAATCTTCTCTCGCTTTAAGTTCAGTGAAATCGCTCATGATCCACTTTTGGTATCCTACTCGCTGCTTTAACGCTTGATACCATTCATTTACTCTTGGAGGTAGCTTGATATCAAGCCCTTGCTCGGTTAATCGATAGAGAATCGCTCCTACACACATCGGCAAGAGAAAGCTTAGCGCCAACCAAAACCGGGTATTCTCGGTTTGAACTCTCCAAAAGTGAGCGCTGCAGCGTCGATTCGACCAAATTTAGTGCGCTCATGCATGTGCTTAAATCTCTATCTATTTGGCTCATATCCCGTTTGCTTTCAGGCATACGGTAGAAACCCCAAAACGTTCCCATAAAAGCGGGTTGAAAAATCACTTGTGACCAATCCATCCATCTTTCATATTCAGAACGTTGATAAGGCGTTTGCATTTCACCGTATTCGCTCGCTAGATACCGTAATATAGAGTGCGACTCCCAAATTACTTTATCACCATCCACTAATACGGGGACTTTCTTCATCGGATTCAACTTGGAAAACTCAGGGTCATCCAAACCACCGAATCGCCCACCTAGCTCAACCAATGAGAAATCGAGATGCAGCTCTTCCAAAAACCAAAGTACTTTCTGTACATTAAAAGAGGTCTTACGTCCGTATACCTTAATCATGATGACCACTTAAATATTTTGAGCAATACGCCACAGAACGCCACTTGGGTCTGTCACAGTAAAATCCAGCATTCCCCAAGGTTGCTCAATTAAAGGGGAAACATTTACGTCATATTTATCTTTAATTTGACCTTCAGTCACCGCGTGGTGCCATGCTTTAGCATCCTCAACTTGGAGGTGCATCATCAACTCGTTGGTGTGCTTTGCTTCTGCGAGGTTCTGAAGTAGAAAATTGGTATGTCCAAGCGAAAAGAACGCAAGATCACCCATGTCGTTTTTTAACTCAAACCCTAAGTCGATATAAAAGGCTTTGCACAATTCATAATTTACTGCAGGGATAAAAACCTTAATATCTACGGTTTTAAGATTATGTGTCATTATTTTTTTAGTCCTTAGCCAAAGCAAATTCAACGGCGTGTTGCGCGTGTAAGTGTGTCGTGTCGTAAAGAGGAGTGACGGTATCGGAAGGCTTAACCAGTAATGCTATTTCAGTACAACCTAAAATTATGGCTTGCGCACCTTGCTTTACTAACGAGCCAATGACATCTAGATACGTCGTTTTGGACGAATCTAAAATCTGCCCATGGCACAATTCTTCATAAATAATCCGGTGTACTTCCGCTTGCTGTTTTTCGTTAGGTACAACAACAGAAATACCAAAATTCGTTTCTATACGTTCACGATAAAAAGCTTGCTCCATTGTGAAACGTGTTCCAAGAAGCCCTACCTTTGTAATGCCATTTGAAACCAGAGCATTTCCCGTTGGATCGGCAATATGAAGAAGAGGTATGGAAACAGAAGATTGAACTTCTGGCGCTACTTTATGCATTGTGTTTGTACAAATCAGAATGCAGTCAGCCCCAGCAGCTTCTAGAGATTTCGCTGCATTGGAGAGGATACCGGCCATTTTATTCCACTCGCCTGCACGCTGAAGTGCTTCAATTTCAGCAAAATCAACACTGTACAGACAAATTTTAGCAGAGTGAAATCCACCCAATCGCTGATTGGTCAGTGTATTTAGAGCTTGGTAGTAACTGGTTGTCGATTCCCAGCTCATGCCGCCAATCATCCCTATTACTTTCATTACACCAACCTCTTATTTAAATTTCCTTTACAAATTAACAAAGACCCAACAAAACTTCGATATAAATATGCATCTTATTGATAAATTTTTAAGTTACTGTCACTGCCGAGTCCTTATTCAATCTATGAGCTGAAGGCTCAATGTTCGATTTTTTTATTCTGAAGCATCGATCACACCCAGAAAATTTATCTACTTGTAATAAAGAAGGCTAACCATTAACCTCACGATTTATTGATAATAACTCTCATTTGTAATGAACGGATTCTATCGGTTTCAGTTTGACCACATTGAAATGTTTGAAACGGTAGCCGAAAAAGGCTACTACGGTCTGAACGCGTCATTCGGGTCCTTAGAAGTCAACCGATTCAACCTAGATAAAGGCTTACACTCTATGCGTATGCAGGGAACATTTAACCGTCCGGTCGAATTGTTCTCTAGCGATGGGTTTGGTCCTCGAGAGATCACCATTTTTGTTAGCACAGGCAGTTGCTGTGAATGCTATCTGCAGTCTTTGGGTAAGCGATTTTTAATATCCCCGAACAAAGTGGCGATCTATTATTCAGATGAAGTTTCCGGCTATACACGAGCTCAGAACCGTTTATTTCAAGGCGTATCGGTTAACATTTCTATCGACCAAGTAAGGTCACTCGTAGAAAGCTATCAATGTAAGGATTTAGAGCGCTATTTCTCTCCCGCTTTTCAAAACCAACCAAAACCCTTTTTGTTTACGTTTGACGCAAACGAGAGCATGATGGCGATTGCGCGGCAAATGCTCACCAGCAGCGCCAACAACTTAGCAGAAACACTACAATTCAGAGGGCTTGGCTGGCATTTGTTTTCTTTGGTATTGCAAGAAATGTCGCCTTCTAATCTTCAATCAGGCAAATTGAGTCAAGCAGACATAAACAAGATCTATACCGCTAAAAACTTATTGCTAGAACAAATGGACGCACCACCATCTCTCATAGAACTGGCGCAAAAAGTCGGCTTGAACGATTTTAAATTGAAGCTCGGATTCAAAGAGGTTTTCAAACAAACCGCATTTGGCTACCTCCACCAACAAAGGATGGAACGGGCAAGAGAGATACTATTAGAACAACGCAGTAACGTGGTTCGAGTAGCTAATGAGGTGGGGTACCAAAATCACGGACACTTTTCTGTTGCGTTCAAAAAACATTTTGGGATCACACCAAGAGACTACCTAAAACTCACTCAATAGCGTTTTCTGAACTGGCTAAATAAACCCAACCACATAAAATTAAGCTCAACTTTTCATACACTTAAAATAATCCGCCATTGAGCAGTCTTTCCAATTTCTTCGTTCAGAATGAGTCTAACTTTTGAAAGGAAGAAAGGTAGTTCAATGAATCAGGAAGCGACAGCCAGTCTAAAGTGGCTTTTTCAAGTTTCCGCAGAACACAAACTCAAGCTCGTATTTTCAATAATTCTGTCAGCTGCTAGTGCTCTTTGCGGACTTGCTCCATTTTACTTCGCCTATTTGGTATTAGAACAATTATTAAGCGACAGTTTTGACGCATTACAAGCTTGGAGTTGGGCTGGGTACGCCATCGCCTTTATGTTGGCTCGCTATGCCATGTTATTAGGCGCAGTTATGCTCTCTCATAAATCCGCATTCGCCATTCAATATCGAGTTCGAACACTCGCACTGGGTCATATGGCGACGTTACCAATGGGGTTCTTTAATGATAAGAGTTCTGGCGAAATCAAAAAGATCCTCTCAGAAGATGTTGAAAGAGTAGAGCTATTTGTCGCCCATCACATCTCCGATTTCGTTACATCCATCATCACGCCAGTAGCGGTATTTGTTTTCTTACTGTTTATCGACGTGCGAATGGCATTGGCTGCTTTAGTGCCTATACCTCTCGCAATCATTACCCAAATGAGCATGTACAAAGGGTTTGAAGATAAATCTCGCCAATACCACCAATCATTAGAGAATCTTAATATCAGCGTTACAGAATATGTGCGTGCAATGCCCGTGATTCGGGCATTTAATGCCGGGGGAAAACCTCACAAACTTTTCACATCAAGCTTAGATAACTACCACAAACTGGTTGTGCAATGGATTAAAGACGCAAGCTGGCCTTTTGCTGCATTCAAAACGCTATTAGACAGTGGTCTTGTGGTGCTATTGCCTTTGGGCGTTTTCTTTTGGTCGCAAGGAAGTTTGGATGCCGCAAGTTTTACTTTATGTATAATACTTGGCGTGGGAATGATGGAACCTCTCTACAACATCACAATGTTAAGTGGATACTTGAGCCAAATTTTCGAAGGTGTTAACAGGCTCCAATCCCTAATGGCACAACGTTCGTTGTCTGAACCCGAAAAAAGCGAAACACTGACTCAATTTGATGTGGAATTCAAAAACGTTAATTTCCGCTATTTCGATGAATCGGATCTCGTGCTCAAAGATGTTTCTTTTAGAATTAATCAAGGTTCAATGACGGCATTAGTTGGTCCTTCGGGATCAGGGAAATCAACGTTGGCTATGTTAGTTGCTAGATTTTGGGATACATCAAGCGGCGAGATACTCATCGGTGGAAAACCTATTCAATCACTTTCTCCTTCTTACTTGATGGACAACACGGCTTATGTTTTTCAAGACAGCATCATCTTAAACCAATCTGTTCGCGACAATATTGCTATGGGCAGTAATGCTTCACTAGATGACATAATCACCGCAGCCAAAGCCGCTCAAGCCCACTCTTTCATTTGTGATATGCCTAACGGGTACGAAACCGTGCTAGGAGAAAATATGTCACTGAGCGGAGGCGAAAAACAACGCATTTCCATAGCACGTGCAATCTTAAAAAACGCCCCAATTCTCATTTTGGATGAAGCTACGGCTTACGCAGATGCCAACAATCAAGCACTCATTCAGTCCGCTTTGGCAACGTTAATGGTTGATAAGACCGTCATTGTTATCGCTCATAGGCTGTCAACCATCGTACATGCAGATTCAATATTGGTTCTTGAAAAAGGACGCTTAGTTGGACAAGGCTCGCATACGGAGTTACTGGGCGAGTGCCATGTTTACCAAACCCTTTGGCATTCTCATCAAGCATCTCGTCAATGGAGTTTATCAACAAAAGAGCAAGGAACAGAAAAGGAGCTTATTGATGCTTAAACAAATGAAAGCTCTGACTGGTACAGAAAACGAAGGGCTAACACGAAATATCCTCGTTGGTTTTCTAGAAGCTTTCCTTATGGGTATTCCATTCGTTGTAGTTTATTTGGTAATTAAGGAAATGTTTCTGCCACAACCGAACTTGAACTTTATTTGGGTTTGCTGCGGTTCCATGCTGGTTTTATTTGCCTTGCGCGTCGTTGTGGCTCGATACGTAATGGTTCATAGCCAAATATTTGGATACGATGCCGGCATTAATATCCGTCAAAACCTGGCAGGTAAATTAAAAAAAGTACCAATGGGGTATTTACTGAAAACAGACCCAGGCGCGCTTAACGCAACCATGCTACAAGACGTCACTTTTACCGAGCAAATATTTTCCCATCTTTTCTCCCAATTGGTCGTTACCATCAGTTTGGTCGCTTTAGTCGCTGTAGGCTTAACCTTTGAAGATTGGCGACTAAGCCTCGCAATGTGCATTGGTCTTCCCATCGCCATTGTGACCTTTATTTTATTGAAAAAGGCAGGGGCGATACTGAGCAGAAAGCTACTGGATAAAGTGGCTGAAATGACGGGTTCTTTGATGGAGTATATTCTCGCCATCAAACTTCTCAAATCGTACAACTTAGCTGGTACACGCTTCTCCAAACTCGATAATCAGCTTAAAGATATTCAGAGAATGAGCCTTAAGCACGAATTTGTAGCGGGTGTCGCACCTCTCAGTTTTGTTTGCTTAGTGGAGCTCGGATTCGCAACAATGTTGATCTCGCTGATCTATCTATACGCTGGCGGCGAGTTAGCACCACACGCTGGCGGCGAGTTAGCACCACACGTTGCGGTTTTATTTTTGATTGTGTCGAGCCGCTTTTTCAAGCCTCTTATGTCCATCGCAATTTACCTTGCTGAATACAGCTTTATGCAGCAAGCCTCTAACCGGATTCAAGAAGTACTCGAAGCACCAGAACTTCCTCAGGGAGAGGTAAACCGAAAGCTAGAACCCAGCATTGAATTCGAAAACGTCAGTTTTACTTACGCTCAAAACCCAGTTTTATCCGGTATTAGTTTCTCTTGCCAGCCGGGAAGCTTAACTGCGCTGGTCGGCCCATCAGGAAGCGGGAAAACAACCATAACCAGTTTGATTGCTCGCTTTTGGGATACCACTGAAGGGAACATTAAAATTGGTGGTCATAATGTTCAATCGCTTACTGCTGAATGTTTAGCAGACCAGATCAGCATGGTATTCCAAGACGTTTACCTCTTCCACGATACCGTATTCAATAATCTGACCATTGGATTGCAAAACCCAAATAGGCAGAAAGTTGAAGAAGTATGTAAAGCAACGTGCTGCTGGGAATTTGTGTCTAACTTACCTCATGGGCTAGACAGTATGATAGGTGAAGGGGGAGCAACGTTATCTGGCGGTGAAAAACAGCGTTTATCTATTGCTAGGGCGATTTTGAAAGATGCCCCCATCGTATTACTGGATGAAGCCACAGCGTCATTGGACCCTGAAAATGAGCATGAAATACAGCAAGCTTTAAGCGCGCTGATTAAGAAGAAAACCGTCATTATGATCGCTCATCGACTCAATACCATTGTCAACGCCGATCAAATACTGGTGCTAGACGACGGCAAAATTCAGCAGCAAGGAAGCCACCAAGAGTTGATTGACACGGCGGGTCTATATCAATCGCTGTGGAACGCGCAACAGCAAGCCCATGGTTGGACAATGAAAGCATCTTAATTACCCTCCTGACACAATCTGTCATTCGCGCTCTTTATTCTAAAGGCTACACACGTCAGTTTAGCGACAGGAGCTCGAATATGCGCATGGAAAAAATCGAACAATTTGCAGTTCACGGATTAACTATCCGTACAAACAATCATGATGAAATGAAAACATCTGGCTTAAAAATTGGGGCTCTTTGGCAAGATTTCTATGTAAATGTTGCCCCAAACCTTCAAACTGAATCTGAAGTCTTTGGAATCTATCATCAGTACGAGTCGGATCATCTTGGTGAATTTGATGTAACGGCGGGAGCCACTCATTTACAGGTTCAAAATAAGCTAAGTGATCAAAGTACACTAGAAGTATCTCTAGTCGAATCTGGCGAGTACTTAATTTTTAGTAACAAGGGAAGCATGCCGAGTATGGTCGTGGAGCTTTGGCAGCAAATCTGGGCATTCTTTTCTGCCGAAGGTTGTGAGTATGAACGAGCGTACCGTACGGATTTTGAAAAATACAAAAGCGAAGATGAAGTTGAAATTTACATTGGCGTTACTCCAACAGCATAAGCCTCCATTCTTTATACTCTGATTTTCTAAAACTGCGCCAACCTCTGTGTTTTCGTTAAAAATATGACGTTGGTGCTTGCCCACTATCTCCCTAAGTCAAGGGGCTGTGTGCCAATCATGCTATGTTAAATACAAAGAATTCAATATAGAGTATGATATCCGCTGAATAAGCGCTTCCTTCTTCTGCTCAATCAACTGGAATTTTTTATGGCATGGATTGTCACCAAGTTTTTCATCACCGCGACCATTATTGTTTTAGTCTCTGAGCTCGCAAAGCGTAGCGATAAACTTGGTGCGCTTTTGGCGTCTCTGCCCTTAGTGACCGTATTGGCATTGATTTGGCTTCATTTTGAAGGGCAACCGAAAGAGAAGCTCGCCAATCATGCGTTTTACACATTTTGGTATGTTGTGGCCACACTGCCGATGTTTCTCGCCTTCCCTATGCTCATGCAGCGATTTCACTTTTTTGTATCACTTGGAATCGGCATTGTCATCACCATGGTGTCGTTTGGCATTATTGTCTGGATAGCACGCACTTTCGGCGTAGATTTACTTTAGCTTTCCTTCCTCAAACAAAGTCTATTGGCGTATCCATATTAAAAGGAGAGTCTGTGCAATACGTTAAATTACTCATTTTCTCCTTAGCTGTCGGGATAATATTTCAGCAACTCGCCATTCCACACGGATTGCTTTTAGGGACTTTATTAGGCGCAGCTATCTCCGTTCGATTTATACCTAACGCAAAGACAAGTAAAAAGGACAGTGTGTTCCTTCAGTTGGTACTAGGGTTTTCGGCAGGATTTCAACTGGTCGAGTATTCACTAGCGCAATTTTTAAACCTACTCCCTAGCCTTTTGGTTCTTTTGGCTTGTCTAATCGTTCAAGTCGGGGTGGGCTATTGGTGGCTCCGTAAACACGAAAAGTGGTCAAAATTAGACAGCATACTCGCTGCGTATCCAGGAGCAATGGCAGCTGTATTGGACGTGATAGACAAAAACAACGCCTCAGCTAGCGTCATATTTGTTCATTTATTTAGACTGGTATTGCTGACTGTTTTCGCTAGCTTCTTTATTCCAGACGGATATGATTCTTTAGAAAAGGAACCACTGCACTATTCTTTTGAATCGATTAGCACTTTTGTACTTCTTGCGGTCATTTCGATGGTTTTGGGTCGTTGGCTTGAAAAATGGAACGTACCAGCCCCTTATCTATTAACAACAATGTTTTCTTGCCTCATTTTTTCGCCAGTTCTTCCTATCGAAAATCTCTTGGTACCGAGTTGGCTTATGGATGCTGCAATTGTTGTTCTTGGTCTTTTAATAGGATCACGTTTTGGCGGGATAACTGGAAGTGATGCATTAAAATACACGAGAGCGGGATGTATCTGCTTTGTACTCGTCCTTGCAATCACCGCCTTTTTTACGAGCTTTTCAGTATCAATATTTGATGCTCCAATAACATCCGTTGCGCTCGCCTATGCACCGGGAGCATTGGAAAGCGTTGTCGTTGTTGCGCTAGCTAATGGCTTCGACGTGATGTTTATAATACTGCACCACGTCATACGCTTGAGTGTGCTTCAACTGGCTCCTGCTGTTTACGTTTTGCTCAAAAAACTCAATTCATAACCGCCAAATACAAAACGAGAAATGGGGCGACTAGCCCAAGAAACGCAGCAAGTCCAAAATAGTAAAAATACGCAAAATTCATAATAGCCATCCTTTAAAACGAGAGGTTTCTTTCGTATCGCCCAACAATAAAGGCGACATAACCCACTTTGAATACACCAGCAAACACGATAGTTCCGATATGAGCGATTGCCTGCTGAATAATGCTGAATCTGTCTGCTAAGGGAAAACTGATTAGCAACGTTGCAGTCATCACCAACAAAGAAACGACCATGACCGTACCACCAATTTCGCTGACTCTTTTAAAATCCATACCTGATTACCTCATAACATGCATTTCAAATGCATGTTATGAGGTAATCTTAAAATAGTCAATAGTAAGCAAGATGTATTATCACCAAACAGGCATTAAAAAGCCCTCAAACACAAGGTGTCTGAGGGCTTTCGAAAAATATTGACCAGCTTACTTTCGCTGACGTTGCTGCTCTTTGCGTGAGATTTTTTCTTGTCGGCGTTGAGCTATCACTTTGTCGGCTTCACCACCTACGTGAGTTTCTCCACGCTCAATGGCAAGCTGGACTTGTTTTTCACGCTCGCGAAAACGAGCTTTTTGCTCTTCTGAATGTTTGTCGATACATTTAGGGCAGCTCACCCCTTTTTCGAACGCATCAGATGCCATATCTTGCTCTGTGATGGGTAAACGACATGCGTTACACATCTCATAGCCGCTTTTTTCAAGCTGATGATTTACCGCAACTCGCCCATCAAAAACATAGCAGTCGCCTTCCCACATGCTTTCTTCTTCAGGCACTTCTTCAAGGTATTTTAGAATGCCACCTTCTAGGTGATAAACCTCATCAAAGCCCTGCTCTTTCATGTAAGCGGTCGACTTTTCACATCGAATACCACCAGTACAGAACATAGCCACTTTCTTGTGTTTCTCTGGGTCCATGTTTTGAGCAACATACTCAGGGAATTCACGGAAAGTATCTGTTTTAGGGTTCACAGCGTTTTGGAATGTGCCGATTTCAATTTCATAGTCGTTGCGGGTATCAACAACAAAAACTTCAGGATCAGCAATAAGATCGTTCCAGTCTTGAGGCTTAACATAGGTGCCAACAACATGACGAGGATCGATGCCTTCAACACCAAGTGTCACAATCTCTTTTTTGAGTTTTACTTTTGTGCGATTGAAAGGCTGGACTGCATCGAAAGATTCTTTGTAGACAATCTCAGCTAAACGAGGGTCTTGTTTAAACCATGCAAAGAGTGCATCGATGCCTTCTCTCTTAGAAGCAACTGTGCCGTTTATGCCTTCTTCTGCCAGCAATAACGTTCCGCGAACTTCGTGCTTTTCCATCAAAGCTTTTAAAGGGTCTCGGAGTTCCACATAATTTTCTAGACGCACAAATTTATACAGAGCGCATACTACGTACTCAGACATTTTTTTTCCTTCTAGCGAGCTGGATCGTAAATCCAGAGCTGTTGATTACTGTATGATTCAAAGTCGCATTACCTCTTTTGGCGTAGTGACAATCCAAAGAGAGCGATTCGAGACGCAGGAGTATAGCTGAGAGCGCTTTTCACAAACACGGACAAATTATATGGATATTTCTATAAACAATATCTAGTCGCTTCTGTGACCTGAAATTCAGTGGCGCGAAATGGAGTAATAAAGAAGTTCATTAAAGTCATAGAAATGTGCGTCGGGCTCTGGTTGCATCCCGAGCTTTTCGATTACTTTTATAGAGGGATAGTTTTCGTTAACAGCAACACCATAGATCTTGCTCAACTTGCTGGTTTGAAAAGTAAAATCTAAACATGCACGCGCCGCTTCTTGAGCCACACCATGGCCTTGAGCTTCTGGAAGAATGGCATACCGAACCTCAAAAACGTTAGGCTCCGGAGACTCTTCTACGCCAACATAACCCAACTTCTTGCTGCGATCCGATTTTTGACAGACAGTAAAAGTACCAAAGCCATGCTTAAGCCAATGTGCTTCGCGATTTTTAATGTTCGTTTGAATTTGGTTATCTGTGTAAGGTTTACCCGATGGTAAATAGCGTGTCACGATGGCACTGGAAAGCAGTTCTTTATAGATGTCCAAATCACTGTGTGATGTTGGCACAAGGATAAGGTGTTCCGTTTCTACCATAAGATTTCCTATAGATAAGCATGAGCACGAAGTGGCAAGAGGCGACATTGCATCGGTGTTAATAAAACTATAGCAAAGCTCAGTCATTACACTCTTTAATCTTCATCTGGCTATCGTGAAAACTCTTTGAATTTTCTCTCGAAATATACTTGCTGGTGAACAAGAGGTTGGTTTTCAAAGAGAAAAAGAGTAGATATTACGATCAAAAAAACATTTTTGAATAACCTAATAGTACCTTTTGCTATCTTTTCTACCGTCGATTTTTCAATGATTCCCGCTTTAACCAAAGCAAAAAGCACCACCCATTTCAGTAATGAAAATAACGTAATCATACGTCTGAATCACCTCAGTAATTAACAATGGCTCTTCCTTGATTACTAGTCAGTTTCCAATTGTGAAACGTAATTGAAAGGTGAATTACCGAATTGCATTCCATTTACGTCATGACCAAGGGAATTATACATAAGTTCTATGAGAAATCACGCATATATTCGAGCTAAGTAAAAGGTTAATAGGACTCAGGGAAAAGTGCGTTAATGAAAGAAAATACTCAGATTCCCACACATTGATTAACTCACTAATTTAAAAAGAAAAAGGACGCCAAAGCGCCCTGTTTTCATGGATATCCTGACAAATCAACTCACTTTGAATCGACCGACAACATCCCCTAGGCTGTTAGACGTACCACTCAACTCTTCATTGATGGTAAGTGTATCGGATGCATTGTCATTTAGTTGATGAACAATATCCTGAATCGCGACCATGTTCTTACTCACCTCATCTGTAACTTGGCTTTGTTCTTTCGCCGCCGTTGCAACGAGTGCATTAATTTCGTTAATTTCCACAACGGAGTCCGTAACAAGGTTTAAGGACTCCATGACTTCATTAGTGCTTTGTGCGGTTTCTTCACAACTTGAACGGGTCGACTCCATAGCAGTAACAACATTATCAGTCGCACTTCGAAGCTTGCCTAGCATTTCATTAATTTGCGATGTGCTCTCTTGTGTTCTGGCCGCCAGTGCGCGGACTTCGTCCGCTACAACAGCAAAGCCACGCCCCTGTTCGCCCGCTCGTGCTGCTTCAATCGCCGCATTAAGCGCGAGCAAATTCGTTTGTTCCGCTATGTCTCCAATTACCTGAAGAACAGAATTAATTTGGTCTGTATCATGGCTCATTGTGCTAATGGACGTCGACATAGAGCCGACTTCATTAATTAACGCGGATACATTTTCTACGGCTTGCTGCACCGTTTTCTTCGATGTATTGGCGTTCATATTGGTGATATCGGTAAGTTCTGCGGCTTTTACTGCACTGTCTGTAATTGCGTCTGCCGTCGCGCTCATTTCACTTATTGCACTGATCGCTTGCTCAGTTTCTTGCGTGTGCCCGTCAAGCGTACTCAAGTTCGATTGAGATTGATGGCTGAGTTTTTCAATCGCTTTATCTATATTTTGTGTGGACGTGGAAACGTCGATAAAGTTCTCTTGTAACTTTTCAATAAACATATTGATTGAAGAAGATATGTTTCCAATTTCATCTTTAGACTTAACCGTAAGGCGTTGAGTCAAATCACCTGTCCCATTAGATAATTCTGCCACCATATTCTTCAATGACAATAATGGTCTAAATGCCTGGTGAAGCATTAAAGTACTAAATGCGATAACAATGAGACCAATTAGCACCAGAACTATAGTTATCTCATTATTAAGAGTGGCGGTATTATCTCTTATGCTTTGAAGGTCGACATAGCTGTTCAGAGACCAATTTATCCCATCCATTTCAATGGTTGAGCTTAAGGTTTTCAAGTCACCATTAATCTTGTCTGAATATATTGTCTGATTTGAGGATGAAATTAGTTCAATATAACTTCCATTCACAGAATACTTTTTAATAATTTCTGAGAATATCGCTAAATCGACAGTATAAAAGTCAGCGGATCCTCCATCTCTATTTACTGAAATAGTTGAGTATAATTTTCCATTGACCAATTCCGCTTTGCTCACATCCACAATGCGCGATTCCATTGCGCGAGCTAAGTTAATGTACTTGTCTCTCTCTTCGCCTTCTAACCGACCCGTATCACCAACAGCTATAACGCCAGAAACCACTTTCACGACCTTAACAAACATGGTGGATTCTTTTACTTCTTCAGGCGTGTCGATCATCATATTGGAACTGACGGCTAACGAAACAACATTCTTCATTTCATCGGCAATACGCTCATTGAGCAACTTTGTATTATGCTCAATTTTATGGACATCCGACTTATAAATATACTCACTGATATAGTAATTAACACTAAAATAAGAAGTAACAATAGTGATTAATACTGAAAGAGAAATCAGAATTATCACTTTTAATTTAAAGCTTAGCCTGCCCATAATATATAGTCCCTAATATATTTACCCAAAGATGAAACCAAGGAGCAATATAAACTGGTTTCATATATACAAAAATATTAATAATTTGGCTACATTAACACAAAGAAAGACAATAAATGTGCTATCGCTCACAGCTCAATAAATATTCAAACTAATTACATATTAACTGTCTTTTAAATTTTATTATAAAGAGCACTTTCTTTTCTGATTCTAGCGAAAGCACGGCATATATAATGGAATACTTTTCCAGCAGACTTTTTTTATTCAAATCAAAAAGAGTCATAATTTTGATCAAATTCTTTATTGAATCGCTCAGAATTATGTGAGCATATACGAATTTAATTAAGGCTTAATTTTTTTTAAAAAAAATGAACCTAAAAGCCGAGCTTTCAAACAAACAATATGAGCCCTCAATGGAAACCTTGATTTTTCTCTGTTTGCTATAATTTTAAGATTCCATCTATCCTTGTTTGCAACCACACTCTCACACGCTAGATAAAAATATTTTTAATGGATGAAAGATTTTTTTCGTTATCCGGATCTATTAAATCAATACACTTTATGAGGAAACATCAATGGCAAATCCGATCAAGATCACATTATACCGCTGGGGTGGTAGTTGGGGTCCATTCAAGGTGAACATTCCTTGTGGAGAATGCACACTAACTAAAGATATTCTTCAAGACACCTTTGAAAACGAATTGGATGGCATTCCTATTGATTTGGAAATAAAAGACTGGTTATCGCATTGGTGGGAGCCACTGAAATACGGCGCTTTTCACGCGCCTATTCTGGTAGTGGAAGGTAAAGTCGTTAGCCAAGGTGAAGCATTAAACCGAGGCGTGTTAGTACAGTCGGTTATTCAACAGTGGGCTAAACGCAGCAAACTCGTGGGAAACATTGTGTACGGGAAAGCGACATGCCCTTACTGTGTTAAAGCGAAGCGCTTGTTAGATGAGTTAGGTATAAACTACGAATACCACGACGTCGTAAAAGACAGCTCTGCTCTTTATCGGATGATTCCAGAAGTGAAAGCCATCATTGGCGAAAAAACGCCAGTCACCGTGCCTCAAATTTGGCTAGACGGCAATTATGTTGGTGGTTTTGACAAACTTGGAACAAATGGATTACGCCCAGTTCCGGACAACGTGGTAGAGATGGAATCGAAAAACGCAAGTTAACTCATTTATACCAAAGTTGCTTGTATGCAAAAAGAAAAAGCCCAATTTTATGATTGGGCGTTTGATTCGTTCCTTCGATCATCATGGCTTCCCTTACTTTGTTTTTTTAACCTTCGAAGCCAACCGGCGAAATAAAGAAGGTCTTTCGATTTTTGAAGATGGCTGCCCATAGAGCTTCTCTTCCACCATCTTCTTAGCCATTTGGTTGGCAACGTATACCGATCCTAAATCTAATCCCATTTTGAGCATTCCTACAACGTGAACTGAGTCACAATTTACTCTTAACTAGATCAGAATCAACATATAGATCACATTTTTATTGCAACAAAAGTAAATCCATGATTATAAAGGACGAATGTGCCTAGCCTCGCTTAGGTTGCTGATAAGTCTTCCCTGCTGCTTGATATGTATCTCGCTCTTTAATTTCAAACATACTAAAGAAGAACCAAGCGACAAATTTTATTATGTCGTCCCCTTCATTCATCACGTGCTCTACAAACTCTTGTTCTTCGCCTTGCTCATTTTCTTGAAGTGTAACGTGATAAATTCGAGATTCACCTTCCACTTCTGCTAGCGCAAACTGGCCAGAGAGAGATTCAGCAGCATCTGCAACTTCTTTTTCTTCAGAGATTTTCAACAATTCCAACGCTTTTGGAAGCGATTTTTGCGTGCATAAGGATTTTACTAGGGCTTCAAACTCTTGTTGTTGCATTCTTCTTTTACCTTGTATGGGAAAGGGCGTATTTTATACCCATGTGGCGATTCGAGGAATCTTTAAGTGCAGAATTACGATTTGTTTGAACAAGAAACCGGAAAATGGCTAACCTTCCAAAATAGCTTAATTTACTGGGACGCAAACTTTCTTACTGAGTCATATGCCAATAGTTTATTTCAAAAGCTCACCGATACCCTTCCTTGGCAACAAGAATCTATCAATATGTTTGGAAGAAAAGTACTGCAACCTCGTCTGCAAGCATGGCATGGCAACGCTTCCTATACTTATTCAGGGTTAACGATGCATCCGCACCCTTGGACAGAGGAACTTCGAGCTTTAGAGAAAAGATGTGCGGAAATATCCGGTCAACGCTTCAATTCCGTTCTCGCAAACATGTACCGTGACGGTAATGACTCTATGGGGTGGCATCAAGATAATGAACCGGAACTCGGACCTCATCCCAGTATTGCATCGCTATCGCTTGGCGAACCTAGGCGCTTCGTCCTAAAACATAAAGATTCTAATGAAAAACAAGAGTTTACACTTGGTCACGGCGCCCTGCTTATTATGGCAGGAGAAACACAGCAATACTGGTATCACGCCATTCCAAAAACGAAAAAAGCTGTAAACACTCGAATTAACCTTACGTTTAGGCATGTTATTGAAAAATAAGTTTTTTTATCTAATCAATGTAAACACTCATTATGAAAAAAGTACGGAACTCGGTGATACTGCGTCAAGAATTCACAATAATTTAACTGAGCCACTTATTAAATAAATTAGCATATGCAAATATAGGTTTATTATCTCCAATCGGTGTTGCAATTTTCATGTTGGTTAGACTTACTCGCATACAGGCTTTGCTTGTTATTTTTACGACTTGTTTAGGAAGTTTAGGCTCTTGGTTTGCCTATAGCATCGCTGCGACTGTAGAGAAACAAAACGTTGAAACAAGCCTTTATGAAATCGCCTATACACAAGCATTAAAAGCGCAGTATTTACTTGATGACGTATCGGGTTTACTAGAGTCATATGGTGCGCTGTTTTCTGCTTCAGAACAGGTTTCTCGTGATGAGTTTGCAAGTTTTTCTGATGTGATGCTCCGCTCGCAATACAACATACTCGCCATACAGTGGGCACCAAAGATCCACCAAACTGAACGGACATTGGTCGAGTATCACTTAAAACAAGAAGGCTATGCCCCGACGGGTTTTTTCACCACTAATTCGGAAGCATCAAAAACACTTTCGGTTCCTAAAAACCCTGTTTATTTTCCTATTATGTTTACGGAACCTCTACAACCGAACAAAGATGCCATTGGTTTAGAGTTAACACAAAGACCATTCAATCAACAGGCAATTAGAAAGTCCGCTCTTGATAAGCGAGTTCACGCCACCAGCCCATTTTCTACCGTGCAAGATCCTGATGGACCACTCGCAACGGCGATTTATTTTCCTGTATTTGATGATCACGAAAGGCATAACGCCATTAACGAGAAATACTTTCCGCCAGATGACCTTAAAGGCTATGTGATCATGCTTCTTAAGCCAGAAAGATTACTACTGAGTAATTTGGCGAACCGAGAGCATATTCACTTTATTCTTAGCGATGTGACGAGAGAAAATCATCTCCGTATCTTCCCTCAGTATTTAGCAGATCCTGACGGACACCTTTCGTATAGTTTCCCACTCACTTTGCCGGGAAGAACTTGGCAACTTGATATTCATTTTACCCAAACGATGCCAATTCTTTGGATCCCTTATTTGGTTCTCTTTGCGTTCTCCGCTCTCACTTTTGTTATTCTAAGTGCCATGGTTTATAGCTTCTACAAAACGTCCGTCATTTCCGATACCAATGAGCAACTCCGACGACAAAAAGAAGTGCTCCAAGATTTAGCCATGAAAGATCCTTTAACAGGCTTAGTCAATCGCCTAAGCCTGCAACAGCAAGTCGCAAGCTTAAACCTATCGGATGATCAGCTCACTGCACTCTGCCTACTTGACCTTGACAACTTCAAACACATCAATGACCAATTTGGGCATCAGCAAGGGGACAAATTCCTCAAGCAAATAGCTGGCGTCATCAGCGAGCACTTTGATGGTATCGGCATAACATCCCGCCTTGGCGGGGATGAGTTTGTGTTTATGTTGACTGAGTTAGATTCCATGAGCCAGGTTGGTGGAATTCTGCAGGATTTACTGATTAAAATTGAACATGCGTGTTCATGTGGCGAGCACAGATGCGAAGAGCATCCCGTTTCAGCAAGCATTGGGGTGGTTATGACTAAGGGAAAAATTAACGAATTTGAGCAGACACTTAACCAAGCAGATAACGCAATGTACATGGCGAAACGCAATGGTAAAAATCAATTCTACATATGCTCAGAACTGTAATTGGCGCCTTGTTTTCGCATCAAATATCTTCTCGTACTGAAGCCAATACCGTTATACCCAAAAAAGAAAACCCCAACACAAATGTGTTGGGGTAAATCATTTTTCTGGCAGCGTTCCAGCTACTTAACGCATCCTACGTTGATAATCCATAAATGTTGCAACTTCCTGCTGCCTGTCCTTTACGCGCCTTCCGAAGCGGTGTCCTTGCGAATCCTTCCTTTCCTCAGTCCTAGAGGAAAAACCTAATCCTTAGGCGTTATCCAATCCGTCCATGCGCGTCCTTTACACTATTCCTTTGCGCTTTAATCCTTCAAAGCATTGTCCTTGTTAAGCAGTGCCTTTGCTTATACTTCCTTATCACCCTTTCCTTAGGGTAACGTCGTATCCTGTCGACATGGATAATATTAGTTCTAGATAACGGCTTTTTGACTATATATTTTAAAAAACCTTTTGATAACCATTAAATAACAACCATTTTTTTGTATCACATTCAATAAGATAAGGTATGACTAATATAATGACGTATCGAAAAGTATCATGATTTCCTACAGTATTTGTGAGAGATTTCTTACATCAAGTTTCCGATTTTTATTATCATGCTCGTTACGTCATATTGCGTTAGCTCACAAAAATAATCATGTTGTCTGTTTTTAATGATATTCCTCAGCTGGTAGGCTTGCTTGCGTTTCTTTTCGGCTCTGCGGCTTTTGCTCATAAATGCAGCTATCGGATGCGTATTCACCTTTCATTATTCCAAATATTACTCGTTCTTCATTTTGTTTTGATGGGGGCAATAACGGCTGCCACCATATGTGCGGTAAGCGTATTAAGAATTTATTTCTCAACTAAAACTCAATCTTCCTACCTAATGTGGTTTTTTATCACATTAATATGGGTTTTAGGGCTGCCTAACGCATCTGAACCCCACCAATTCCTTACTTTACTCAGCACATCGATTGCAACATGGGGTATGTACAAACTAGAAGGACTTGCCATGCGTGCTACAGTGCTTCTCAATACACTTTGTTGGTTACTGCATAACATTGTGCTGGGCTCTATTGGGGGCGTACTAATGGAAAGTACCTTTGCGATCATTAACGCCATCACCATTTTCAGGCTATATCGCAGCCAACATGCGACGTTATGACCTTTGTATAAGTGATTTGATTAGCAATTTACTATATGGTCAATAAATCCTCGACAGACATCATTGCTATATTGCGATGGTCTGTACAACTCTTTGAACTCTCACAAGGAAAGTGAATGAAAGCCGTTTTATGGATGATGGGAACACTCGCCTCGTTTACGTTTATGGCGATCACAGCAAGAGAATTGGGTGATAACTACACGCCTTTTCAATTGGTGTTTACTCGCAGCGTAGTTGGACTGGTGCTTGTCTCTATATTATTGGCTTATTTTGGTCAGTTTCACTTAGTTAAATCCCCGAAAATGCACATACATGTGGGGAGAAACCTTATTAACTTTGTTGGTCAGTATTCTTGGTTTTTAGGGATTTCACTTCTGCCATTGGCCAATGTATTTGCGCTCGAATTTACGGTGCCATTATGGACACTTCTCATCGCCTGTTGGTTTCTAAACGAAGCATTCACTAAAACAAAAGTAATTTCTTTATTCCTTGGATTCATTGGTGTTCTTGTCATCGTAAAACCTGGTGCCGATATATTCGACCCTGCTTCTTTTGTCGTCATCTTAGCGGCAATCAGTTTTTCAACTGCGTATGTGTGTACAAAATATTTGGCAGAAACCGAACCGCCTTTAGTCATTATTTTCCTTATGTGCCTAATTCAATTACCCATCGGGTTCGCTTTTTCTTATCAAGATTGGCAAGTACCAACAGGTATAGAGTGGTTTTATTTATTCGTCGTAGGGGTATGTGGGTTGACTGCTCACTTCTGCATTGCAAGAGCTATGCTCTACGCAGACGCAGGTGTAGTCGTGTCGCTCGATTTTTTCCGCTTGCCCATTATCGCCGTGGTTGGCATGTGGCTTTACAACGAAGCGTTAGATTGGTGGGTACTTCTCGGCGGAATCCTGATGCTCACAGGAAATATCATTAACCTGAACGCTCAGAGAAAAACCCCCCGCCCTTCTGAAGTTACTGAAGGTGGATAATACCTAAAACCGAGTTCTGCTTATGCATGGCGAATCGTTTGCTTTTGCGAGAGATCAATAAGAGATGCGTTTGCAGATGATCAATTCAGAAACAAGGAATAGAATATCGCCTCATTCTCTCCTTATTTTGGTTCCAGTATGCTTACTAAGCTCCCTCGCTGGGTTGAATATGGTGCATTTTGCCTTGCAGGAATTGCAGGGATCGTTAACGCAATAGGTTTACTCGGATTTCAGCATCAGTCCGTTTCACACCTTTCTGGAACCATCACACTGCTTGGGGCTGGCTTACTTTCTCCCGATTCCCAGCTAATTCATATCGCCTTTATTCTTCTTAGCTTTATGGTTGGTTCAGCCATTAGCGGTTACATCATCCAAAGTACAGCGCTAAAACTTGGTCGGCATTACGGTGCGGCTTTGATTCTCGAAAGCATATTGTTAACAGCGGCAGGTATTACGTTAACCCGAGGTTCGATTTCAGGGCATTATTTGGCTTCAGCTGCATGCGGATTGCAAAATGCGATGGTAACGACTTACAGCGGCGCCGTCGTAAGGACAACTCACATGACCGGGATCATCACAGATTTAGGAATCATGATCGGAGCCTATTTGCGAGGAGAGCATGCCGACAAAAGAAAAGTGAGTTTACTCTTAGCTGTCGTAGCAGGCTTTGTGTTAGGAGGATTTGCTGGGGCTTACCTCTTCCACTTGTGGCAATTCAAGGCACTGTTAATACCCGCACTATTGGCGTTTTTCGCAGCACTAGCGTATTCAATGACGCTGACGTTAAAAAATAGAGCCTAGTTTTATTAGCATCGCGGACAATAAAAAAACCTGATCCATTTAGCCATTGCGAGCGTATCAGGTTTCGATCTTTATTTGTTTTTTTGCCACATGGACTCGTTAGTGTATCCCACTTGTCTTTGTGGCATTTTTTTTAAATATACCCAAATGATCTCAAGATACTTGGGTATAACTATATCGGGTTTAGCAATCTCGGGGATAACTACAAGTATTCACACAAGTAAGCCGTAATTTGCTCCACTTTTACGTCGAAATGTGAATTACCAGGAACATTAAACGACTCACCAGGGGCGTAAGTCTCCCACTGTTCTGCACCTTTGAGCCTAACAGTTAAGTCGCCTTTCACGACAGTCATTTTTTCGGGTGCATTTGTACCAAATGTGTATTCACCTACAGCCATAACGCCTACGCTCACTTCTTGTTCTGACTGAACGAACGCTAAAGACTTAACCCCACCTTCGAAATAGGTATTTTCGGTAATCATTTTTCTTCCTTGTGATTGAATTACCTTTTGTTTTTACCCCGTTCTGTAAAAATGTGCAAGCCTCATTATGATGAGAATTTGTCGAACGCCCCCATAACAGCAGACGACTTCATCACTCGACCATGACCTTGACCTTCGGTCGTAATTAGCTCGACATTGTCACCTTCTTTACCCGCTTCTTCAGAAACCGAATAAGACGTAAATTTATCGTCTTTATCGTGAACAATAATGCACTTCGATTTCCGTTCCATCAAACGGCGGTAGGGATCAACCGACTTCAGTGGAAATTCATATTGGCGTTCCACTTCCCCAACCACTTCTTTAAATAGTTTCATGGAATACCCAGAGCGGCGAATACTCGAGAACAAGTTTTCGATGTAATTCAGCACAGGAGCGATCAAGATGATCGGGCAGCTTTCGGCTTTTTGATGTCGGCTTTCTAATACTGACGCTGTTCCCATGCTATGACCAATAATACCGGCTAAGTCATCGACACTATCTAAAACGGCATCTAAACCCTCCACAAACGCTGGAATATGTCCTACATCTCCATCACTTTCTCCATGTGCTGGGTGATCATAAGCCAAGGCGCGATAACCTTTGGAAGCAATGTGCTCCATTAACGGGTAAAACTGGTTTGAACTCCCCGACCAACCATGAGTGAGCACCCATACCGGTCCCTCACCTAATGAGAACGTAGAAAGAGCACCATGGCTCGTTTGGACAGACCCTTTTACCAACTCTTTAGGTGCCGTATTTTTTGGTGTTAGACGTGCAGGAGTCAGCAATAGTTTTCTCGCTGTTTTCACAGCATGGTTAGGCGCTAGCGTATGATGCAAACGCGTGGTGCAATTCACCAAACTGCGTTTTAAGCTGAACTTGTTTGATGCATTGAAGTAAATCTTCTCGCTCATGATCGTTACTCTCTCTAAAAATAGAACGCTCGTGCTATTTATATTTAAAAAATGAGCTGATGATACGTACTCACCAGCTTTTATTATTATGTTGTTTAACCTTCTCTTGGTAGCTAACGGTTTAAGGCTGCCGCAATGTACTGTTAGCGCCAATGCTGGAACAAAAAATCAATGCTCTTCCAAAACCTTTCTCGGCTTTCATCCTCACCGTCAATGGCATAGAACAGTTGACTACTTAAGTAGACACCATAAATTTGGTAAACCGCTTGTTTGGTATCCAGTTCTACCGAAAAAACCCCTGTATGTTTGGCTTTTTCTATCTGGATTTCCATATAACGGATCCACTTGTTGTTCCCTTTGATCAAGCTTTGCTGCACAGTATTGTCTTCATCTGTATCACTGCGCCACGCATCAAGGAACATACAGCTGCCTTGAAAAGAGTGGTTCCAGTTTAACCAATTTTCTAATAGCAACCTGATTTTGGATTCAAGATCATTAGAAAATTGATCACGCGCTGGCTGTAATACTCGCTCAATGAATTTCAGGTTGGCATACTCAACGACCATAACCTGAAGGTTTTCCTTCGAGTTAAAATGGGCGTAAAGTCCACTTTTTGATAAACCGCAATGCCGCGCTAACACACCAAATGTCAGGCTTTCGAGCCCATCTTGGCTTGCCACATTAAAAGCCGTTTTCAAAATGTTCTCTTTTGTTGCCTTGCCTTTGTTCATTAAACACTCTGTTTAACTGAGATTCACTGACCGCTATTTAAATAGAATCTAATCAACTCTGCAACTCGCATTATATTAATAGCACAGTCGTTCTTTTTTGCAATCTTTGATTTTGTGCCATAAGACACATCACGCGAGTAGAGTTCGCTTGGGCATAATGGATTTTCATGACACCATATACCCAAGTAACCTCAAGACGCTAGGTTCAGCGGCTTCCCACTCACGACACAGGTTTCAACATGCTAGAACAGCTTGCGTTTTCCTTTAGTATTACAGGACCTATCTGTTTGATGCTGGTATTGGGAGTCTTTTTAAAACGAACGAATGTGCTCAATGAAAGCTTTATAGATACTGGGTCAAAACTGGTGTTTAAAGTGACATTACCGGCCCTGCTGTTTCTGAGCATTGTTCAGTCTGACTATGATTTAAAAAGCAGCCTTCCTTTTGTGATGTATGGGCTTGCTGCCAACTTAACTTTCTTCATAATCTCGGTGGTTTCTACCAAAACGTTTTTCCCATCCTCAAGTGATCAAGGCGTTATTATTCAAGGAGGGTTTCGCGCAAATACCGCGATCATAGGACTAGCCTACACTGCAAACCTATATGGAGAACAAGGTGTTGCAAGTGCCGCTCTCTATGTTGCTGCTACCACGGTGCTTTATAATATTCTCGCCGTTATAGCATTAAGCCCGAAGCAGCAATCGTCACATTTAAAAGCGTTGACTTTGATTGGTAAAACGATCACCAAGAACCCTTTAATTATTGCTATCTCACTCGGGTTTGTTTGCTACGGATTATCTTTCCCCATTCCACAAATAGTAACTCACGCAGGAGGGTACTTCGCGGATATGACACTGCCCCTTGCTCTTCTATGTACAGGAGCCTCACTTAACCTTCGCTCCTTAAAACAAGAAAAAAACAGTGCTTGGTTTGCTACAACGCTAAAACTCATTTTTTGCCCTCTCGTTATTGTGGGTGGCGGTGTTTTAATGGGTTATAGAGGATTAGAACTCGGACTGCTGTTCACTATGACGGCATCTCCTACAGCAGCAGTGAGTTATGTGATGGCCCGCTCTATGGGTGGAAATCCAACACTAGCAGCAAACGTTATTGCATTAACTACTGTCGTATCATTGTTAACGTGCTCACTCGGTATAGCATTTCTGTCTAGCTTTAACCTTATTTAGGTGACGCTCTTATCAAAAGGCAATCCAAATTAGATTAAAAACTCTTAATCTTACCCTTATGAATTCATGACATAACTCAACATAAAATACTGAATTAAAAGATAAACTGCCTTCTTGATTTTTATTCTCTGTGAGCCCTAAATGCCGTCTAATCATGCCAATAAAATCGCCAGCTTAGAGCTCGGCCGCGTTATCGCTATGTTTGCTATTATGCTATTGCATAGCCAAGTTTTAACTCACTCTTCTTTAAGTAATGAAGTGCAATGGATTGGATACGTTCTAAACCAATTAACACGATTTGCAGTACCTTTGTTTTTCTTAATATCTGGGTATCTAATCCAGCCCAAGCTTTGTTCCAATCCACTTTCCACACTCAAAAATTACAGCATTCCTTTGCTAAAAATATGGTTAGTTTGGAGTGTTATTTGCCTACTGATGCCGTTTAACTGGTATCAGTTTTTAACGGAAGGTTTCATTGCGGAAAGAAGCGGTTACTGGAATTGGTTGCTACAAAACCCATTAAACACGCTATTCGAGGGTGGTTTGGTGCATTTGTGGTTTATTCCTGGCTTACTGTGTGCCGTTGCGATTATTGCTCTAGGCGTTCATTTTAAGCTGTCTAAAGGTTTGGTCATTGTCGCTGGGAGCCTTTATGTCTACGGGGTGCTAGCGGGAAGCTACAACGTTCTAACCGATTGGGAAGCCCCTATCTTTACTCGAAACGGTCCTTTCTTCAGCACATTAATGGTGCTAATAGGGTTCGAAATACGTCGATTAAGGCTCTCAGTGCCTGCGTTGAATGCAACCATTATGGCGCTAATAGGGCTCAGTTTGCACTTAGGTGAAGCCGAAATCCTCGCACAATATGGGACAGCCTTTAACAGCCATGACTTTTTAGCCGCGACACCAATTTGGGCGTCGGGTATTCTATTTCTTCTATTAGCGAAACCAAACTGGGGAAACAAGCCTTGGGTCTTCAATTTATCTGGCTTGGTTTTAGGTATCTACGTTGCGCATTTGCCTTTGCAAATACTGGTCGACAACGTTGTGAGGTTTAATGGGCTAGAAGGATATTCAAGAGATATTGCAGTACTATCTGGGACCATAATTTCTAGCGTTCTGTTTGTTTGGGGACTGTCGAAAACCCCACTGAAACGCCTTCTATTTCGATAATTTTTATCTAGTGGATATCTAAATAGCGTCAGCTATGGATAAATAGAATGACCATCTGGCTTGTTTTAGATAAAAAGAGCGCCAATACAACGTATCGGCGCTCACCTAACAAATAGTTCGAAATCCCATAGATGTATTATCGAGCTTCGCCTTGCCACTTAAAGAAATAAGAACCCGCCAGTAAGAAAACAACGGTCATTAAAGCAAGAGTCACTAAATGCCCCCAGATATCGGCTAACCCAGCGCCATCCAACATTACAGCTCGTGCAGACTCCAGCATATGAGTTAACGGAAATACTTTAGTCAGCTGCTGAATAAATTCTGGGCTACCTTCCAGCGAAAACCAAACACCAGATAACATCATCATCGGCCAAGAAATCAGATTAAGCATACCGCCTATAAATTCTTCCGACTCGGATCGGCAAGCAATCAACAACGCCAAAGAAATAATCGAAGAGGTACCAAGAAAAGCCACCAGCAATAGAGTGAAATAATTTCCGAGCATATAAAAATCAAACACAACGTTGCAGGCTAAAAAAATCCCTGAGCTGATGATCATGACAATCACTAAACGAGACAACACTTGAGCTGATAAGAACTCGATCGCTCTTAGCGGTGTAGCATTCAATCTTTTTAATACCGAGTTTTTACGGTAACGCACGATGACATAGCCAACACCAAATAAGCAGGAAAACATCATGTTTACACCGAGGATTCCAGGCACAACCCAATCCAAATAACGTATTGCTTTTCCATCAATGGTGAATTTTACAAAATCAGGCTGCTGCCCAAGAAGTAGCTTTTCAACAATATAGCCGTTCGCAGACGATTGATTGACCCAGTAAGATTTCGCTTTAAAGTCGACTAAAATATCAATCTTATGTTGCTGTAGCTTAAGTTCTGCTGTGCTCATATCGGCATACTCGACAAACTCAAGATGACGTAATTCCTGAAACGGTTGGCTCGCCTCTTGTTCTGTGTCCATCACTCCGACTTTATAAAGTACTTTATTATCATCAGAAAAAACGAACGCAAATCCAACCACCATCAAGATTGGAAACACGAGGTTCCAACCCAAAGCACTTCTGTCCCGCATGAATTCATAATTTCTAGCAACTAAAACAGCCAAGAATCGACTATACATTTTGACTTTCCTCTTCTATCAAAGCATGCCCGGTCAATTTCAAAAATAGATCATCGAGATTTGCGGATTTAACTTGCAGACCTTCCAAGGAAATATTGGAAGCCATTAAGTTCGTCAGTGTTTTTTCAACATTTTCAGATTGAATAAAACAACGTCCCTCAGAGTAATGCACATCCTCTCCATTAAGGTGAGCGTTGTTTGTTTGAGATTCTGGCAAGCTAATTAGTGCCCCAGAGAAATGCTCGTCTAACAAATGAGTAGGCGTGTTTTGAGCAATAATGTTCCCTTTATTCATTATCGCTATTTCATCACACAAATATTCCGCTTCATCCATGTAATGTGTCGTCAATAAAACGGTTTTTCCATTTGCCTTGATGGTATTGACCAAATCCCAGAAAAGTCGACGGCTGTGGGGATCTAACCCTGTAGTTGGCTCATCAAGAAAAATTAACTCGGGATCGTTTATCAGCGCTAATGCCAACAACAGGCGCTGCTTTTGACCTCCCGACAGTTTTCTGTGGTCTTGATTTAAAAAGTCACCTAGCTGACACAACGTTACCAATTCATCATAAGGCATGGAATGGCTATAAAAAGACTGGAACATCTTGAGCGTTTCTTTCGCGGTAAGGTAATCTTGCAGGGCAGTATTTTGAAACTGTATTCCAAGCCGGTGATAAACTTCTTTTGTTATGGGTTGACCTTTATATAGGATCTGCCCACTTGTCGGTTCCATGATTCCCTCAAGCATCTCCAACGTTGTGGTTTTTCCGGCTCCATTTGGTCCAAGTAACCCAAAGCACGTTCCTTGCTTTACTCCAAAACTCACATCATCCACAGCGACAACTGATTTAAAGCGTTTATGCAGTGACACTGCTTCTAATTGAAATTCCATATCTTTTATCAGCTCTTATCGTTCTATCCAATCGCACAATTATACTCAAGTCACCTTAAGATGCAGGTTTCAGAGCCTCATAGTCTGTTCCAGTTCAAGGAAAAGGATTAGTGGAATGACCGACCAATTTCAAATACTTGGAGGTTAAATTGAAAGTCGACAAAAGACTATAAGATAACCTTAACGGATTAGAATCATTTGAATATAAAACCTATTTTTTTATTTTTTGTTATTTAAATCATCATACCATCAATAATAACAATTTTATAAATTAGTCATATATGAACTTTAAAGTAAAGAAGTGCATTGGAATCAATCTTAATGATAATTATCATCAATAAATGACTAAAAATTCATCTAAACTCATATTAATTGACTCTTTTATGCATACTATTTCTAACAAACGCTCTCAATAAAAAATCTTTAATTCTGTTCATATTTTTTCATATTATCAAAGCAAGCACTTCTATTCGAAATTAAACCACGTGTAGCTTATTTAAGATTTTTTCCAAACTAATGAGAATTAATGAACAAAGGTAATATCATAACCCAATGATATGTAGACGCTTATTCCATAATAAAATATTTATTTAATCTATTTTCTGTTTAGTCTTTCATTCTTTGCTACTTTAGTTAATAGAAAAATAAAAAATGCGGCTTTATCTTTTATGGAGAAAAGACAATGGGTTTGGACAATATTTCCATTTCAAAAAAATTATCAATATCACCAGCCGTTCTGATAGCTATCTTAATCGCTGTTGCAGTAGTGAGCTCGAATTTGCTAAATGGATTATCACAAGATATGAATAAGATATCTTTTGATTTAGCACCGGATACTGAGCTAGCAGCAGAAGTTACTGATAGTGTGTACGGACTGCGTTTAACCGTTAAGAACTTTATAAAAACAGGGAAACCTGAGTTTGTTGAAAAATTCAATCAACAAGCTGCTCTCTGGACTGAAGACATGACACGCTCTTATAAGGAAATTCAAAATCCTACGCGAGTGAAAATGTTGAAAGAAATTGAGGCAATGAAGGCAATATACATGACAACCTTTACTGGAACGGTTGTATCAAACATGAATAGCCGGAACGAGTTAGTAAATGGAACGTTAAACGCAAACGGCCCTCAAATTGAGCGCAAGCTAACAAAAGTTATGGATACCGCAAAGCGCGATGGAGATGTTGTTGCTGCGTACCATGCTGGTAGAGCGATACGTGCACTTTTACTTTCACGTCTTTACGTATCAAAATTCTTAGTTGAAAACCAACCCGCTCAAGTTGAACGCTTTAATAAAGAGTTCGACGCGTCAGAAAAAGAAATTAATACCTTGTTGGGTACGTTAGAAAACCCTGAAAGGCGTCAATTAACGTCTGAAGCAAAACAATTGCTCAACCAATATGAAACGGCAGCAAACAGTGTTGTTACTATGATTTACGACCGTAATGAAGGTATCAAAACACTGGATACCGTCGGACCTAAAATTGCTACGGCGATTGCGGAGTTACGTGCATCAATCAGTGGATCAATGCGTGAAGCGGCCAATGAGGCGAAAGCCAATACCGAAACCTCTACATCATTCCTATTTATGATTGTGGGTGTTGCAATTATCGTTGGTATCGTCGTTTCCTTCTTTGTCACAAAAACCATCACGAGTAAAATCCAATCCACTAATGACGTATTGAGTGATATTGCTCAGGGTGAAGGCGACCTAACCATTCGTATCCCAGTTGCTGGTACTGATGAACTGGCTAAGCTGGCGACAAATTACAATACCTTCGCAGAGAAACTTCAGAAGACAGTTGGGCAATTAAATACTGCGTCATCTAGCATGCTCTCTTCAGCACAGGAACTTACGGTTAAAGCCAGCGGAACTCAACACGAAGTCCGCGAGCAGCAATCTCAGGCGCAACTTGCAGCTTCTGCAATGACTCAAATGTCTGCCAGTGCTCAAGAAGTCAGCAACAGTGCACTGCAAGCTGCTGAATTGTCTCAATCAACAGCTGATGCGGCAACACAAGGTACTCAAGTTGTTGTGAACGCAGCAACTGCCATGCAAAGCTTGTCTCAGCAAATATCCGATGCCAGTGACACAGTAGAACAAGTTCGCTCTGATAGTGAACAAATTGGTACAGTTCTGGATGTTATTCGAAGCATCGCAGAACAAACTAACTTGTTGGCATTGAACGCCGCGATTGAGGCAGCACGTGCCGGTGAACAAGGGCGTGGGTTTGCGGTCGTAGCTGATGAAGTTCGCTCATTGGCATCGAGAACTCAAGAATCAACAGAGGAAATTCAAAATATCATCGTTAGCTTGCAGCAACGCTCAGAAAGCGCTAGCCAAGCAATGACGAAGAGTCGTTCTAACGCTGAAGAAACCGCTGCACAAGTGCAGTCAGCCGAAGAAGCGTTAACGTCAATTGATGGATTTATTGCTCAAATCAACGACTCGATTGGATTGATTTCAAGTGCGGCGGGTCAACAGGCTACAGCGGCGGATGAAGTTGCCATCAACGTGAATACCATGTCCGATATCTCAGACAAGACAATGACTCAATCTATTGAGACTACCGAGTCTGCTGAAAGCTTGAACCAAGTCGGTAACCAAGTGAGCAAGTTACTCGGTCAGTTCCGAGTGTAATGGAAATCGAGCAGTTCTCCATAATCGAACTCTCTACAAAGTAGCCGTGTTCTTATAAAAACAAGAGCGAGACCGTTTACACGGGCTCGCTCTTTTTTTTGATTTCGATTATGGTTACGATGTTAGTTTTTAGGACGTATAATTATTGAAGCTTATAAAACACCGTCGATAGAGGTGGAATACTCAACAATAAAGAGTCATCTAAACCTTCACTAACAACACGTTCAGTTTCTGCCGACTCATAAACCTTGAAGCCACTGCCGCTGTAACCAACATCATCCGTATTCAAAAGCAACGTGTACGTTCCGCAATTTGGCACACCTAATCGGAAACGTTCATGCGGCACGGGTGTAAAATTACTGATTATGAGTATACGGTCGCCATTTTCAGCAATACGCTCGTGAGCCAATACACTCGCTTCTTTCGCATCTTGCAAGCGCCACTCAAACCCATTCGGGTGACTGTCTTGATCGTGTAATGCTTTTTCATTGCGATACAGGAAATTTAAATCACGCGTGAGATCTCGAACGCCTTGGTGCCGCTCAAAATCAAGTAAGAACCACTGCAATTGATCATCGTGATTCCACTCCGCGGTCTGACCAAACTCTGCACCCATAAAGTTCAACTTCTTACCCGGTTGAGCATACATGTACCCCATGTAAGCTCTCAGGTTAGCGGTTTGCTGCCATTCATCACCGGGCATCTTGTTATGGATTGAACCTTTGCCATAAACCACTTCATCATGAGAAAGCGACAACACATAGTTCTCACTGTGCGCGTACACAAGTGGGAAGGTGATGGTATCGTGATGGTATTTTCGATGGACGGGATCTTCTTTTATGTAAGACAGGCTATCGTGCATCCAACCCATATTCCATTTAAACCCAAAACCAAGCCCTCCCATAAAGGTTGGCGCAGATACACCAGGGAATGCCGTTGACTCTTCAGCTATGGTCATCGCGTTCGGGAAGTGTCGGTAGACCTCTTCATTCATCCATTTAAGCGTCGCGATAGCTTCGTAGTTCTCGTTTCCTCCATCGATGTTAGGAACCCATTGATCGTGGCTGCGAGAATAATCTAAGTAGATCATTGAAGCGACGGCATCCACTCGGATTCCATCGATGTGGAACTGTTCAAACCAATAGAGAGCATTCGAGACCAAGAATCGGCGGACGTGCTCTTGTCCCATATCATAGATAAATGAATTCCAATCCTGATGCCAGCCACGGCGTGGATCGGGGTCGTGAAAAAGCGGCGTGCCATCAAAATTTGCCAACCCATGGTCGTCTGATGGGAAGTGCGCAGGCACCCAATCAAGTATTACGCCAATTTCCGCCTGATGGCACTGATCAACAAAATACTTAAAATCATCTGGCGATCCAAAGCGACTCGTAGGCGCAAACAAGCCAACAGGTTGATAGCCCCAAGAACCGTAAAATGGGTGTTCTGAAACGGGCATCAATTCAACGTGGGTATATCCCAAGTCTTTGAGATAAGGAATCAGTTGCTCGGCTAATTCTCGGTAATTGAGGAAATCACCGTTTTCATTGCGCTTCCACGAACCAGCATGCAGCTCATAAAAAGAAAGGGCTTCTTTACGTTTTTCTGTGACCGGACGCTCTTGCCATGCGCTGTCTGCCCAGTCGTATCGCTGGTGATTGTACGTCAGTGAAGCAAACGACGGATGTTGTTCTGAATGAAATCCCCATGGATCCGCTTTGTGGGGTAAACCTTCCCCATCTGGTCCTTTCATTTCAAATTTGTATTGCGTGCCTTCCGGTAGATCAGGAACAAACAATCCCCAAATTCCATAATCCAATTTTTGTAATGGGTTTCTACGCCCATCCCAATGGTTAAAAGCACCGATAATACTGACTGCTGAAGCATGTGGGGCATAAACTAAAAACCGAGTACCACTTACTTTTTCACTACCACGGTTCATGGTAACGAATTGCGCTCCCATCTGTTGGTACATTTGCTTGGGGGTATGCAAATCATCGTATTCAGCGTAGAGCCCATGATATTGATAAGGATCATCAACTATCTGCTCTGTACCCGACCAATCGACAGCCAAGCGATAATGAATGTGTGTTAAATCTAGATCACCTTTTAGAATAAAGCCGCTCGCTTCCTCTCTTTCGAGATCAAGGCGAGTATTGTCGTCTAATACCAACTGAACATTGTCTGCACCCGGAATCCAGATTCTTAACGCGATACCACTTTCTTGACTGTATGGACCTAGAAAAGAAAATGGATCGGAAAATGCAGCTTGAGAAAGTTGGGCATAGGCGCGTTTGGGTTGTCTTTTTTTATTCAATGCCTTGTCCCCTAAGAACGTTGTTAGCTAAATAATAATTATTGAAATATTTGATGTTTGATCTGCATAAGCAGAGTACAAACCCTGCACCAGTTCATTTTTACCCAGTGCAGGTTTTATATAGACACTTCTTTCTTCAATTCAGTCTATCATCTCAACTTAAAAATGAAATCACTTGCATAAAAAGGATTAAGCTCGATTTTTCCTAAGTGCCGTTAATTGCTCGGCTAGACTGTGAATGTTGTCGTTAGAAAAAATATTATCCAAATTAACTGAAAGCTTTCGCCGCCAGTTGGGGTACTCATCAACGGTACCTGGAATGTTGACTGGGTTATCCATCTCAAGCCAATCTTCTAATTGCACGCTAAATAACGCACTGTTACCGGCGGCTAAATGCAACTGAAGAGCTTCACTTAAGTGCCTATCCATTGGAACGGTTGCTGCATCCCGGCCGATGCCTTCTGGCAGATATCCGTGCCAAGCGACACTGTTAAGAATCTCTTGTTTGCTTCTTAGCCTATCGTCAAACAGTTTATTTAACTGTGCTTCATCCGGGTATAGCCCGAGTTCCTGTCCAAGCTTTAAATCATCACAATGCCAAAAGCCTTTCAAGGTCGGCATATCGTGAGTACAAAGTGCCGACATAGACTGTTGTGAATAATGCTCCGGAGAGTAATAGCCACCATCTTCAGCCACTTCAAAAAAGAAAACTTTATAAGAATGAATGCCCGCATCAGAAAGTAACTCGACAATTTCATCCGGCACCGTCCCTAAGTCTTCACCAATGACTGAACACTTGTAGCGATGGCTTTCAAGTGCCAGCAATGCAAGAAGCTCTTTTACTGGATAGTAAATATAAGCACCTTCAGACGCATTCTGCCCCTTTGGTACCCACCAAAGGCGAAGTAACCCTAAAACATGATCAATTCGCAACGCTCCGCAGTGATTCATATTTGCTCGAATCAAATCGATAAATGGCTTGTACGACCTTGCTTGAAGCTCCTGCGGGTTGAGCGGAGGTAGCCCCCAATTTTGACCAAGTGGCCCTAGAATATCTGGTGGCGCGCCAATGCTCACATCCTGACACAGCTCTCCAGTATCCGCCCACGTTTCTGAACCCGCATCGGAAACCCCAACCGCTAGGTCTCTGTACAACCCTATTTGCATGCCTTTTTCTTCGGCCAATAGTTGAGCTTCTTGGATCTGACTATCCGCAATCCACTGCAAATACAGATATAGCTGGATGGAATCTTCCTCATCAACAATAAACTTGCGTACCGATGGGCTATGATATTTTTGGTACTTTTCAGGGAATACCGGCCAGCCCCAAATGTCATCATATTGCTCGCGCAAGTGGGCATGCAGTGCATCGAAAGTTGCTTGTTGCAGTAAGCTTTGTCCGCCATTATCAACAAACCGCATGAACTCTGACGCTCTATCGGTATTGTTATCTAAATGCCGGCGTTTAAATTCTTGGTAGAGTGTCGGTAGTACATTCATTTTCAGAGCAGACACTTCACTGTAGTTCACCCAATGGGATTCTCGTGCTTGATGTAAACGCTGTTGAAACTCAGAACTACCCACTCGGGCTTGTGCTTCCTTACTCAGTGCAAATTCAGGGACGGAACTTACATCGATATACAGTATGTTTAACCAACGTCGAGACGAGGGACTGTATGGGCTTGCACCTTCTGGGTTGGCAGGAAACAAGGAATGAATTGGATTGAGCCCAATGAAATCCCCTCCCCTTTCTGCTACTTCTCCAACAAGTTGCTTTAAGTCTCCAAAGTCACCCATGCCCCAGTTATGGGATGTGCGTAAGGTGTATAACTGAATGCTCGGTCCCCACATTTTCTCATCACACAGCAGGGGTTCTTGTTTGTAGCAACTTTTAGGGGCGATGACTAACGTCATTTCATAAGGAGCTTTTCGGCGCTTACGCGTTAATGTGAGTTTGTGGTACCCCCAAGGAAGGTTATTAGGCAAAGAAAAAGTAAGTGGTCCACCTGCTTTGCGGCGATCACTCACTATCTGAGATTGCAGATACCCTTCAAGCACATCACCTTCTTCTGTCTCTAAACGCCAACTGAATTCGCTCTCACGCGCACTCGCCCCAAGGTGCAAGTCTACATGCACATCTTCGTCATCCGTCAGTACCAGCATGGATTGTAAAACAGGCTTCTTATGCTTTTTCTCGGCCGATTTTAACAGTGCTTTATCATTCGAAACGTCGTAGCCCAAGGACGACAGTAAATACTCGACAGTTGCCGCGGAGACGTTTGTTTCTTCTCCCATAGCATTAATGTAGTGTTCCGAAATATTTGCCATAGAAGCAACGCGTTTTATTGCTTCTGGTGTGGTCTTACTTGCTTCTTTCATATCGTTCTCCGAAGGTCGACGTTTCCTACCTTCCTGTATTTCTGATGCAAAAGAGGGGAATGTCTTCACCAAATTCACCCACTTCAGCTTATCAAACCTAGCCAACTGAGCCCTTAAGCTTTACCTAAGGGCTTTTTACCTATTACTGACGCTTAACCGCTTTCAGTTTCCAAATGTTGTTCACGTAGTCACGGATACTTCTATCCGAGCTAAATTTCCCAACCAAAGCGGTATTGATAATGGCTTTTCTCGCCCAACCTTGTTGGTCTCGATATTGAACGTCCATATCTTCATGTGCTTTTACGTAGGACGCGAAATCAGCGAGAACCAGATATGGGTCTCCCCCATCCAACAGGCTGTGGTAAGTAGCCGCCAAACGACCGGGTTCCCCTGGCGTAAATTCTTCGCCAATAAGGAGATCGAGCGATGCTTTCAGAAGGTGGTCGGCATGGTAATAATCATACGGGTTATAGCCTTTCTCACGCAGAGCTGTGACTTCATCCACTTCTAAACCGAAAATGTAAATGTTGTCGTCTCCGACTTCTTCTCGAATCTCGACATTGGCACCGTCCATTGTTCCAATAGTCAGAGCACCATTGAGCGCGAGTTTCATGTTACCTGTACCGGATGCTTCTTTACCTGCCGTAGAGATTTGCTCAGATACATCCGCTGCCGGGATGATGATTTCCGCCATGCTGACGCGATAATCAGGCATGAACACCACTTTAAGTTTGTGATTAACGCGATTATCACTGTTGATTTTCTCTGCCACTTTGTTGATGGCATAAATAATTTCTTTAGCCAAGTGGTAACCTGGCGCGGCTTTGGCTGCAAAGAAAACGACACGAGGCACCATGTCAAACGAAGGCTCGTTGAGTAGCCTGTGATACAGGGATAGTATGTGCAGCAAGTTTAGATGCTGACGCTTATATTCATGCAGACGTTTGATCTGGACATCGAATATGGCATTGGTATCTAACTCAATATCCATGTTGTCTTTGACCCAGTTCGCTAAGCGCTGCTTGTTCTCTTGTTTCACACGCATGAAGTCCGCTTGGAACTCGGTATCTGTCGAAAACGACTCAATTTTTCTTAGTTCATCTAAGTCTGCGATCCAATCCTCACCTATTTTGCTGGTGATAAGGTTTGAAAGCTCAGGGTTACAAAACTTCAACCAACGCCTTGGTGTTACCCCATTGGTTACATTTTGTAATCGCGTAGGGAACATTTCATGAAATTCAGGGAAAAGATCTTTCTTAACTAGAGCAGAGTGAAGCGCAGCTACCCCGTTGACAGCATAGGCACCAACCACACACAAGTTCGCCATTCGCACCATTCGGTGAGTCCCTTCTTCAATGATGGAAAGCTTGCGCATCTTGTCGACATCACCGGGCCACTTCTCTTTCACTTCAAGAAGGAATAAGTGGTTAATTTGGTAAATGATTTCCATATGGCGTGGAAGCAAACGCTGAAGCAAAGCTTCGCTCCATGTTTCCAACGCTTCTGGTAGCAAGGTATGGTTGGTGTACGCAAAGGTGCTGGAACATATCTGCCATGCTGCATCCCATTCATAATTGTGCTCATCGATTAGAATACGCATCAGCTCTGGGATAGCGACTGTTGGGTGCGTGTCGTTTAACTGAATGGTTTCGTATTCTGGGAGCTTCTCTAGCGCGTGACCATTTTCTGTATGGCGACGTAAAATATCCGCCATTGAACAACGCACATGGAAGTATTGTTGCATCAGACGCAGCGTTTTTCCTTTTTCGTGGTTGTCGTTCGGATAAAGAACTTTTGTTACGTTACCGGCATCAATAAGAGCATGCTGTGCTTCAAAATAGTCACCGTTGTTAAAGCTTGCCAAGCTAAATGGCGCAATGGCGCGGCATTCCCACAGTCTGAGTGGATAAACGGTGCGACTTTGATAGCCCACAATTGGCATGTCCCACGGCATACCTTGAACAAACATGCCCGGTTTCCAGCGGCGTTTTTCTACACCAGCATCATTTAGGTACGTCTCGACAAACCCGTAAAATCCGGCTTGTTGAGCAAATTCTGGTCTCGCAATTTCCCACGGATATCCCTCAACACCTGCCCACGCATCTGGCGCTTCTTTTTGGTGGCATTCTTCAAATGATTGGCGAAATAACCCATATTCGTAGTGAAGACCATAGCCAACCGTTGGGTACTGTTGGGCGGCACAAGAATCCATAAAGCAAGCTGCCAAACGCCCCAAGCCACCATTTCCTAAGGCTGGGTCCCGTTCTTCTTCGAGGATGTCTGTTAGGTTCTGACCTAACTCTTTTACAGCTTCATCGACAGCTTCATACAACCCCATACTAATTAGGTTGTTGCCCGTTAATCGACCAATAAGGAATTCAAGGGATAGGTAGTTGACGCTCCGAGCGTTTTTGATATTTGGATCGTTTTCAGTTTCAAGCAAGTCGAAAGTTGTAAGCTCTGCCAACGCACGACCTGTTGCTAAGTACCAAGCTCTTTCAGACGCGTTTTCAACGGTTGTTGCATAAGTTGCTGCCAAATGTTTTTTTACGGACTGTTTGAACTCTTCTTTATTAAAATTCTTTTGTTTTTCTATATTTGATTGCTTATTAGGCTTCATTTGGAATTCTCATTGTTGGTTCTCCATAACCCCAAACAACCTTATGCGATAGACTACCAAACGCAGTTGACTCTTATTAGGCAAGCCATTAACGGACGAAAACTCAGCACAAAAAGCATACTTGGGACGATAACCAAGCGGTGATTAAGCTTTGAGAAACCAGCCAGTAATATCGATTCTGGTGTTAATGCTCACAGCAAACATCGTTTTGAGTTGCACCTAACGAAACAAGTGCAGCCATCTAACAAAAACCGCTTGGGTAGCATGGCTATGTTCCGCTTAATGAGGGATGAAAACATCATCCTGATTAGGGGATGAGAAGGAGGAGGAAAGAGGGCGTAGGGTTGAGAAATGCATCAACGTGGTGAGCTATCACTCAAATGTCGCACAGCATAAACGCCTAAGGTGATCAAATTCATGTTTTTTTTGCAACACAAGTAATCGGGTCGGAAATACAATGACGATATTCGAGTTTTAAGCCTAATCACGCTCACTACTGCACTACAAATGGGCAACACAATTTGTTTATACGCGCTCCAAATTCGTGTTTTCTTAACCTAATTTCTATTCTGACCCATGAATCAATGAGACTTATATCACATTTTTAGGGCGTAGAAGCCCCCGTTATTCGCCACAAACTCGGATTTAAGAGATCGATCAAGGTAGGTGAGAACGGCTCCTCGTAGTATCCCAGCTAGAATTCACCAATAACTAGAAGTATAACCATGTGGATCCCTTCTAAGCTTACTCGTCCTAAACGCCTACACAACGCTATTCTCAGACCAAGAGTGCTAGAGCTGCTCAAACAAGCACCCTTCTGTAAGCTGATATTGTTTCGCTCACCTGCTGGATATGGGAAAACAACCATGGCAGCGCAATGGCTGACTGAGCAATCTAATGTAGGGTGGTTCAGTATTGACGATACGGATAACGAAACTTTCCGATTTGTTAACTACTTTTTGCGAGCACTCAATAACGCGACGGGTAACGCCTGTAAGAAGTCTCTCGCTCTGGCTGAAAAAAGACAGTTTTCTTCGCTCAAATCTTTATTCAGTGAACTCTTTTCTGAAATAAGCCAAACCACCGACACCTGCTATCTGGTGCTGGATGATTATCACTGCATCGTCAATGAAGAGATTCACGACGGGTTACGATTTTTCCTAAAACATTTGCCGGAAAACATCACCTTAGTTGTCACTAGTCGTGCTCTTCCTCCTTTGGGCGCTGCCAACTTGCGCGTTCGCGATTTAATGATTGAAGTCGATAACGAGTCGCTGGCATTTGATAAAGACGAAACTACCCGATTCTTTAACTTAAGAGTCACCGACGGTATTGATGATTCTACCGCAGACATGCTTTGCCAATACGTAGAAGGTTGGCCTTCTGCCCTTCAACTTTTTGCTTTACAAGCACAGCATCAAAAAAGAACGCTAAGTCAATCCGCGGCAACCATATCGGATTTCAATCATAGTCATCTTTGGGATTATTTGGTTGAAGAAGTGTTCGACTTGTTAGATTCAGAAACAAGGCATTTTTTAATGCAATGTTCGGTATTCGATATGTTTAACGACGCACTCGCGGTTCAAGTAACAGGCAGAGAAGACTCGTTGAGTATGATAGAAAACCTTAACCGGTTTGGTTTGTTCATCTATCCATTAGAAGGTGAACAAAACTGGTATCGCTTCCACAATTTATTCGGTGAATTCCTCGCGCATGAAAGGCAAACTCACTTACCGAATCAAGACGCCCCTCTTCATCAGGCAGCTGCAAAGGCTTGGTTGCATCACAAGAACTCCGATCAAGCTCTTAATCACGCCTTAAAATCGAAAGACGGCGATCTCGTGATTCATATTTTAAATGAGCACGGGTGGTCAATGTTCAACAAAGGGGAGCTCGCATTATTGGAGCGTGCTTTGGAGTTTTTGCCTGTCGACCAGCGATTCAGCCAGCCAAGCTTAGCACTGTTACGAGCGTGGATAGCTCAAAGTCAGCACCAATACGACAGAGTAGGAGCATTGCTTGATGAAGCGGGTAAACAACTCGCTCTCAAAGAAATAGAGCTAACGAATAATGATCAAGGGCAAGTAAACGCTTTATTGGCACAGGTTTCTATTAATCAAAATGAACCAGAACGTGCACAAAAATTAGCGGAACTTGCGCTTAGCCAACTCAACCCCACCACTTACCGTAGCCGAATTGTTGCAACATCGGTCATGGGAGAAGTCAACCATGTTTTGGGTCATTTGGATCGTGCTCTGCCTTTGATGCAGCAAACAGAAAAGCTGGCGCGCCAATACCAAATTGTCCCTCAAGCATTGTGGGCACTATTGCAACAAAGCGAGATTTTGATTGCACAAGGGCTTGTACAATCAGCATATGAAGTTCAAGACAAAGCATTCCGCTTGGTGCAAGAACAGCATTTAAACCAACTTCCTCTCCATGAATTTCTGCTTCGAATTCGTGCTCAAGTACTTTGGGGATGGAACAAGTTAGACGAAGCAGAAGATTGCGCATTCCGTGGTCTGGATGTTCTTGGAAAGCACGATCAAAGTAACCATTTATTTGGCTACTCTATGCTGGCTCGAATTGCCATTGGTCGCGGAGAATTGGATAAAGCGGCACGCTATGTTGAACAAATTCAGCACCTAATCCAGCATTCGGACTATCACATAGATTGGAGTGCCAACGCATCACTTTCACTATTGCTGTATTGGCAAGCTAAAGGGATGTCGTCAGAAATTGAACATTGGTTAGGTGCAGTTCAACGCCCTACTGCCGCACGAAATCACTTCAGCCAGCTCCAATGGCGCAATATTTGCCGAGCTTACCTCAGTTTAAATATGGTTGAACAAGCTAAAGAAACCATGACATTTTTGCAAGATGAAGCCATAAGTGCTTGTTTGATCACCGATCAAAATAGAAATCTCGTATTGGAAGCCAACATTCATATCTTGATGGATGAGCAAGAAAAAGCAGAAGATGCACTCGAAAAAGCAATGAAATTGACCTTACAAACAGGCTTTATAGGTTATTACTTAGTTGATGGAGAGCGACTGCTTAGCCCACTAACAAACTTGTTGGCTAAGGCCAGCGTGGGGGATATTGAAAAGCATCGCATTCAACAGTTGCTCAAAGAGATAAGCAACAAACATCGTAATCGCTCAGTCCATTTTGATGAACAACTGATCGAGAAATTAGTCAATCACCCTGATGTCCCCGAATTGGTCAAAACCAGCCCGTTAACCCAAAGGGAATGGCAGGTTCTTGGGTTAATATATGCAGGGTTAAGTAACGAGCAAATTTCTCATGAGCTGGATGTTGCAGGTACCACCATCAAGACCCACATTCGAAACTTGTATCAAAAATTGGCTATTGCAAATAGAAAGGAAGCAGTAGAAACTGCCGAAAATCTTCTTCACCTAATGGGTTACGTCTAGAGCATACGGCGAAATGCCAATAGGTGTGACCTCAAGATACTTGGGGTATAGCTTGAATGCAGACATGGAGGTCTGATGTTAATCGAATGGCACTCTGATCGCCTATGGTACTGGGATACCAAAACCCGTCATTTCGGCATAACCAACATACATAGAATGTTTGTTTTAAAAAGAAATGACGGGATGCTGATAGTCATCAACCCTGTAGAGTTAACCACTCAGCTGCAACTGTCCCTTTCTGAGATCGGCATGGTAGGTCAGGTAATAGTATCATCACCAAGCTACCATTATGCTCTGTCGGAATGGTGGTTGGCGTATTCAGACGCGTATTTTCTAGCGACCCCAACAGTCATTCAAACGCGCTCCGATCTTAACTTCGACGACGCGTTATCTTCGTCAACGCACCCTTTTCTAAAAGGAGAAGTATTTCAAGCTTCAATACTTGGATCTGACCAGCCTAGGAAAGTTCTATTCTGTGACCCAGTCAGTCGCACCCTATTACTGCCGGATATACTGGTTATGTCTCAGCCCCATCAGCCCTTGAGCCAACGGCTCTACGCAATTCTAAATGGTGCATCTTACGCGATGAGCTTACCAATATGGGATAGAGTACAAATTAACAAGACCTCTTTATTGCGAGCCTCAGTACAAGAGGTGTTAACTTGGCCGGCGAACCACATATTGTCGAGCACAGGTATAACGAAGAAAGGAGACGCGAAAGAAGCTATTTACAACGCCTATCGTTGGGCTTTTAAGAATCTCTAATTTCCTATAATTCACTCGCATTTATAAGCCCCAAAGAAACCTCTTCCAGAATATAGATTTGTGATCAAAATCTAATTGTCATATTTGGCTCTTTTGAGCTATAAAACACATTTTCACCCCATATTTTGCATTTTGCAAATCCCATTTTGCAAATAGATGCAAAATGTAAAACAAAACGCATATAATATTGATTGAATTGTCAGGCGTTACACGTGTTTTATTGACCATTCTCACATAAAGACGGCGCAATAATCCCATAGAACACACGAGAGTAATATCTATAATTTACAATGACTTATATTGGACAGGGTAAACAGAAGGTAAAAAAATAGCCAACCGCAAATGGCGATTGGCTTATATTTTTTGTGAACAAATCGGGTTCACTAACAACGTCAGTTGGCTAGGTGACCCTCGGCTTTAATAAGGGTCACAAGTAATATTGCAATGGGTGTGCCAACTTTTGTCATTATTTTCAAATGCGCTCAAATCAAGCAAAAAGAAACGCAGAATTAGTACAACATAATGATCATGACCCTACCTTAAAAAGGTTGTTTATTATCGAGCCAGACCTAACGTCACAGGGACAACTGCGTCTGTACAAGTTGTTACTTTCATTCAAAAGCATTCTATATCATAATCGCCTCACCTTTTATCGAAGAAAATGAACGACTTTAATGAATCTTTTGAAAACCTTTTTTAAAGGTATTGCCATGGGCGCCGCAGATGTCGTACCTGGTGTGTCAGGTGGTACCATCGCCTTCATTACGGGAATTTACGATACATTGTTGGAAAGTATCCGTCGTGTTAACCCATCTATTATAGGCATATGGCGAAAAGAAGGCTTTAAGGCTGCCTTTGAACACATCAACGGCTTGTTCCTTATTACTCTGTTCAGTGGGATCATCTTAAGTATCCTTACGCTAGCAAAACTGATTTCGTGGTTGCTGGTTACCCACCCCATTCCGCTTTGGTCGTTCTTTTTTGGCCTGATTCTTATTTCCGTTGTTCATGTTCTTAAGCAAGTCGAAAAGAAGAATGTCGTAACCGGTCTATTTTTACTGTTAGGCGTCGGTTTTGCTTACACCATCACCGTGTTAAGCCCGTTGCAAATGGCTGACACAAGCTTGAATATCTTCATCGCAGGTATGATTGCGATCTGTGCGATGATCCTGCCCGGAATCTCAGGCAGTTTTATTCTTCTTCTTTTAGGCATGTACGCCCCTATTCTAGCGGCAGCAAAAGGGCTTCAGATTGATGTATTGATGCTATTTATGCTCGGTTGTGTTGTCGGCATACTGAGCTTCTCGCATGTACTATCTTGGCTTCTGAAACGTTTCCGAGACTTCACGCTCACTTTCCTAACCGGTTTGATGCTAGGAACACTGCCCAAAATTTGGCCTTGGAAAGAAACCATTTCTTGGCGTACCAATTCTAAAGGTGAGCAAGTTCCTCTTGTACAACACAACTTGTCACCATTTGAATTTGAAACTGTGATTCAGCAGCCTTCTCAATTAACTCTTGCCATTATTATGATGGTCGCGGGAATTGGACTGGTTTGGGGATTGGAAAAGTTTGGTTCTCGTTCCGAGTAATCGCATCAGATAAACCCACACAGACCCTATTCTAAAATGCAGTACAAAGGAGCCTACAGATTGGCTCCTTTGTATTTTGGGATCCATCCACAATCTGCCATCAAACAGCAGTCACACTCTGACTTAAAAACGGTTACGCATACGGCGCTATGTGCTAGCATTCCCATGTTTATAAATTAGTGATTTATCTTAGAAAATGTTGCAAAAATTAATACCTGTTACATTCATATTTTTAGCGCTTCTAGCGGGTTACTTTACCCCAAGTTTATTAGACGCAATGCAATCAGATACTCAAGCTGTCGATCTAGATGATTATTGCATGCTTTCGACCACGCCTTGCAAAAGCGGTGGTACAACCATCGTGATGGAGCATGATTCAACACAGCCTTTGGAACCTACTCGAGTATTCGTTGTTTGGCCAGAAAGCCAAGCTCAATCTTTGACATTAGAAATGGAAGGATTGGAAATGGATATGGGGGTTGTGAAGTTTCGTCTCGAAGGTCAAGGAAACGGTCACTATGAAGGTGAACTCATGTTGCCAGTTTGCACCATAGATACGATGACATGGTACGGACAACTGAGCGATGGACAAAAAGAAGTTCAAACGGCATTAAAAATGAGGACGATACATGAATAAGAATTGGGCTCTAGCACTTGTTGTGGCATTCGCTCTTGGTATTTCAGTGAAGATGTATTTCGACCAACAAAATGCCTTACCAGTGGCGAGTGAAAGCAGCAGCGCGCCTGTGACTTTATTTGGTGCCGACAACACACCTGTTAACTTGAACGATCTCGCCGACTCCAGAGTCCGGGTAGTCTATTTTGGTTTTACGCGATGTCCTGATGTGTGCCCAACTTCTCTCGCCATGATGGCTGGTGCACTTAATCAGCTCGAAGATGAACAAAGAATGCAATTTCGCCCAATGTTCATATCGCTTGATCCTGAACGTGATGCGCCTGAACTCGCCAGCGAATATGCTGCCTATTTTCATAAAGATATCGAGGGACTGTCTGCGCCACTCGATACAACCAAGCCTCTTGCAAGTAAATACGGTGTCATCTTCCGGAAAACGGAACTTGCTGACTCTGCCTTGCAATACACCTTGGACCACAGCTCTTACTTTTACTTTTTGAAGCCCGATGGAAGCTTAATTACTAAGGTTCCGCATGCGCTTTCACCGGCTCCGGTTTTAGCCGCGATGAAAGATATTCTTAAAACACAAAATAACCAAGGATAACAACATGAAACGTAAAGCTCTTCTACTTGCCGCTCTAACATTAGCCCCTATTGTTAGCGCAGCTCACCATGAATCAAAAGGTCTAATGATTCACGAGCCTTATGTCCGTGCAACTCCACCTAATGCACCAACCAGTGCCGCATTCATGCATATCATGAACGGCTCTGACAAAGATCGTGCGATTGTTTCAGCAACAACACCTGCTGCGGGTCGTGTGGAACTTCACACTGTGATTACTGAAGGCGACGTAATGAAAATGCGTCAGGTAGATACGATCGAAATACCAGCAAATGGCGACGTATCATTAAAGCCTGGCGGATTGCATATTATGCTTTTCGACCTAAAACAAGCGCTGAAAGAAGGCGAATCTGTCGACATTAATTTAACGTTCGCAAACGGTGATAAAAAAACCGTGAAAGCACCAATCAAAAAAGTCATGTCTGGAATGAAGCACAAGCATAGCCACTAAGTTGCTCATTGACATTTATTGAGTATAATACCAGCGAAGAATCTAGCCTCTATTGTCAAACTGGATTCTTCGCAATCGGTCTGGCTGTACATAGCCATTCCTATCGAATAAGCCGCCTATAAGGAGTCAACATGATTGTATTAAAAAACCGCCCGGCAAAAGAAATCGTTACTCGCTAGCAACCCAATTTTCTTACCAGCGAATCCCTTTCTATTGCCCGGTGTATCTAAACCGGGGTCTCGCGTCTAACTCGACGCACATCTAAACGAATTTCGACCCCAATACTTTTTATGTATTGCGCATTTCTGTGCGCGTTGTCTGGGGAAGACAAATGAATTCTAGTTTCACTTTGCCACAACTTGGTTGGCAACCTTACTTTCAACAACAACTGACGTTAGAAGATTACGAACACCATCATATTGCACGTGTTTCTGCGCACCATCGCTCCCAATATGAGCTTTGGGCCGAACAAGGCAAAGTAGTACTGCCCATCACCTCCAAACTGCCAGAGTTAACGGTTGGGGATTGGATTTTGCTAGATGGAAATGGACGTTTCTCTCGTCACCTAGAACGCTCCACACTCATATCACGCAAAGCCGCCGGCAGTAAGTTACAGGAGCAGCATATTGCCGCGAATTTGGATACGTTACTTATCGTCAGCTCATTGAATGACGATTTTAATCTCAGCCGAGTCGAGCGTTATTTAACCCTAGCGAAAGAGAGCAATATTCAATCTGTCATTGTTTTAACTAAATCTGACCAGTGTGAAAATACAGACGATTTCATTGAGCAAGTACAAGCGATAGATCCACTTCTACCTGTGATTAGCATCAATGGGTTGGATTTCGACAGCGTCGCTCAGATCAAGCCTTGGTGTAAATCTGGAACAACGACGGGTGTTATCGGCTCTTCTGGTGTTGGTAAGTCCACTCTTATCAATACTCTGACTCAAAGCGAGTTACAAAAAACCGGAGGGATAAGAGAAGACGACGATAAAGGACGCCATACTACCACGTCTCGTTCCATGCACATTATCCCCGATGGAGGGTTAATTTTAGACACGCCCGGAATGCGCGAGCTGCAACTCCCGGATTGCTCACAAGGCGTAAGCAGCACCTTCTCCGACATTGAAACACTGGCACTCGAATGTCGATTTGGAGACTGCCAACATGAAACTGAGCCAGGTTGTGCTGTTAAAAAAGCCATAGATGAAGGTAACTTAGAAGAGCGGCGTTTGAAAAACTATTTCAAGCTTTTGCGAGAACAAGCCCGTAATGGCGCAAGCCTCGCCGAGCAAAAGCAGAAATATAAGTCTCTGACTAAGATGTATCGAGATGTTCAAAGCCACCGAAGGCACATTAAGTCATCTGACTAGCGTCAACTTGGTATCTCTGTAAATCAGAAAAGAGATGGTTTCAAATTTCTTCATTGAAGAGCGAGCCTATGGTTCGTATTTGGAACCTCTCTTTTTATTCGAATAAATCTCAGATTTAGCGGCGGCTACCATTGCGCACTTCACTTTTCATCTGGACGAAGTGTAAGCACTTCAAATCCTGTTTCCGTCACTAAAACGGTATGCTCCCACTGGGCCGACAGCTTTTTGTCTTTGGTCACAACGGTCCAACCGTCCGATTTAAGCTTAGTTCGGTGCGTTCCCTGATTAACCATGGGTTCTATTGTGAACGTCATGCCTGCTTTGAGTTTGACTCCAGCGCCTTGTCGCCCGTAATGGAGCACATGCGGTTCTTCGTGCATTTCTTTGCCTATGCCATGCCCACAATACTCACGCACAATACTGTATCCATGGGTTTCGGCGTGCTTTTGAATGGCATAACCCACATCCCCAAGTGTCGCTCCGGGCTTAACCACCCGAATCCCTTGCCACATAGCGTCGTAGGTTGCTTGAACCAATTGTCGAGCTTGTGGTGACGCTTCTGGCATAACGTACATTTTACTGGAATCCGCAATGTAGCCGTTTTTTTCTAGCGTTATATCAATATTAACGATGTCGCTATTTTTGAGAATATCTCGTTCATCGGGAATGCCGTGGCACACCACATGGTTGATCGAACTGTTCAGCGCGTATTGATAATCATACTGCCCAATACTTGCGGGGCGTGCTTTCAGCTCTTCAAAAATATATTCTTCTACCCACTCGTTAATATCAAATGTGTTCACTCCCGGCTTTATCTTGGTATTCAAGTAGGTAAAGACCTGAGCTAACAAACGACCAGATTCCCTCATCCATTCGATCTCTTGGGCGGACTTAATCGGCACCTTATTCATTCGCAGCCTCTTCCTGAACCAAGGGCACGCTTTTCATCTGCTCTAGAATCAACTCTTGAAATGTTTTGGTTGGGTTCAGCTCGGCCAAGCGCCCCATTTTTATCCAAAACTCAGCTTGTGCATTTATCGAGCGATTCATCACACTACTGAATTGACGTATCTCTTCATGCAGGTCATCCCCAATTTTCACAATTCCCATAAATATACTCTTTGAATATGAATAATATATAAAGTATATACGAATCATATATTGTGTAAACCTATGTATATCGCTATTCAAAATACTTAGGGCACAAAAAAGCCCACAGATTTCTCTGCGGGCTCAAATGGAAAATATCCGTTAGTTTCTAATCAGATAAGGGTTCAGAAAGGAAGCCACTTCTTCCCCAAGTAACCCAACCTCAACATCAATACCCGCATCCTCAAGAATTTTTATTCCTGCGCCGCTGTTGCGAGTATCTGGATCAAGAATCGCAACATACACTTTTTCTGGTCGAACCCTCACTAATGCTTTGGCACAAGAAGGCGTTCTTCCTTGGAATGAACAGGGTTCTAGCGTCACATACGCAACTAACCCATCGTAGCTCCCCGTATAAGCGGCGATTGCTCCCGCTTCGGCATGATGATTGCCCGGAGGTTGAGAAAAGCCGGAGCTTACAACCTCACCATCTTTTACAAACACACAGCCAACAGGCGGATTTGGCCGACAGCCTGGCAGTGCACTTTTTGACAGCTCAAACGCTTGTCTCATGTAGCTTTCGTGCAATGAATTGTCGGTCATAAATGTCGCCCCATCTTGTAATACTCCACTCCAGATTTGTAAAACGCATCGCCTTCCGCATTCATGTCGAATTTATGGTAGAAATCCATCGCAGACTCTCGTGCATCGCACCAAAAATACTCAATTCCAATTTCTGGGAGCTGCTTGAGAATATGCCCCACCACTGATGAACCGTACCCAAGATGGCGATGTTCAAGTACCGTAGCAAACTTTCTTAGCCTTGCTGATTTCGCTTCTACATCAATAAACACTGATGCTACGCAAACGACTTCTCCATCAACTTCCACACCGTAGTGTCTGGCATCTTCATCACCAGGCACATGGCAAAAATCTTCAGGCATATCGGGCCAAAGCACCTCATGCCTGACAGGAATAGTTTGCGTCCAATCTAATTCAACTATTTTCATTGCCATCTCTGTTTCGAAATCCTATAAAACAAAGATATACGATGTTCAAATGGTTTAACAGTCAGAACCCCATTAAGAATTCGTAGACTTAGGTATCGGGTCTGGGTTCGCTTTTTTAGGTGTGCTTTTCCAAGATAACGCGATACAAGCAACAACAATGGTTGCCCCACCTAATGCCGTCATCCAATCTGGAATTTCTTGCCAGAAAATAACCCCCCAAAGCACATTGAAAACCAGCCCAATATAGCGAGTTACCGCGACGACAGCTGCATTTTCGTGAGTGAAAGCCTTGGTTAGGAATATTTGCCCAATAAGAGAAACGACACCAATCGCAACCAGATAAACCCATGCAATCCCTTGAGGGATCACAAACTCATCTTTCATCAAATAAGCAGAAACAAGCATGGCGGTGAAAAGGAAATAGAAGACGATTTCGTATGTGTGATGCTTTTTACTCAGATGGCGAATGGTAATCGATGCTCCCGCGGCAAAGACGGCACTGGCGACACCAGCAAGCGCATACACATTAAAAGAGTCAAAATTAAATGGATTTACAACCAGCGCGACACCAACCAATACCGTAGGAAGCAAGATAGCGGCTTTTTTCGGTAACTTTTCACCCAGTACGACGCTTGATAAAAGAATCACAAAGAAGGGAGACAAATACGCCAGTATGGCGGCGTCCGCTAATGGAATGTGAGCAATGGTATACACGAATGCCAACAAGTAAGCCGCCCCAAATAGCCCTCTTAAAACCAATAAAGGGACACCCGTTGTAGAAAACCTCACCTTTGCCTGCCACATTAATCCGAGGATCAAGACAGTACCAATCGCACTTCGAAAGAATACAATTTCCGCACTTGGAATGGTTAAACTTGCCGCTTTAATCAATGCATTCATTACACTGAAAATAAGCGCTGAAAATATGGCGAGTGCCACACCTTTGTTCATAATGATGTATTTCCTTTAGGGTTTGTTGATCTCATAACCCAACACAAGTTTTCCTGTGCTTGAGATTGAAGTTGTTCAACCACCGCAGTGGGCAGTTTATTATCATGTAGCCACGACTCAAAAATATCTAAGATGCGCTCTACAGCAGGTAAACGCAGTTTAGAGTGTGTTGCTAACGCTTTGATCCAGTACAGAGTTTGTAAGTCTTCCAGCGGAACACGAGGCAGTATCAATTTTCCGTCTTTCACTTCTCCTTTTGCATAAGGCACCGCAGAGAAATCAAAGTACCGCCCTTGTTGGTCCGGTGTTGAAAATGGGTCAATCAATATCGCTGTATAGCGGATGTATATCAGGTATTCCTGCTCAATAGACGAGAGATTACTGAATCCATTAATTTGTTCTCGCGAGATGGTTTCTTCATGGACAGGGTAATTGTCGTCATTAAGAAATTGGAGCAAATTAATGGGTGTACCTGAGTGATGCGATATCAAGGTGGATATATCCCGCCAAAGATCAACTAGCATTTTAATGGCAGATTGAGTAACTGGACCTTCAGGGAAAAGCTTGTACATGTACTTTTTGTCGCCATTTTGACTGAGAATATGATTCAGCGAAAAAGGCGTGATGAAAAAAGCGGGATGAACATAGGCTGTAATATTTCGACCTTCTACACTGAACGCGTTATCCATTTCAACAACATCAATCCCGACGTTGCCAAGCACATGCACAAAGGTTGACGCGGCGTCACCACCTTTTTGCTTTTCATGGACATACACTCGCTTTTTTGCAGCCTTAGTGATGACTTTTACACCAGCTGTTTGCACATCATCAGTATTACCGCATACAGAGAATTTCGTCGCTGCATAGTAGTTGGAAAAAACGGTAATGTTTGGTGACAGATCTTTTGAATGGAAAAATCCATTCACCAACTGATGCCCACCAAACATTGAAGATATCAGCACTACCTGCTTAACATCGTTAAGGGCGCTCTCAGGCAGCGCGAGCAGTGCTTCTTTATAAGCGTGCGAAGGGGTGGCTAGAATCAGCGTATCCCAACTTCCCGTAATTGCTGTTAGATCTGGAAACACGTGGTCGAATTTCACTTGCCCAGAAAGAGGCTCTAGTGAAGGCTTTGCTGCTTCACACGTGGCAACGCGACTTTGTTCAAGCAGAGCGTAGTGCTCATTCCAACGAACAGACTGCCGACTTGCAAGTGCAATCGTTTCGCAATATGAGGCTATAAGACTCGCTGTTTGAAACGCTGCCGGACCCGCTCCAATAATTAACGTTCGTCCTAATGAAAAAGACATGAATTACTCCCTTCCCATTAAAACAGTATCGTAAACCGCTGCTTTATTTTGGATCAGTTCGGTTTGCCATCCTTCCATCAAATTTGGGTTAAATGGATAGTTGAAAGCGGACTTCAACCCATTTCCAAATCGCACCATCACTTTATGCGTGCTATCCAAATACGGTTTTAACTGGTTTAAAAGCTCCCACTTATGTTCAACCAGTGACGCCACAACAATATGCGTCGGGCGAAATGTCTCAAACTCTGTGACCAAATCTTGGCAACCAAATGTCGTACTTAAATTGGACGTTTTTAACTGATTTGCCATGGCAACAGCCTGCTCATCGATATCCACTCCGTGTACGATTGCACCTGTTAGTTGGGAAATAGTAAAAACAGAGAGCGGGTAAGAACCCGAACCAACAAAAAGTACTCTTGAGTCGTTTTCAATTCCTGCATTTCTTAGCTCAATTTGAGTGTTTTCAGACAACTGACACAAATAGTCGCTAACACTTAAGCTGTGATTCTGAGCACACTGAGATTGGTGCTTTTCTAGTATGCACAAAGCCTTAACCGCCGTTTCACGCAGTTTTTTCAGTTGCCTGTCATACTCTGGGTTATAACCCAATTCATCACTGATGGTTTGTTGTTTTTCCTGCAATATCCACGCACAAAGCTCATCCAGTTTCACCTGCAGTAGTGTAAAGCAGTCGCAGCTTTCTGCGCTGTATTGAGTCAATGCATGTATTTGGGATTCAAATGTAGAGATGGCTACTAATAGTTGGTAGTGCCTGTTAGTCATCGTCATAATGACATCCTTTGAAAACGTCCTAATCCGCTTATAGCGGTCGGACGGGAGTAACGTGGGTGTGACCATGAATGCAACAACCAACATCAACATGAACTTGATAGATTTGGCTGAGCTTTTCGGGTTCTAAAACGCAGTCTGGAGAACCGCTGTGCTGAACTTCTCCATCATTCAGCAATATCAAATGATCACAGTAACGAGCAGCAAGAGATAAATCATGGAGCACTGCTATGGTAATTGTGTTGTTTGCCAGCGTGTACTGTCGCGCGAGATCCAGTACTTGCACTTGGTGTTTTAGATCCAACGCACTGGTTGGCTCGTCCAGTAAAAGGACATCAGGCTGCGAAACCAATGCTTGCGCTAGTGACACCAACTGCTGCTGACCTCCACTGAGCTGAGAAAACGGTCGCGTGGCTATGCCAATCAAGCCTAGCTCTCGCAGCATATTTTCCGCTTTTTGCTCCTGCTCTTCTGAAATACGCCAGTTAAGCTGATGAACCAAGCCAAGTAATACCACTTCAATCACGGTCAATTGACTCGGTGATTTATTCAGCTGACATAAATAAGAAAAAGACGTTGAGGGTAATGCTCTACCGTTTTTATCCGTTGCCGATATGTTACCGCTGTAGGGCAATATCCCTATCACTGCCTTGAGTAGCGTGGTTTTTCCAGCACCATTTGGCCCCAAAATTGCAGAGAACTCACCAGCCTTAAACTGGGCATCAACTCGTTTAAGTACCTGCTTGCGGCCAACTTTAAGCGCGAGATCTTGAATCAATAACTGTTTCATTAACTAAACCTCTTGCTGACGAGTAAATACAATAGGAAAGGAACGCCCACCAGCGACGTAACAATGCCAATTGGAATAATCGTGCCCGGTACAATGAGTTTCGCAACCAAAGAAGAAGCGCAAAGTAATAACGCCCCCATACAGGTAGCTAAAGGCAAATAGAAGCGCTGATCTTCCCCTACCAACATTCGAGCAAGGTGTGGCGCAACCAATCCTATAAACCCAATGGTGCCAACAAACGAAACAGCACCCGCAGTAAGCAGCGAACAAAGCAAAAACATGTGTAGGCGCAATCGGCGAGTATTAATGCCCAACGCTTGAGCGCGCTCTTCACCTGAAGACAAAGCCGTTAACGCCCACACTTTTGGTAAAGCAATCGCCAAGCCCGCCAACAATATTGCGCCAGACACAAAGAATGACAGCCAGCTCGCCTTAAGTAAGCTGCCAAACAACCAGAACACGATTTGCTGTAATACTTCAGGTGAGGCTAAATACTGAACCAGTGATTGCAATGCTTGGAAGAAAAACAGAACCACAATACCCGCAAGAATCAGTACTTTGGCATCCATGTTACGGCTGCGACCAATCGTGTAGATAGCCATACTGGCTAAGCCTGATGACACAAATGCTGCAAATGGCACACCGAGCCAATGCAATCCAAACACAGAAAAGCCAGTGAGCAGTGCCAGTGCCGCACCAAATCCTGCTGCCGCCGAAATGCCTAGTGTATATGGGCTCGCCAGCGGATTGGCGAGCAACGTTTGCATAAGTCCCCCAGCCAAGCCGAGAGAGGCTCCAACAACGATACACGTCAGCGTAACGGGCAGCCGAAGCTGCCACACAATAGTTGTTGATAGACTGTCTCCCGACGGTCCACCAACAAGCGCTTCGATCACCTGATCAACACCCAGCCAAGAAGAGCCTGTTCCAATATCAAATAGAACAGAAATACTCATCGCCACAACCGTTGCAAGCAGCATTTTCAAACGGCGCTTTTGCAACTGATGGTAAATGCCCACACGTTTATCAGAAACGTTTGAAGGCAATGGCGATTTGACTGCTTCGCTCATGACATTAGCCTTCTACTTTGATCATGAAAGTACCGTCCAGTTTCTGCGGCATGTAATTGTCGAAGAAAGATTGGTGAGACTTAACTGGATCAATGTCTTTAAACGCTTCTGGGTAAATAGACTTCGCTAAATACTGCAAGAAAACATGATCGTAAATCGTACGTGTTCCGGAATGGTACATGCCGTAAACATCACCATTTTTCACTGCAGTTAGCTGCTTCCAGCCCGCTCTTTCTAGATATGGACGGTAACGTGATTGGGCTTCTTGCGCGGTAGTACCAAAGCCTAGTAATGCGCTGTCGCTGTATTTCGCCCAGTGTGCACCTGAAACAAAAATAACTTCTGGGTTTTTGCTCAATACGTATTCTGGCGTTAGGTGGGCAGAGCCTTTGAATTTACCGTTAGCAATGTTATCAGCACCCGCCATGTTCAGGATATTCCCCCACATCGCGTTCGAGTATGATTTACCGTACTCGTTTGGACCACCAGTACCAATTTCGACGTAAACACGGCGAGGCTCGTTACTTTTCAGATACTTTGCAACACGGTTTTGTACATCTTTAACGGTATTTTCATACTCAGTAGCGATGGCTTCGGCGCGGTCTTCTGTACCCATTACTTTGCCAATAACACGCGCGCTGGTGACATGTTTTTCAAGCGTCTGAGCGTTGAAATCAACGACCACAACTTTGATGCCGCTTTTTTCCAGAATCTCAACTTTGTCGCCTAACGATTTGAACTGCCACGCAGCCACTAGAGCGACATCCGGCTTAGTCGCTAGTAATTTTTCAAAATCAAAGGTTCCCGTATAAATGGATCCTGAATCTGTAATGGTTTCGATCTCTGGGATGATTTTGCTGTACGTTTCCCACTGAGATAAACGGTAGTCTTTCCAAGAGTGGCGAGGGAAAATGGACACTTTTTTGTAAGCATCTGGTCCCGCAATTGCCAAGTAGTCTTCAAAATAAAAACCGAGGAATATACTTTCGGCTGGTTTTTCAAGGTGAACATCACGGCCAATCACATCTTTAAAGTGAATATCTGCAACCGCACTGCTCATGCTGCCAATCACAACCGACAATACACCTATAGCCTTTAACAAACGTCCTTTCATTATTATTCTCCAAAGCGTTTTTTGATTAATTTTTTACCGATTCAGCTTTTTTAATTAGCTTTTACTGATTGAACTGTAACTGTATAACATCACAATGGCGGGCAAAATAATCGAATTGAGAGTAATTATCAATAGGAAAAAACACGAAATTTCACCGTCACTTGTACGGTCTATCTAGTTTGATGAAATAGCGTAAAGGATACGGTTATGAGGCTTTTTAGACGTAATGGATTGTTATATACATGCTTGTTATTGTTAAGTTTTCAAGCATATCCCCTTTCATTGAATGGCTTTGAGTTATCCGGAGCAACTATTGATTCTAATGAGATTCTCCACGGGGGACCGCCACGGGATGGAATACCGTCAATCGATCAACCAAAATTCATCCCTGCGAGCAAAGTCGACTATTTACAAAAAGATGACATTGTCATTGGTGTGGAAGTGAATGGCGTGGCAAGAGCATACCCAACACGTATTTTGATTTGGCACGAGATCGTCAACGATCGCATCAAGAACACACCATTTACCGTCACTTACTGCCCACTTTGTGGAACTGGTATGGTGTTCGATGCACGAGTAGACGGTAAGGCTAAAACGTTTGGTGTGTCTGGATTGCTCTATCGAAGTGACGTCCTCATGTACGACAGAGAAACTGAGTCACTATGGACCCAACTCGGTCTCACTTCCGTCAGTGGTTTAGAGAAAGAGAAACGCTTAACTTGGATGCCTTCAAAGCACATGACGTGGAACGCGTGGCAAGCAGCTAACCCAAATGGCGAAGTACTCTCTTTGGATACCGGATACAAACGAGACTATTTTGGTCAAGCTTATGCGCGATACTTTGCATCTGACGCGCCGATGTTTCCAGTACCAGAAAATAGAAATGAGCTACCTCAAAAGGACTGGGTGGTAGGTGTTATTGTCAATGGAAAAGCCAAGGCGTACCCTGTTTCTAAGCTCGAAGGTAACCCTCATTTTGAAGATACGATAGGCTCGAAAAAACTAACGGTAAGTTACCAAAAAGACGCAAGACACCCTCAGGTGAAAGACGAAAATGGCGAACTTATCCCATCTGTAATGGTGTTTTGGTTCGCATGGCAAGCTTTTTACCCAGAGACCGAACTTTACGATGGGTGATATACCCAAGTAACCCGTTTCTTTTTTTACTCAGCGTTTTCGTAACTCTGCTTTTCCGCAACCAGGCTTTGCCAGTGCTTGAATCGCTAGCGCGATATCCTTTTGGATGTTGACCTTTCGCGGCTCAATTGTTTAAAAGGCACACAGACCCTAAGCAAAAACTATGATAGAAATAAGCATAAATCCAAAGGTTACGCTGGCAATCCACTGAAATGCGGGGCTTAGTCCGTCCATAACGACGTCTCCTAGTTTGCAACCTACTCACAAGCATTTTTTCAGACACGCAGTTTTGCTGTTTGATGCTCGTATAGGTAATGATTCTTATTTACATGATAAAGTTGCTAAAGAATTTCAGCGCTTGACCATTATCAAGATGAGGAAGTATTGATGAAGGAATCCATAATCTCTTTGCTTAATGAGGAAGAAAAAGCACAGCTTCTATCTTGTAGAGTGGAAAAACATTACCCCTCAGGGAGAAATCTATTTCACCGAGGTGACCCTGCTACACACATGTATCGTGTAGAAAAAGGCAAGGTGTCGTTGTTTCGATTGATGCCAAATGGCGATGAAAAGCTGTTCAAAGTTTTTATGTCTGGTGGGTGGATTGCGGAAATGGCCATGTTTATGGAACCAAGAACCTACCCGATGAGTGCTCGCTTGGACCAAGATTCTACCTTATCGCGATTTCACCATTCAGATGTTGCTCGAATCTTTAGTAGCACACCGGAAATATCCATTCGAACCATGCAATTCATGGGAAACCGAATACATCAATTGATGAATACGGTGGATATCCTGACTCAAGTCAGTGCGCCTCAACGGTTAGTCATGAAATTGGCAGAGGTATACCGCCAAGAAGCCGAAAAATACGATGGTAAAGTCCCTCTTCCGGTTTCTAAAAAGTTGATGGCGACTCAATTGGGTATGACACCAGAAACGCTATCCAGAACATTAACTAGGCTAAAAGAAAGCGGGTTAATTAAAGAAACCGGTCACTGGATTGAGATTAATAGCATCCCAGAGCTGTGCGAGCAGGTTGATTTGTCACCCGATATTTTCGCTCGCTAATCCGGACGCTTTCACTTATGGCTAGTCGGAAGACATCGTCATCATGAGAAATCCACAAAATGCCGCATTGTTTGGGGAAAGATCTTGGCTAACATGTTTGCGCATTTCTAAAATTTGCGCGCGATACTCTTGATAAAAAGCCCATGTAGGTGCCGGTTTGTATTCAAGATTGTTCAATTCAAAAAACTTGATCACCCCTTTGGCTGTTGTCGGCTTAACGAAAACTTCGTCTAATGGGGCATAATAGTTCGGGAGAATAGTGACAAGAGACCACTTAGCTAATTTCGCTGGTCGCAATAAATCAAGCATGGTGTTGAATCCGTATTCTTGGTCGCCATGCAACATATCTTTTAAAGAATAGGCTAACCCTTCCCTTTCTTGATGCGTCATACCTTTTACATAATCACGGAACTTAGGCTTTTCAAACATCGATACCATGGATGATCGGCTGACCATTTTTGTCATCATCTCTGCCGTACCTTGCGCATCCGTGAACTTCTCCTCGCTGAATGCGTCTTGGGTCTGAGCGATCATTTGATCCATTTTGTGCTTTTTACCGATCTCGATCATTTCAGGGCTATTAAATCCACCCGGTACTCGAATCAAGAAATCTTCTTCAGCCGCTTTTAACCGATTAATGTTCATGCGCTATCCTTGCCTACATTCTCTAACGTTGACTTACCAGTAATTTTCAAAACTAAAATGCCCGGGTTTACGGCGCAAGTGTTTATCAAAGCCCAGTTTTTTCAAAGTTTCTTGCGTATCTTTAACCATTGCTGGGTTACCACACAGATAAAAGAAACTCTTATTAGAATCCAAATTCAACCCAGTTATTTCAAGCAACTCACCATTTAAAAGCAATTCCGGAATTCGACCTTTGAGTGCATTTGGGTTGTCTTCACGCGACACAACAGGCACATATTGGAATTTGGATTGATACCTTTCTTGGTACGAGGTGATTTTTTCTTGATAAATAAGTTCTTGCGACGTTCGTACGGCATGCACCAGCACAACTTTGTTGAACTTTTCGAAAGATTCATGCTCTTCCAGCATGGCTAAAAATGGTCCTACCGCGGTTCCTGTAGAAAGAAACCATAGCTCCTTGGCATAATCGGGGATTTCATCAATAACCATAAACCCAGAAGGCTGCTTACCTACGTAGACAGAATCGCCGACTTGCAGCTCGTGAAGTTTAGGGGAAAGTTGACCATCGGAATCTGAAATGATCAGAAACTCCAAAAAATCGGGTCCTTGTGGTTGATTAGGAGAATTGACCATCGAATAGGCTCGACGTACCCAGTCATCGTCATCAACCTTTAAACCTAACTTGGTAAACTGACCTGCGGTATACGGCTCAATTTTCGCGTTCACCTGAATCGTGAAGACGTTTTCCGTCCAATCAATACGTTGAGTAACCTCACCTTTTGTTAGTCCGTGCGGAACATCTTGCATTCACACCTCCCAGTATGGTGTTTATTCAACCTCAGCTTTGGATAAGAAACAGCATAGCTCATTGAATTCACTGAAAGCTGAACCTTATGCGCTTTCTAGTCAGAGGTTATTGATACATTAGATTTACCTTTACCTCCTGTAAAACGCAAGTTAGTTTTTCTCTCACTTCTGTTAAGAGCTCTATACTTAAAAAACAAATACTGAAGTTGGCATTGAAAATCATGATACGTTTACTCCCTATCTTGTTCATACTCCTGTCTTTTAACGTTCAGTCCCGAACCATCAATATGGTCACCGTAGACTGGGCTCCGTTCTACAGCTCTGAGCTAGAAAAAAATGGCGTTGTCACAGCTATTGTCCAAGAAGCGCTTCGACGTTCTGATCTCGAAAGCACAATTCGGTTTATTCCATGGAAACGTGCATTAGTTTTAGTGGAGAACGGTGAATACGATGCCGTCATGGGAGGGTATTACACAGATGCTCGCGCAGAAAAATATTTGTACAGTGACCCAATATTCGATGTTGATGTGGGGCTAGTGGCTTTAAAAGAACTCGGTTTTAGCCGCTATGATTCATTGCAAGATCTGACGCCATATCGAATTGGTGTAAGCCTAGGCTGGGCAAATGGAAAAGAGTTTGATGAAGCGGATTACTTAACAAAAGAGGAAGCATCGAATCAAATACTCAACGTAAGGAAGCTATTTCGCCAACGCGTTGACATGATTGCCATTTCTTTTGCCGTATTTCAATACGAGACCAATTCTTTAAATCACAGCAAGTTAGAGGAAGTCGTCTATATTCAGCCTCCTCTTAGTAAATCGTCACTCTACTTGCTGGTATCCAAAAACATTCTTGATGGACAAGACGTAGTACATGCATTCAACAGAGGCTTGAATCAAATGAGAGAAGACGGAACATACAATCGCTTGCTAAAAGAATTTAACTTGAACGGATACCAATAGCGGCTTGTTATTCACACGAGTGCTTTTGATAAACAACGTCTGTCGATTGTTTCAACGCATCCAATGCGCGAAATAGGTCTCGGTATTGAGAGCCTGTTAACCCATCAAGAATTTCCGACTCCCATTGCAGCACTCGCGGGATCATCTTTTCATATAGCCGACGCCCTTCTTCGGTCAGTTGGATGTACGTTGCCCTTTGATCGCTCTCGGTTTTCTCTCGCTGAATCAGCCCTTTTTCTTCCAACTTAGAAAGCGTTCGCGACACCTTTACTTTGTCTAGATTCGTAACATCAGATAGGTCACGAGCAATCACGTCTTCACGCGCACCAAGGTTAGCAAGTATTCGCCATTCAGGGCGGGTAATGCCAAATTCCTTTTGGTACAACTCAGCCAAACTGTCGGCTACTTGCTCAGCAGTTCTAACCAATTTATAGGGAAGAAAGTCTTCCAGTGAAAACGTAAATTGCTCCATGTCCTTTGTTACCTTTACCTTTTTAATAATCTAGCTGGGGTCTGCTTACTGGCTATCCACCGTACAACCAATTGGGTAGCGCTAAAGACAAAGCAGGGATAAGTGCGATAAGCACTAGCCTAATCATGTCTGCAGTCCAAAACGGTACAATACCGCGAAAGATCGTTTTGGTCTTTATGTCTTTCATCACGCCAGATAATACAAACACATTCATTCCCACTGGGGGGGTTATCAAGCTGATTTCTGTGACCACCACCACCAGAATGCCAAACCATACTAAATCAAAGCCTAAACTTTGCACTAATGGGAAGAAAATAGGCACAGTCAGTAAGAGCATCGACATACTTTCAAAGATACACCCCAGTAGAATGTAGATAAGTAAAATCACAGCCAACACCATAAATGGCGTCATATCCATACTGGTGACAAAAGATAACAGCGCATCCGTAAACCCTGCACGATTGATGAAGTTGGAAAATATCAAAGCAGAGATCACCACACTGAACAGAACAGCTGTCGTTTTCGCCGAATCCAGCAACACTTCATGCAGTACTTTTACTGTAAGCTGCTTCTTCAAACCAGCAATGGCTAACGCACCGGCAGCACCAATCCCAGCGGCTTCCGTTGGCGTAAAAATACCCGCGTAAATTCCCCCCATAACCAGTACAAACAGCGCAATAGTGGAAACGACACCCTTCAAGGCGACCCATCGCTCTTTCCAAGGCATTTTCGCCATTGGAGGCGCAGAGCTAGGGTTGCGATACACCGCCCACCTAACGGCCGCCAAATAAAGTACAACGCCAAGTAGCCCAGGGACCAAGCCAGCTGCAAAGAGTTCTCGGATACTGGTTTCTGTCAGTAGCCCATACACCACCAGCATCACGCTTGGAGGAATAAGGATTCCAAGAGTGCCACCTGCTGCTATGGATGCCGCTGCTAGGCTATCTTTATAGCCATATTTACGCATGGGAGGCATCGCCACTTTAGACATCGTCGCTGCAGTGGCAAGGCTCGAACCACAAATGGCAGAAAACCCACCGCACGCCAGAATGGTCGCCATCGATAAGCCACCCTTACGGTGCCCAACGAACGCGTTACTGGCGGCATACAACTCCTGCGATAAACCAGCACGATTAACCAAGTTACCCATCAAGACAAAGAGGGGGATGACCGACAAACTGTAGTCTTGCCCCGTATCGATGATTCTTCGAGCCGCCATGGATAATGTTGCAGTCCAGTTGTAATCAACAAGCGCACCAAACCCCACAAACCCGACGATCCCCATCGCATACGCCAGAGGTATTCTAAGCAGCACTAAAGCAAGCAATGCCGCAAAACCAATCAAAGTTACCGTCATGATTGCTCTGCCTCCGTTTCATTGCCAGACATGGGTCCCTTTTTGGCAAGATACAAAACCGCCAATAACAGAGTCATTACCATTGAGAGCCAGCCCGCCACGGAAATAAAGTACATCACGTAGCCCAGTGGAATCGCCAAAATATCGGTTTCTTCTTCGTACGAAAGTGAACGTGTTCCAAGCCCCCACACTTTCCACGCAACCAATCCAAGTGCAAAAGCACAGCCTAAGCTAATCACAAATTGGCGTAAGCTCACCATGGCTTTAGGGAACCAGTCATCAAGTAGATCGACGCAGATATGCTCTTCATTCCATGTTATTAAAGGAAATGCCGCGAACACCACCATTGCTAGCATGATCTCCACTAATTCAACACCACCGGGTAACGGCGCATTAAAAAAGTAACGACCCACCACATCAATAACGGTTATTACCAGCATCAGTAACAACGCCACTGATGCCAGTACCTCCAAACACCGGCGAATCCCGCCCGCGAAGTTGAAGACCAGATTCATTACTCTGCTCCTAACGCTTTTACTTGATCGCGATAGTAAGCCAGCGCTCCTTCAGGATCGGAGATACGACGTTTTTTAGCTTTCTTCAACCATGCTTTTTCCAGACCTTGAGCGTAAGCCTTCGCTTGCTCTATCATGGCTGGAGACGCTTCTTGTATATTGCCATTTTTCGCCAAAGTATCTTCTACACCTGCTTTATCGGCTTGATCCATCATTTGACCAAACAAGCGAGAAAGCTTTTCTCCAGATACTGACAAAACAGCTTGGCGATCTTCATCCGACAAACCATCCAACGTATCGGGGTTCATCAAAATACTGAAACTGCCGCGATATAAGCCGCCAGGGAATGTCACAACATTTGGCGCGACTTCATTGAGACGAAAACTCTTTAATGTCTCCAGTGTGAAAAAGGCACCATCCACAACACCTTGTGACAGAGCTTCATACACTTTGGTGGGCGGCAGAGCCACAGGCGCAACCCCCATATTTTTACCAATCGTCGACATCACATCGCCTGCAATGCGCATTTTCTTGCCTTTTAAGTCCTCGAAAGAATCGACTTTTTTGCGTGTAATGATAGAACCGGGACCGTGAACACCCACACCAAGGACGACTAATCCTTTGTGTTCTTTTCCTTTTTTAAGGTATTTATCGAATACGCGCCAATAGGCGATTGATGCGTCTTCCGAGGATAATGTGTTATCAAACGTAGGGATCTCAGGTAGCTTGGTCAGTTCGAATCGACCCGGTTTGAACCCGTGGAAAAACCAAGTTACATCGCCGATGCCGTCAGCGATCATATCGGCTTGTGCCGGCGGCGGACCCATATTGTATTCCACTTTGATTTTTACTCGCCCGTCCGTTGCTTCATTCACCCACTGACCCCAAGTCGGCCAAACAACCTTGTTGATACCATGATTTGGTGATGCCCACGAACTCACAAGCAGTGTTTTTTCAGCAGCAATTGAAGGAAAAGACGTACTTGCACACACCATTGCTAGCGTGCCAGCAACCCAGTTTAACTTCCTCATGTCGAACTCCATTTGGTTTCTTTTGTAATTGTATTTTTAGTGCCAGTCATTCCTTTATTTAATGATGAAACCATTCGGTTAAATCATAACCAGCCATAAAAATAAATCACACAGAAGTATCAAATGCAACAAAAAAGTAACTATATTGATAATTAAATGTTGCATTTACTGCATTCATTTGGCTAACATACCTTCAAATTAGTTTCATTTGTAACTATTAGCCAGAAACAGAACATATTATCGAGACAAGCCAAGGAGATGGTTATGCGTAAATGGTTTTCTTTTCCACTGAAAGAGGGAGAAACCTCGGTTCAGGCGCACTGCGACTTACCCAGTAATGCATTTGAACGAGAAGTAGGGAAAGAGGGTTTTTTCGGTCCTGCGACTCATATGTATCACGAACATGCACCTACAGGTTGGAGTGAGTGGGAAGGCGATTTACGCCCACACGCCTTCGACACCAATAAAGTTGAAGCTGATGAATCGTGCCCGCTATCTGCTCCGTGCCTACTGAAAAATGGCAATGTACAAGTCAGAATTTGGCGAACCAGCGCCAATATGCAACATTTGGTTCGAAACGGTGACGGTGATGAATGTCTATTTATCCATCAGGGATCAGGCTCGTTGTATTGTGACTATGGGCACATGACCTTTAGTGAAGGCGATTATTTGGTTATCCCCCGCTCTACTTCTTGGCGCATAGAAACCAACGAGCAAGTGGTTATGTTGATGATAGAAGCGACCAACAGTTCATACATGAGTGCCGAACGCGGAATACTCGGAGAGCACGCCATCTTTGATCCTGCAGTTCTGGTTCATCCCAAAATTGATGACGCTTTTAACCAACAAAAAAGTACAAGTGAACAATGGAAAGTTCGCATCAAAAGCCGCAATCGCCTTAACAACGTGACTTACCCTTTCAATCCGCTAGATGCCGTCGGTTGGAAAGGCAACCTCACAGTTTTCCGCTTAAACTGGCGAGATATTCGCCCGCTCATGAGCCATCGTTATCATCTTCCGCCATCTGCTCATATCACATTTGTGGCTAATGGGTTTGTCATCTGTACCTTCGTTCCGCGTCCGATTGAATCGGATCCCGGTGCCCTTAAAGTGCCGTTCTATCACAATAACGATGACTACGATGAAGTGTTGTTTTACCACAAAGGCAACTTTTTCAGCCGAGACAACATTGATGCAGGCATGATCACGCTTCACCCTTGTGGATTTCCACACGGACCGCACCCTAAAGCTCTCGCTGCAAGCCAAGCAAATCCTAAAAAAGAAACCGATGAAGTTGCTGTCATGATTGACACCCGAGCGCCTTTAGACATAACGGAAGCGGCAGCGTCTGTCGAAAACCCGGATTATGTGTACTCATGGCGCACACCTGCAAAGTAGGGTGCATCAACAAAATAACTCATATTGGACTGTAAGATTTCAAAAAACTCATAATAAATTAGAGGAGAACACTGGATGAAACTCGCATCACTCAAGCATGGAAGAGACGGCGATCTTATCGTCGTTTCGCGCGATCTATCTCAAGCAACGTTAGCGACCGACATTGCCCCAACTCTCCAGCACGCGTTGGATAATTGGGCAGATACGTCTGAACAACTCGAAGTACGCTACCAAGCGTTAAACGCTGGAAACGTGAATACCACCTTCCCATTCAATCCTGAAGATTGCGCTTCCCCTCTTCCTCGCGCTTTCCAGTGGGCGGACGGCAGCGCCTACGTGAACCACGTTGAACTGGTTCGAAAAGCAAGGGGAGCAACCATGCCCGAGAGTTTCTGGACCGACCCGTTGATGTACCAAGGCATGTCCGACGGGTTCCTAGGACCGAGAGATAATATCGAACTGGCAGACGACAAATGGGGCTGTGATTTTGAAGGTGAAATTGCTGTTATTACTGGTGATGTTCCAATGAGTACCCAACCTGAAAACGCAGAACAACACATCAAACTGCTGATGCTGGTCAACGACGTTTCGTTGCGTAATCTTATTCCAGGCGAATTAGCTAAAGGGTTTGGGTTCTTCCAATCAAAGCCTGCTTCTGCTTTTTCTCCCGTAGCAATCACGCCAGATGAACTGGATACGGCTTGGAATGACGGTAAGGTACACCTTCCGCTTCATGTTCATCTCAATGGGGAAAAGTTTGGATCGCCAGAAGCAGGCGTCGACATGACGTTTAACTTCCACCAGTTGGTCGCGCACGTAGCAAAAAGTCGCCACCTCGCAGCAGGGACCATCATTGGCTCGGGCACAGTTTCCAACATCGATCGCAGTAAAGGTTCATGCTGCTTGGCCGAAAAGCGCATGCTTGAAATCATCGATTCTGGTGAACCTTTAACGCCGTTTATGACCTACGGCGATAGAGTAGAAATTGAAATGTTTGATAAAGAGGGTAACTCTTTGTTTGGCAAGATCGACCAAACGGTTACTCAATATCAAATAGATTAGGTATGAGTTAAGTGGCTTATACCAATCACAGTAAGTAAGTGCTCATAAATAGCGAAGGAAAAACGCTTGAGAACAAGGCAAAAAATTTCGATAAGTAGTTATTCTACAATTAAATTTTTTAACGCAGTTATCGAGTGTTTTAACAAGCTAGAATGAGTAATTGCTTACTAAGATTGGTATTATAGGAAGTGCTAATGAAATTATACGATTACGTCCGTTCTACTGCGGCTTATCGAGTAAGAATTGCCTTAAACTTGAAAGGGGTAGACTACGAGTCTATTCCTGTCTCATTGCTGGATGGCGACCAAAACAGTGTGGAATACCTTGAAGTGAATTCCGCTGGCTTAGTGCCTTCTTTGGAAACGCAAGGAGACATTATTACTCAGTCGCTCGCGATCATCGAATACCTCGATGAGCTCTACCCAGAGCTGCCCTTATTGCCTGAGCACCCAATCAAACGAGCGCAGTGCCGTGCCCTAGCCTACGACGTCGCGTGCGACATGCATCCACTTAACAATCTTCGAGTGTTAAAGCATTTAACCGGCGAATTGGCGCAAAGTGAGGAAGAAAAGCTTGCTTGGTATCACCACTGGTTGCAGCAAGGTTTTGAAGGACTAGAGAAGAAGCTGTCTAAATCAGACACCGCATTTTGTTGTGGCGATAGCCCCACTCTTGCCGATATCTTTTTGGTCCCTCAAGTATTCAACGCCCGCCGCTTCGAATTCGACCTCGCGCCATATCCTAGGCTGGTCGAGATTGAAAGTAACTGCCTAGCGTTATCTGCTTTTTCGGACGCCAGCCCTAAATAGCCCGTCGCCCTGCACCGCAGGGCGGTTTTCCGCCCCTTTTTTAACTTCCACCTCAACTAAATGTAATTGTTAGAATAATCATCCATATTTCAATGTGGTGTGAATCGCATTACTTAGCAGCGTAGATAGCAACCAAATCTCTTTAAAATAAAATCTGGTTAATTTTCAAACAATTGAGTTAACTACCATATGAGCCCCTACCCAATAGCCTTACCAAGGCTTGATCAAGATTTGAAAAACAATCATGAAACTGCGTACGTCTTATCTGTAGAGCAATTAATAACCATCGCAAAAGAGAACAAGATACCCATTGCACAACAAATAGGTGGGAATGCATCCGTTGCCCTAGACCTACATACGTTAACTAAAATAGTGCGTGATTTAGGAGTACGAGGAAAAGTTGTTCAGAAAACGGTTTCTGGAAAGACCTACGTAATTTTCAAAGGCTGGCCTCGCAACCGTAGAATTTTCAAGGGCACTAGATACTTAGCTAATAATATGAAAGTTATGGATATGGCAATTGGTAAAGCGGCTATAAAGCAATCTGTACGAAGTGGCGCTCGACTAACTCTATTCTTTACAGTCCCATTAAGGATTATTGAGCATCTGTTTAAGGATAGGTTTCTACTTTCTGAGCTGTTTGCAGACCTTGCCTATGACTTACTTACCATTGGTATCGCAGCGATATTCTCTGCTGCAGCCGCAGTAGCTATTGGGACGGTAACGACTGTAGCAGCCGCACCTCTTGCAATAGCTATTTTGGTTGGACTTGCCACAACTTGGGCAATGGATAAATTGAACGGAAAATTTGGGTTAACCAAAAGACTTGCTCAAATCTTAAGAGAATTCGAAGATAGCACGCTGGGTGAGTTTAGAAGAGGTTTGTGGGAAATCGAAAAAAGATTAAGATGGCAAATAATGAACGGAAAGCCCGTAGGGAAAGGGGTATTTTATTAATGATTTTCAGAGCTTTCAAAATAGCTACTTTCATTACAAGTCTAGCTTTTAGTTCCATTTCTCTCGCTTCAAGTCCAATTAGCTGCGCGTTACTAAACGATGGCTATTTGGAAAACGAAGGAAAGATGATTGTCGCCAAACCAGTGTCCCTCACGCCAAATTATCAAGAAGCGAAAGTAACTATATTCTCTGATTCGGCTATTGAAATACTATTAGCAAGTGCAGTTATCGTAGAACATTCAGTATCTAAACCTTTCGTTAGCGCATTTGACACTATCATTCTCAAGGGAGACGAGGCGATTCGAATCCGAAGCTCTATTAGAGATAGTGCAACAGATTCAATGGGATCTCACATAACCTTACAAAAGGGTAAGAAATCACTTTTAGTGACATGCGACTCTATTTCTAATTGATACTAGCGCATCTAGCCGACCCTGCACCGCAGGGCGGTTTTCCATTCAAACTCACACTTTCAATCCAATCTCAGCCAAGATATTTTGGTTTCGTTTAAAGTCCATTGAGTAAGAAAAGTAATCAAGGATGGGTATGCTCGACAAAATGGCGTTTTTTGTTTCGGTGATTAGGACCGGCTCTATTTCCGCAGCAGCAAGGGAGTTTGAGCTTTCCGTTTCAGCTGGGAGCCGTTGGTTGCAAGAGTTGGAGCAACATTTTGGCATGACGCTTTGCCATCGATCTAACCGACTTCTTACCCCAACACCTGCGGGCCAAACCCTGTTTGATGAGTTTGCTCCTATAGTGGATAGCAGCGACCAAATACGCCGAAAGTTAGAAGGCTTTCAAAGCGAGAATAACGGGCACATTAACATTGCTTGTACACCAGCGTATGCCAATAATTTTTTGATGGATAAGATTTCTGATTACATGAAATCTCACCCTAAAGTCACATTCAATCTTACAGTAACACCATGGGCGCTCGACCATTCCGACAGAGCCGATTTGATCATCAGCGCCAACGCTCATTACCAAGGTTATCGAGACCGAGATGTACATCTCGTTCGCCGAGAGCTGATTTCGGAACCCTTTGTGGCCATTGCGTCACCAGAATATCTAGCTAAAAACGGTAAACCCGAAACTCCTACCGACATCACCTTGCACCAATGCCTATTCGCGACCACCTTAACTGGCAGTAATGATTGGATATTCAAAAAGGATGATGAAACCCTAATAGTGAAGGTGCCAAAATCACTGGAAGTAAACGACAGTGACCTGCTTCTCCAGGGGGCATTAAAAGGCGCAGGAATTGCTTATCTGCCCGAATTCATCGTGAAAAACGCTCTTGAAAACCAACAGCTCATCCAACTGTTAAGTGAATACGACACAAGCTTGTGGAGCCTCAACTTGTTCTACCAGCCACAAAATAAGGCGTCTCCTGCGGCGAAGCAGTTTAAGACCTTTTTGCTGGAGTAATGTCCATAAAGCGAGCAACAATCAACGTTCAGAGATCTTAAAAATTTCATACTTTTCACACTGGTTGAACACACTGAAATCCATGAGTTCTTGTTCTAATGCCTCTAAGAATTCCGATTTCTTTTTCAGTGAAGCCTCTATAAATAAATGGATCACATTCAACGTAGAGGTGCCTTTATCCACCTTACAATCTGCCCTCGCGACTAATTCCCCATTCCATAAAATGGGCAAACAAAAGTAGCCAAATTGGCGCTTTGCTTCAGGCACATAACATTCGATTAAGTAATCAAAATTGAAGAATACACTGGCTCGCCTTCTTTGAATAAGAAGGTTATCAAACGGTGAAAGAATTTTTGCTCGTTTACGATTCAGGCGTGTATCCAATAAAGGTAAAGATTCTGAAAGTGCCCAATAACCGTTCCCTTGAACTTCAAGTTCAACAATTGTGCCTTCATCGCATAAATCATGGAGTGCTTGAGTCACATTGGCTTTCACATCCTTGAGCAAATAGATCATTTCAGAAATTGTTCCAAGCCCATGTGCTTTCAAATAGCAAAGAACTAAAAAATGCGCATGCTCTTGCGATGTCGGTACAGAGGTATCGATTTCCGGCGTCAGTACACGCTCGGTTAAGTCGTACACTTTCTGAAAACCTCGACGCTCCGGAATCATTAAGTCTCCCTGCATAAACAGGTATTCCAATGCACGTTTGGCAGGTTTCGCTCCCCAGCCATTAATTTTTGTGCCTTTCGAATCAAAATCTTTGGCGAGCAGTGGTCCTTCTTCCTCTATACGTTTGATCACATGGCTCATTAGCTTCGTATCTTTCTTGTACCAATGCCCTTGCTGGCCAGATTTAATGGCTATTTTACGAGGTAAGGTGTAACGAAAGTTCTTCATTGGCAGAAAAGAGGCGGCATGTGACCAGTACTCCAGCACTTTATTTTCAGCGACAAGCTTTTCAAGATGATCAGGTTGGTAATTGGGGTTGCGGCTCCACAACACATGGTGATGCGCTCGCTGAACCACTGAAATGGTATCTATCTGAATGTAACCAAGCTGCTCAATCACCTTTAACGTATGTGAAGTGGAGTGAGACTTAGGAGATTTGGGCGGTAACCCTTGTGAAAGTAGCGCTAGTTTTTGGGCTTGAGATTGGGTTAATGAAATCATATAACGCATTTCCCCAGCTTAGTTTGCCTTGGTTCTGTAGTTGTTTGAATCCCTTTCAACGCGATACTCCTCAAGTATAAGAATGGCTATTCTGCCGCGATTCTTCATACATTTGTATCTCACCTTGCAAATATGCAAAGTGGCTTTGAATTTCTGCTTATAACACCCTCAGTCCGTTCTTTCGTACACTGAGATTGACGTATTCAGGAACAAGAGTAAGCAGATGGAAGCCATTTATATCGTTGCGGCAAAACGCACACCTATTGGAAATTTCAATGGTGGTCTGTCGCCACTCAGCGCGGTGGAGCTTGGTGCTCATGCGATCAAAGCCGCTATCACGCAATCCAATATCCCTCCCGAGAATATCGATGAGGTGATCGTCGGCAACGTACTTTCCGCTGGAAGTGGAATGGGACCGGGCAGGCAGGCTTCCATTAAGGCAGGCATACCTTCGTCTGTACCCGCTTACACGCTCAACATGATATGTGGCAGTGGAATGAAAGCGATGACCGATGCCGCCAGCCACATCCGAGCCGGCGACGCACAAGTCGTCATGACCTGTGGTATGGAAAGCATGTCTAACGCAGGATTTGTTGTTTCTGGTGATAACCGCCGTGGGCACAGAATAGGCAATCAAACCATGGTGGATACCATCATGCATGACGGGCTCACCGATGCATTCTATCAATACCCTATGGGCATCACAGCGGAGAACATTGTCGAGAAGCTGAACCTTTCTCGCGAAGAGCAAGACCAATACGCACTCCAAAGCCAACTTAAAGCCGTTCGCGCCCAAGATGAAGGCAGATTTGACCAAGAAATAGCGCCCGTCACTGTAGCAACCCGCCGGAAAGAAACGGTTGTTGCACAAGATGAATTCCCCAAACGCGACTGCACGTTGGAACAACTGCAAGCACTGCGCCCTGCCTTTAGTAAATCCGGCTCTGTCACCGCTGGTAATGCTTCTGGCATCAACGACGGAGCATCCGCAATATTACTGGCGAGTGAAACTGCTGTTAAGCAATTAGGGCTCACACCATTAGCCGAACTTGTTGAATATGGTCAAGCAGGTATTGAGCCGGAAATCATGGGGCTTGGTCCAGTCAATGCCATTGCCAATACGCTTAAGAAAGCACATATGAGCCTCAATCAAATTGACTGTTTTGAGCTTAATGAAGCGTTTGCTGCACAATCCCTGGGCGTTATCAAACAGCTTAGTGAGCAACATAGTGTTTCCCAAGATTGGATTCTTGAACGCAGTAATTCCAACGGAGGCGCAATTGCGCTGGGGCATCCAATTGGAGCATCCGGCAACCGAGTCGTGACTACATTGGTGTACGAGCTCAATCGCTCAAAAGCAAATATAGGCTTGGCGTCTTTGTGTATTGGTGGTGGCATGGGAACCGCTGTCATTCTAAAGCGAATCGGGGCATAGCTATCATGCAGAAAGACGAAAAGGTCATGAAGAAAAAAATAGAAAAATCAGGCGTTGCCTCTCTCTTAAAAGATGACATGACGATCATGATCGGTGGGTTTATGTCGACTGGCGCACCTGAAGGTTTGATTGATTTATTGATTGAAAATGACATTAAAGACATCACATTAATCAGCACCGACACTGGTTATCCGGAACACGGTGTCAGCCGACTGATCGCCCAAAAGCGAGTAAAAAAGCTCTACGCTTCCCACATCGGGTTAAACCCTGAAACAGGGGCACAGATGAATTCGGGCGAGCTGGAAGTTGAGCTTGTTCCTCAGGGCACTCTAGCTGAAAGGATAAGAGCTGGTGGGGCTGGTTTGGGGGGTGTCTTAACCCCGACTGGGCTAGGCACCTTAGTGGCAGAGGGAAAAAGAACGGTGGAGGTCGATGGAGAAACTTTTCTGTTAGAGACGCCACTTAAAGCCGATTTGGCGCTGATTCGCGGCTCCAAAGTCGATGCACGCGGCAATGTCTTCTACAACAAAACCACCCAGAACTTTAACCCTATCATGGCAACCGCCGCAGAGACCGTGATTGTTGAAGCCATCGAGCTGGTGGACATTGGCAGCATACAGCCGGAAGCCATTCATACTCTTAGCTTGTATGTCGACCACATCTACCAGAAAGAGGCATCCTGATGAGTAAATCCAAACAAACAATCAGACAACGCATCGCCAAGCGTGTAGCCCAAGAGTTTAACGATGGTGATGTGGTGAACTTAGGCATTGGTTTACCTACTCTGGTTGCCAATGAAATTAGCCCAGAAATAGAGATTCTCTTTCAGGCAGAAAACGGCTTACTCGGTATTGGCGAAATGGCGGATGAAACCCAAAAAGACTGGGATTTGGTTAACGCCGGAGCCCAATACATCACCGCCATTGAGGGGGCTGGGTATTTTAATAGCGCCGACTCATTTGCCATTATCCGCGGTGGTCATGTCGATGCAACCGTTTTGGGTGCATTAGAAGTGGACGAACAAGGCAATCTGGCCAACTGGATAGTGCCGGGGAAAATGGTGCCGGGAATGGGAGGTGCGATGGATTTGGTCGTCGGAGCCAAGAAAGTCATCATTGCGATGGAACATACCGCCAAAGGGAAACCCAAACTTCTTAAACAATGCACTCTCCCTTTAACCGCCACCGGTCAGGTCGACATGGTGGTGACAGAACTGGGCGTATTTGAAATCACGTCTCAGGGAATGGTCATGACTGAAATCGCTGAAGGTGTTCGTTTCGATGAGGTTCAGAGCCAGACTGATGCCCCGCTTATCCCTTCCCCTTCAATGAAAATTATGAACAGTTAACGAACGTTATCTTTAATACTCCAAGATTTAAAACAAACGGTACCTCCAAAAGCGGTGAATTCGCGGTATTCCACCTTCATGGATGCCGAGTGGTTATAAAAATTTATTATGTTCACTCGGCTTCTAGGCTCCAAATCCCCCACACTACGTGACCGTGTCACTTTAACTAAATGAAGATCCTATAGTCGGGTCAAGTATTGAGTCTTTGAAACAATTTAAACCAACACAATGCATTGAAAGTCAGTATCATCCGTTAAAAGGATATTCATGATTTCAAGGAGATAGGAGAATGGAGATTAGAATTCGGGAGGCAGTCTTAGAAGACGTATCCGAAGTAGCACATACTCATGTTACATCGTGGCAGGCAGCATATCACGGTCTTATGCCTGACGAATTTATTAAACAACAAACTATTGAGCGCAGAACCAAACTGTGGACAAACGTGATCAGTAAAAGCCTCGCCAATTTACTTGTCGCCGAAGAAAATCAGAAAATCGTCGGTTTTATCAGTTTTGAAAAAGCTCAACCCAATCTCTCATCTCAGAGTATCGAAATCAGCTCTATTTACCTTTTACCAAGCCATTTTGACAAAGGGATTGGTTCTAAGCTTATGGAAGAATGCGAATTGAAATTGGCATGCTCATCTGTAAGCCAAATCACGTTATGGGCACTGGATACAAACAAATCTGCTCTGACTTTCTATAGAAAACATGGATTTATCGAAACAGGGAAACGGAGCAAGGAACGTTTAAGTTCGGTGGTTCTCAACGATTTGGAGTTGGTAAAAACATTGGTATAAACTGGCAACCTAAGTAAGAATATCAACCAATACATAGACCTAGCGGGCTAAATCTGATCTTTTGGTTCACCTAAATCGCATTTTTTGCAATTCAATTTATAGCCCAACATAGAATCACGACCTGTCTCCGTTTCAACCCAAGGTCTATTTATAAAGGGAGGTTTATTCCGGACATGTTGAAAATGACCGCACTGTAATTCCGCCACCCAATCATCAAAACCATCTTTATGGTAACCGACAATGGACTGTTTCATCTTTCTCAATAACTACGCAACGTTTGTTTAAGTTGCTGTGAGGCTACCACAAGAGTCTAGCTATTTATAATTAAGTAGTTAGCTGTACTTTGAGCGATACTCTACCTAAAACCCGGAGACTGGGTCGATCATTCACTTTTTAGCGGATCTATAATCGGCGAACGCAGCATCTTGAATCAGTTTGACTATACCTTTTACTTAATTGTGTATACCCTCTTCGCCAAACAAAAAAAGGGATACCAGATGCATACTGAAACGGAACTTGCCACCATTGCCATCGTCGATCAACAACTCGACGCCTACAACGCGCGCGACATTGATGCTTTCGCAGCCACTTATCACGAAAATGTGGAGATTAACTCTTTCTCTAAAGGGCTTCAATACACAGGGAGAGATACGTTGATTGAGCGTTATGGAAAGAAGTTTGCGAGCTTAACGTATTTAAACGCGACATCGCTAAAGCGCATTGTTCACGACCGTTTTTTGGTTGATCATGAATTGGCAGAATCGTCGAGCTTAGCGTCTGGAGAAATTGAAAATAGCTTGAAGGTTATTGCTGCATATGAAGTTGAAGATGGCTTGATAAAGCGCGTCACTTTTATGGGCTAACACAGTATTCTAAACAAGCCCATTCGGGATGTGAATATCTAACAAGAGAACGAAAGTGGATACCGGTAAACTCAATACTGTCGGTATCCAGATAGTTTAGAAGTGTCGCCCAGCACTATAGGCTAATGTGCCGTCATTTCGTTATATGCTTTAATGGCGTGGAATTTTTCGATCACCAAGATGTAATCTTCTCTGGATACGGTTTTGTGCAATCCGGTATCCAAATCTTCGGTTTCTGGGTTGCCCGATTTAACAACCGCTCGCAATTCATAGATGGGGGATTTAGCATACGCGAACCAATACACCAATAAAAAGACGGGCAATCCGGCGTACAACGGGTGGACAAGCAAGGCAACAAAACCAAACACGAATGCTATCAGTGCAGCTCTTTTCACCTTGTCTATTGTGGTGTAATCCTTCACATACAGTTCTTCAATTCTGTCTAACGAAATCACAGAGTCACCTACTTTCAACCCTGCTGAAGTCATACTCGGAACATCCACTTTCTTAAACATCAAAACATCCTATTTCAACGCAAACTACTTGTTCAGATCTGGTTTGGCTTGTTTTAAAAGCTCATAACCAAGTGGAGGTAAAATTTAACACATAAGCTATTGATCTGGTGTGTCCAAGATTACAAAACCATCAAGAAGCTGGCGAATTTCTGCGGCATATCGCAAGAATTAGACCTATATCTATACACGCAATAGGATTTTCAACGCAGATACGAGAGCAAGTAAGCCCTTTGATGCTTTAACATTCATTCCTGTAAAGATAAACGCCCTGCTATCACAGGGCGCGAAGTTTTACTCGTACAGCGAGAGCTCTGTCAAGCTTGTCCATGGAATGATCCCAGGCGGGAACTCCGTGACGGTGAGACGCACTTTAGATGTACTGACTGAGTTTGGCAGAATGTGCTGAACTCCTGGTTCAGATGCATTGCTGTCTCGCTCATCGATAATGACATATTCACCATTTGAGTTTAGCGCTTCGAGTTTGTAGCCGTACTTTCGGTCTTGAAAAGTACTGAGGCTGTAAGCTCGTATAGATTTCTCATTCCCGAGCTCCGCTTCTACGACGCCATAACCATCTGTCGACCACCTGTCTCCAGACGACGAACTGCCATCAAACAAGTTTTCGCAGCCGTATTGAGCCTGTGGCTCATTGTTGCACGTAAACGACGTTGGCTGGATTATGGCTGGAGAGTACTCTCTCCCGTACAAATCCCATTCTCGCAAACTCACCCAGTTAGACGAATTGTCGGCGATGCCTGTTACGGTCAGTTTTGCGTATCGAGTAACGACAGGAGTAAGGGCTTGATATTGCCCGGTTCCATCACCACCCACTACATCACTGACCAACTGATAATCGGCAGCTTCCGTCGCTTTCACTTTAATATCAAAGTTGTATTCTCGGTTATTGAGAGCACTCAACGCGAATCCATTCAACGTGTGTAATGAACCGAGATCCACTTCTACACTTTGTGGGAACGTCATCGCCGACCAACGGTCTCCGGCACCTTCATTTCCATCTACAACTTGGTTGCAACTGTATTGAGGTTGTGGTTCATCGCTGCAAGTCACTGGTTTGTTTAATGAAACACTCTCTAATGCGGATGGTTTACCAAACACTTCCAACTCTCTGATACTTACCCAGCTACCATTGTAAGTTGCTGCATCTTCGACAGTAACACGAACATATCGACCAAATGTATTGTCAGGTAACCCTATTAGGCTTGCACGACCGTCTGTATTATTCAGTTGATCGAGTACCAGCTCGTACTGGCTGCCAGAATCAACTTTTACCTCTACTTTGTATTGGTAATCACGGTCGAAATAGAAATGCCCTCTAAATGCTGAAAGCTCGCTAACCTCACCTAGATCGATTTCAATCCACGAAGGCAACGCATTGGCTGACCAACGTTTGCGCCCAGCGATATTTCCGTCGACCGCTTGGCTACAAGGTGCCAAGGTTGGCTGAGGTTCAGCTGAACATGTTACGGCTTTATTTTCTGCAATATTGTTATCTGATAGAAGATGATAGATTTCGCCAGAGGCTGCCAAATAAGAACCTACCGTGTAAGGCTGGCTAGATCCTGCTCTCGCGTATGCCATGTATGGTTCATGAGCCACACCTTGAGCCCAACCTAATCGACCAGAATCCTGTAACGCGGTATTCGCGAGCGCTAACCACCCTTTTTCGATGACTGGCATATACGTTTCAGCATCTAAAATACCGAGTCGAATACCTATTGCCATGCCATAAACAAAAAATGTGGTTCCACTCGATTCCGGAGCATTGATATGGTGCGGCTCAATAAGATCAGCTCCCCAGAATCCATCGGCTAATTGAGCATTTTTAAGGGCTGCCGACATTTTTACAAAATTGGTCACATATTCATTGTAGTGAGGTGCATCTTCAGGTAGCCGATCTAACAATCGGGCAATCCCGCCATATACCCAGCCATTACCGCGTGACCAAAACATGGGGTTACCATCTGGGCTCGGATTTCTGGGGAAAACGTATCTAGAATCCCGCGCCCACAGATCATACTCTTCATTCCAAAGTTCGTTGTAGGTTGATTGGAATTGAGTATATAGCGACTGATAAACTGCTTGTTTCTCTGACTCACTCGTCAATGTGTCGGCCATTAATGGCCAAACAGCTGGAGCCATGTAAAGAGCATCCGCCCAAGACCAATAGCGTGTATAGGAAGAATTAACCACCCCCATCACGCTGTCTTTTAAGCAATCTAGGATGCCGTCAGGTTCATTGGCTAAAGGAGCCAACTCGAAGAAGACCTGTCCTACCGCTTGATGATCCGCATGGGTTGTCGTACAAGACCCGTGAGGTTCATAGGAAAAGGCTCTTGCCCAATTTAGGGTGTTGTCCCATGCTTTTCCATTACCGGTCAGCTTGAAATAATCGAACTCACCAATATGGTACGCCCCATATATCCAATTCGTATCTGGTGCGTATTGACTGTCGTAGAACCCATTATCAACCCAGTAATCATGGACCAACTTTGAGGTATTGAGCATATCGTTTGGGGTAAATTTGTATCCCCCAAACGCCGTCCCGCTTAGGCATAGTGCGCCGAGAAGAGATAGCTTAGTTACTGTAGCTTTCATCTTAACTGTCCTTAGTTAAAAATTTGTCGTGAGATCTGGGATCTTCAAAACGCTGGATCACAGCGATCATCAATAAGGTTTCCATTTGCATCGTCAAAGATGCGGACATTGCGAAACACCGACTCACCATTTTTTTCACCATTGTCATGGTCAGCAATAAGCACTAGATAATTTGTTCTTTCAGTAGTTGCAAATTGACCGACAGGGATCGTGAAATGTTGAAACTCACCGCTTGCATCGTAGGTTTTAAAGCTTTCGTTTGAGCTTGGGTCGCCTTGGGTTCCATAAAGGGAGAAACGAGTTTCACCATTGTTAAGGACTAAATCTTTATCCATCGCGATGCCGTGAAACTCACCTTGTTGAGTACTTTTAAAATCAAATGTCATAACGGTACTTGGCGTGATGTCATAAGGAAGTTCAACTACTCGCCACCCATTATTGGTGATTGACAAAGTGCTGCCATCCGGAGACACCTCAAATGTTCCGCCATCACCTTGGTTGGCGTCATAAACATCGACTTGATTACGGCTAAAGTAAACGTCGCTATAGTCTTCAAATATCAAGATGTTTCGGAACGTCGAATCACCTTGTGCCGTTGCATCATCATCGGCATTTACAACAAGATAGCTTGCATTAAATGGTTGATTAGCTATGGATTTCCCAATAGGTGTGATGAAGCGTGAAAAGGCTCCGTTGGTATGATAAGTGTCAAACCTACCTTCAATATTGGCGTCTTTTTGCGTGCCATGTAAGCGAGCGCGTAATTGGTTACTTACAGATAAGTTGTTATCAAACCCAATGGCATGCTCTTCACCTTGAGTATCTGATTTGAACTCAAAAGACACCGTGGTGTTTGGCGTCACTCGATAGTCGATATCAATGCCTTTCCAGCTATTCCCCGTTAGTGTAATACCATTATTGCTAAAGGTTGCACTCCCTTGATCTTGGTTGCCACCATAGGCCGTCGTGTTGGATGAAGAGGGAGAAACGTGAACCGCTTGGCAAGTTCTCGCGATGTAAGCGCTCGGACTATTGATGTATCTCCCTACAATTTTCGAGTCATACCCTTTGAAGTAATAAGGTTCTCCAGTGCTTTGCAGGTTTTTGTACCCATTAACAAAGGATTCATACTTACCAGTAAACCAAATGACGACTTGCTCACCTGAACGTTCTGCACCAAATGGGACAAACGGACGGTAATTATTGTCTGGCGAGTTTGAGGTTAAGGCTTCCCAAGTAAAGTTCGTTCCGCTCAAAACACCTTTGTAGATTTCAAACTTATCCGTGTCTAGACCCGTTGTTGGATTGACATTAGTGGAAATAAACAGCTCATTTGAATTGTATGGATTAAGAGTAATCCCCCCTGCATAGTCGATCTGCGACCCGCCAAACCTTGTTCCATCGGGTGCTGTCATTGCTTGAGGAATTAGGGAGTCTCCCGCATCAGCTACCCAAATTTTATTCCATTGGTTAGTTGATGAGTTCCAAGTCGCCATGTAGTAATCGAGGGTATTTTTGTCGTATTGATGACTATAGAGAAGGACAGGGTTACCTGAGGAATCATAACGAACTTCATGGTTCCAAGGTGAGCGGTTTGTTCCGTCTTCTCCTTGCTGGTAAACCACCGTTCCATCTGTCACAGCGAATGGAGCATCATCCATATTTCCAATGAGTGTTCCATCAGATTTGTATGTTTTTCCGTTTTTAATATAGAGGTGATATAAACTGGTTCGTTTGGGCGTCGGATGACCGTCGGTAAAGAAAAAATCGATTCTATCTACGCCATTCGATGCGTATTTCGCATACGCCCTATCCCACCATTGAGTACCATTTTGAATAAAGTGTTTTGCTTCAGTCGGGTTGTCGCCATTGGCATCAAAAGTAACGTAATACGGATCACGAGCACCGACCCGGAAAAAATTGTAGATTTTTCCATTTTCTGCCGACAGTTGATACGCGTTATTGTATGTAGCAGTACTAGGAATGGGATACGTCCTCTCTTCTCCCCAGTCTTCTAACGTCAGCGGCAGAGATTTGTTAGAGACTCGATAATATTGCGTTCGTCTAGCGTCGTGTAGTGTATACAGAGACATCATTTTTCCATTTTGCAGTGGAAGAATAGCGCCGTTGTTGTGGTCATCTGCTTGTTGAAAGCTACTGAGGTCGATGTCATCACCGATTCTAGACCCAGATTCTAAATCCAGCGTAGACATACCTGTAAAACCATCAATTTTTACATAGGATGTGTAAAGCACACCGTCGTTGATTCTGGCTCGCTCATCAATAAACCAGATGTAAGTGCCATCTTCTGTAACAACAAAATCGTAATCATTCGCTACAGGGGAAGCACTGAGTTGTTGGGGTAGTGCAATCATCAAAGGAAAGAGCATCGCTCCGGTAAACCTACGAAGATTACATTGAATTGAGGAGTGCATCGTTGTTACCTCTCAATCACTTGATTCACCTAATTAAGATGAGATCAAAGAACAAATCGAAAAGTAAACGACAGAAAAGAGGTTAAAGTTTTAACGTTCTTACTTTGTCGAATACTACGTATAACAACCTCAAATAAACCCTGAGGTTGTCGACAAAGAATGAACAACGCATGACAATTCTTATTAAGTTACAGTCAAAACTGTCAATATAATTAAATGAAAACTTGCTATTTATGTGACGGGCTGCACGATAAATGTGAATTTGAAAAAATAAATTAGAGAAAAAATGAAACCATATATAAAAATAAATGTATGGCTAATTAGCCGATTCGGAATCCAGCTTTTTATATCTTGAAATGCCTTTTTCTAAATGAGAAGCCATTGTATTTCCAGCGTTTTCAATATCCCTTTCCGCGATATATTCATACATTTTCTTGTGTTCTAAGTAGACACGATCTAGAAAGTCAGCTTCATCATCAGGCAATTGATATAAATCGATACGGGAGTGAGGGATAATTTGGGGGCCTAAGTGTTCCAGCAATTTTAGGAAATAAGGGTTGCCAGACGCCTCTGCAATCGCGATATGAAATTGAAAATCCGCAATCGATACTTCGCTATAATCGTACTCCGCTTTTTTGAAGGCACCCAACGCCGCTTCTATTTTCGCCAACTGAGCGTCGGTGTGGTGCTCCGCGGCAAGTTGCGCCGTTTTAGTTTCTAGGCATAGCCTCAAATCGAGTACGTGCAAAATATCTTTTAGCGTCGTCGGATTAAATAACTCGAGTTTATTAACAGGGTTTTCCGTAACGAAAGCACCAATTCCCTGACGAGTCACAACCATTCCGTCCGCCCTTAGCCCTGCTATCGCTTCACGTACGACAGTTCGGCTTACACCATACTGATTAATAAGGCTTTGTTCTGATGGCAACTTATCTCCAGGAGACAAATTACCATCAATAATGTCTTTCTTTATTTTTTCAATAAGTTGAGATGCCAGTGTTTTTCTCTTGCCTAACATTTTAGTAAATAGCCTCCACCAACTTTAATCATTTCTATTTATGGTTCAGTCGCTTCAAGCGGTCAGCTGGTTTTAAGTCGCTTGGCTACATCATCCTAATTCAATTTCATAGAAATAAACAACACCCATTAAAATCTAGTGAGTGCGCACGAGTATATTTGGACGATATATTGCCTCCTTACCCTGTCTCAAAAATAATAAATATTGACTTTGCGCACAATAAATAGAATTCGATTTATCTCTCATATCGCTCAAATTAAGAATTTCATGTTTTACAAACTTTCATTCTTTCAAAAAGTTAATAAAAAGTTAAACGCTCAAAAATGAATATTATTGCATACTAAATCGAGCTGGTATTGATTAAAAAAACAACTTGTATGATGACATACATGTGTTAATTTTTTAATCGAAAGGATGACAACGCATACATTTTAAAAACTGGAAAATAGTGAAACACGTTTAATTTTTAAGGAGCAAAAAATGGACAAAAGGAAATGGCTAAAACGTGTAACCCTAAGCTTTACAGCGACCACATTGGCACTTTCTAGCTTGTTCTCCCCAGCAGTAGTCTCGGCAGAAAAGCTTAAGTGGGCACACGTATACGAAACTTCTACCCCTTACCATAAATGGGCAGTTTGGGCAGCAGAAGAAATTGGCAAACGCAGTAATGGAAAATTCGAAGTTCAAGTTTTCCCCGCCGCGTCACTCGGTAAAGAAAATGAAATCAACGAATCTTTAAGTTTAGGAACAATTGATATTATTTATACTGGTTCAACATTCGTTGGCCGTTCATATGGTCCACTCGCCATACCGAGCGCGCCGTTTATGCTTCGTAATTTTGATCACTTTAACGCTTACGCGAACAGTTCATTGTTCGCGGATTTAAGTAACGGGTATAAGTCAGTAACAGGGCACAACATTCAATCGCTTACTTACTATGGCCAACGTATGGTGACGTCGAACACGCCAGTATCTAAGCCTGCCGATATGAAAGACATGAAGCTTCGTGTTCCACCAGCGCCACTCTTCCAGATGTTTACAGACTCGGTCGAAGCGAACGCAACGCCCATCGCGTTTTCAGAGGTTTACTTGGCGCTTTCCCAAGGTGTTGTTGATGGACAAGAAAACCCCTTACCAACCATCCAAGCCAAGAAGTTTTACGAGGTGCAAAAGTACATCAATCTGACAGGGCATATCATTGATAGCCTAGTTACGGTTGTTGGCGGTCCTACTTGGAACAAATTGTCTGACAGCGATAAAAGCATGTTCAAAACAGTATTCGTCGAGGCGTCGGCTGGCGCCAGTAATGACATTCGCCAATCAGAGAAAGACTTGGTTGCTTGGTTTGTTGAACAAGGCGTCAACATAAATACAGACATCGACCGTAACGCATTCCGCAAGGCTGCAATGTCGGTTCACAATGGTAAACACGCTTCTTGGTCGGAAGAAGTCTACAAACGATTCCAAGAACTTTAATTTCCATTCAATTTGGTTCGTTACGCATGGCATAACGAACCAAGTTGTAAACCTCTAGGAGCGTGAAATGTTAGACGCAGAGAACACTGGTAACCCTCAGATTTCCGAGAAGCGGAAAAACATAGAGAGGCACCCGTGAGGCAATACGACAAACAAAACATCACACAAACAGAAGATGAAGCAAGCGGATTCATCGAAGACGAAGACAAAAATTTCACGTGGAGTAGCATAGGCATACTCGAATGGTTTTGTATTCTAGCTTTCTGGGTATTGGCGTTTGTTGTTTTTTATCAGTTTTTTACCCGCTACTTTCTTAACGATTCCGCCGTTTGGACAGAAGAAATTGCTCGAAATATTCTGATTGTTCTGACCTTTTTTGGTGCTGCATTAGCGCTAAAAAGGCATGCACACATTAGCGTACAGTTTTTCGTTTCCAAGCTTCCACCTGCTTATCAGAAAAAGATGGTTTGGTTTAACTCAATATTACAGTCCCTGTTTTTTGCCAGTGCGATTTACCTATGCTTAACCGTTGCAGACGCCATGCAATTCCAAAAGCTAATGGCTATCGATTTATCCAGAAGTGTCATTTACCAATCCGTTGCAACCGCTTTTGTTGCGATGTTGATCATCGAAATTTATCGATCGATAAAGCGCTTCAAGAATAACGATGATCATTCATCGGAGGATCCATCATGATTGCTATTTTATTTATCGCGGCCGCCGTATTTATTTTAATTGGGCTTCCTGTTGCCGTCGCTTTGGCGGGTGCATCTTTGTTGTTCATTTTGATCGACGCCAGTTTGCCAAGCATGGTTGTGCTGCATCGAATGGTGAGTGGTGTGGACAGTTTCCCCCTTTTGGCGGTGCCATTTTTTATTCTCGCCGGTAATTTAATGAATTCAGCAGGAATAACGAATCGTATTTTTGACTTTGCCAAATCACTTGTGGGTTGGCTACCTGGCGGCCTAGGACATGTAAACGTTGGCGGAAGTGTCGTGTTTGCAGGGATGTCCGGAGCTGCGGTTGCGGATGCGGGAGGGCTTGGCGCTATTGAGATAAAGGCCATGCGCGAAGCCGGATACGACAGCGAGTTCTCCGTTGGTATCACCGCCGCGTCTTCCACTATAGGCCCCATTATTCCTCCCTCTTTACCTATGGTGATTTACGGTGTTTTGGCGTCCGCCTCTATAGGGAAGCTGTTTGCAGCAGGATTGATCCCGGGGCTGATGATGGCAGTCGCGCTTATGGTCATGATTGGGTGGTATGCCAAGCGTCGAAATTACCCAGTAGACAGTGCATTTTCAATGAGAAGAGTCGCATCAAGCAGTAAAGGCGCATTCTTGTCCTTACTCACTCCCATTATTGTGGTTGGCGGAATTACGACAGGCGTTCTAACTCCAACAGAAGCCGCTATTGCTGCGGTAGCTTGGGCGCTATTTTTAGGTTCAGTCGTTTACAAGAGCTTAAATTTAAAAAGGTTAGCGGCGGTTTCATTAAAATCGATAGAAACAACAGCCGTCGTCTTATTTGTGGTTGCCGCTGCTTCTATTTTTGCTTGGTTACTCACCAATCATAATATTGCTACCGCAATGGCAGATGGGCTAATGACAATATCCGACAACAAATACGTGGTTCTCAGCATCATTTTGCTTTTGCTACTGGTAATCGGGTGTTTTATGGAAACCATTGCTGCCATGACAATTCTTGTCCCTGTGCTGCTTCCAACCGTGACTCAACTTGGGGTAGATCCCGTACATTTTGGCGTCATTATGGTGCTGACCTTAATGATTAGCCTACTGACACCGCCAGTCGGTGTTGTTCTTTATGTTTTGTCCAGTATTTCCAAATTGAGTTTCGAGCGATGTGTCGTAGCAACCATGCCATTTTTAGTACCTTTGGTTCTCGTCTTACTCATCGTCACTTTCATGCCCGGTTTGGTTATGTGGCTTCCAAACCTGCTCTACCCATAAGAAACCAGATTTAAAAACATTATTGAGTGAACCCATTAACAAGTTATGGGTTGGGTTCACTCGTTTCAAATTTAACGGATTAAGAATTATGAAAAGCTATTATTCGACACATGCCGAGGACTACGGCCGTTACGATACACAAACACTGCGCGATCGCTACCTCATTGAATCGATATTTGAACGAGGTAAAGTGCAGCAATACTATTGCCACGATGATCGGCTAATCATTGCAGGGATTTCCCCGGAAAATTCGCCACTTAAGCTCACCGAAGGCAAAGAGTTAGGCGGGTTATGCTTCTTCAATCGCCGCGAAGCAGCCACCATCAATCTAGGAGGAGAAGGTCGAATCCGAGTTGGCGATGAGATATTTTCTTTAGATCATAAAGACGCCCTATACATTGGTCAGGGTGCGCATTCAGTCTCATTCGAAAGCGTCGATAAAGATAAGCCAGCGCGCTTTTATCTCTGCAGTTCACCGAGCCATCACTCTCATCCAACAATCCTTGTAAGACGTTCAGAAGCTATTCAAGTTCACTTGGGGGAGTCCAAAAAATCCAACGAACGAGTTATCCATCAATACATTCACCCAGATGTGTGCCGAAGCTCGCAGCTGGTTATGGGACTAACGGAACTCCTTAACTCTTCCAACTGGAATACGATGCCGTGCCATACCCATGCTCGACGTATGGAGGCGTACTTTTACTTCTCTGAATCAGAAGATACTCAGATTTTCCATCTCATGGGCAAACCCGATGAAACTCGGCATATCGTTATCGCAAATGAGCAAGCCGTCATCTCACCAAGCTGGTCAATTCACAGCGGCGTAGGTACAAACCCTTACAGCTTCATATGGGCCATGGCAGGGGAAAATCAAGAATTCAACGACATGGATTTTGTCGCTCCACAAGAAATACGTTAAGAGGTCATCATGGAACTATTCAATTTAGAAGGAAAAACCGCACTGGTTACGGGTGCCTCGAAAGGCTTGGGACAAGCGATGAGTATCGCTTTGGCGAAAGCAGGTGCCAATATTATTGGAGTGGCTCGCTCTTCAACAATGCATACACAAGCGAAAATAGAAAAGCTTGGCAAAAATTTTGTTGGTATCGAGGCAGATTTAGGAGAAAAAAATTCAGTTGACGCAATCGTAGATACCCTTGCAACGATCGATGTTATTCCAGACATCTTGGTGAATAACGCTGGCATTATCAGAAGAAACGACAGCATTCAGTTTTCTGAAGAGGAATGGGATAGCGTTATGGACATCAACCTCAAATCTCTTTTTTTCCTCAGTCAAGCCATGGTTAAACAGTGGGTCGCGCTAAAACGCCCGGGGAAAATCATCAATATTGCATCCATGCTCTCTTTCCAAGGTGGAATACGGGTTCCTTCTTATACCGCGAGTAAAACAGGCGTTTTAGGCTTAACTCGCATCGGAGCTTGTGAGTGGGCTCCCTTTGATATCAACGTAAATGCCATTGCACCGGGATATATGGCAACAGACAACACCAAAGCACTAAGAAAAGACAAAGTGAGAAACGGAGAGATTTTAAACCGAATCCCTGCGGGGCGATGGGGTGAATCGGAAGACATGGAAGGAGCGGTCGTGTTTCTGGCTTCTCGCGCATCCAACTATGTAAACGGTACTGTGCTTACCGTTGATGGCGGTTGGCAGGCGCGATAGCTATTTAACCTCAACGTTGCATAGCAAAGCTGAGGTTGTTCGCATGTTCATTTTATTTGGAAACAAGGAGGTAAGAGAAATTACGTTATCTAAATTATCTGACTTGTAGTATTTGTAAATTTAGCGGTTAAACATCCCCAATTTTGCCCGATTAGATCGGGCTTTTTTTAAGGCAGAACAATCACACCAAGCGGCTCTAAAAGCTGTTCTTGCTGCCAATCGCAAATCTTCACACCTTGTAGAGAGATCCTTCTTGGGTCGAGCCCGTAAAGCTCTGTATGGGTTAAATCGCAATTCTCAAAGCGGAATTGAGACCAAGCATCTTCAGAAAATTCTCCGCGGGATAAATCTGAGCCTCGCAGTGATGCTCCTTGCAAAAGCGCGCCTGTCCAACGATTCTCAAACAAATCGCATTTTTCGATACAGGCATTTTCAAAATTAGCATACGACAAATTGCACCCCGTAATAAAAACACTACAGAAGTAAACTTGGTGACTTACTCGGTTGGCAAAGTTGGCTTTAACAAAATTCGCCCCTTTTAGGTCGCACTCTCTAAATTCTGCACCTAAGCAATTTGCACCCACAAACTGTGCCATGGCTAATTGGCAGTTCTTAAAGCTCGCGTCTTTCAAGTTTGTATATTGAAACTGACACCCTTCTATCTCACTCGCCTTAAAAAACTGACAATCGATAAACACCGCATCGCTTAAATCGGCTCGCGAGAAATCACATTGGTCAAACGTGCATTGGGTAAAACGCCATTCCGACATATCGGTTCGCACGAAGCTTTCAGATACAAAGTGTTTTTGCTTAAATTCCATGTTCTCTCTCACGTTTAATTCGACACCGCTACGTTACCGATTAAGCCTTTGAAAAACAAACAATTTAAACCCTTAAGAATCATAAACTTAAAACCCCTCTAAATCGCCATTTTAAGGCATCTAGAAGCCACCCTAAGGCTCTTGTTTTTCAATGACCAAAGGAGCAAGTTCTGAAAAAAGTTTTGTTCGATGGCGAGGCGTTCGGAGAAACTGATTTTTGCCAATTGTTCGAGTGCGTTATTCAATTGACTGACCAAGATTGAACGGCATTCTATAAAAATGAGCTCATAAGCTTGGATAGCTTTCCGTGATCCCCAGTTAGTTCCCCACCATTACCAAGAATTATTACTTGAATGTTTTTATCTCTATTTATTAGTAACCAAGTTCTAAATCCATCATGACCACCAGCGTGTGAAAAAGCATCACTTCCTTGAGGGGCAAGGATCCAACCATATCCATAATCATTTCCACCTATTAAATTAGGAGTATGGTGCTTTAACATTAATTCGAGAGTTTCACTCTGGACTACTTTCCCCTCAAGTAAAGCCGAGATGAAAATATTTAAATCATTAATTGAACTCACAATACCATTAGCACCATTGGTAAAATTATTTTTGCCATAAAACGTCGTATATTGTGCGAAGTTGAGTGCATCATTGGCTCTTGGCAATGTGGTTTCATCAGCGACATAGCTATTCTTCATATCTAATGGTTCAAAGAAAACCTTCTGGATATAATCCTCATAACGAGTCCCCGTTACCTTAATAAAGATCTCTGCAAGTAGAAAATACCCTACATTACTGTATTCACTATTCGACCCCGCTTTGAAAGATAACTCTGGATGAGAAAGATAAAACTGCAATACATCGCTATTAGTCTGACCGTCAAGCCAAGTTGCCACACTAGTGTGATTGTTATAATCAGGAATACCTGACTGATGTGATAGTAGATGATGAATAGTGATATGTTGCCATGAAGAAGGTAGTTCGGGGAGGTACTTTAAAATCGAGTCGTTCAGTTGAATTCGTTCTTGCTCGTAAAGCTTCATGATGGCTAATGCCGTAAAAGATTTGCTAATAGAAGCGATACGAAACCCCGAGTCGGCATCTATTGGAGTGTTTTCGGGTTTATTGGCTAATCCTTTCATTCCAATATATTGAATTTTCCCATTTTTAATAACAGAAATTGCTATACCTGGACCCGAATCTGGGATAGTGACGTTTAGGTAATTATCTAATGTTTCAGAAAGAGTACTCTTTACATCGACAAAAGAACCTTCATTATTTGAACCACAGCCACTTATAGTAATTAAGATCATAACCCCAAACAGCTTTAGGATACTCATAAATATATTCCTTTATAATAAAAACCCAACTCATTTATGTTCTTATAATTCGCACTTTCCGTTACAGTCATGATGAATATATAAAAACTCGTACACAGTATTAATTAAAACGCACTAGGTAAGACGTACAAACGTTAATTAAGTTCAACGACTTCAAAACAGTCATATAACAATATTATTTTTGCGACACTCACCTTTCTTAAATTGCAGTACATTCGAGCTCATATAAGTAAGTAACCCATTGATAAATATATAGCTGTCAGTTGTCATTTATCGCACCTAGACGCAACTTCGTAGCTTTCAATTTTTTATGGGTGAGAAGCGTGAGCGAGCGCTAAATTTTCTACTCGTTTTTCGAATATATCATTCAAATTAATGATGTTGTTACACACCTGATACAAACTGTATGGTATTCGTATAAAAAACACGAAAGAGAAACTCTAATGCCCCAAAAGAAAGTACTTGTTCTGTTTGCTCACCCGTCGCACAAACAATCAGAGGTAAACCTGCCATTGTTTCATGCAGCGCAAAGCGTGGAAGGCGTCACTGCTATCGACCTATATCGCGAATACCCGCGCTTCAATATCAATATAGATAAAGAACAACAAAGACTGCGCGACCATGACGTTGTGATATTCCAATTTCCTATGTACTGGTACTCCACCCCAGCCATTCTTAAAGAGTGGCAAGATTTGGTGCTCGAATACGGATTTGCTTATGGCTCGACAGGAACCGAGCTGCATGGCAAATACTTTATGTGTGCCATTTCAGCTGGAGGAAAAGAAGAAGCCTACTGCACCGATGGCTTTAACCACTTCACCATCGGTGAGCTATTACAGCCCCTGCAACAAATGTCTTCTTTAACTGGGATGATATACCTTGCTCCATTTGTCTTATTTGGCTCTCGCACGGCATCTGAAGAATACCGCATCAACAGTCACGCAGGAAAATACCAAACACTTCTAACCGCATTAGTGGAAGACAAGGTGGATCTAGAAGCCGCCGCCTCTATGAAGAAAATCACCCAAGACCTTTCACCATTGCTTAAAGGGGATGCGTAATGACCAGCTATTTCTTACAAGCTTTTATCTACCTTGTCGCCGCCGTCATTATGGTTCCAATAGCCAAACGTCTAGGGTTAGGCAGCGTATTAGGCTACTTGATTGCCGGTGTCATTATTGGTCCTGTTATCGGGCTAGTAGGTGAAGAAACCACCACCATTCAGCACTTTGCAGAATTCGGTGTCGTCATGATGTTGTTTCTCGTCGGTTTAGAGCTAGAACCCAAAATGTTGTGGTCTATGAAAAACCGATTAATTGGGCTCGGTGGATTGCAAGTTGGCTTAACGGCAGCGGCTGTTATGGGTATTTCATTGTGGTTGCAGCAACCTTGGACTATCGCCCTAAGTATTGGTCTTGTTTTCGCACTTTCTTCTACCGCTATTGTTCTTCAAACTTTTAATGAGAAAGGGCTATCGAAAACAGAAGGGGGCCGTAACGCCTTCTCTGTATTGCTGTTCCAAGACATTGCCGTTATTCCAATGTTGGCGTTTATCCCACTTCTTGCACTACCGGAATTGGTAGAAAAAGCCCAAAGCGCCGCGCAAGCTGCCGCCGATCACCATGAAGAAATGAGTTTGGTTGCAGGCCTACCCGGTTGGGCTTATGGCTCTGTCATTATTGTTACCATTGTTGCACTGGTGGTAGGAGGGCATTATGCCAGCCGTCCTCTTTTCCGCTTTGTTGCCAGTTCTGGTCTACGTGAAATATTCACCGCTACAGCACTGATGCTGGTTGTAGGGATTGCAGCACTTATGAGCTTGGTCGGGCTATCGCCAGCACTTGGAACCTTCCTTGCAGGTGTGGTGTTAGCCAACAGTGAGTTTCGCCACGAACTGGAATCGAATATCGACCCGTTTAAAGGGCTTTTGCTAGGGCTCTTCTTTATCACCGTCGGAGCGGGTATTAACTTCGATATTTTGGGTAACCAATTCTTTGACATCATTGGAATGACAATTGGCATTATGCTGCTCAAAGCGTTCGTTCTGCTCATTTTAAGCTTTGTGTTTGGTATTCGTGCCAGCGATAGGTGGCTTTTCTCACTTAGCCTCGCACAAGCCGGTGAGTTTGGATTTGTGTTGTTGAGCTTTACGGTTCAAAGCCACGTGATCCCAACCGAGCTTGCTCAAACACTTTCCATGGTGGTGGCTTTGTCTATGTTCCTAACGCCGGGACTGTTCATTCTGTTTGATAAGGTCATCGTGCCGAAATATTTAGACCAAGAAAACCAACGTGAAGAAGATACCATCGAAGAAACGGGGAAAGTCATCATTGCTGGTGTGGGTCGATTCGGTCAGATCGTGAATCGCCTCCTTGTGAGTAACCACATTCAAACCGTCGTGCTGGACTGCGAAGCATCGCAAGTCGATAACCTGCGTAAAATCAATACTAAAGCCTATTTTGGTGACGCCACTCGCCCTGACCTTCTGCATACTGCAGGTATAGAAGAAGCAACTTTGTTAGTGGTTGCTATGGATGCACGGGAAAGTGCTGTAGAACTCGTGCAATACGTGAAACATACCTACCCACAGGTAAAAATACTTGCTCGAGCTTATGATCGAGTTCATGAATACCATCTTCGCCAAGCGGGCGCAGATTTTATTGAAAAAGAAACCTTTCATGCAGCACTGGAAGTCGGTGCTGAAGCACTGCGTTCTATCGGTATGCACCCTTTTCAGGTGGAACAACAGAAAGCGGCGTATATCGATGTGGAACAAGAAGGCTCTGAACAGCTTTATAAAGCTTGGTTAGACGAATCCGATGGGGAGCAGCGTTTCGACAACAATTACCGCAAGTTATTTATGCAATTGGAAGAAACATTGAAAGCTTCACTGCATAGCAATAGACGTGGTACGCACGATCAAACCGAGCGCAGTTGGACGCCTCCACCCAAGGACTATTTGAAAGATTTTGAAGATTAGAGTTTATCTACCTTAACAAAATAGACAAAAGACAGGGAATTGACGTTCCCTTGTTTTTCACGTGCCGATCTTTACCAATACCCTAGAGAGTTTTACACGGCTTGACGGACTCTTTACATAACAATCCGTAGTATAGGTACTACCAGCTTGTGAATAGCGAAGCCCCTGACTTACTTAACGATAAGCGAGGCTAAGGCAATTTTCAGGCTGGTCCAATCGCAAGAATTGGTCTACTTCCGAGCAACAGTTCGTTCCTAAATGCTGGCTCACTTGTAAATACCGATTCGTTTGTAAATAAGCTTATAGGAGTATTGTTATGAAGAAAGTCACTGTGTTAGCTGCAACCATGCTACTGAGTTCTACTGTCTTTGCTAGTAACCAACTAAACAGTAGCGCGACTTCGATAACAACTGAAGGCTATGCCACGCAGGAGCAGGCATTAAATGCTGGATATACTCTCATGGATGAAATCAACGAAATGTCGTCAAACCAACTGACGTATAAATTACCCATTTCAGCCACCACTGTAATTTACGACAGCGTAAAAGTGAAAGATGTGGAATTGCACATCGAGGCTTTTTCTAAAAAACGCGGTGAAGTTCAGTATCGCGCCATTGTTGACGTCGACTATCAATACGAGTCCAAAGACAGCTAATCAGCGCTCGTTCAAACCTAAAACATAATAAAAAACCGGGCAACTTAGCCCGGTTTTGATGTAAAAAGAAATTACCATTACTTAGAAAGATCTTTATATGCAGCCGGAACATTCATATTCGGGTGCACCCAGCCAAACAACGCATACCCTCTAAACTCAGGCAAGGTCACGCTTGCTACTGTCTGTTCTAACGTAAGCCCATTGTCTATGGCTTCCTGAACCTTCTCTTTAACTGTCTTTAAGTAATCGATGTGCCATTTAAGATCTTCCTTACCGATAACAGAGCCATGCCCAGGAACGACTTTTGCGTCCGCTGGTAAGAAATGATAAACCCTTTCAAAGGTTTCTAACGTTTCAATTAAATGACCATCTAGCAACCACGGAAGCGCTGGCTTAACCGCAACAATGGCATTCCCCGTCCACAGTACTTTGGATTCCGGCTCCCAAACGAAGAGATCGCCCCCTGTTTGAGCAAATCCAAAATCAATCACTTCGACTTGTTTGCCACCCAAATCGATTGTGATCTGACCGCCCGTCTCCACCAATACATCGCCTGTGGTCGGCACAATGTCTTCAATACCACGTCCTTTACCAAAGTTACTCATCATAAATTCAGTATCCGCTTTGAAGTGGCTATCCACGTACCCTTTACTCACTTCATGCTGAATGATGGTCGCGCTCTCTGGTAGGTACATATTTCCGTAGGAATGATCACCATGGTAGCTGGTGTTCACTGCATAGATTTTAGGTGCCTTACTGTGTTCTGCCACAAAGCTTTGTACTTGGCTATTCAAGCGCTTGTTCAACATGGTATCGATGATCAACACACCAGAATCACCCACAATGAACCCACCGCTGGTTGCCACAGGGAACCCCTTTTTCTCAAGTTTCTTTGCGTTCTCTGGATAGTACGCAAACACCCCGTCAGCAAGTGGCTCTTGCGTGAGCACCACCGTATTGGCATCCCAAACGGGATCTTGTCCGAATGATGAAAATGACGCGACTGCAAGCGAAGTCGTTAGAAGCGTTTTTATCGGTTTCATATTACAATTTCCTTATTGAACCACCCATATTCACGGTGGTTTGTTAACCGGTAAAAACAGAATACATTCTAAAATTAGGAATAAATATTAGGAATTATCACACGATTCATTCTTAATATTAGAATGTGGAATAAAAACTCAGAATGAAGCGCATCGTTTTGATTCGATGGAAAAAGAAAAGGTGAATAGGGAGGCGTTGCACCTAAACATCGAAAGCCATTTGGAAGATTGGCCATTTGACCCCGTCAAACGTTTTGTAATACGGCGGCTTATCCACCACTTTGAATCCTACGGATTCATAACACCTTTTCGCTGACTTGTTGGAATGAAACACGGCTAATGTGATGTGTTTAGCACTGTGGTTCTGTTGTATCTCTCTTATGGCAGAACGAACCAGTTCCTTGCCGACGCCCTGACCTCGGACATCAGGGTTTACCGCTATGCGACACAGCCTAGTTTCGTTATCTGAAATACGGTTTAGTTCAATAAATCCAACCACTTCCCTCTTATCTATCAACACAAAAAAGGATAACGATGCCTCTCTTGAGCGAAGGCAAATCGTTTCAGCCGTCAGTGGCCATATGAAGACGCGTCCTCCCCATGCTAAAAACTCTTCTTTAGTCAGAAACCATTGGGAAATTGTGTTTGCGTGTTCTTGCCTGAAAGGGATCAGTTCCATCTAAAATCCTGCCATAATCAATCATAACGTCATCGTCAGTTCGAGATGCCCAGTATGCTCATCTTCTTGCTCGCTGACCACGTTAAACCCTTGCGAAACGTAAAATTGGTAACTGGCTTGATTATCTTTGTACACTGACAAAGTAAGCGATTCTCGCCGAGTTTTTGCATCTGCGATGAGCGCTTTCCCTACACCTTTTCCCTGACAGCTTGGGGCAACAAAAATGGCGGCTAGATTATCTTCATACAACGCATAGAAACCAACAACGTCGCCCGCTTGTTCATAAACAAAGACTTCCGATGCAGGAAGATATACATCGCGCATATTGTCTAGTTGGCTTCGCCAAAACTCTGCTTCGATAAAGTCGTGCGCCTGAATCGACGCGGTCAGCCATATGTCTAATACGGCTTCAATTTCTTGGGTTTTAATTGGTCTAATCAATGTATTAGTACCTAAAAAGTAATAGTGCCTAAAAAGTAATATCGCCTAAAAAATCATCTTCAAGCGTTGAGTATCACTTGTCTCATTTGAAAATAGAAGAATGAAACCGACGTAACATTCTATACGTCGGTTCCCTTGTTAAGTGCGCGAACAAGCTAACGACGCACTCGAATGGATACACCTAACCAAGATGCCCCTTCACGCTTATTATTGCTTTCGTCCCAGCTTTCAATTTTATCCCAGTGGAACAGGTGTGCTTCTAAATCCGAGTCAAACCATTCCCCCTGATGATTATTCACCACGTAATGCAATTCGGGATACGCAATAACTGAAATGAGCACACTATCCGAAGGGGTGGAGTCATTATTGTCTAGTAGAGAAATGGGTACACCTAGCTTTTCAATCAGTTCAATTTCAATTGGAAACACGCTGCGAATTTGATCCAATGCCTCTTCATTTTTAAAGACAACCTCCGTCTTCAAATCACACTGGTTCAAGATACTCAGCATGGCTCCTAGTGAGTTGTTCCCAGCTCCGTCAACATAACTCGGGTTAGGACCTGGCGTTAAAATACCGGTCACTTTATAGAATTCCAGTGCTAGCTCGACCAAGTTGGAACTGTCTACAATATCCAGCTTTGGTCCCGTAAAAGACTTTTGCTGAGCGTCATAGCGATTCAAGGATAGAGGTGCAGTAAATGGCAGTTTATCGAAAGAATAAAGTGTAGCAACGACGCAGTAAGCACCACAAAAAAGGCTGCCATCTGGCTGCTGCATACTTGGAAAAGAATTCATATCAATACCTTCTCAATAAGATTGCGAATGGAATGAAAGACAAATAATGCTCCATTCACCGAAATGCTCACACAGTATCATATGGTGCTTGATAAAAATGCTATATCTCCCAAAAATTAGGACGACAGATTAGCGCATCTTTTCTTTTATTAACGGCTACTTACCGCGGCTTGGTTCATGGCGCTCGTAATGAGGGAGTTCTTCATTCAAGCTGTCCCAATTGGCTTTTGAGGTAACAAAGTTGTGAGAGATGGGTTTTTCTTCAATATCTGAATCCAAAATCCCTAAACGAATTCGAATTTGACTTGGATTTTCGTCGTTGGAGCTGTATATCGGAGATGCGCATTGTTTGCAAAAATGTCTTTTTTTGCCGAGCTTTACTTCGAAGAAGCTGAGTAACTCTTTGCCTTTAGTAATTGAAAAATCACCCGTATTCACAAACCCATTGGTCGCAAATGCTGTACCACTGGACTTTCGACACAGAGAACAGTGGCAGTGAATAATGTCGGTTATTTTCCCTTGTATTGAAAGTTCGACACCGCCACACAAGCAACTTCCTTTGTACATATTACTTCCTACATAAGCTTTTGATTTTTTATATACTTTAAAGCGAATCAGAACTAAGTAATGTGACAGTAGAGAGGTTTATTGCGTTGGACGACCCTTTTTCATTTTGAAAGCTTTCGGAAATAAAGGTTATTGTCGTCACCGTAGAGTAATTGGGTGCCTTGCTGAATAAACCCCAGCTTTAAAAGCAGTTGATTAGAAGCAAGATTATTTGGCAAAGTCACAGCCAATACTTCACGGACATCGTGATTTTCCCAGCCATCTTTGAGCACAGCATTGCATGCTTCTGTAGCGTAGCCTTTCTGTATGGTACATTTCCTCGCTTCTCCTAGACGCTCACGCCACTTTGAAAACCCAGTTGCTGCTTGAAGAAAACCAGTAAAACAAGAACCAATCCGCAGATCCACATTGCGGTAGGCATTTTTGCTTTTTCCCAATTGAGAAAAGTGAATAGAACGCCCATTAAAGGACCTAACAGCAAGCACCCAACTCCCCAAAGTTTACTTTTTCGAAACGCCTCTGTGACTATCAGCACACTTCCAAGCAGAAACAGGACAAGCCCTGAAACAGCCATTACATCAATCACAATTATTCCCTTAACCCTTCGCCATAGCTGTGCTGTTGCACTCGTCATTTTTGGAAACAGTATCATGTTACTAAGACAATTCGAGTGCATAGCAACACTTACTTTCAAAATTGCGATGAAGTTTTATAAAAAGCTCAGTCCATCAAGCGTAACGTCAAAGAAAACATGTAATACGCACAAAAAATAATCTACATCGATGAAAACTGATTTCGGTATTGATTTGGGGAGATACTGAGTTGCTTTCTAAAATGGTGGCGCATGGTTATGGCATTTTCAAAACCACTCAGCTCGGCGATTTTCTCGACACTGTAGTACTCGTTTTCCAGTAGTGTTTTGGCTTTCTCAAGCCGTTGCTGCGTAATCCATGCTTTGGGGCTTAGATTGAAGCTGGTGCGAAACTTACGATCGAAGGTTCGACGCGACATGCTAGCCCGAGAAGCAAGCTCATCGACCTCAATATTCTCATTGAGATGAGAAAGCGCCCAGTCTATCGACTGTGAGAACTGATTGGGGACTTCCAAAATGGGAGTTTCGACAAACTGAGATTGCCCTCCCAGCCGATGCGCTGATACCACCAACCTTCTCGCCACTTGGTTCGCGATGGCGTAGCCGTAATCTTGCCGAATGATCTCTAACCCAAGATCGATCGCAGATGCGCTTCCCGCTGAACACCCTATATTTCCATCGTATACGTAAAGGACATCATCAATGTAATTAAGGTGCTTAAAGCGCTGTTGAAATGCATCGGCATATCGCCAATGCGTTGTGGTGTCGCGACCATCAAATACACCTAGCTCTGCGAGTAAAAAAGCACCAGAGCAGAAAGAGATCATGCGCTTTCCTACGTGATGAAACGCGCTAACCGCCTCTTTTAACGCAGAAGGAATCTCCACACCTTGAGCAGGCCAGCTTGGTACCACCAGCATATCGTAGTCGGTCAAACTGCTTACTTGCTTGGCTTGAAGCAGCAGCCCAGCTGTAGACTCAAATGGATCGAATTCAAACGACACCACATCGCACTGATACCAGTTTTCAAATTCCGGTCTTGGCAGACCAAACAGCTCTACAGCACATGCTAATTCAAACAGCGCTACATTGGGGTAACTTAATATCGCTACACGCATGCCTTTCCCTCTATTTCTTTTGCCTAATCCTTTCGCCTATTTCCTTTCCGCTTGTTTCTTCTTAACAGTTGGCTTTTATATTGGCTGAAAGTTAACGAACTATGACCTACAAGCCAATCGTAAGCCAACAAGAAACAACACACAATGGCTACAACCTAAAACACACCGAACATGACAATCTAAGAAAAGGAGAGACTGATGTCATCTATCGTTGCAAGAATACCCGCGGCATCTAGCCGAGAAGCTCTAGCACATTTCGAGTTGCTACTAAGATTCGAAACAGACTGTTGGGATGTTCACCATGCCATGACCAATAACCGACAAGACTTTGTTTTACTTGATGTTCGTGGCGAATCGGTTTTCGAAACCGGTTATATAGACGGCGCGGTCAATTTGCCCCATTCACGCATTAATCCAAAAACTTTAGTGGATTACCCGGAAGACACTTTATTCGTTGTGTATTGCGCCGGACCGCACTGCAACGCGACGGAAAAGGCAGCAATTCGGCTGGCTAAATTGGGAAGACCCGTAAAGAAAATGATTGGAGGTGTAACGGGATGGGTGGATGAAGGGTTCACTCTGATTACGAAATAACGCGGTAAGCCCATAATAAGGGTACTTAAATAAGTACCCTTTTTGTTTCTTGTTTCTTGTTTTTTTCAGATAAGTTTACATTCCAAGTTCTTGCTTAAGTTGTTTAACGGATTTCCCACCAACTGCAACGTTAGTATCCGACCACTCTCGAATCGCCACCAAGAATAGCTCTTTCGGAATACCCGTTACTTCGACAGACACATCTGTGAGTTTCTGAATCAACTCTTCTTTTACTTCTTCAGAAAGTTGACCGGCTTCAAATGCGATAAAGGGCATCATTAACTCCTTTTTAAGTGATTTCCCAGAGGCTCTGAGTATTCATCAACACTATCAACCTGCCAAATTAACCACAATATATTCATGGATTAAAACATTTCAACTTAAGCACATTCTCATATTCGCGATTCGAACCTTCTGGTTACACTTCATCTACACTCATTCCAAAAAAGAATGTTTCTTGTGTAAAGACAATTGCCTTTCTTGAATCAAATAAATATAAAGAAAAATATCACTAAGATATTTCAACTATTAATACGCGTTAATGTGATTTTGTCCCTTGCTACCTTTATTTTTTATGGTAGCTTCCTATGCAATCACGTATTAAATAATCTTTTAACTAGGAAAACATCATGTCAGACAAAGTAGTGGGTAGCGTAAAATGGTTCAACGAATCTAAAGGCTTTGGTTTTATTCAACAAGAAAATGGACCAGACGTTTTTGCACACTTCTCAGCAATTACAGGGGACGGCTTCCGTACTTTGGTAGAGGGTCAGAAAGTTGAATTTAAAGTCACTCAAGGTAATAAAGGGCCTCAAGCGGAAGATATTTCTGTTCTTTAACTCCTTTGAGTAATGTTTAGTTTATAAAAATAGCCAGATGATTCTGGCTATTTTTTTATACCCAAACCGTCTCACTTTTATCGATATTGTTTGAATAAACGCATTATTATTACTTTTCGTTATTGCTTTTTTGTTATGGTATTTTCGAGTATTGAAAACAATCTATTCACATCCACACCCAAGCCTTTTAACTTAATTGGCTTTCTTAAATGTCTACAAGTCAATTGAACATAAGGAATGCGGTTACTATTTTCTAGCTCGTCGATCATTTGAAGACCGATCACCTCATCAAACCCAACATGGGTGTGGCGTAATCGATAACGCACCGACAACGCATTTTTCCTAATCACCAAATCGGTAGGCGTATTAAGATATTCGTGCACGATCAGTACAACAACAAAAACAGTACCCACTATCAAAAACCAATTTTGTCCTGTAAAAAACTCGACCAGAGGCAAGAAAGGAAACAAAATAACTCCTATCAGATGAGAAACACGAATCAGCGTACTTTTCCTAAATTCGGACTGATCTTTCGCCGTTAGGTGTGAGTTTATCTTGTCACACAGCGCATACCTTAAAATTTCAAAATCTGTGAGTTTATAATCGATGCTAATTAGCTTACGACCTTCCTGATCCAGTAAATCCAATCGCTGTAAAAATAAACGCTCTTTGATACGGCATACACGATCAAATAACACTTTTCCGTTTACTTCGCCTTCATGTTGATACCAAACACCATCATTACTTAACTCTATCGCTTTATTTGGTAGGTTGCGTGCCAAATGTCCCAACACCACGGCAAGCAACAGCAACGGTGCTGAAGCCAGAATACCCAATACATCGATACCCTCTGTATCGCTCTGAGTGAGGTACAAAAAACTGCTTCCTATCAAAGCTAATGCAACGACACAGATTTTGGCGGCTTTTTGCCATTCCTTGCTATAACGAAAAACTTGGTTAGTCATAAATCCCTTTTAATGATTTCACGTTCTATACAAACTGTGCTCATTAACCTGAAGATACTTGGACAGATAATCCTTTTTCTTCAATCAACGGCTTTCCAGTCGCAAGAAGAATAGCATGATGAACGTGGGTTAAAATCTTGAATAAACAGCCGTTTCACGTAAACAGGAGAAGTGGCTCGCATTATTCTCATCCACTCACAATGTGATTTTCATTCCTATTTAACTTTAAATCGTCGGTTACTTTATAAAATAACCAGTCATTCAGAAATAAAATAAAAAGCCGCTCGGTCTGTATTCTCCGCATTCATATAACTGGAGAAATTTATCTTGAACATCTCATCTCAACAGCAAAAACATCTCGCACTCGGCTTATTGGCTCTGCGCGTTACCATTGCCCTTGTTTTCTTTGTTTGGGCATTCGACAAAATCCTCGCGCCGGAACATTCCACTAAGGTATTTTCAGCTTTCTATGGCCTCGACGTATCTTCTGGTTTTTCTGTGATCATTGGCATTGTTCAGCTTGTATTTGTTGGCGCATTCTTACTCGGAATTCAACGTTCTAAGACATACCTGATTGCGCTGATTCTTCATAGCTTCTCGACTTTTTCATCTTTCATGAAATACCTAGACCCACTAGGTAATTTGTTGTTCTTTACGGCTTGGCCAATGCTCGCCGCCTGCCTTGTACTTTACTTAATGCGAGATTTCGACAGCTATACCCTAGGTCACAAATCACCATCCAATTCAAAAGACAGTTAACTCAGCAGACAGTTAACTTGCTAAATTAAAACCTCCTCTCTGCTTACCTGAGGGGAGGTTTTCCACCCAATCAAAAAGCTTAGAATTCCAAAAAGCCTTAGCCTCTAACTCCCAAAAAACTTTTGTATTTCTGCTACCAGTGCTTTCGGGTTTTCTTCAATGACTAAATGACCAGTGTTAGGAATTGTGACCAATTTAGCGCCCTCAATCTTATTTTGAAGTCGGTAAGCTTGCTCGCAAGGGATCCATTGATCTTCTTGACCCCACAGAATAAGAGTGGGTGCACTTACCTCTGAAAACCTATCCTGAAAATCATCTGTATACTTTGAATCCGCTTGCGCTATTTGACGGTAAAATGCGGGCTTGCCCAACTCTCCCATCCAAGGAGACAAAATGCCCTCTATCGTTTCTGCATCGAGTTCTTGATGGGCTGCGGTCTTTATATAAGCCTCAACAATTGCCGCATGAATAAAATCCGGTACACCAGAAAATGCGGCTTCGTGCTCCTCGATATGTTTGAAAAATGGCGAACCCCAAGGTGATAAGGCAACAGGATCGATCACTGCTATCTTTTTGTATTTTCGCTTATCTAAAATATGATTTCTTAATACCGTTGTACCACCAAAATCATGCCCAACAATGTACGGAGTATCGATCTGCCAATGCTCAACTAACGCATCCAGCAATGTATTTTGTATTCCTAGAGAAACATCCGCTTCGCTTTTGTCTGACTCTCCGTAGCCGAGAAGGTCAAAAAAGTGAACTTGATAATGGCGAGATAAATCGCTGATCAGGTGTCTTAAATTAAAAGAAGACCAGGGCGTACCATGCACTACAACCAAAGGTTCCCCTTCACCTTCAATGCCATATTTAACTTGTCGCCCCTCAAATTCAAACGTATTGGGTAAAGTCCATTTACTCATTTCAAATCCTCATATTAAAGCCGCTTCCATTATACCCAAGCAGCCTCAATTTGCGGTACGTATACTCAATAATCAAGTTCGTGACACACTGATGCGTGTTCAGCAAAGCCACATTTTATGATCAAGTAAGAGCGTTGCATTTCCTCATTGTGAGGGAATGCTTCGGCTAAAACCGTATATTCAGCGTACGCTTCTTCTTTACGTTGGCTGTTATAGAGCGCCCATGCTTTGATTTCGATGAGTTTTACATCTTTGCCATAGTCTTGTTCGTACTGTTCGATACGTGCGAGAGTTTCTTCATAAGCTTCTGCTTGGAAGGCTGAGTAAATCCTTCTTACCGCAACCTTCTTATCTATTTCGGCGCGTTTTTCCACATCATTGATTTGCATGGCCAACGCGATTGCTTTATCTGAATACCCCATTTTTTCTAACGCTAATACATATCCATACTGAGTAAGATCTCTTTGCGGGTCTTCCTTTGGCATTATGTCGAGTGCCTCTTCAAACGCGATCGATGCCGACATCGGGCGTTGAAGTTCATAAAGCTTCCAGCCTTTCATCACATAATCTTGGGCAGTTAGATTGGGTTTGTTATTCAGGCTTTCCAAACATTTAGCAGCAGATTCCTCACACTCCAGATCTTCTTTAGCGCCAGTGCCGATATCCATTTCTGCGATGGATGGGTATTTTTCCGACCAAACCTGATGCTCCATATGCAAACGTTCTAGATCTTCCATCGCCTGCAAACTGAGTAGTTTTCCTTCAATGCGCTTTTCGTTCGGTCCCCCCCAATTGATTGCGCTTTCAAACCAACCAAGTGCAACATCTGGTTGCTCCGACTCCATGTATTTCCAAGCGATAACTTCAGCGGTTTTCGCATCTTTTCTCGATTTAGCAGATCGCCCAATACTCTCTAATTGGCTATCAGAAACATTCGTAGATTCTAGCTGGCTCAATCGATTGTCGTATTCTAATTGCGCGGCAAACTTTCTATCGTAGCCCGCTGATGTTTTGTACCGCGCTAGAATATCGCTGCCTGCACTTGACGGTGTCCAGCTCAGCAACTTTTGCGTCGTACTCAACTCTTGCCCTTTGCAGTTGTCGAGAATCGACTGATATTTAGCCTGTGCATTCGAGCCATAGCCCGTCATGGTTTCATTTTTTAAATCTAACCATAGCCATTGGATGCGATCGCATGTTCGCCACTGGGGGTACTTTTCGAGGAGCGCTTTAGCGGCTGTCAGTCTGCGATTTTTCAGATGCCGATTTAAATCGTATAACGATTCTTGATAGTTAAGCTCTGTTTTTAACCCTGAAGAAATGCTCAGACCTTCTGTTGCTTTTTGGGTCGCCTTCCATCCTTTTTTCTTCAACATATTCCAATAAATCGTGTCATCAAACCCTGTTTGGGATTTTGTGGTGACTTCAACTTGAATGCGGTCATCAAAGACCGTTATTTCGTGATGATCTTGAGCCTGTGCTGTCAACGCAGTTAGCGCTACCAATAAAATGTATCTGTTCATTGGCAAATCCTTTCGTTATAAGCAATATGGGACAACAGCACCAAGCTGTCGGAGTAATAGTCTTTTCCTTTGGGGTACACTTTTATGCCTTGTCCATTTTTTCGTGAAGAGCGGGATAGTCGGACAAGTTGTGCTATTGCAATGGCGCCATCAGGTGGTGGGTAGCTGGCTGACTCACCGGAACGAACATTTACCCATGCCGTGTTCTGATTGAGCCAGCTAGTGTAGTGCGTATTCAGTTGGTGTGATTGCCCACCCCAAATAACGTAAAGCGGAATGCGATAACTCGAGTAACTGAAGCGTGATTCAAAGCCAGAGGCCGGTTTCCAACCACCATTTTTGTATTCCAGCCAATCCGATGTCAGCTTTTCACGCCCGTAAAGGTTTTGATTAAGAATCGATAATCCGCTATTGGATAATTTCGACCATTGGCGGCTGTATTGATTGAAATCCCGTAACGCCGGATACACCCAATACGCAGGGTTAACAACCGTACGATCATCAAAATTAAATCCATACGCTCCGGGGAGTAATACACTCTGCTGGTTCACCGTTTTTATATGGGATTTTTGCAGCTCATTAATGATTTGCTTCGCGCTAGAACCATACTTTTGACCTGACCATTGCTTCTGAGCTCGTTGCAGTGCCCATGCAATCAGCACATCACCATCACTGGCATTATTTCTGTCGGGTATATGCGGCTTTTTCGGCTGCCATTTCCAAGAAAACAAGCCGTCTTCTTTTCGCTGTAGGTTCTTTTGGGTCCAATGCCACATGCGGTCGAACGTCGCTTTGTCACCAAAATATTCAGCAATAAGCATTCCGTACCCCTGCCCTTCACTGTGTGATATACCTTGGTTGCCCACGTCCACGACGCGCCCATCTTGGTTAACAAAGCTGTTCTTGAACGTATGCCACATACCAATATCACTTTCGCACATGGCAAGCGCCATAGCGTTGGTGCTTACCACTAAGCTCGTCGCTGCAACCACTAAGAAACCGGTCTTTATTTTCATTTTCGCGCTTCCAAAAAACGAGATACAAATGCCGATATCCACCAAATAATGATGAGAGCAATAACGGACAGTGCTGCGGGATACCCAATAAAAGCAGCTTTAAAAAACTGCGATGAATTACTCGAAAATTCTTTTTCACTTAATACCCCCTTCGGAGGGGCACTGGATTCACTGCGTAGAAAGTCATCAAACTTTTCTGGCGAGCTTTCCGTTAACTGCAGCCGATACCAACCTTTGTCATTGGTGTGTCTTACATAAGCCAACTCATGAGCATTTAACGATTGCCCAAAATCATCCGTTCCGCTTTCTGAATGCGCAATAAAATCAAACAGAGTATGTTTGAGTTCTTCCCATCTAGAGTCATTCTCGGTTTGCTCAAAAACAAAGTTTTCTTCGTTCGTTTCATTCAATTTTATATGGAGCTGGCGCTTTTGTTGCGCTTCACTCGTCACCAATAATCCGGGCATGGCTTTGTGTGTGCGATGAGATACATGGCTGAGCAATCTCCAAAGTTTTGTAAGCTGTTCTGGGTTGTCTGGATCCAATGTTATCTGAGCTTGCTTACCGCAATCGTCGGTTATGGCAAGAAAATCCGTAGGAGAAACACTATGACCTTCTGTAGGAATAAATTTAACCCAAGAGCTTAAATGAAGATTCGAGTTGTCCGACATGTACACTTTAAATCGCCGCTGTTGATTGCGAATATCGACGGGTCCATAAACTTGAACACTTATGTGATTGATTCCGGGTCTAAAGTCTTTCATGGGGATGTTGATTCTATAGTGCTGATTGTCCCGCCAATAACTGGAACGCAAAGGCAAACTGTTCGCATATTTCCCGTTTACACGCAATATCATAGAGCCTTCACCGGGTGACACGCGGGAATGCTGTAACAATAGGTTTAGCTTGGCATTGTCTTCACTACTGAACATTATATTGCTCGGCATGATCAGCGATAAGGCGAGAGGTGAATCGGTTAGATCAACCTGGTCGGTAAACTCGGACACCAAGTATTTTTTTGCGCTTTTTAGTGACGTGTCTTTCATCGCATCATCGACTTTTATGACACTCGAAGCGCTATCGGGGAGCCGACGTAAGTTATTGGCAAAAACTTTAGACGCTCGTTTCACTTCCATTGGGCTATTCCCTGATATCACTAGAAGCCAATCAATCCCTTTCGGGTTTTTCCCAGTTTTTAGGTACGGACCAGAAATAGCGTTATGCGTCTCTAAATCTATCCAACCCGCATTCAGCAAATTATCCCGTGTGCCATACACCACAGTGGGTTTTGTAGTCGAGAAGGAAGCTGAACGGGACGTGATATAGTCAAACTTGTAGTCTTCAGAACCACTTTTAAGTGTCCAACCCTGCACCAAAGAAGCTGCAATACCCAAAGAGAGATCTTGATTGTCCTCCACCAAAGACACCATTTGAACAGGTAACCCATGCCCTTGGCCGCTTCGAATCATGTCGTTGTATGCAAGCAGCGTTTGATCTTCTGTATTCGTGCTTTCGATGTAGGTTAGAGAATAGTTCGAGCTTTCCGCATTAATCACCGTTGTCAGCTCGGTTGCATCAACCACGTGTGAGGGGTCATTTGAAATATGTTGAATTCTTATATTCAAACTGGAATCGCGTTTGGAGATCAGCTCGGGCGGAATGGTCACATCCAATTGCTGAAATTGGGAGCGCTGCTTGAGCTCGATATTTACCAAAGTGCGCTTACCGGTTGAAATCCAGAGCAACGATTTATCAACCGCATTATTATTAAATACCGCCAAAGAAAGATGGAGTTTTTCCACCTTTTGACCTTCAAGTATCGAAATAGGCAGGTTGATCATTTGCGTCTGACCACGTAAGACAATATCACCCTGATTTACCGTGGAATACGTTAAAGGTACGGTCACCTTTTTTTCTGCGACCGCATTCAATGAGACAACGAAACACAATAGGAAGAAGAATCTAGTCATTTTGAAATCCCTTTTTACCGCTCACTTTACTGCCGCGCGCTTTCGATGAATCCAGTTGCTGTTTAACCGACGTTGTCAGTACTCGAGTTAGGTTCTCACACACCAGTGAAAACAAGCTCAAGACTGACGTAAACAGCCCTTGATGCAGCCCTTCTTCGTAGCGTCTTCTGTCGTCCCAACGGCTACTTTGACCGTACGTCTTAGCGTATTGAATCTGCATATCTTCCGCTAAGTTACTCTCCATCAAACAGCAGACTTGTATGCCATGGTGCCCATTTTTAACGGCGACCACTCGCATGTTTAAATGCACTTGTTTGTAGAGTGTTTTGCCCGTACTGCATTTCCCGTTCTCAGTGAAATAGACCACATCAACGGTATCACCACGATGAATATCATGATCCGGGTCGTGAAGAGTCAGCCTTGCTCCTTTGATCGAAACATCGTTCAAAGTCGCATTCAGGCTTCTATCATCAATTTTGATTACCGCTTTTTCATTGACTAAAAGGCGAGGTTCGCTGCGGCGCTGTTGCTTTTCCAACATCGCCCCCAAACACAGAATGATGAGTAGCAGGTTAAAAGTGTTGAACACGATAACCAAAATCAGCTGGCTTTGTTCGGTAGGGAATTGCATGTACCTATAAATTCCCCAAGCTTCCGCTGCGACCACCAGCCCAAAGATAAATGCCATAAACGGCGTCAATTTAGAAAAGCAGACTTTGCGGGTTGTTTCCCCTTTAGGGGTGACGACAAAACTGGGTTTCGTAGGATGAATTAGGGTCGATAAAGCAGGTAAGAAAAGGTATATCGACAAAGCGGTTTCGTACAACTCAGAAAAGAAAGCACGTCGGGTTTTACCAAAAAGCCGCTGGGTGATCATAACGCTGATCACCAAGTGTGGGACAACAAAAATCAGGAAATCGGTCGCGTTACCCACGAAAATTTGGAGATCGAGTAACAAATACAGCAATGGCGAAATCAGGAACACCGTTCTGAAGATTGGGAAGAACCAATACACAGTCGAGTTTAAGTAACAAATTCTCTGTCCTAGGCTCAAACCACGTTTTAGTAGCGGGTTGTTCAACAAAAATATTTGTATCATTCCCTGTGCCCACCGAGACCGCTGAGTCACATACGCACCAAATGTGTCTGGAGATAAGCCAGCAACCATGGCTCGGTTTAAGTAAGCGCTATCCCACCCCTTGGAGTGAATATTTAAGGCTGTGTCTGCGTCTTCTGTGATGGTTCGAGTGGATATGCCTCCAACTTCTTCCAACGCGACACGGCGGATAATCGCTGCGGAGCCACAAAAAAAGCAACCATTCCAAAAATCCATGCCCACCAAGATTTTGTTATAAAACATTTCATTTTCAGAAGGGACTTTATCCTCAATACCAAGGTTTTTTTCGACTGGTCCCGGTGTGATAAAGAAATGAGGGGTTTGCACAAACCCTAAATTTGGTTCTTTTTGGAACATGCCGACGGTGTTCATTAAAAAGTCACGAGTCGGAACGTGATCGGCATCGAGAACCAATACTAAGTCGCCAGATGATTTACTTAACGCGTGGTTTATATTCCCTGCTTTTGCCAACTCATTTTTCTTGCGAGTCATGTAGGTCGCCCCCACTTCTACACAAAAATCTTTTAGGATGTTGGCGCGCTTTTTCGCGTAATGTGCGGCGTCTACATCTTCATCATTTAATTTGTTGTATGTTCCGCCATCATCCAGCACATACACCCGTACCTCCCCCGGGTATTCCATTCTGCTCGCAGCGAGGATCGTTGGTTCAACGACACTGATCGGTTCATTGTATGTCGGTATAAATACATCAATAGATGGTAAAGCCACGTCTGGATTTATAGGGACACGTTTACGCTCATAAGGTTTTACCGTTACAAACATCCCCATTACGTAAACCAAAATGCCATAACATTCGGCACAGAATAGAAGCATGGCAAAGGGCAGATCAATTTGGCTTTCCCATGGAAGGGTTTCATGGAAGCGCCAATAAATATAACGGAAAGATATGAATGCACCGATGATCAAAATAAACGTGGTCGCCCTAGTCGACATGTTTTTTGATAAAAGAAGAATCAAAATAAACGCGCTCGATGCCAACCAAATATGTGTGTCGGTTGAAATGTTTAAAGTGGCCAACATGAAAAGGCAGTAGATCGCACATAGCACGAGCAAAACTTTAAAGAGCTGCTTTGGAAGATTAGTTGTCATTCTAGAATCCTTCTAGCATTGGAGAACGTTGAAAGTCATTTACCCACGATAGGTCTTGGTTTTTATCCTGCGTGCAGTAGTGGGTAAAAATGGAAATCCAGTAACCTTCCATTTTTATGTTTTGGTGAGCTTGTATGCATTTACCGCCACTCTTGGTTTTGGTTGTCCATGATTGAAAGGGACCGACAGGGTTATACGCCAAATCCCCGGCCAACTCAGGAACCGAGAATGCAAATATTTCTGGGGGCTGCTTTAGAGGAGCATCACTGATGATCTGAACAATGACGTTTTCACCAGGAAGGAAGGTATCGTTATTAAGAAGTGCCCAGAACCATGTTTCTCGTGCTTTAAACTGGCGAAAGCTACGCTGGGTTTGGATATCACCAACTAGTATTGGAAGCTGGTAGTCTTCAATTTGATTGGGATCGTACGTTCTATCTTGCCCAAGTCCCGCTTGCTGGGTGGTTTTACAGCCCACTAATAAAAGAGAGCCTAATGAAAGAGCGATCAACCCCTTTACTATCGATACCGTTTTAAAGTCCATGTGTCCCTGCTCTTATCTATCCAATCTTGGTAGGGATAGGTATAAGCAAGATGTTTGCCATATGAAATTTTTAAATATTTCTATTACATTTCAATAATATATACAAACCAAATAATCACTATCGCAAATAGAGATTATTTTTCCGCGGCATCGATTTAAGTTTCTCAATCTGACATTGAAAATGAAAAACGGCGTAAAAGAAGAGACGTTCAACGGTTTCGAACGGTCCGTTTCGAATGCGTATACCCGAGTAACCTCACCCATAGTTAGGGACTGTTAACTATTATCTATAGCCAAGGTTCAATTTAGGCAGGAATGAGATGGAGATAGCTACTGGTTTAAGCCTAATTCTTTTTGCTTGGCTTTGGTCAGCCCCAGTGAAACAATGCGATAAGACTCTTTAATGTAGTAGATCAGCTCTTCATCTTTATCGCCAGCGGTATCCGTTTGCTGAATCCACTTCATGCCTCGGGTCGCAAAGTACGGAGCAGGACGATAGCCTTCGTTATCGCTTAAAAAGTCATAATTGTTATTGGATGTTTTGAAGATATAAGCAGGCTGCTTGTTCTCGCCCCAGCCTCCTATCGCAAACACTTTGCCACCAACTTTCCACACATGAGAATCGCCCCATTGCACAACGTGAGTCGTTGCTACTAAGGATCCACAGAATTGGTTAAACTCTTCGTATGTCATAAGCGAGCCTTCGTATTTGCAATATCTATCTTTGATTTAACATCTGTCTTTTATACGTTGGCGAGAGCGGATTGATAAGCGCTTTTTGCGTTGAGTGAGAGGTATGGCTGCATTGTCTCAAATAGAGTAAACAGCTCTTTACCATACTGTCTCTTAAACTCATCGCTCGCGTACACCAATTCAAGCTCATTCGCGACGGTTAACTCACAAAACAATCGCAGTCTACTTTCATCCAAGTCATATGTTTCACTAATGAATCGGTCTTTGAACCGAATAGGGTCTCTGCCTTCAAACTGCGGAAATACACTATCTCTATCGCATGAGCAGTAGAGATAAACGAGCTCTTCTTCCTCTACACCTATCACGCCTGCGATGTCATTGCGCTTGTCTAGAGACACCATGATTTCATCGAACCCTGCGGTTCCATATGCTGCATGAAACAGCCCTGCCGTTTGCAGTACTTCAGATGCACCCCACTCCTTAAGAATACGTTGCGTCCCTTCCAAATGAGTGATTAAAGAGCCATTTAAATGCTGAAAATCCCCTGCACCTAATGCTTTGAGTGCCTCAAACTTGTCCTTCATGTAGCAGTATTCCTTTCTTTATTCATTATGAAATCAAATGATTAGACACCTTATTTCATTACGTTTAATGAGTCTATCGATTTTACTCTCACCGATGAATCAAAAAACCTTCCAAAGCAGGAGGGGTTTCAACATTTTTTAATAACCTAACTTCCGACACTCTGAATTATGTGAGTAAACACTGCATTTGATAACCAAATAAGAATGCTGCATTTTTTCATCATGTGGGAAAGCTTCAGCGAGTACTGCGAATTCACTCAATGCTTCTTTTTGACGTTCACTGTTATAAAGTGACCAAGCTTTAATTTCAATCAGCTGGACCTCTTTTCCATACAACTCTTCATACTCATTAATCCGAGATAGGGCTTCATCGTAATCTTTGCTGTCGAACGCGAAGTACACTTGTTTTAATGCGGTTTGTTTGTCTATTTTCCGACGTTTATCAGAATCATTTATTTGCTGGGCAAGGAGATCGGCTTTGTCGGCATAACCCGATTGTTCCAACGAAAGCATGTAACCGTATTGAGTTAAGTCCCACTCTTCATCAGCAGGTGACATTTGGTTAATGGCTTTTTCAAACGCCACATTTGCCGACATCGGACGCGATAATTCGTATAATTTCCATCCTTTCAACGCGTATTCCTGCGCAGACAATTCAGGCTTATCACGCAAAGATTGTAAACATTTAACGGTGGACTCTTCACACGCCAAATCCATTTCCTCATCGGAACCAATATCCCACTTAGCGATGGCAGGGTATTCTTTCGACCAAATCTTGTATTCGACTTGAAGGCGGTTTTGCTCGCCCATTTGTTGAAGGCTCAACAATTTTCCTTCGATGCGCTTGTCTGTTGGTCCTGCCCAGCCGATTGCCGTTTCAAACCACTCTAGTGCTTTTGAAGGCTGCTGATTTTCAAGGTATTTCCAAGCAACCAATTCGGCAAGTTCCGCGTCTTTTTTCCGCATTACGATTTTTTCAAGCTCCGCCAGTTCACTTACGCTGGCTTTACCCGCAGTGAATCTGCCCATTTTCAAATCGTGCTGGATTTTAGCCGCCGCTTTTGCATTATAATTGGGAGCCGCTTTGTATCTTGCCAAAATGTCATTCTGTGCACTTTGCCCAGTCCAACTGAGTAGCTTTTGCGTGGTACTTAGCTCATGCCCTTCACAGCTATCGAGAATAAATTGATATTTAGATTTCGCGTTGCTTCCGTACCCCGTGCTGCTTTCATTTTTTAAATCCAACCAAAGCCATTGAATACGGTCACAAGTGCGCCACTCAGGATGAGCAAGAACCAAAGTATTGGCGTCACTTGTTCTGCGTTTCTTAACAAGGTGACTCAAACGTTCAAGAGACTCTTTGTAATCAATTTCCCCTTTGAGTGCAGGTGAAATATTCAGCCCCTTCGATGCTTCTTTTGCTTGTTTCCAACCTTTGTTGTTTAGCACTTCCCAATATAAACTTTCATCAAACTCAGGTTGAGATTCTGAGCTCACTTCGACAACAATTCGCTCGTCGAAAACAGTAACGTCTTGTTGTTTTTGCGCATGTACAGGCAGGGATATCAGTGCTGCGATGACAAGGTAACGTTTCATTGGCAAATCCTTTCGTTGTAAGCAATGTGCGATAGCAGCACTAAGCTATCGGAGTAATAATCTTTTCCTTTAGGATGCACAGAGATCCCTTTTTGAGAGGCGCTTGGTTTACTGGCGCGTTCGACCAGTTGAGCGATTGCGGTTGCACCTTCTGGAGGTGGATAAGGTGCTAACTCTCCTGTTGTCACATCCACCCACGCTTTGTTACTGCTTTCCAACCAATTGTTATAAAGCCAATTGATTCGATGAGAACGCCCTCCCCACACCAAATGGAGTGGCACTCGGTAACTTGAGTAACTAAACTGAGGCGGGAAATTTTGAGCGGGTTTCCAACCATTTTTACTGACTTCCAACCAATCTGGTGGTAGCAAATGGTGACCGTAGAGATTTGCGTTTAGCATCGCCACGCCACTTTCCGACAACGCTTTCCACTGATCGCTGTATTGGCTGAAATCATCAAATGCGGGAAAGACCCAATACGCCGGATTAACAACCGTTCGCCTACTGAATTCAAACCCATAGCTACCAGGTAAGAGAACCACCTCACCTTTTCGGCTTTTTAGGTGAGAATGCTGTAGCTCTTGAATGATTTCCTTGGCACTGGATTGATACCCATGACCTGGCCAACGTTTACTCGCTCGTAACAACGCCCAAGCAATAAGAATATCGCCATCACTGGCGTTATTTTTGTCGGGTACATGGGGGGGGTTGGACTGCCATTTCCATGAAAACAGAGGATCTTGATCTCGGCTTAAGTGTTTTTGAGTCCAACTCCAAAGTTTTCTAAATGTCTTTTGGTCACCGAAATACTCGGCAATGAGCATGCCGTAACCCTGACCTTCGCTGTGCGAAATGTGTTTGTTGGCATTATCTATGACTCGACCATTGCGTGTAATAAAACTGGATTTGTACGTGCTCCACATACTTTGATCGCTATGACATTGCGATGACGCAAAGCTCGCACTACTCACCCAAATAGAAGAGAGTACTGACAAGACTAAAATGGATCGTTTTATCCGCATTTTCGCTCCTCAAGATATCGGGTAACAATCGAAGACATACACCAAATGATAAATAATGCCGCTAACGCCAGCCCAATTGGGTAACCAATGAAAATCGCTTTTATGAATTGATGGATACTGCGTGAAAAGTCTCGTTCGCTTAGCAAGCCGGATGGCGTTTGTGTTGGCTCACTTTTAAGGAATTCATCAAATTGCGATTCGGTACTTTCCAGCAATTGTATTCGGTACCAACCGTTACCATTGTTGTGCTTCACAAAAGCACGCTTTTCCGCTTCAAATTCAAAAGGCGACTCCACCACAGCGTATTCTGACTCTTGCTGTTCCTGCCTTTCTTCATTTGCTATTTTCTGTTCATGGGCAACGTAATCGAACAATTGCTGTTTCACTTCAGCCAATCGACCCTCTTCTTGGATGCTTTGTTCACTATTTTTTTGGGGCTGACGAAGCATCACCTGAAATTCACGTTGCTGTTTTTCGGTGTCTGTAATCAGCAGATCAGATGCGGTCTGCTGGGTTCGATGCGACACATAACTCAGCAGCCTCCATAGATTGTTCATTTGTATAGGATCGGATTTGTCGACAGTAATTTGCGCCGATTTGCCATTATTGTCCGTCAATGCGAGAAAGTCGGTAGGGGCAACTTGGTGGTTCTCAGTAGGAATGAAGTGAACCCATGATCCCAGCTTAACATTGGATTTTTCAGACATCGTTGCCGTGAATCGACGCTGTTGGCTGCGAATATCTATTGGTCCATAAACTTCTACGCTCACCTTGTTGATGCCAGGTTTAAAATCTCGCATCGGAATATTCAAGCGGTAATGCTGACTGTCGCGCCAGTAACTGGATCGTAATGTCATACTACTGATGAACTTATCGTTCACTCGCAATATCATCGACCCTTCTCCAGGTGCAACACGAGTATGAGCAAGAAGCAAATTGATTTTCGCGGTATCTTCAGTGCCAAACAAAATATTGCTAGGCATCACTAATCGCAGCTCCAGCGGCGAATGAGTGAGATCCGATTGGTTCGTAAATTCAGACAACCGGTAAGTCTCATCACTTTTTAGAAAACGATCTTGTGCAGATTCAATTTTCTGTATCACCATATGCCGCGTATCGGGCAGGTCTCGAGTGTTATTTGCAAATGCATGTGCGGCGCGTTTTACATCGAGATCGCTGTTACCGGAAACCACGAGTAACCACTCTATCCCCGTTTTCGATAACCCCGTGCCTAAATATGGACCAGTGATACTTTGATAAATAGTGTTATCAATCCAACCCTGCTCTATCAACGCTTCCTTGTTACCAAATACGACTGTTGGTCCAGTCAGTTCCGTACGAATTGTCCTTTGCGTACCCGATATCCCTTCGGATCGATAGTCAAACTGATGATCTTCTGACCCGCTTCTGAGCGCCCAACCTTGCACAATAGAAGCGGCAGCCCCCAACGCTAGTGTTGGGTTACGGTCAATTAGCGAAACCAAATACACTTTCGAATTGTAATTTTGATCACTTTGCACCATCTCATCAAATGACATAAGCGTTTGGCTTTCTAGCGATGCACTTTCGGAGTACATAAGTGAATAAAATGAATGCTCACCACTCACAAGTGTACTCAACGATGTGGAGTTAACCGTTGCCTTGGCGTCCTTAAGAAGATGCTGCACCCGCAAAATCAGGTGCGGATTTTCCTGAGAAATCAGTGCTGGTGGAATCTTAATACGTATATTTTGGCGTTGGCTACGCTGCTTTAGTTCAATGTTTGCGAGCGTCTTATTCCCTGCTGCCACCCAAAGCAACGTTTGGTCAATATCGTTATTATTGGAAATCGACAATGACAACGCGATCTCTTCCACCTCTTGCCCGTCAAGAATCGATATAGGGATAGAAATGGTTTGGTTTTGACCACGAAGGACAATGTCACCTTGATTGTCGGTCGCGTAAGCGAGTGGAATTTCCACCGTTTTATTTGCTTGTACCAAACAACTGGTGAACAGCAAAATGAAAGCGAAGAGCCCGTTCCCATTAAAAAACCTATTCACCTTGAAACTCCTTTTTACTCTGAACCTTTGATGTTTCAACTTTTTGCTTTACGGACGTCGTTAATACTCGAGTAAGGTGTTGGCACGCCAATGAGAAAAGCCCAATAACCGAGGATAAAACGCCTTGCTTCAAGCTTTCTTCATATTCCCTTCTCTGGCTCCATCGTCGGCTTTGCCCATATGCCTTAGCGTATTGAATTTGCATGTCATCAGCCTCTTGGCTAACCAAAACACAGCTCACCTGTACACCTTGTTGACCATTTTTAACCGCTACCACACGCATATTTAAGCTGACGATTTTATAGCGTGGTTTTCGACCTTTCTCGGCTTGCCCGCTCTCGGTAAAGTAAGAAACAGTGACAATATCACCCGACAAAATATCATGCTCTACACTGCTCAAGGTCAGCCTCGCACCTTTCAGTGAAATATCGTTCAGTGTGGCATTGAAGCGTTTGTCTCCATCCTTGATAACCGCTTTTTCATTCACCAGCAGTCTTGGTTCGCTCCGACGCTGCTGTGTTTCGAGCATTGCTCCCAAACACAATACAATCAAAATCAAGTTGAAGGTGTTGAACAAGATCACCAGCATAAGTTGGCTTTGCTCGGCAGGAAAACTCACGTAACGGTAAATCCCCCACACCTCTGCCAGAACAACTAAGCCGAACAAACATGCCATGAAAGGCGTAAGCTTGGAGAACGACACTTTTTGTGTTGTTTCTCCCTTTGGCGTCACCACAAAACTGGGTTTCTTCGGTTTTAGTAATACAGAAAGCGTCGGAAAACAGAGGTATATCGATAGGGCAGTCTCGTAGAGTTCAGAGAAAAATGCGCGTCGTGTTTTGCCAAACAATCGTTGCGTTATCATTACGCTGATCACCAGATGTGGTACAACGTAAATCAGAAAATCTTTCGTATTCCCGACAAATATCTGCAAATCAAACAGGAGATAAAGCAGTGGCGATACAAGGAACACCGAACGGAAAATTGGGAAAAACCAGTATAGCGTTGAGTTTAGGTAACAAATGCGCTGAGGAACCGATAAGCCTTTTTTAAACAAAGGGTTATTCAGTAAGAATATTTGTATCATGCCCTGCGCCCAGCGAGAACGCTGAGTAACGTAAGCACCAAACGTATCCGGAGATAACCCCGCTACCATTGCAATATTCAGATACGCACTGCTCCATCCATTGGAGTGCATGTTTAACGCAGTGTCCGCGTCTTCCGTGATGGTTTTGGTGGATATACCTCCCACTTCTTCAAGCGCCACTCTGCGAATAACCGCTGCACTCCCACAAAAGAAGCAACCATTCCAGAAGTCCATTCCAACTAGTGTCTTGTTGTAAAACATTTCGTTTTCTGAAGGGACTTTATCTTCAATACCCAAGTTTCGTTCGACGGGTCCAGGGGTAACAAAGAAATGCGGAGTTTGAACAAAACCGAGCTTCGGGTCCTTCTGAAACAAGCCGATTGTGTTCATCAGAAAATCACGCGTTGGTACATGGTCGGCATCCAAAATCAAAAGAAGCTCGCCAGATGTTTTCTCCAAAGCATGATTGATGTTCCCAGCTTTGGCTTGAACGTTCTTTTCTCGCGTGATGTAACTTGCACCAACGTCTTCACAAAATGCCTTCAGTGCTTGAGCTCTGCTATGCGCTTCGCTCGCCTCTTCTGCATTCTCATTATTTAGCTTTTGGTGTGTGCCGCCATCGTCCAAAACGTAAACGCGGAAGTTACCAGGGTATTCCAAACGAGATGCAGCCAAAATGGTGGGACCTACAACATCCATAGGCTCGTTGTAGGTTGGGATGTAGATATCCACAGTGGGTAAATGCGCATCTATATTTAAAGGAACGCGTTTCCGTTCATAAGGCTTAACCGTTACAAACATACCCATCATGTAAACCAAGATTCCGTAGCACTCCGCGATAAAAAGCAGCATTGCAAACGGCAGATCGAGGTTGCTTTCCCAAGGAAGTGTTTCTTGAAATCGCCAATAGATATAACGAAACGAAATGAAGGCGCCAATGATCAGAATGAATGTTGTGGCTCTTGTCGATAGGTTCTTGGACAAGAGCAGTAATAAAACAAAGGCACTGGACGCAAGCCAAATATGTGTCTCTGTTGAAATGTTTAATGTCGCCAAAATGTACAATGCGTAGAGTGCACAAAGCATCAGCAGACCTTTGAAGATCTGCTTTGTTAAGCCGGGGTTCATATTAGTATTTCTCTAGCAGAATAGACGGTTTGTAATTTTCGATCCAAGTCAGATCTTGGTTAGGGTTGGAGGTGCAATAGCGAGTAAATATGGAAATCCACTGACCACTTCTTTTGGCGTTCTGACGGGCAGAAAGACAGCGCTCCCCACTCTTTTTTGTATCTGTCCAAGATTGAAACGGCCCCAGTGGATTCATTGACAATGTGCCCAGTTTCTCTGGGATCGTAAAGGCAAACATACTCGGCGGCTGCTCTAACGGAGCTTCTCCCAACACCTGAATAACCAGGTTTTCTCCAGGTAAGTAGGTATCGTTTTTCAAACGTGTCCAAAACCATGTTTCGGTTTTCCTAACTTGACGATAACTGCGCTCACCATCCTGATTGACGACCAAAATAGGCAATTCATTAGATTGAATCACTGTAGGGTCATAAACACGACTCTGACGCACTTGTTGAGTGTTTTGACACCCTGTAGTTAGCAAAGTACTTACCGCACTTAGCAGAAATACCCTTTTAATGTTCATCAACATTTGTCTCTTTTTAACAACGAACCATTTTCGAATGCTCGTCGCACAAATTTATAACATGGGACGAATGTCGCTAATTCTTATAATAAAGACAGTAAATGTCAAACAAATGAGATTTAAATATTGACAAACTTAAATACAGCATGGCGTAAGATTGTTACTTATAATTCAATAATTTAGAGGCTCATCAAATTTAATGAGAAGGATCGTAAATTTAAAGAAAGCCGTTAAAAACAGAATTTGAGCCAATAAGGAAAGAATTTTAAAATTTAGTTTCATGTAAAACAATAATGACGTGTAGAAAACTTAACACACTCTCGAATAAGATTTACTCAACAACTCGTTGCTATTGATTTGTTTGTAAGCACATTATTTCACAAATATTACATTGGTAATATTCAATACCACATAGAGTATTCACACTTGAGCCCTATATAGATTTATTGGTTTATTTTGAATATTCGAGTGAGATCTCACTAATCAATTGATTAGGCTTAATTTTGTAAATAATAAAAAAGTGTGATTAAAGTCTCAATTTCCAGCAAGAGAAAACGGATGGATAGAACGAAAATTCTTCTGAGTAATTTCTATATGTATGCCCTGCAACAATGAGTAAAAACATCGTTTGAGTGGCCAATTTAAAGCCTACACAATCTATTTGAAACGGTCCTCAAACCACCTCTAGGTAATCATCTTTCGGTGGTTTAGGTATGGGGCTATTTTACTAGCCACGAGCCATTCGAAAGCATTCTGTTATCTTGAGTTCAGGTTATTTACCCTCTTCTATCATTGCGATGATTTTGTGTGCTTTTTCAAAGTGATCCAATTTGTGAGTCTGAATCCACCATGTTGCGGCTTCCATTAGTAACTCCGGATCATCGTTTTTATTCGCGAAGAATGCATAAAAAGATACGCCCACGTTATCGCCTTTTTGGGCAATTTTTTTGTTGCATACCTGTACCACTTTTTGTCTGAGCGAGTCGCGCATCCACTATTCCTTAGCCTTGATTAAGTTTGAAGGCACTTTAGCCTACTTTTCAATATGTTATCAATATCATATTGATAATTCATCTATGTCTCTTTATCTCATTATTGATACATGAATAAACATTATATAAAAACTCGCTAATATTCTTACATTGTTCATTTTACGAGCTCTATTTATAGACTAAGTTATCCATTGCGTACTTGCTTACAAGTGCGCTTTTACGACATCTTCATTGGTCGTTGTTGGATTGTAATCAATGGAATAACATCAACAATAACAAGGAGATAACATGCCTGATGAAACAAGTTCGGTCAATGAATTTGACAAATCAACGGCAAAATCCCGTAAAGTAAAACTGGATAAGTTGAACAATGTTGCGTTTACACCTTTGGAAGGACAAGTCGCCTTCATCAAAGAGCTAATAAAAAAGCCGGATGAAGCGCAGAAGTTTTTGTCTGACCCTAAGACTTACTCAGTTGAACATGGTGTTTTGCTCCATCCTAACGTTGTGGCTAAAACCGTTAATCAGACGCTTTTCGACATCAATCTAGATGTCGAATTCGCTGAAGAAGCGGGCATTCATGTGACCAAAGACATCATCGATATTCGTAACCGTTTCGAGAACAAACCCCCAACAGACTTAGCTGGCCCCGTTATTGGCGAAGGACCCGGTTTGGCGGCGGCAGCGGCTGTGGTTGCAGCAGCAGCGGCAGTTGTTGTTGCGGCGGCTGTTGTTGTAACGATGGTGGTTACGCTTGTCAGGGCAGGTCGTGCAGCCGATTTGTACGAGTTGCAAGGGCTAGGCAAGGGCACGTTTTTACCCGGTCGAATCAAGTTCCATGATCGAACGGGAATTAGAGACGTCACAAGGCTGAGAAGCATCAATAGAGGTGCATTTATGCGCTAGGAGGCTCCATGCAACAAGCAGACATCATAACGTCACTTGTTCACTGGATGCCAATAAGATACAGCGGCTTAGTGGTAGAAACCACTAACCGCTGCAACGCTCAGTGTGCAATGTGCTATCAAAGTTCCGGTCCTAAAGGATCGGATAGGCTAGGTCTTCACTCTATATCCATGGAAAAGCTCCTTCAGGCTGTACGTGAAGCACCCAAAATTGAAACATTAACTCGACGCTTACATATCGCAGGGGGTGAAGCCTTCTTGCGCCACAAAGATGTTTTCTCGCTCGTTGAAACCGGTAAAGAGGCTGGCTTTCTCGATATCACCGTAACGACCAACGCGTATTGGGGTGAAAATGCGAAGAAAGCCCAACGCGTCGCCGACCAATTGAAAGAAGCAGGGCTTACCAGCGCGGAAATCAGTTGGGACTATTGGCATCTCGAACACATCAACCCTATCGCCGTATCAAATGCACTCGTTGCTTTATCTAATGCGGGTATTGATATCAATCTTCGGCTGCTCACCACTAAGAAACACCACGTAGGAGAAGCTCTGAAACTGCTCGCGCCAGATGCGGTATCGCGAGTAAATCGCATCACCTCATCTCCCGTGTTCCGAACAGGTCGGGCAGAGAAACAAATCGAAAGTGAGGAAATATACGAATCTGAAAATGCAGAATCAGGGAGTTGTCATAGCTCGTTAAATTTAACCATAAATGCGGCTGGGTACGTTTCACCATGCTGCGCGGGCTTTGATCAAACTCAGCTTTACAAGCTAGGGAATATTAACCAAGAGTCCATCGTGAACATCACAAACAGGATGAATAGAGATCCCATCATTCGAATGTTGGTGTTCTCAGGACCAGGGACATTTCTTCCGGTATTGGAAGCAGCGGGTATCTCGGTGGGCGATAAGTTCACCAATATGTGCCAGCTGTGTTGGAAGATATTTTCTAACCCCGAGGCAGTGGAAGTTATAAAAAGCATTAACGACGTCAGTACAAAATTAGCGCTATCTAAAATGCTACAAAGTTTAGAAGAGCTGAAAGAGGCAAATTATGGACAGAATTAAAATCACGGAGGTTAGCCCAGTCAGTGCGCAACCTTGGAAATGTGATACCCCCATGCAATGGCTTCGGTCATTAGTGATGATATCTCAGAGAAATTATGAAGTTGCTCCCTACGATGATTTCCTTAAATGGCTGAAAACCTACGATCAGTTTTTTCAAGAAAGTGTCGGTATTTCGAAAAGCCGCAATATTCATTGTATGTACGACAGAGACGTGACTTTTTCTGGCGATAGTGTAGTGCCTAGGCTAGACGAAATTATCAACGTCAGTTCGGGTATTCATCAAGCGGGATTTGGTGTTAGCGTTACGGTTGAAGCCGCTGCTTTTCACACCGACTCAACGCTCCTAAGACGTATGCAGCAAGCGGATTCCATTGAACTGTTTTGTTTGGTTATCTTAGCAACCGACGTTGATACTCCAGAAAAGGCAAGCCAGATAAAAGCAGGGCTAGAAGCATTATCACGAGACAAAAACATCGCCTTTATTGCTTCGTACTCGGTGATGAGCCAACTCAATATTTTTGATGAGCAGTGGCTGAATAGAGGGAATATTGAGTGGTTTCAAGTTAACGAAACAATGGGCAACAACACAGACACCATGATGGCGTGCTTTCGAAGAATGAAACTGTGTGTCGACGACGACGGGTTAATTTACCCGTGCATGAGCTTGGTCGGGTTGGAAGAGTTTTGCTTAGGCGACATCTACCAACCGTTGGAAGAAACCTTGCTAAGTAACCCTAAATCACAAGATCTGATCAACCAGTGGGCTACGCAAGGTCCACCCATCAATGAGCAAGATAAGAGTATAGGCACTTCTCGGTATCCTGAAATGCCCAGCGCTTGTGCCGCACACTTGTATTCGGCGTTTGGCACTGAATGATTCCGCCGTCGCTCACTAACGCTTTGATCTCCGATTACCAATTGGAGATCAAAGCCATCGAGCCGCTCGCCAAGGGCAGAGCACAGCTCTACAAATTGCGTGACGCACACGGTGATTGGGTAGTGAAACACCAAAGCTCTCCCCCTTTCACACTTTGCCATGAAGCCGAAATATATCAATGGATTGGGCTGCCCTATTGCGCCCCTAAAATCACGCTTCACGGAAATGTATGGGGAAGTGTCATCAGCAAAAATAGCCCCTCCAACGAACCTTCAAGACAGGGTTATGTGCTGGTTCGCCCGTTTATTGAAGGCAAACACCCAGACAATACCCCCAACGATTTTTTCCTTTTGGGGCAATCTCTTGCTGAACTGCACGCTCATTTTGACCGAATACCTACCCTAGAAACTCGCTGCTCAGAATTCAACACAAAAGCGCAAATCCAACAATGTGAACAGTTTGTGCGCTCCGATCCGACAAATGCGGTACATAATCATGCGCTCCCTTTCAACACACCAACCCTTTTCGACGACATATGGCGGGCTTACCACTCGTCTCTATTGCTACGAGAGCATAAACTGCAAGGAGATCAGAAGGTGCAACAAGATCCTAAATTAAAGCAAACACCGAGTAAGGTCTGCATTGGTGATGCGCATCGCCTTAACTGCATAGTGACGCCGCAACATGAATGGCTTTGGATGGATTTTGAAGATGTGGTTTTGGCACCAAGGGAATACGATCTTGCAACAATGATATGGTCTACACTATCGCAACGGCTGTCTTCCCCACTCTGGCATGCAGGGCTTTCTGGGTACTTAGAGCATGTACAAGAACCAGAACAAATAGACCTCAGTATATTGCCTTTGCTTATTGTGATTCGCCAGTGTTGGTGGCTCAATTTGCACTACCAGAAGTACCAAGCGACACCAGATAAAAATATTGCACATAAAATAGAGCAAGGATTACAACTCTTATCATCCCTTTGCAAGCAGATCTAAAAACGGCTTCCGAAGAAGCCGATAGTGTGCTGATTCTCATAGCGTGAACTAAAACTATCTCGCTTGAGAAATTAAACGCGCCGAATTAATTACACGTTTGGACTAGGTTCCAGTAACCCCAGTAATCGCTGAATGGGTTTACACCCCATTGGCTAACATTGGACTCGAACAGAGACCCGTTAGCAATCACACGATCGCCTTGGCTGTATTGCTTGTACAGTTCCCAAGATGCCACACCTGAACACGCATCTGCAGGTGGTGTCGTAGTTCCGCCATCTGGCGAAATGCCCGATTTGCGAGTGATCCAAGGAACAAATTGTGTGACATCTGCAAATGCCGTTGCGCTGTCACACTGCGGTGATCCCCAACTTACGGCACCGAATACATAGAAATCGCCGCCAGATTGCTTAACAAACGGACCACCACTGTCGCCATGACACGCTGTTGAACGCGTATCGTAGCCACAAATATTATCGCTTGGAACTTGCCCAGTAGGGGTATTGTGACCAATGAAGTTACTGCATTGAGCATTACTGATCACCGGCAAGTTTGTCGCTTTCAAAACTGGGCTTCCAGCTCTGGAAGATCGTGTATAACGCCCCCAACCAGATACTTTTACATCGCTACCCGGAGATGCCAACTGTGCCTTTAATGCAGGAGTCGGTAATTTCGCAGGTTTGTATTGAGAACTCACCGATGAAGACAATCTCAACAAAGCAATATCTCGACCACGGGTGACATTGCCACTCCACTGCTCATGCACGTGAATGCGAGATACATTGTGGTATTCACCCTGATTGGTACGCAAGTCTGTAGCACCGATGCGAATTTGCATTTGGCTTGCTGATACTCCATCTAAACAGTGTGCGGCAGTCAACACCCAGTTCGGTGCAATCAAGGTACCGCCACAGAATTGGTTTCTGTTCCGTGTTAATGCAACCTGATAAGGCACCGTTGAATGTGAGACTTCCGAACCACCAATAATCCTTGGCTGAACCTTGTCTTCTACAGAATTAGCTTCTGCTGCGTAAGCTTGTGTAGCCCCTAATGCCCCCATCACTAAAGCCGCGAGCAGTTTTTGTTTTCCTTTCATTTTGACTATCCTTTCAAACGATTGATTGTGCTCTTTCGAGCGAATTAACGAGATTTGGGTCGCCAGCTTCAATATGAAGCTGGCTCATATGTATTAGTTACAGGTTTGAATCATGTCCCAGTAACCCCAGTAATCACTGAATGGGTTGATGCCCCAGTGGTTGGTGTTCGCCTCAAACAAGGTGCCATTTGCAATCGTGCGATCACCTTGGCTGTATTGTTTGTACAGTTCCCATGAAGCGACGCCTGAACAGGCATCTGCTGGCGGTGTCGTGGTACCACCATCCGGCGTCACGCCAGATTTTTGCGTGATCCAAGGAACAAACTTAGTCACGTTGGTGTAGGCACTGCCCGTTGTACAATTTGCAGTTACCCAGCTTGCTGCCCCAAATACGTAGTAGTCGTTGCCAGATTTCGTTGCAAACGGGCCGCCACTGTCTCCATTACAGACACTGTTTCGTGGTTTATAACCGCAAATAAAGTCGTCGCTTACTGGCCCTGTCCCCATAACACGCTGACACTCTGCGTTTGAAATGATAGGTAGATCTGCCGCTTTAAGAACTGGGCTACCAGCATTGGAAGAGGTACTAAACCTCCCCCACCCCGACCCTTTTAGCGTTTTCCCAACGGAAGCAAGCTGAGCCTTTAGCTGCGGCGTTGGCAGTTTTGCAATTTGGTATTTCGAAGAAACTGGAGTAGAAAGTTTCAGCAACGCAATGTCACTGGTTAACCTAGACGAGTTGTAGCGTTCATGAACATGTACCTGAGAGACATTGTGTGTTTCACCTTGTGATGTCCTAAGGTCAGACGCGCCAATTCGAATCTGTACGCCACTTGCCGATTTACCTTGAACACAGTGAGCTGCCGTCAGTACCCAGTCTTGTGCAATAATGGTTCCCCCACAAAACTGGTAACCAGAAGGTGTTTGTAGTGCGACTTGATATGGAACGGTAGAATGCGCGACTTCTGAACCGCCAATGATGCGAGGGCTCACTGAATTGTCGTCTGCCTGAACAAAAGCAGAACTGAATGCACCTGCAATTAATACGCTGAGAAGTTTTACTTGTACTTTCATTTTAATTCCTTAAATGTATTTATTTCCTATATACCCAGCCAAATCACCCATAATATTTTTAATAAAATCTCATCAAGTTCTTAGCGGGTAGTCTCTGTACTTCACGTGGAACAACTCAAATCAAATCAATCATTCACTAAAACAAGCCAAGTTGACTTTAGTGAAATAAAAATTGCCCGGAGTATGAATAAAGAATTTCAGGCATAATTAAGCGCCTTAAGCGAATCAACACTTAAGTTATTGAGTCTTAATTTAGAATCAATATTTTTAAGGTAATATAACCCTAAATCCTAGAGATTTAGCTCAAGGACTGCAATTGATATTTATATCTACTATTTATATACTTAAACTGACTAATTATTCCATCTTTAATAACACCTCCTATTTTATTTAATTTATAAATTATCTGTTCAATTAAATTATCGAAAATTAAATCTAAGTACATACTCAAATCGTCAATCATCAACTCGATGTGAGTACAATCACACAATAAACCCCAATATCAGCCACAAGCGGAATGAGAATCACATATTTCATGGTATTTAATAATTAACTCGTTTACAAAAATCCAAACGAATAAATATAAGCCACTGTATTTAATTGATTTATTTCTCAAATTAAACTTCGAGCTCAATCTAATAATATAGATATTTTTTATGTCATCTAAATATACAAAGAGAGAAAATGAAAAGACTCTTGGACAAAGTAAATAAAATACTAGATAGGGCAATACTTTCACCATTTCACCCGATAGCTTATATGTGATATTTTTCCATTTAAATAATTCCGCTTTTAGCTCAATGGAATCAATATCGTATTATCATCTTGGCATTTCATCCTTTTTGCATTTTTTTATGAATGTAATTTAACTCTGAAAAATTTGACTCTCTATCCATTTTTTCGATTTATCGCATAATTAACATTATTGCCTAACAAATTGATTACATTACTTTGCCAATCACGTCGCAATTCCTGACTGTCGAAACATTGACCTCTCGAATAAAATATAAACAACTGATAACTATATAAAATCAGTTTATATCTCCAATAGGTTCAATATTCTCATATTCCAAGAAACTTGAGATAAATCCACTACGTGAGGAAACACGATGAAACTTAAGCTATTAACCTCTACGCTAATCGCATTGTTTAGCTTCCCTGCACTTGCTGATAATTGCCCAAACTTTAGTGAATATAAGCAATACATTAACGGAGATGAAATTCAGAAGGATGGCGCTTTTTACAAAGCCAAAAATGATCCGCAAAAAGGCACCGATGTGAGCAGCTCATGGTTTTGGGAAAGCATTCCAGAATGTCGTAGAGGCTTAACAACCGTGCTGCATGACCACCCTCAACGATTCCGCAATGGCATAACGTCACAACGTATTCTTTCCGGTGATGGGATAACCAATTACACCGAGATAAACCCAAATATTGTGTATGTCGCCAACAAGATGGAAGGTGGTCAGCATGAGACGCTTGTAAGAGCAACAGACGTTACTCTAAAGAACAAATTTTCGGTTGGACGCACAGAAACGTCCCTTAAAGCAGGCAGCCTTAAGTTTGAAGAATCCATTTACGGTAAACAAAGCGCTACAACTGTGGATGCTGAGTCTGTGACCACATCACTGGTAGAGGCAGACAAAATGCTCATGACACCAATGGCCATCATCGGCGGAAGAAACGTAATGGCTTACATTCAATCGCTCGAAGCTCGAATTGCTGATCTTGAAAGCAAACTCGCACAAAAGTGATTTAGCGACAATATACCCAAGTTATCTCAAGATACTTGGGTATAGGGTATAGGGTATAGGGTATAGGGTATAGGATTACTCTTGTGAAAATTCGGTTTCGCAATACTCAATCAACTCTGCTAAAGGCAGTTCTTTTGAAAACGCCCAGCCCTGCCCGTACTCCACACCCATTTCAGTCAGGATCCGATGCTGGATAGAGTTTTCAATGCCTTCTGCGACTAAAAGTAAGTTTTCTTGCTTCGCGATAGCAACAATATGCTCTATCAGCGACGAACGAATAGAAGCATCTTCCATCTCTTGAATAAAGCTTCTGTCTATCTTCAGACAATGCGCATTCATCTTACGTAGTTGGTGTAAATTAGAATAACCTGTACCAAAGTCATCAATTGCAATTTGAATACCTTTGTCTCTTAATACACGAAGCTTATGCAGTGCTGAGCTGTCTTCTAATTCTTCACTTTCTGTTACTTCAAGTACCAAAACACCCTTGAAACTGTACTCGCTTTCCTCTGTCGTGAGTTCCAAAACCGACTTCTGGTTCACATCGGTGGAGAATATGTTCACATTGAGTTTGAAATCAATCGACAGCCCCTCAATTTGATGAAGTTCGCTGATGGCTTTCTTCATCATATTTTGTGTGAATTTCCAAGTTTGCCCAGTTTGAATAATGATTGGAATAAACTCTGTGGGATATATACTGCCCTGACGATCCGTGAAGCGGGCCAGCATCTCAACACCAATCATTTTGCTGCTTTTCAGATCCACAATAGGCTGATAAACGCAGTGAAAACTGTCTTGTTTGATGGCTTTGCGAATACGGTAGAGTTTTGAAGAAAGGTATCGTAACCACTTAGCGCTTATCATGTAGGCAAACAGTCCTATTAACAGGCTGGTTGCAATAGTGAATACTTGAAGCACCACTGAGTCACTGTCGGTTTTCTCAGGGTCATATTTGATCGCTAAACAAAATCGACTGACCGTATCGCAATGTTTAACAATGTTGTGATCTTCTCCTGTGAGAAAGTCGAGCGTGTTTGGCAAAGGCTTTGCGTACAACCCTTCCAAGCCATCGAAATAAACCGGCTTGTTATTTCTTAGGTATACCAGCTCCCATAAGAATCGATCATCAATCAATTCGCGCAGCGCACCTTCATCCAAAACGACATTATAATTGCCTTTTCGAATCACCAGAGAGTCGTAAGTATTATCCAGAATAATCAGCTTAACGTGTCGCCAAAACTTAAAGCCGGTTTTCGTTTCGAGGTGGGGCGTCGCTCCTCCCACAAACGGGGGCGATAACTTGCCTTTACCAGTGGTACAAAACAACGTTTGCTTTTCTAAATAGCCAATATCTTTGACGTAGTCTGAGGTAAACAGCAACTTGCGCATCATTAAATTATGTTCTTCGGAACAGCTGCGCAGATTAAGACGATTTAGACGTGATAAAACATCAATGACTTCACTGTGAACATTACCGATCGTTTCCAGAACACTTTCCGCATCATCGTTTTGTTCCAACCACAGGTAGTAGTTAACGGTGCCTTGAATAGAAAAGTAACTTAATAGAGAAATCACGAATGATATCGCGAAAGCTTTTAAGAAAAGACGTTGATGTCTTGAATCTGATTTCATTTTGCCAACTTAGCCCGTTGTTCAAAAATAGTGCAATAGTAATATCTTACTCTCACATCATAGATTTAGACTTAGATTCTGTTGATCTAATAACCAATCCATCACTATTTTTAGCACACTGCAGCAATTATTTTGTCCGCAATGTTAACAAAATATGTGTATTGATATGAGCCAAGCTCATCATTCTCACTAATAACACGTCTTTACTTAAATCTCATTTTTGAACAGCTTCTTATCGAATCATACACCAATAAAAAACGGTTACTCCATTTCATATTTCCAAGGTGTTTCGAACAACATCACGGTATGATTTTCTCTGTATTCCTGATGGAGTTTTTCTGCGTCAGCAATTTGCGTCTCAGAGAGTTGTTCCTTCACCGCTTGCTCCTCTTTCTCTATCCGCTTGCGGGTTCCGGCTAATCTATCTGATCCCATCGCATCTAGATAATTAAGGTAGTAGCTATAAGATTTCACCAGGTCTTTCTCAACTCGGGTTTTGGGATAATTGCCTGCGTACGCTTTAGCCAGGAGAGCCAAAGACGTTGCATCCCCCATTCGAACTGCTTCCTCAAGCCAAACCACCGCCTGATGGGTCTTGTCGGTTTCGATCAATAACTGAATCGTTTTTTTCACAGCAGGCAAATAGCCTGTTTCAGCCAGTTCGGCATATCGCTGTTTACTTTCTTTCATTCGGTTTCCCGGCAGTACATACCACTCTTCGTATCCCTGCTCAACCAGCTCGACTTCTGCCAGCTTTGCCCGTTCAGAACCCTGTTCCAATGCTTTGGCCAGCCAGATTTTGGCTTGTTTATATTTTTCATCTCTCTTCAGATAAAACATCGTCAGAATGGCTTTGATATTGCCGTTTTCAGCTTCTTGCTCCAATGAGGTTAAAAAGCGCTGCTGCCATTTGACCCGACTCTCTTCACTGCCCGATCGGTTGGTATTTGCCAATCGCTCCATTGCCCAGATGTTTCCACCCTCTGCAGCTTGTAACGTGTAGTGGACAATCTCTTCCTGACGCCTAGCCGCATGAGACAAGGTAGATAACTCATCGGCGTAAAGCAACGCCGACATAGAGTGTCCTTCATCGGCAGCGTACTTCAAATAATGCAGCGCCTGCTCGTTGTGGTATTGCAACCTTAACGTACTGCCTTTTTCAAATGCGTCTTGCGGTGAGATATCCTCGATTTCATTGATGGCGAAGCTACTCAGCGACACGCCAAGTAGCATTCCACACAAAACACGGATCACCCCTTTCATTGCCCTACCACCGTCTCTTCTTGGTCCGTGTCATCTGCACTTTTAGCGGCAACCGCAGGATATTGCGCCACGCCTGAAAGCGCTTTCTGATAAGACGACAATTGCCAAACGATACGAGCAACACGCTCTTGCAGCACCGCGAGCTCCTCTTTGGCGAGATCGTAGTTTTGCTTATCGATTTGCTCCTGAATGTAAGCATTTCGGCTGTAAATCGGGGATAGGCTCAAAATGTATTGCTCTAACCTTTCAGCGCTTTCCTTATTCTTCGCATGTTTAGATCCACCGACTAAGTTAGCAGCCAATGTTCTCGCCGAATAAAAACGCTCCAAATCACGCTCCAATTCCACTTTATAGGTTTGGCTTTGGGCTTCTACACGCTCTATCGCGTCTTCCACTTCAGAGTTATCTGGAAACAACTCTTTCGCCTTATCTATCAACATAATGATATTGATGTATTGCTGATAAACCGTGATCTCAAGATCTTTGTCCATCGCATCCACCAGCGCCGAACGAATGATGTTTTGTTCATCCAGAGGCAATTCTGCAACCGATTCTTCTGTCATCTTCGACAGCAATTCTTCAGTTGGTGCTGACACGGTATTCTTCATGCCTTCGAAAGCATGGCAAACTTTTAACCGCTCAATTGAATAGTAATACGCAGCGCCAAGGGTCAGCGCCCACGCTAAAACAAACAAAAACATCCAAATATTTCGGCTTGTTTTTGGTGAGTTATCGATAGGCAAGTCTGATACTGATGCACTTGGTCTTGTCACCGTTTCAATGCGATCAATGTGCTCGAAAATGGAGAAAGCAATACTTTCAAACTTCGGAAGCTCTTCCGGCTGAAAACGCTCACACAGTTCGTGCAAATCTTGCAATGCGCGTTCACAGCGATACAAATCGCGGATCTGGTCTCTATTGGGCTTAATCAGCTTTAGATCCGACGTGACCTTGCTGGTCATCCACTGGATAATTTCTTGCTTGTGTCGGCTAGATAATGCCTTGTGCTCGCTGTCTTCCACATACGCACCAAGCATAAGCTCAAGACCAGAGGCAAACCCTTTGATCCCTTCCACTTTAAAGCCCGCAACCGAGAAATAACTGGTAAGCAGAAAATCCATACCGATTTCTGTGCCCAGCTTTACACATTCATTAAAAACCGATTCCCATTGAGTCGAACCAGAAAGAAACCCCATACGACCATTTATTTCATTGCGAATTTTCTGATAACGTTCGGAGTCCCTGAGCGACGGTTGGTCGCTCAGTATGGTGAAAATTCCATGGTCGATATAAATTCTGTTTGACACCAGAATACCTTTTTATTGATGGCGCAACGGCTGCGCCACGTACGACTAAAAAATCTAAGGGTGTTACCCCATTTAAGGGGTAGCCCTAGGGCCTGTTGGCCTAATACAAGGTTCCAGACAATCGGAACGAATCAAACAACCGTTCTTTGAACGGGTTCACCGACGCCTCTGAATACAAGCGATAAGACACATCTCCGCGATCAATCGCGAACTTGTAATCCACACTGGTCAAGCTTCCCCCGACCACTTCACTTTTGTCTAACAAGCGGAACAATGCCCATGGCCCTTTTCGTTCCAAACTTCTCGGCGACAAATTGCGCTTAGTCGGTACTAAGGTCACTTTCGATACCGAGCTTCCGCGTAGCGTGTTAGGCCAAATCAATTCCACGGTTTGTCGAGGTCCGTGGCTGTATTCCACGTACTGACCATCGATATTGATGACCGCGCGGCGCTTGTTCGATGTTAAGCGCACAGGCTCCAACGAGAACGCGACATCCAAGATGCCTTTGCGGTTAAAGAACGCACGCTGGATCTTTTTCGCTTGTTTTAGTTGTGCCAATACTTCTGGGCGAATCAGTGATTGCTGCGCCGAGTCTTCTGATATCGAAATGCCTTCTTCAATGAACATTTTCAGCTGTTCGTTGTAGAAGCTATCCAGCGTGCCACTAGGCGAGAAAAACTCTTCGAAGTCTTCTAACGCTACATCTTTGCGCGAACCTTGATCGAACGGATAGCGAGCTGCAAATTTCTCTTGGAATACCGAATACACGTCACGCTGCCAGCGAATCTCTAGGTGCTTGATGGCCTCTTGTTTCACCACATACCAACTTTCATCAGCGATTTTCGTCACCATGTTATCTAGCGGACTAGGTAAGCCCGACGCGATACGTTTTAGGGTGTAGATTGGGTCTGCATTACTCAGGCTAATACGCGCTTTGGTGGCATCCAATGCTGCACGACCAACGTCTGGTGCATCTTGGATGGCCTTCAAGTAATTCAGCAGTTGCACAACGGCGGTTTGTACTTCGTCGAAATACGCTGGTTGCGCACCTTGTGCATGCAGCATGGAGTTCAACTCAGAAAACGGCGCGTGAATCATGGACGCCACTTTGTATTTTGGCGACTTCAGCAACTCTTCTTTGGCTTCTTCATTTTCCGGTAATTCGCTGAATAAGCGCGTATTGTCTTCCAGTGCTTGAAGCAAGCGCGTGAAAGGTTGAGTACTGCCTGTTAAGTTATCCAGTACCAATACGGCGTTATTGATATCAACAAAGTACTTCACATCCACTTCGTTCAACGCATTACGCCACGTGTTGGTGTAGTCGACCACATACTGAGAGCGGATCTTGTTTTTAAGAGCAATCTTATCTGCCGCGCTGAATTCCGCCACTTGCGTTTGCCCAAGTACCCAACTGTCAATCAAAGCGAGTTCCGACACCGAATCCGATTGCTCGATGAAGTAACTATCGAAACCTTGTTTAGACAACATACGCGGGATCATTAGGTTATCGCTGTCGATAACACGCTCCTCAAACACCACATCAAATACCGGGCCTACTTGGTTACGCAGATTAATAGGCGCGCCAAGGTACGTCGATGAATTGGACTTCAAGTTACGGTAAACACGCTGTTCAATAGACATCGCACTCAAATCACGCTGTGCCTTCGCGATCATCCCTTCATAAGGACGAACCGAGGCAATCGCTGCTTGGTTGCCTTCCTTATACTGAGTCGCCAAATCGGTGTGGTTCATGGCGTAGTCTAAGTGCTCCAGCAAACGTTCTTGTGTGACACGATTACCCACAAACTGCTTTTGCCAGTTCTTAGAAAAGTAATCCATCACAAATTCTTTATAACGACCGCTTTTGTCGATCATCATTCGGAATACACGAAGTACTTCCAGTTGATGCTCTTCGTTTTCCGCGTTCGAGAGCTCTAAGGCGATATCTTTCATCAGTGAAGGTAGGTAACGACTTTCCAGCAACGCCAAATACGTTTGTTCCACCTTAGGACCAATCATGTGCCCTTGGTATAAACCCATATCGGAAATGTATTCAGGTTTTTCACGGAAGAAACCAAATTCCAGCGTCGCTTCACGAATGGTATCCAGCGGTTCTAAGATCTCTTTCTGATTTAGCTGCGAAAGATCCTCTGGGTACTTATTTCTGAACTCGTTCACCTTGGCCAATACGGCATCGGCTTGATTGACGTTTTTGATGTAGTACCCATGCCAACTACCAAACAGCATAAAGGTCGCAATCAAACACACCACGCACGAAAGGAACACAATTCTGCGCTTTTGCTTCGCAACTCGGAAGTTATCCGATGCCAAGCCAGCCTCGGGATACACAATTCGATTAAACAGCTTTTGCGTAAAGTAAACGGTGGAGTTTTTGGCATCTTGCGCGCGGTTGATCGCGTGGGTTAAGCCGTAGCGACGTGACGCAGCATCGTCGAACGCATTCGAAGGCACCCCTTGCTGGAATACTGAGGTAAAGTACACACCACGAACCAATGCCGAGGTTGAGAATTGATCGCTCCCTAAAGCATCTTGCAAGAATTCGTGGAGTACTTCTTTCAAACCCGAAATCTGGCGGGTAAAGCCATAAATACTGCGACGCTCTGCGTTATCCATCGTTTCAAGTAACGACAAAGGCAGCGACTCTTTAATGCGCTCGACAAAGCGGCTGTAGTCTTCACTAAATTCATGTAGCCACTTATCAAGGTTGTCGACGGAATCCAACGAGAAGGTAAAGCCCATCACTTCGTCGCGCTTACTTTTCGGGTAATGACGGAAGAAAGGTTCGAAACCGTGCAGCAAGTCCATTTTGGTTAGCGTGACGTACACAGGCATTCGAGTCGACAAGGTTTCCATCAACTCTCTAAGACGTGTGCGCAGCAAACTTGCATAGGCTTTACGGCTCGATGTTGTACCCGATGCTAACTGGGCAACATCAATGGCGATCACCACACCGTTTAGTGGGCGGCGGCTACGCGTGCGTTCCAACCATTCGATGAAGTGCATCCATAAGCGACGTTCCATTTGACCGTCGTTATCTTCATTGTTGTACCCCTGAGTTAACAGCTCACCATCAGGGTCTATCAATACGGACTCTTCGCCGATCCACCAGTCAAAGCTGTATGGATTTTCCGTCTTCTTACCCGATGCGCGCATCACGGTGGAGAACACAAAATTCTGACCAGAGCGGTTAATCAAACTGGTTTTACCAGCGTTTTCCAATCCAATAACCAAATACCAAGGCAGCGCATACAAATGATTGCGCTTGTTGAGGTTCTCCTTCATGTTGACCATGATTTGGTTTAGCTCAACCTCTTGCCTTTCTTCGTATTGAAGAATCGGATCGGCTTTCAACTGTTCGTCGCGTTTAATGCCAGCTTTAAAACGATTGAGCGCTTTCCATTGGTACATGCCCCAAAACGCCACACAGATCAGCGAGAAGATCACACTGGCGATCACGCGCGACATAATGGTCGAGAGCGGTTTGGTCTCTTGATACTCCAACATGGGACCCGCCCACCAAATGGCAACGATGATCAACACACACAATGCGACCATTAAAATCGGTATGGCCGACTTGAAGCTCTGACCCATTTTTTTAAGCAAGCCGCTGATAAACTTCCCCATGTTTCTTACCTTGTGTTATTCCGTTACGACGAATTGTTGTAATTGATTGATGAGCGATGGTTCCCAGTCTTCCACTTTAGATTTGATGACCGTTTGGTAAAGGGATTGATAGTGCTGATGCGCCATCGCTTCTAGCCCGTTGTTTGCTAATAAATCGGCGGTTAGCAGCCGCCAGTAAAATATGTCTCTTGGTTCTTTTGCTGACGCCAGCCCTTCATTAAGCATTGCCATAGCAACGGAAAGCCCCGCTTCTTTGGCCATCACAAACGCTTCTTCACGTTTATCATCCCAACTGTTAACAGACGACGCCGATTGAACACGCTCGTTAGAACGCAGCCAGTTTTTTGTCTCTTCATTTATGAACGGAACGCCGCCTTTAAAACTCATGGTGGCGAGTTCTGGGATGCGTTCGAGAAAATGTTGCGATTCTTCCAAAATGGCAGCAGCCCAAGTGGGTTGCCCAAGCTTTAGCGCGATTTGCGCACTGAGATGCTGACCATCAAACCAATACGGTGCGATGGTGAGGCTTTGTTCTACTTTGCGCCATAACGCCAAGTCCGGGTTACGTTGCAGTTGTTCGAGGTAATCACTCACACGCTCGCCCACCATAGGACGAAGCTGAGTTTCACCTTTGTGATTGGCATCCGGCGGTGTACTAATGGTCGACCAAACCGCAAAGCGACGCACTCGAATACTCAGCGCATGACCGTATTCAAACTCGGTGAGAAAATCCGCCACTTTTTGCAGCGACGCTTTCGTCGCTTTGTCATTCCCCGTATCAATAGAAACAGCGCGAGGCGATGTCGACGTACCACCATAAGAAGGCGAAGCGGAAGTAGTTTCTTGCGTCGCAGGCTGGCTCGGTGAAGACGGTAGATCTTGCAGCTTATTCGATTCCAGCCAACGTTCTAGCTTGCGAATGAACGCAATAAAATTCTCATCATCGAGTGACAGAGATTCCGCGGTAGCACTCCAAGCAATTTTTGCTTTCGCTATAGATTCGTTTTGTGCCTCTGAAACAGGAATCGTCCCTTTCACCAGCTTGTCTAGTGCCGCATCAAATCGCTGCAAAATCTGGCTAAAGAACTTTCTTCTTGGCAACAATCCACGAGCACCCGGGGCTGGGAAACAGGTTTCCCAATACGCCGCCATAAAGTCCGCTGTCACTTGAATGGAAAGGTTAAAACGAGAAACAGAGTTACTGTGGTGAAAACATTGGAGCAAATGCGCCAGTAACTTGAGATCCTTGGTCTTATTTTCCATCAAGGAAAGAATGCCTGTCTCCACTTCTTCCCAGCGAACGTCAGCGTGCGACAAAGAACCGACTTTCATCATTTGGCTTTCAACAAAATCGAAAACCGGATCGTCTAAGACTCTTTCCCCGACCGCGCTTTCTTCAGAAATTGGGGCACTCAGCTTGGCTCGGATCGCCTTATCATTCGCCAAGTTATCATCCATGATGTTCGTGTGTTGATCGTCCATGGCTACCATCGGCAAAGCTCCCTTAACTCCGAAAGGGTGTCTTTTGAATTCGGCGTCTCAAACACTAGGCCATCAATGCGTTCTGAATTCGAACGAACGTGGATTTGTTTTTGGCGTACCAGAGGTTTCAAAATACTGATAGCGGCCAATCCACGCCCCGAACGAAGGACCATGCCTTGTTCATCGAACGTCCAGCGTTGACGCTCCGATCCTAGCGAAACATCGGCGCGAGCCCCTTCTTGCTGATCTGGAAAAATGATCTCTAACCGAGAGATTTTCTTAATGCAGCTCGCCATGAGAACCACAGGTGCTTGTTCACTGTCGACTCGAGGCATGGAGTTCAACGTAAACCACAATGCTTTATCACCATTACCGTCGGTGGTTTCGTTACGAATCCACCCATAAGGTTCATCGCCGTTTTGCATATCTGAGCGGCGCGCTTCACTTTTCACAGCTCGCTGCCAAGGTTCTGGGCGCACCAAAGCCTTTGTGGTAGGCGCTTGGGTAATTGGCGTACCGAACAGCCCATCAAAACACGCCAAGCGATCAACTTTAGCTGAAATGGCACGGCAAGTTTGTGCTCGCTCCAGCAGCGACGTTTCTGTCACTTCCTGTGCTAACGCGTATCCTGAAAACGCTAGGCTACCGAGGCAACTAAGCAAAAAGCTGGCGATCGTGAGTGTGCGTTTAACCATCAGATATTGATCTCCAGTTTGGAACATTTGTCGGCCAATGTTCGCTTGGGTATCCCTAAACTCTCTGCCGCGCGAGATCGGTCTCCTTTGTACTGACGCAAACGCAGCGCAATAATTTTGGATTCGTAGCTTTTCACGGCAGAACGTAAATCCGAGATGGAAAGCAGAGTTTGTTCTTCATCCGGCACGTCATGGACATTGTCTTCATTGGCCGCCATTCCTGGAGAATCTTGAATGTAACGCCCCAATTCATCGGCCATAAGTTCATGACCGTTGTGCAGGTGCGCGCAGCCGAATTCGATCAAGTGGCGAAGCTCTCGCACGTTCCCAGGAAACGGGTATTGCATGAGCATATCCAGCGCTTTGAAATGAATACCGCGAACGCGAGTACCGTGGGTTTGGTTGAATTGGTCGATAAAGTGTTTTGCCAGAATCTCAACATCGCCCATGCGCTCTTTGAGGCTTGGGACAGACAAAGGGAATTGGTACAAACGGTAGTACAAGTCCTGTCTGAAGCTTTTTTCTTCAATTTTCTGACGAAGCTCAACATGCGTTGCCGCCACCAAACGGAAATCGGAACTCTGCTCTTTTTCAGCCCCCAAAGGGCGGTAAGTTCGGGTTTCTAGCACCCGCAGTAACTTCGCTTGAAGGATGGGAGGCATGTCGCCGATCTCATCCAGAAACAGCGTTCCGCCATCAGCTTGTGCAATCAAGCCCGGTTTGTTGGTGGTAGCACCAGAGAACGCCCCTTTGGTGTAGCCAAACAGCTCACTTTCTAACAAGTTTTCAGGGATGGCAGCACAGTTAATCGCCACCAGTGACTTATCACGACGAGAAGAAAGGTCGTGAATGGCAGACGCGACGACTTCTTTACCTGCCCCCGTTTCACCTTGAATCAATACCGTCATGTCAGATTGAGAGGCAGTGGCGATTTGCTCGCGCAGCTTTTTCATTGCCGTGCTGTCACCCACAAGCTTGTGCTTGATCGCATCCGACTGCTTTAAAATGGTTTGTGTTTTTTCAACGTAGGACAGTGACTCTTTAAGATTACTCTTCGAGACAGACGCTTCGTTCAACTCACTTAACCTTTCCCAATGACGAGTAAACAACGCCAAGAAGCGGTCGTAGTTAGATTGCCCGAGGGCGTTTTTCCAGCTGTCGACGTGAACCAAGTTCACCGACAAAGCCACAACCGCGCCGTGACGGCTAGGCAAAGGGGTCACTACGATTTTTTGATCCGGTCGGCAGCCTTCGATCAGTGAGGTGAAATTGCTGTCACCCTGCCAATACACAAGGTGCTCGTGATTAATGATTTTTTGCCCGCCATTTTGCAACACATGCGCAAATGGGCATTCAAAATCGGTGACATTCCAACAAAGATCAGGCACACGGTTTAGGGTCACCAACTGGCGACCGTCCGGTGTCACAGCAACAAAAAAGCTTTTGTCGACTTGCAAGTCTTGCTCTAACGTATCGAGCAAAACCTGCACCAGACCGGAGGCTTCTCTTGCGTTGACCAGTTTGTCGGAAACGTTAAGCCAATCCGCCATGCTATTCCACCTTACCGATGAATTCGCCATCTTGAGCACAAATGCTGATGTGCGATACAGGTTCTTGGTTGGCTAACTTTTCCAGTAATGCCAATGAAATCGGTGGCAACATTTGCCCTTCAATAATGGCTTCTAGCATTCGCGCACCATTTTCGGAGCGAGTGGTACGAGACAAGATCTCGTCGATAACGCTAGATGCAATATCCACAGTCGCCTTATAACGCTCGGTAAGCACAGACTCAAGGCGAGCCAATTTGCCATGCACGATTTTCTCCATCACCTCTTCGCCTAATGGCAAGTAAGGCACCACTTCCATACGCGCCAGTAGAGCTGGCTTAAAGAACGCGGCGAGTTCTGGGTACAACGCATCGTCCATTTCATCGGTGCGGTCGGCGTAATCGACAATAGTTTGGAAGCCAAGGTTAGACGTTAAGAAGAACACGATGTTTTGGCAGTCAATCAGACGCCCTTCTCCATCCGCTAACTCGCCTTTGTCGAACGCTTGATAGAACAAGTTCAGTACTTCTGGGTGTGCCTTTTCGACTTCATCAAGCAATACGACGGAGTACGGCATTTTACGAATGGATTCCGTTAACACACCGCCTTCACCGAAGCCTACGTAGCCCGGAGGAGACCCAATCAAACGCGATACCGTGTGTTTCTCTTGGTACTCAGACATGTTGATCGTGGTAAGGAATCGCTTGCCGCCGTACAACTCTTCAGCAAGTTGCACCACGGTTTCGGTTTTACCAACACCACTTGGTCCTACAAGTAGGAACGCGCCTTTCGGTCTGCCGGGTCTTCTTAAGTCGGCACGAGCCGTTAGTAGGTGTTTGTGAATTCGCTGAATCGCCACATCCTGACCTTTAATGGCTTTTTCAAGAATGTCGGGTAAATGAGTCAGCTTCGTCAGCTCATCGGTGTTCATTTGATCGATCGGCACACCTGTCCAGTCGGCAATCACTTCGGCAACTTGCTGCTCATCGACTTCCGGGTGAATGAGGCGATCATTAAACGGTGTCTGCTCGAGTTCTTCGTACATGACTTCAAGTGCTTGCTTCGTTTCCTCAAGCTCTTCTGGTGCTAATTCATCAGAAAGCAGCTTGGTACGAAGTTCGATCATGTGATTGATCAAATCGCGCTGTTTTACCCATGCACGCTCAGTTTCGTGGAATTCGGCTTGGCATTCTTCGTCTTTAGCAATAAGCGTGGCAAGGCGCTCTTCATCAATCGATTGCCCGATCTGAAGTTGGCGTTCCAGCATTTTGCGCTCCAACTCGTATTGATGTTGAAGTGTTTCCAGTTCAGACATTCGGGCGGGCGGCGTACTGAGGTTAATGGAAATACGCGCACAAGCGGTGTCTAAAACATCAATCGCTTTATCCGGTAGTTGACGACCAGACACATACCTTGCCGACAAATGAGAAGCCGCTTTCAACGCGCTGTCTGAAATGAGTACCTGATGATTTTTCTCATACACTTCGCACAATCCACGAAGGATATCGACGGTTTGATCTGCCGAAGGCTCGTCTAACTTCACCAATTGGAAACGGCGGCTAAGCGCTGGATCTTTCTCGAAGTATTTTTTGTATTCTTTCCACGTTGTGGCGGCTACGGCGCACAATTCACCCCTTGCTAGCGCAGGTTTTAACAGGTTAGCAGCGTCGCCGCCTCCTTCCTGATTGCCCGCACCGATTAGAGTGTGTGCTTCGTCGATGAACAAAATAATGGGCGTCGGTGAAGATTTCACTTCATCAATGATGGATTTAAGGCGTTTTTCAAATTCGCCTTTCACGGCTGCGCCTGCTTGAAGCAGACCAAGATCTAAGCTCATCAGTTCGATGTTTTTCAGCTTATCCGGCACTTTTCCATCAATAATACGCAGCGCCAAACCCTCGACCACAGCACTTTTACCAACACCTGCATCGCCCACCACAATTGGGTTGTTTTTTCGGCGACGACAAAGAATGTCGATCATCAGATTGATTTCTTCATCACGGCATAACACTGGATCCAATTCTTGGTTTCGTGCTTGTGCCGTGACGTTGGCGCAGTATTTGTCTAGTGCTCGGTTTCCATCATTCGATACAGGGGCTTTGCCTTTTTTCCCAGAAGCCTCAACAGGCGTCTCGGAAGAATCTTTAAGAATAGTGAAGAATTCGCGACGAATGGTTTCACGGTTTAAACGATCAAATCGCTTAGATAAGGTGACAGGTAAGTAACGATCGGGGCGCATGATGGCGGTTAAGAAGATAACGCCAGAACGAAGGTGATCAAGGTTCATTTCGGTCGACGCCAACAACCAAGCATCTTGCAACAACTCAATCAGGAGCGGCGAAAAAACAGGGTACGTATCGTGACCCGTTTCACGCGGAAAAGCGCCATGCACCATGTCTTGAATTTCATGATGATCGGTATCGCTGCTGCGCAGGATTTCACGTACGTCGCTCAGTGGGTTATCCAGCAACACATGCAGGTAATGCTCAAACGTCACTTCTGAATGTTCATGTTCTAAACACAGTGAAGCCGCTTGTTCGAGGGCTAACTTGCTCTGTTCGTTCAGTTTACTGATTAATGTTGGGAGTTCGATTCGAATCACGGCGCAACCTTTGACATTGAAAATTAAAAATAAAATCTATTGGTCTTTTTGGGCTATAACGGTTGAGATATAACGTTTTAGCTATAGCATTTGTTTTATAAAATTTGGTTTAGCTGGCTCAGTACGTCGAGTGACTTGCTGTGCAGCAGATAGCGATAAACAAAAAACACCACAGCCCAAAGCCCAGCAAAGCCTGCGAAAATCAGCCATATCGGCATTTGGCGGCTTAGTCGGTATTTGGTCGCTACCACGTGATCTGTCGCGCTGGTTAGCTCTTCTGGCTCTTTGTCATCCAACCTTGAAAGCGTTTCATACAGCTTGATGGCGACGCGTTCTCGTTCTTCTTTCCCGCCTTCCACCACTTTGTATTTACCTTCAAACCCGAGCATCAGGCAGAGGTAAATAAACTCCAGCAAATCGCGATATCTTGGTGGATCGCTCAGTAAGCGATTCAGAATGGTGAAGACCTTTTCCCCACCCCATGTTTCGTTGTGAAAACGAGTTAACAGCGAATGCTCCGCCCACGAGCTGTCGGCACCCCATGGCGTGCTCATGACCGCTTCATCCAACACGGCGCAGAGCACATAGCGATAGGCCATGATCATGGCGTGTTCGATATCGGCTTGAACCAACTCCATCTCGATGGCTTTGATTTCTTCTTGTGCCTGTTTATAAATGGTTTCAATGTTTTCACATTGCGCCAAAGAGCGAATACGAAGCGACAAACCCAGCAAAGGGGTAGCCGCATCGACCATTTTGTTTTGGTTGTCTCCACGCAGCTTGAACCAGTAATCCTGATCCGCATCGATGCTCTTTACTTCATCAAACAGAAGTTCGTCGTAACGGTCTTTATTGAATTCTTCAGTGACGATCATGATTAACTCCTAATGGCCCAGAACTGCAGGTCCAATTCGTCAAACTCACCAGCAACATGGAAAGCAAACCCACTGGCGTTTTGCAGCATGCGCCACGCTTCGCTGGTTTTGTCCAATTGGTAGTAGGTGTAACCTGCGTGGTATGGCAATTGCCTTGGTGCAACGGGTAATGGGTTGACGGGAACGCCCGGAAGCTGCAATGAGATAAGCTCGCGGATTTTTTCAACCGAAGCGACTTTGGTTTGCTGCACAAACAGACGACGCAAATCTTCCAAAGGCATGCGCGCGCGAACGGCCAAAATGAAATCGGCAGACTCCAGCAAGCTTTGATCTTGGATAGGTGCAACCATAAGCCCGTAACGGCGTTTTTGTAGCTGAATCGACACCGCTCTTGGTTCCAGCACAATGCTGAGAGACTGGCGCAATTTGAGCATCAAAGACTGAAATGATTCGGTCGGCATTTCATGTTGGTACACCGTAAATTGCGGAGGCATGCGGCTTTCGTCTGTGAACGTGGCCAGCTCACCACAAATGGCACTGAGCGATTCGTATAAGCGCTCTGGGTGTAAGCTTCTTAACGATGACAAATGCTGAAGTTGCGGTTGCAAACGGTTAAGTGATTGCAGCAACATAAAATCGGAGACATCGGCAACACCACCTTGACTTGGCGAACCAATTCGCTGGGCGATATTTTTTGCACGTTCGCGCATTAATCCCGACATTTCGCTGATGAATCGGTGCAAATGCGGAACACCGACAACATTGAAATGACAAGGCACAAAGTCTGGATCCAGCATAACGCTGCCATCGGGTCTCTTTTCTAGAATCCTCGCAATAGCAACGGAAGCAAATGCGCTTCGATCTTGTTTTTCTAACATTAAGCGCGGCTGTACAGGTGACACATCCAAGACGGTGCTGTCCCCTTGAGGCGTATGCACATCGCGTACTTCTTGCTTACGAGCAGTATATCGCCCGGTTCCTTGAGAATCAGGAAAGCTGATTTCAGCTAACGAATCACTGCGAAGCGGTAACGCGAGATACACTATCTGGTTAGCGAGAGAATCGTCGGTGATTTCCAGCGCTTCGGGCATGAGATCTTCTTGAGGAATTCGGAAGACGGTGCCATCGGGCATCACGCCAACCGCTCGCTCTATGGCAATGCGACCAAAGCTTAGGTATTCCGGATTCAGCGACAGCTCTGACACCCCAAATAGGTATTGGCTGGCAGATGACACTCGCTCATCTAACGCGTATTCCATGTAACGTTGTTGTTGCTGGAAATGCTGTGGCTTAATGAATAATCCTTCGCTCCAAACGACTCTATTCCGTGAATACATACTCACTCAACCTTATCTAACTTAATGTCGTAATCTTTAAACAGCATCAGCAAGTGGTACTTCCGACCTAAATTGATGATCTTCACTGCTTTTTTCCATTCGCTCAGTTCTGGCTCGGCAAACTTCGCTAACACGCCGATGTAGCGGGTGTCTTCATCCACCACTACATCGTCGACGTACTTAAATTGACCTGGCGTCAATACGTAGTCGTATACCTGTATGTAATTGCTTTTTAATACCTTTTTGTGATCTTCATTGATCTGATCAAAATCCGCAGACATGAACATGGAGTCATCCACCAGCTCAAAGACCTGAACTTCAACGGGGGACGATTCGCCAAACACATTGGGGTTCACCCCTTCATCTGCCACCATGCTGAACGACACGACAGATGGTAGCTCTCTAACATCTTCACTAGAGCTACACCCTACTAGCAGCAAAACGCCCAAAAATATGGACAGCATTTGTCTCACGATCACGACTCCATCTGTTTCTCACGAAGTAAGCGGTCATACGCTTGATCGAACACTTCCCAGAACAACTTCTCAAAGCCTTGCTGACGATCGGAAGTCAGTTCTTTGTAGTAGCTTTGGTACATTTCCCACGCCCACGCGTCGGTGTTCTGTTCTGGGGTTTGGTAAGAGCGGCGGTAATTTTCAAATCGCTTCATCAATACTTCTGGTGAAAATGCGCGTACGATTTGCCCGAGCGCTAACGTTGTGGCCATTTGCACGACATCGTTGTGATCTTTCTGGTTTTTCAAACTTTCAGATATCGCAGAAGGCGCTGATAGGTGAACCGCACCAGGGTTGGTATTGAATAGGGTTTTCACCGTGTCTTCATAAGACATACCTAAACGAAGCGGGTTGTCTTCTATCGGTTGTAGGTTCTTGTTGATCACCCCGTAGCGGCTGTTATCCACGTGTTGGTGCAAATCCAGTAAACCTTTCACTGCAGCTTGCAGTGCTGCCCCCATTTCTTCGGATGTCATTTGCACATCACCAGAGTGGTGCGAAGGAGTCACCGATACGCCTAGCCCACGAAATAACGGGCCAGACAATAGGTGGTTGTTTTCATCGCCAAGCGGCATATCCGCTTTGAATTGTTCATTTTGGGCGATTTCTTCTTCTAATAAATCTAGGGTTTTATCGTCCATCTTGTAGCCCTCTGTTCTGAACGCGTTTTGTGCACCAGTCTCTTCTGCCAAGAGCTGATCATAGGTGTTAGTTGAAGGCTGAGATGTCTCAACCGGATTCGATTTGGCAGACACTGCTGCTGACTCCGCTCCCGTTACGGGTGAGGAGTTTGAAATGTTTGGTTCTAACTTTTCTGCATCTGGCTTTGAGTTTGCAGATTCTTGTTCTGATTCCGCAGGATCTGATTTGGAAAAAAATGAAAATGGATTAAATCGACTGCGCTTTTTCAGCTTTATTGCAGAAGAAATTTCATATTCACTGTCGGCTTGAAGCGTCGGTTTTTCACGGCTTTCCGGCTCTTCATCCGCCAGTAGCCTATTCGCTTCAATTTGGTCGTCTGACAGTTTTTCTTCTTCTTCGGCGTATAGCCTTTCGCTTTTCGCGGTGGTGTCTCCACCATCTAATACATCGAGTGGGTCGATGTACGTGATTTCTTCAGGTACGGATAGGCTTTCATCCGAGTCAGGATCGCCTTTCACTAAGGCAGCATCTTCTATAAACAGTTGCTCAAGAGACTGATTGTGTGACGACATGCTAGAGTGGCTAACTCCGCTAACCACCATCAACTCATAGACGCCAATTTTAAGGGAGTCTTTGGTGGTGATTTGCGCCATTTTCCCCACGCCAATCGGCATCGTTGCGCCATTAACGTAGGTTTTTCCGCTGAGGTCTTTGACACAAAAATGGCTGTCGTACACCAAGATTTCGCAATGGCTGCCTTGCACCTCTCGGCTTTGGTCTTGCAAAACCCAAAACGCGCTCGGGCTCGAACCAATCACCCCGCCCTCTTCCGTAAATTCACAGGAAGGGGTGAGCCCTGGTTCCAATTCTTTGGTGTTTGATACCATCAAATTAAGACGTTTATTCTGTTCCACTTCCATGCCTCTATTAACTAACCTGAGCTCTCTGCTGCCTAATCTGACTTTCTATTACCTAGCCCGACTTTCTATTGTCGAACTTGAATCGTGACACTCTGTTTGGTGTCACCTTCGCCCAAGAACGTCGACCACCCCAAAGGCATGTCGACCTTGCTGTCCAATACCATGGCAGACACCGCGCCTTCTTCGAGCTGCAGTTCTAAGTCGTACGCCATTTGCTCTCGCAGTACGAATTCCACCACTTTGCAAAGTGGCTGATATTCTTTGCCTGTTGGCAGAAAATCTCTGAACCTTTCTTGGCTCAACCCTTTCAATACCAAGGTGAATTTGCCGTTACACTCTGTCACTCGTTCACCGATAACGGTGTTGTCGCCCAAATTCATGTTCGCCATGCCCAACTGCATTTGTTGGTTCAAGCGAATGTCCACTTTCCTTTGTACCCACTGGCGAATGTCCACGTCTTCAATATCGAAGCAATGAGCAATGATCCCCGACACCACTTGCGGTGAACGGCTGCGCCCAGCCAGCATTCCGGCGTAAGAGAGCATCTTGCACCAGTTGATCGGCGTTTCGCCGCGCATGTCCGGGTCCGCCAACCCGACCAAGGCAAATAACTGAGCCGAAAAGTCGTCGCTCGCGCCTTCTTGAAATCGAATGTAGTAGCGGTACTTCCGCCAAATGCGGTACACCAGCGTGATCATTCGGTTATTAAAGAAGTCGAGAAACGGTCCTCTTAAACCAAATTCGCCCTCTGTTAACACTTGCTCCAGCAAGTACCCTGGCAAAGGAGATTGCGAGCCGGTTAACCCTAAAAAGGTGGTTTCTAACTCCAATCTGTCATCGTGTTTTTGGTCCAAGCCAGAGACATCTGACGTAGAAAAACCTAAGCTCGGATTCGACTTAAACACGAACTGACATTGCCTTTCCCAGTCTTCATCTTCTGGATCGTGCTCGCTCAGTTGCAGCAGCAATTCCACCAATTGGTAGAAGTTGAAACTTTTTACATCAATGTCAGTTAGATCGATGTCTGTTACTTCATTTATGTCTGTCATTTCATCCCGAATTGACTCAACCATTGTCGATCTCATATCAGTGGCTGCATTCCATGCTGATTACCCCAGCTGTACTCTTCACGACTTTCTGCATTCACCACCACTAATTCATGGAATGAGTTGATGCTGGCGTACAAAGCGAAAAACTGACTCAAAACTGTGCCAAACAAGTACAAATCTCCTTCGGATCCGAATGCGTTTGGATCCATGGTGATTTTTGAGAGCAAACCCCGAACAGGCATGCCTTTAATGAGCTTGTCGAGAGGCTCGGATTCGATAGAGACAATGCCTTCCATACGTTGGCGAGAAATACGCGCGGCTTGCTGATCCACTAAAGAGCGAAAATCGTAAGCGCGAAGGACCGAGCACAGCGCTTTCTTATCAAGAAGCGATAAGTAGTTGAGAGATAAATTTGAGATCAATGTCCACAGCAAACTGCCGTCCAATACCGGGCGCAAGGTTTGCGTGGGGATCGTAATATTTTCGAAATCGGCAAACGGAGGAGATGTGTCGGTGCTTACGCATATGTCACCCACGCCCAACTCCGCCGGTAACTGGCGATTGGTGCACGTGAGCTCTAACGTAACCGCTTCATCCTGCAAGTAACCTGTCGTTTCATCACCCCGTACAAACGAGATGAAATGATCGAATCCATCCTTGCGAATGCTGTCTTTTACTCGAACACGGTAGTAAAGAGCGAGACGCTTACGCGCCAATTCAATTTCATGCTGAAAGCTTTCAAACGGGGTGTAAACACGGCGCTGACCGCGGATTCGACCATCGGAGGTTTCTTGCCAACCTTCGACATGATCAACACTGAAAATTTCATAGTGCCTTGGGTAACGGCTGGATGGCGACAAACGGTATTCAGGGCGCTTGCCCGTTAAATCAATCGGATCGGCATCGTGCTTAAATAAGTTCACAATAGGTGTGGCGTATAACGTAAAGCTTTCACCGGTCACTTGCGTGCTGCCAGGCAAGGTTTGGGTGAAATTAAAGCGAATCGTAAACTTGCCTGCTACATGATCCGGAATGTAACGCCCGATATGCTTAAGTTCGAAGAAATGAAAGGACTCTGGAAACGCCAAGTATTCTTGAAATATGCGGTAACCCTGATAAACATTTTTTGGGTATGGCAGTAAGCCGTCGTTATCAAACCCAACGACATCAAACACATCTTTTGGTACCTTAACGCTGCCGCCTTCATACTCCACTTCAATAGAATCGATATAGTGCCCAAGCCAAAGATACAGATTCTGTGCGCTGTAGGTGTCGCCACCCAAATAGAAACGCAGCGAATCCAGCTCGATCGACTTAACCGAATCGTCCTTATTGATCATCGACATCTCAAGCGAGACTTTACTGGCATCTTTCGTATGCACAGCAGAGACGCGATCGCACACTAACGGGTAAATCTCAACATCTCGACATGTGCGAAATTGGCACGCTGTATCTAACACGGGAATAGAATCCACTGTTGTGGATTTTTTGATGATCTGACGTGTACTGAAGTTACCTTTAGGGCTGAACTTTAGGATGCTCATGCTTGGGATTGGACGAAGGTAATTCGGCCAAAGCATGTTGATGATGGAGTGAGTTAACTCTGGAAATTCATCTTCGACTTTCTCTCTCAGCTTACCGGTTAGAAACGCGAAGCCTTCGAGTAGGCGCTCGACATCTGGATCGGTGTTCCGACCATTCAAAAAGCGAGAAAGTTGAGGATGAATCTCGGTAAATTGTTTCCCTTGGTCTTTTAAAAACGCCAGCTCATCTCTGAAATATTTGTCTTGTGCCACTAGGTTACTACTCGGTATTTTCTATTATTATCAAGGAGTAAATTAATTTTTACTCTTTCATGAACGGCGGAAGTGTCTATGGTTGCTGCCACGCTAAATCGCAAATTAAGCGGTTCTGCCTCGTCTTGAATCACAAGAACGTCGACTTCTTTCAGCCTTGGCTCAAATTCCTCTAAGCATCGCTTTATAGACAGCTTCACTCGAATGGAAAGGTCCAGCATCGCCATGGTGGCATCGTTAAAATCCACTAAGCCCAGATTCGGAGAGCTCAATGACTCTCCGATTCTGGTATTCAGAATGTTAGACACATTCCGTTTAATGGAACGAAGCACCTCAGCGGAATCGGGTCCTTTCGAAAGTGACATGGGTTTAGCGTCAGCCTCTAAACGCTCAAAGAGGCTGACACCATAAACACTTTCTTCTGGGGCGATGTATCCCATTAGGCTTGATCCAAGCGTCCTACTAGAGACAACTCAAAGTTCGCACCCATGTACTTGAAGTGAGGACGAACCGACAGCGACACCTGGTACCAGCCTGGCTCGCCTTCAACGTCATGTACTTCGATAGCGGCTGCACGAAGTGGACGACGGCTACGTACGTCTGCTGGCGGGTTCTCTTGGTCGGCAACGTATTGCTTGATCCAACCATTGAGTTCACGCTCAAGATCTTGACGCTCTTTCCAAGCACCAATTTGCTCGCGCTGAAGCACTTTAATGTAGTGCGCAAGGCGGTTGATGATCATCATATAAGGCAGCTGAGTACCCAACTTGTAGTTGGTTTCCGCTTCTTTGCCTTCTTTGGTGTTCGGGAAGATCTTTGGTTTTTGGATAGAGTTTGCAGAGAAGAATGCTGCGTTATCGCTACCTTTACGCATGGTTAGCGCGATAAAGCCTTCTTCAGCCAATTCGAATTCTTTACGGTCTGTGACCAGAACTTCGGTTGGGATCTTAGATTGCAGTGCACCCATTGACTCGTAAACGTGAACTGGCAAGTCTTCAACAGCACCACCACTTTGTGGACCAATGATGTTCGGACACCAGCGGTATTTCGCAAAGCTGTCGGTTAGACGAGTGGCAAAAGCAAACGCTGTGTTACCCCATAGGTAGCTTTCATGCGAGTTGCTCACATTTTCTTCGTAAGAGAAGGACTTAACCGGGTTTTCCGTTGGATCGTAAGGGACACGAAGAAGGAAACGTGGCGCAGTCAAACCTAGGTAACGCGCATCTTCCGACTCACGCAACGAACGCCATTTGGTGTACTTAGGCCCTTCGAAAGTAGACTTAAGATCTTTCAGGTTAGGCAGTTCTTCAAACGAATCGATGCCAAAGAACTCAGGACCAACACTTGAAATAAATGGTGCGTGTGCCATCGCACCCAACGAGCCCATGTATTGAAGTAACTTCATGTCTGGTGTTGATGGCGTGAAGGAATAGTTACCAATGATGACGCCTGTTGGCTCACCACCAAACTGACCATAACCAGAAGAGTAAACGTGCTTGTACAAGCCTGATTGAGTTGTTTCTGGTGCGAATTCAAAATCGTCCAAAAGCTCCGCTTTCGTCACGTGCAATAGGTCGATTTTGTTGTTTTCATTAAAATCGGTGCGGTCTACCATTAATTTCAGACCACGCCATGATGATTCTAGGTTTTGGAAACCATCATCATGAAGAATTTCATCAACTTGAGCGCCTATTTTTTTATCGAGTTCAACCAGCATTTGGTCGACCAGCGCTTTGTTTACTGGCTCTTCTGTGCGGTTGGATCCAACGAGGTTCTCGATAAACGCTGCCACACCTTTTTTAGCAATATCGTATGCTTCTTCGTTCGGTGCGATGCGCGTTTGCGCCATGATTTCATCAAGTAAATTGCCTTGCTGCTGTTCAATCGTTCTTTCTACAGCGACTTCATTTGTTGTCATCGGAATTATCCTTTCGTTCCTGTTTTTCACGCTGGTTATTCATTTCCCTGATCAGACGTTTCTTTCTCATCAGTTGCCACAAGATCGAGTTCCGCCAACAGCTTCTCTCGTGAGTCATCAGAAGCAAGCAGCTCTTGTAAACGAGAACGGAATGCAGGCACATTACCTAGCGGACCTTTAAGAGCCAGCAGTGCTTCACGCAATTCGATCAGTTTATTTAGTTCAGGAACTTGCTTAACGATGGAGTCTGGTGAGAAGTCTGCAAGAGACTCAAATGACAATTCGACTGGCAAATCAGCGTCGTCCTCATCCACTAACTTGCTTGAAACCGAGGTAGAAAGCGTTAGTTTGCTTTCCTTCATGACGGATTCGAAATTATTTTTGTCGATGCTGACGGGTTTGCGTTCCTCTAAAGGGGTTTCTTCACCGTGCCCTTTAAAATCTCCAACCACCAATGTCTTCAACGGCAATTCCACTTCCGCCTGAGCGTCGCCCGTCGCAGGAATGTATTTGATATTGATTCTTTCTTTCGGGGCAACACTGCCTTCTTTGGACATATTACGGTCTCCTTCGTCTGTCCCAACTGCTGTTAATGTTGAATTTATTACGAGTAAGCGCTTATTTGAGCGAGCCTGATTTTGCACTTAAACTTGGCATATCAGTCTTGTGCTCAAGACCTGGAATTAACCGCTGTTCTTCAGAAATACCACTGCTTCCGAAAAGAAAAATTCCAATAATGAAGCTTTCCAATAACAACGACTTTCAGTTCCAAATCAGGCTAAATAGCAATAAACAAACACCATTTCGCTCTGACAATCAGAGCAAAAATTATTAAATTCTGCTTGTGAGCTTCTAATTAGGGGAGTCAAGTTCGACAGGATGACGTATAAGAAAGGTACAAGAAAGCGCGTACATTTTATGTACGATATGTCTGTATACACCATTAAAGCCTAATAGAATAAATTTTTAATTTTTAGTCTAGAAATCCACTAGCCAAAGTGAAAATGTAATTAAATTCTCATCTTTAAGATTATTTTTTATATTTTTAAGAACAATTATCACTTTTTATTCTCTGTTCTTAATCATTCAATTTACGTATTTAACCTACTATATCAGGATAAAGTAAAACCGTTACTGTCATCACAAAAACAAGATGATAAATTTCTCATTTAAAAGACAATGCCAGCCCTAAGTGTATAAAATACAATCATTAATCATCAAACCTAATCGTTAGATTTCAATGCAATAAATGGCTGTAAATTTCGTTTAATATCATAAAGTAAGCGTCAAACCAATCTGTCTTTGTTTGATATGAAATATTTGATGTCTCTTATTCTCTTTTACTATAAAACGTATTAATTTGCCAAAACAAATCAACACTTCATTCATCATTCATATATTCGAGATACGCTATATTTGATGGGCACGTATAAAATCAAAAATGAGACATTCCCGCAAACAAAGAAATTGATGGTTATATTAATTATTGTATTAACATCACAAAACAAAAATATCCCTAAAGAAACGTGAAATATATATTGATGTGACTCTGATCCAGGCATTAATCCGCTATTCGAGCAATAAATTGCCCGCAATATAGCAATCTATTGCTTGAACAATAACTCAAACACCATAACTATCTGTTTTTAAATAAAATTATTAATTGGCACACTGTTTGCTCTATTACTTCTTGTCTATCGACACTAATTCGCGCAAAAAGCGCTTCATAATTTATTGTTATTTATTTGTTGCTATAAAAGGATTTAGCCGCTTGCCTAGGTCAACCTGCATATTAAGTTTAGGTTGGGAAGCGACTGGACCAGTAACATTCAACTCTACAAGAGGATTAAATATGCCAACTCCATGTTATATCTCCATTGAAGGTGAAACACAGGGGCTTATTACTGCTGGCGCACTGTCTACCGACTCTATCGGTGACGCGTTTGTTGAAGGTCATGAAGACCAAATGCTGGTTCAAGAATTTAACCACAACGTGACGGTTCCAACGGATCCTCAGTCTGGTCAACCATCAGGTCAACGCGTTCACAAACCATTTCAGTTCACGGTTGCACTGAACAAAGCAGTTCCATTGCTTTACAACGCATTGGCTTCAGGCGAAAAAATGAAGACTGTTGAATTGAAATGGTACCGTACTTCAATCGAAGGTAAGCAAGAGAACTTCTTCACCACTGTATTAGAAAGTGCGTCTATCGTAGATATTCACTGTGAGATGCCTCACTGCCAGGATCCAACTAAGTCTGACTTTACTCAGAATGTTACGGTGTCTCTGTCTTACCGTAAGATCAACTGGGACCACGTAAACGCAGGTACATCTGGCTCAGATGATTGGCGTAAACCAGTCGAAGCATAATCAAGCAATCGACCAACACCGTATTCGCACCAATGATTTGCTCCCCATTTTGTTGGTGCTCTCCCCCTACGGATTAGGTTGTTCGCATGATGGCAAAGTCACATTGCGTGGCTTTGCGTTTTTCTATTTGTCTGCATCTTTAATGCAGATTTTTAACAAGTTCGATCGCTAAACGGAATGACTGCATGGGCAAATTAAGCTTCTCTCTGGATGTCGAAGGCTTAGCTCCAAATACTTTGATTGTTCGCGAATATCAAGGACAGGAGTCTCTATCACACGATGGAGAATGCCATGGTTTTTGCTACCAGATTGAGTTAGCTAGCCGCTCTATGGATATTCAGCCGAATCAAGTGGTCGACAAAGATGCGTGCCTAATCGTCACTCAAAATGGCGAAGTCACTCAAACCGTTCACGGTATTGTTCGTGCCTTTTTTAAAGGTGACACAGGTCGACAACATACTTTTTATACGCTCACATTAGTGCCAGCCATAGAGCGACTTTCTTTAAGACAAAATAGCCGCATTTTTCAAAACCAATCTGTACCCGATATTCTCTCAGTGCTTTTTCAGGAAATGGGCATCAACGATTATGCCTTTTCCCTGAAACGGTCCTGCCAGCCAAGGGAGTTTTGCGTTCAATACCGCGAAACCGATTTGGCCTTTATGCATCGGCTCGCGGCAGAAGAAGGCTTGGTATATCGCTTCAATCACGAAAAAACTAAACATACGATTATTTTCAGCGACGATAGCCAAACCTACGACGCATTACCGGCCTCAATCACTTACAACGCCATCGCTGGAGGGCAAGCTGATACGCCTTATGTTTTTGGATTCGCTGAAAGAGTGCGTTCAGATGTCACCAGCGTCATGTTTCAGGAATACAGCTTTAAGAAGCCCACCTATTCGTTCAAACAAGAGCAGATAGGGCAAGACATGAGTTATCAGCGAGATGGATACGAGCACTATGATGCCCCCACGCGCTACAAAGATGATGAGAGTGGTCAAGCCTTCAGCCAATATCGCCTAGAATTCCTCCGACGCGAATCGCATACCGCGCAAGGAAAAAGTAATCATGCGGGTTTACATGCCGGTGTGAAGTTTACGCTTACAGATCACTTAGACCCTAAATGCAATCGCTCTTGGATTGTTGTAAAGGTGACGCATTCTGGCACTCAGCCTCAAGCGTTAGAAGAAGAAGGGGGCAGTGGTGCAACGACTTACAGCAACCAATTCACTGTTATACCAGCCAGTAGTCAATGGCGAGCGACGCCATTACCCAAACCACAAGTCGATGGCCCTGCCATGGCTATGGTTGTTGGCCCCGACGGTGAGGAAATATTTTGTGACGAACACGGTCGTGTGAAAGTGCACTTCCCTTGGGATCGCTATTCAAACGGCGACGAACACAGTTCTTGTTGGGTGCGAGTTTCCCAAGAGTGGGCAGGTAGCCAATTTGGAGTGATGGCAATTCCCCGAATCGGGCACGAGGTTATTGTGTCTTTTCTGAATGGCGACCCTGATCAGCCAATCATAACGGGAAGAACCTATCACGCTATTAATACGCCTCCTTATGCTTTGGCAGACAACAAAACCAAGACAGTTATTCGTACAGAGACGCACCAAGGGGAAGGGTTCAACGAGCTTAGCTTTGAAGACCAAGCCGACAATGAAAAGGTCTACTTGCATGCCCAAAAAGATTTGGAGCGAGAAGTTCAAAACGACAGCCTTAGCCACATAAGACACGACGAGCACGCAACAGTCGACAACGATCAGTTCATGCGCATCAAAAACGCTCGTCATTTAGCCGTTGACGGGGAAAGCCGAACTAAAGTCACTGCCGATCAATCATTGGTCGTCGATGGATCTATCCATCAGAAAGCAGGAAGCAATTGGGCAAGTGAAGCCGCGACTGAAATTCACCTGAAATCCGGCGTTAAAATTGTGTTGGAAGCCGGGAGCGAACTCACCCTAAAAGTAGGTGGTAATTTTGTAAAAGTCGACCCCGCAGGCGTCCATGTTGTTGGTTCTAAGATCAACCTGAATTCAGGAGGCAGCGCAGGTAGCGGCGGTGGGTTTGGTGGGCAAGGTGCTGAGTTGCCATTGGAGTTAGAAGGGTTGGCTGCGCCAGAGGTGCAAGAATTCTCTCCTTTTAGCGCATCTCAACAAAGCCTAGATGCAAATGTCAAAACATCTATTCCGGCAACCCCTGTAATGATGCAAAGGATCCAGAGTGATAGCTCTTCGGATATGGCAATCACCGAAATTTGCCAAAAGCAACCTGATGGCTCATGCCCACTAACAAACTGTCCATGTCGGAATTGAGCAATATGCCCGAAGTAGTCACCATGCCTGAAGCAAATAACGTGAATGTGCGCCCCACTCTGCTGGAACTGAATCAGAGCAATTTGAAACACTACATCATTGCATCTTATAGTGCCTCAACCGCTCAAGAAATATATGAGTTTTCGGAGACTTCCGAAATAGAGCCTCTTTATGCAGAAAGTGAACTCCAAGAATTCTTATCCATCAGCCCAATAGTCGCTAGAGTTGAAACCAAAAGCACCCTATTTAGACGCCTAGCGGAGGGGACACCCTCAGATTTTGATTGGTCTTGGATTCTTGTATCTGTTCCAACATCAATGTTATTCGATCATCTCCTTCGCCAATTGAGAAGTAGCCTCACCCTTTCTTTTGATGGGGCGAGAAGGGGCGTCTTTCATTTTTACAACCCACGAGTCGCTCACTATTTCTTTGGTGAGTCCGATCCGTCTGATACGCAAACATGGCTTGGTGAAATTAGGCAAGTCACCTGGATTTCACCATCACACTCTCCAAGCAGTGGTTCAGTCTGCTTTTTCGATGGCTCAGCAGAAAACCTCGACGTCGCAATCTCGAAAGTGGATACACAAAAAGTGCTTTCACCTTCTCAACAAATCGCTCTGGAGCGCCTTCATGACGACAAAATCATTGAAGGATATTTATCCAAGCAATCAATGACCCATTGTGATGCTCAACAATGGAAGCGCTACCGAAAACTTTACATTCTCTCTGAAAATCTAAATATCAGCCAACCCGATGACATCGCTCAGTTCTTCCAACTATGCGATCACTATGGAACGCAGCCTAAAAACATTGAACATCTAATGCATTTAAAACCATTGGATTCGAGTTCCAAATTTCACGCTCTAGAACAAAAAATGATTGAGGATAAGCACTATGTCGGCGAATAAGCTCAGCTCAAAACCTGCCTGTGAGTCAAAGAAAGTATTCGTTGAAGTAACTGGTACTCAGCACAATCCAGAGCAGTCGATCATGTTCTTCGACGAAGGCGATTTGGTGCGGCAGGAATGGTTAGAACAGCAAATAGAAACCGAAACACTCAATAGCACTACGATTCATAGTTGGGATTGGTCTAGCCAAAACGCGCAAATTAACGCTTGGTTAGCAGTGTCTAAGGAAACCGGTCAGATAAATCTACCGTTATACCCAGACATACAGCCTAAAGAGAGGCAATCCAAAGAACAACATTACTTGCTTCACTCCATTGTTCCACTCACTCTTTTGCCAACTTTTGACAAAGATCTGAGTTACAAAGACAGAATTGCCCCAGTCCGCAATGGGTATCTCTATATTTTTTACAACAATCGAGCATGGCGAGAAATTGAAGTTCGCAGGCAAGAGGATGGCTCTGTTAAGTTCAGAGACATCGATCTGTATAAGCACCGGGAAGCAACGGATCAGCCTTTCAAAATCGAAGAGAGAGAACCTGAAGGCTTAGCCATCAGCGATATTTGGGTGCCTGCAAAATCAAATGGCAGCCGAGCAACAGTTCATTTTGCCTATTCTGAGGTTCAATGGAGTGCACAGTATTTAAATCACCTAGAATCCAACGAATATGATCGCTCACGTCGTTTGTCTGCCTTTCATGAACTGAATGTGAAAGACTCTGTTGATGTTCTTCATGCCAAAGCATTGCCTGAGATGAGAGCTCGCCAGCCCGAGATTGAACTGTTTTGTGCTGAACCCAGATACCTAAGTCATGACCTATCTGGAAATTGGCTTAATACTCAATACCAAGAAATAAAAAACAAATTCAAAACCATCGCCGCTGATGGAAAAAGTGCGTTGGATGTCCTCAGATACAATGAATCTTTCCAATACGAATATGGGATGAAACATGCGGCTCTGGAGGCGATTGTTTCGCCAGAAAATTCTAGCGAAGATGCATGGAAGACCGACGCTCTTCAAGACTGTTTGGCTGACGCACGCGAGCGCAAACTCCGAGCCATTGTTCTAGATGACCCTTTGTTTGACCTTAGGCACAACGCCTTCACTGTGATGTATGGCATTGGTTATTTGCAGCAAGTCTATACGGATATGTCCAAACAAGAGTATTTCCAATGCGCTGAGCTGGTTCAACGATTCGTTTTACCAAAGAAATTTGGTAAACAAGAGAATCCATTCTACGAACATAAAGACGAGTTCGATACATTTTTTGGGGGGCGATTCCATCGCACAATGAGAACCATTGAACGACAGATCTGCGTGCGAGATGTGAAAGAAATTCAAAAAGCAGTAGAGCTGAAAATGAACGCGACACGCACAGCGCAGGTGCTGCGAGATATCAGCTCGCTAAATGGGGTGAACGCTTCTGCAGCCCACGTCATTGCTGGGTATGGCTTAACCGCATTAAGTATGGATATCGACAACCTTGATCCAATGACGGTTCCTGAGGATAAAAAGCCTGTGAGCTTCATGCCGACGGTAAGCCATATCCTCAAAAGCGGCAGCCCTCACCCGCTCCATAAAGTTTTATTCCCATCTACGGAATTGGTCTCGTTAGAAGATAAATACACACCTCCAGAACCGTTCAATTCAGGAACAGGATTCGCGACCCCTGAATCCCTCGCGCAATGGGAAAGTGAACACTTTATCATTGAGGATGACGCCCTCAAGGTCATAGACTTAGCATTCATGGCTAAGGCAGAAGACAATTCCACGAATCCTTTCGCTACAGTACGCCGAATTTCAAACACAACCGATGGCATTTTACGGGGCTACTTCGACGCGGTACTCGCGTTATCTAAGAGTATTAGTGAACACGCTAAAGTGGTGGAGTTCAATTCAGCTTATGCACCCGTACTCGCATTGTTAAAGTCCACAAACTCAAAACTTTGGGGGGAGGCACTGTATGTCCCTGTTGGCGGTTCAGAATTGAAAGGGGCAGTGGTTGGCGTACATGGTCATGGGTTGAGCTACGGCGTGTTGGATGTAGAACGCAAGCATATACAAAGTAAGAAAAATAAAACCCCTATGGGCCGTTTGTACGATAAAGATGGAAAGCTGATTGCATCTACTGGGAAAAAAGCGTTTCATTCAAACGATGTGATATCCGGAACTAAAAGTGTTGGTAAAAAGCTACCGCTTAAAGTGGTTGTAGTACCGGAAGGATCAGAAGTTGCTGAAGCGTTAAATAGGAAAGCCACGCAAAGAACGTTACAAGACATTGGCAAAAAAGGGGCGACCGGAAGTAATATTTATGAAGCCCTGAAAGTCCCCTATTTTATTACGGTTATTGAAACAATAAATTTGATCAATAATTTGCAACACTTCAAAAACTTGATTGAGAAAAAAGATCGTGCTTATTCAGCAGCTAACGTGTTCAGCGCCGCTTTAGATTTGGGCGTCGCGTTGGCATACTCGGCAAACTTTTACACATCTAATGCGTCCTCCTTTGCCATCAATAGCGCTAAGACTTTTATACGTTTTCCACCGAGCCTTGTTGCCCGCTTTACCTTTCAAAACGGTACAACGTCCCTAGTCAGTAATATTAGCCGGTTAGGTACCATTGGACTAATAGGTGGTTTGTTGACTGCTGGCATTGCCGCTTGGGACAGCTACAAACTCTTCGAATCAAGCGATACCGATGCGGGTTTGGCAATGGGGATGGTTGCAATGGGCACACTTGTCACCACACTCGCAACAGGGTTGTTTACCTCGTCTGCCACTTTTCTAGGTCTTGGTCCCATAGCTTGGATTGGGGTCGGGATAGCGGTGCTCGGGTTCGTGCTTTACACCATTTTTAAAGACACACCAATTGAAGTGTGGCTAAAAAACGGCCCATTCGGTAAAGACCCTTCTAAAGAATACAAGCACTTACAAGATCCAAAAACCGCATTTAACCGATTTATCGGGTTGATATTCAATATTTCGATCAAATCGTATTCAGTTGAAAAGCAAACGAAATTACCTGTTTCCATTACCGAGGAAGTAAAAGCATTGGGGGCGACTCACGTAATATGGGTGAACACCAATCTCGCCTCTTTGTTCAATAAGGAAAAATTGAAGATAGAGTTTTTTGCTAGGCAAGGAATCTGGCGGAAAACGAAAGAGACCAGCCAAATGGGTATTGATTACTCCGCAGAACTTTCGGAGGTGCGTTCAAACAACTTAAGTGTGCTAAAAACGGTAAATACTTTTGATGGGTATGCCTTTTTTGTAAAACATGATCTTCCTTTAAAAAGTACAAGTTTAGAAACCAACATGTTCAAGACTAGGGCTTATACTCACACCTATTTTAAGGCATTTAACATTCGCGTCCGGCTTAGAGCAAACGATACGATTTACCCAGGACCGGAGTTGGATGAAGCGTTTGATAATTCAAAAGTCAGTAGCACTCCAAAGTTTAATAAAAAGGATAAGGATTGGCTCAGAGGGGTTGCCATTGTGCGACCATAAAAACCGAAACCAATAGAGAAAGCGTAATTAATGAAGAATTCTATTTATAACTCTGAGAGTTACTCCAAGCAGAAACCCAACACGCACACGTCTTTTTTTTCCAAAGGGCAACCATTGGGCTTTTCCAAAGCCAGCTCGGTGGTTTCGGTTTCATGCATCGAAAACTTAAAGCCTTCAGATTTTAGGGAGATGGAGAAAGACACCTCAAGAGACATGTTTTGGAATGAAAAAGCACTACGACAAGAATCTTTGTCCGCTTGGTCACAGATATATTTTTTTCTGGCCACAATTGCTAAGGGCTTTCTTTATTTTGTGGTTCCTGGCATGACTTTGTTATTGACACTCCCGTTTTTTAACCCTGACATTCCAATTACTATCGAATTATTTATTGAGACAATTGTTATCGTCTCTTACTACTTTGTCCCCTCTGCGGTTATTTACTTTCATTTTGTACTGGTTTCTAGGGGGTACTTGTTCTTAGCGCCGTTTCTTAAGAGTAAACGGTCTTTTGATCTGAGCCGTGAAACTGGCATGGTCACACTCTATAAAAAAGGCAATAAAGTTCGCTTTACCCACCCATTCATTGAATTTGACTGCGTATTGATGTCTGCCCCTTCTCACCAAGGGCACTTAAGCTACAGCCTGTTTTTGGTGCATCGTTATATGGGTTACTCGTTTGGCGTACCCATCGGAACCTTGATAGGACCAAATCAACCTGTTGGCGAGTACTACCGCCTATGGAACATGATTCAGCGCTATATGGACGTGAGCCAACCGATACCAGACATCATGATTCTTGAACCTGCAAGACCAAAAGACTCCGTCACTGCAGCGCATGACGAACAAACAGGCAGAAAGCCAAGGTACTGGCGTGATATGACGGATGAAGAGTTTGAGGCGGCTCTATCCAAATTAAGAACAGAGCAACGCGAGCTACCTACAACAGGACCAAATATTGATATTTTTGAGTAGCAGTAGCTGCGGCATATATGAATGACAAATTCCATTTATAACTCCGAGAGTTACACCAAACAGAAACCCAACACTCACACGTCTTTTTTTTCCAAAGGGCAGCCGTTGGGCTTTTCCAAAGCCAGCTCGGTGGTTTCGGTCTCGTGCATCGAAAACTTAAAGCCTTCAGATTTTCGTGAAATGGAGAAAGACACCTCAAGAGGCATGTTTTGGGATGAGAAAGCCCTGCGGCAAGAGTCCTTATCGATGTGGTCACAGCTCTATTTCTTTTTAGTAGCAATGGCTAAAGTTGGACTTTATGTTGCGGTTCCTCTTGTGACTTTATTTTCTACTCTCCCATTTTTTAATCCCGATATACCAATCACTGTCGATTTATTTATCTACTCAGCTATAAACGTCTCATATTTCTTTGTCCCCTCTGCGGTTATTTACTTTCATTTTGTACTGGTTTCTAGGGGGTACTTGTTCTTAGCGCCGTTTCTTAAAAGTAAACGGTCTTTTGATCTGAGCCGTGAAACTGGCATGGTCACACTCTATAAGAAAGGCAACAAAGTTCGCTTCACCCACCCTTTCATTGAATTTGACTGCGTATTGATTTCTGCCCCCTCTCACCAAGGGCACTTAAGCTACAGCCTGTTTTTGGTGCATCGTTATATGGGTTACTCGTTTGGCGTACCCATCGGAACCTTGATAGGACCAAATCAACCCGTTGGCGAGTACTACCGACTATGGAATATGATTCAGCGCTATATGGACGTGAGCCAACCGATACCAGACATCATGATTCTTGAACCTGCAAGACCAAAAGACTCCGTCACTGCAGCGCATGACGAACAAACAAGCAGAAAGCCAAGGTACTGGCGAGATATGACGGATGAAGAGTTTGAGGCGGCTCTATCCAAATTAAGAACAGAGCAACGCGAGCTGCCTACAACAGGACCAAGTATTGATATTTTTGAACCAACAAACTCTTAGTGTTTTGCTTTACTGAGGCTTTCGTTTGTTCAAAAACGACCGAAATAACTTTGTTACTTCGGTCGCATTTTCAAACCCAGTAACCTGAACCCCTCCTAAAACCTCGCGCTTTAAATTACTCTCCTATCAATTAAATTAATGCTGAACCATAGGCTAGAAAAATGTATAACAAAATCAGGCTTTTTATCATTGAATGCGTCGACCCTATGGATTTGCTTAATGAGCGTTCAGAGGCAGAAGCACTAGAGCAGGTGTGCAAAATTTTTGGGCATAAAGTGGCTAAGTTCATCGCTTACTCTGAAAAAGATCTCATCAAGTATTGTCGCTACATCTCCTCTATTGATTCTAGCCACGGTCCTAGAGGGGAAGAAGATATGCCTTTGTGTATTCATATTTCTGCTCACGGCAACAAAAAAGGCATTGAATTTGGTAGCGATTTTCTCAGATGGCGAGAGATGTTTGAGGCTATGAAACCCATTTTTACCGACATGAATGACTACGATGGTGAAGTCTTTGTATCACTCTCATCTTGTGAAGCGGGTAATCAAGGGTTGGACAGGTTAATTGCTGAAGAATGGGAGCATAGCGAAAAAATAGACCCTCCCAGCTACATATTTACCACCAGTGATGATGGCGGCGTCCGTTGGGATAACGCGGTTGTTTCTTGGACCGTTTTTTATCATCGGATCGCCAATCTACAAACGATTAAAAAAGGGCACGTTCAAGACGTAATAGACGACATAAAACAATGCATCGATACTAATATCTCCTATTTCCGGTGGGACAGCACTAAGTCAGATTATCTCTACTACCGCTCAGATAGCGATGAAATGCAGTTTTAGTGCGCTTGCTCATATTGCTTAAAAACATAAACCGACTTGTATTAATAAATCGGTTTATAAGCGGGTTTGCAAAACATATCACTTCAATGAAACGCACTTGTTATCTTCAAACTTACGATCAGTCAAAGGTGGAAACAGTTGGTAGTTCATGCTCTTCTCGTTTGGTTTGGAAACCGGAGATACGGATTCCAGTTCACAACTTTGCCCATCAATACAGCAAGGTTTATCCGAAACCTCGCCATTCGTAACTTGGCACAATAACCCTGTGCCTAGCGGACCAGGATCTAGGCAACCTGACTTTTGTGCGACTGTAAGTGCAGAAGGTTCGCATGGGGCGCATGCTGGGGCAAAGCACTTACCTTGTGCAAAATCGACACCTTTACAGATTACTTTTTGATTTCGTTCAACAAACTGCGACTCTTTTAAAAGGTAGGAAGTGGTTATAAGCCTACTTTGCAGCTCAGTAATGACTTCATTTTCAGACATGCCCGTTTTTTCTGTTGGGACGTCGGTACTTTGGCACCCAGCCAATACAAAAATGAGCGAGAGTAAGAAATAAATACGCGTCATCGGGTTATTCCTTTGTTAAATGATGAAGTTGGTGATTGAGGTTCCTTCTTTGCCAAAATGGAGAGTTGAATTGTGTCACTTTTTCATACTCCTCATTTTTCTTTGACAAATATGAAAGAAAGCTATCCTGCATGAGTGCTTCATATTCCTTTAGGTATTGGGGCTGACCAATAAGCCTATGGGTAATGGCTTTCGAGGCATAAAATGCACTTCCAAGAGCCGACGTAATGCCGTATGAAGATAGCGGATCATAGCTACAAGATGCGTCCCCAACAGCCAACCAGTTATTGCCTACGCTTTTTGCGATACAAGATGAGTAAGCTGGGGTGATTTTCATTTGAGCGTTATCGTTTAATTCGCAGCTATCCAAATAGGGGGCTAACGAAGCATGTTCATATGCCAGCTCGACAAGTTCAGAAAATGTCTTGGGCATATCCAAATCATTGTCGGTGAAATAGCACAATGTCGCTTTGCTATTAGAAAACGGAGCTAGGTACCACCACCCATTTAAGCTGCTATGAATTACCGCTTCTTGCCTAGCTATAGCACCTGAACCGCTGTGATTTAGATGTGCGCAGCAAGCTACCAAGCTATCGCCCTTTTTCTCTGCAATGTTCAACTTTCGGGTGAGCGTTCGGGCACGCCCTGTTGCATCAACAATAAAATTGGATTCCACCACATACTGGCTGGTATCAGGCTGCATGAAATGAAGCTGCCACCCATCACTTTGCTCTGAGAATTCAGTTAGACGAGATTGCCAAAAGATATCGACACCAGCTTCTATAGCCGTACTTATCAAACTCGTATCAAACTTTTCTCTGTTCAGGATCCAGCCTGTCCCGTATGGGCTGGTGATCAAACTCCGTTCATGATGACCTAATTCATCCCAATCGATCTGATATCCTTGAAGTTCAAAATGTCCGTCTTTAATAAAACTATCGAATAATTTCAGCTCTGCCAGAATAGGCTGAATGGTTCCATGAACACACTCACCAAAACTCTGTTTTTGTGCGGTTTGTTTATCGAATACAGCGACTTTGATGCCTTGTTGTGCCAGCGCAAGTGCTGCAGACAAACCCGCAACACCTGCACCAAGAACCACAACTTGATAGTGTGATTCCTTCATTGCTAATTCAACTTTTCGCGACTTGGGATGATTCTAGGCGCGAGACCTAATTCAGACACTTCCTTGTCTTCTTCATTTAGCTTTTCAATGTCTTCCTTTGTCTTGGAAAGGCTATTTGCACTGTGCAATATATCTTTAGGCGATAGGGTTTCTAAATTAAGCAATTGTCGATAACTTGCGTCGTGAGCCAAATAACGCACATTTACTTGTGATTCAACCCAAGCACTTTTAATCTCGGTTTTATCGATATTTAGGCTATTGACAGGCTTCTTAACGACTATCCCAATTTTGTCCCAGTGATCTACCATAGTGATTCGTGGATTCTGTTCGCCTTCTCGTAAGAATCGCAACCAGTCCTGACGATAGCTAAAGTATTTATAACGCTGGGCCACCGACAAGTCAGTATTTTGAATCTGCTGGAATGAACGCTGGCTCAACACCTGATTGGGAACACGCGCAGACCAGAAAGTGATCGTCGGTAAGAATTGCGCTTTATCGTAATCTTGGTTCGAGCGGCAGCTGCCTTCATCCGATTGCCAAGGCACCCCCATAAATCGGGTCAGTGTTCCAGGGCCGCTGACATTAAACATCTCTTTTAACGCTACTTTTGGTGTTAAAATAGGACCAAAGTAATCTTGTACTTCTTCCCCTCTGTTTATAACGTTTAGGCGCATTCTGTCGACGCTATCAGACACATTCCACATAGACTCACGGCGCAAAAACCACGTTAATTCTATACCGGGATGGAACGGTCCACCTAGGCACTCTTGTAGATTAGTTTTGGTGAGTGTATGCGCGCGCTCTTTTGCAGAGAAAATTGTTTCCAGCGGGTCATTGATGTTATCTAGCGGCGTTGAGTTTTCTTTGGGGTTAGCATCTAGCTCGAATTCACCTATCGCCCAATTGTGCATATGTTGATATTGAGTGGATGTCAGGCTCAACCCCACAAGAGGTGAGTCTGGCACGTCACCATAGCTGTCTCCAAAAATTGGAGGCAGCTTATCCGCCTGTACTTGAACCTGAGCTTTCTTGATGGCGTCGTTAAATGTGTCTTTTAAGTCATACTTTAAACTGTCATCAAAACTCGAAATGCTCGGTGAGCTAAGGAGTTTTTTCACTTCCTCCGTACGTTGTTCCAACGAGAGTTCAGGTGTAATGCGAAATTGTTTAAACACCGCTTCCCTTAATTGGAGATGTTCGGGACTCGGAGATTCTAATCTTTTTAAAATAGACGGATTAGTAAAATTAGCCGGAGCATTGTCACCAAATGCCATAAAGTAGCCCAAGTTGACGCCTTGGTTCTCCACTAAGCTATTAAGAATAGGAAAGATATCGCGATAAAACTGCGTTTTTTGAGGCTTATCGTTAAGCAGATCGCTTACAACATCATACATAGTAACAACGCCAGGCATACCCGGTGCAAAATTTGGCGGTGTTACAGCTACCATGGCGGGTTCGGCGTCATGCGTTTCCCCATCAATAGTAATTTTAGCTCGAACTGTGCCGTCACTGATGTCATCATGCCAATTGTCGTTATTCGCAAACGTCGTGATGGGGCTATTGTTGTAACTGTCTGATTTGCCGCGTCCACCCAGCACCAATAAGCGCCCTTCGCAATCGGTTCTCAATTCGCCTAAATAGACCGTTCTTTCTTGGCTTGTCCCACCAAAAAAGGTGCCATCGTCAAATAGATAATCTTTCCCACATCTGTCACGACCTTGAATGTTTCGTACGCTCGGTTCAATCAGCAACTTGTCTTTTCGTTCCTGAAGATCGGTAACAAAGGCGTTGCGTAACTCACAATTTTTAGAGAGCTTTCCTAAATCCATAGCATTGTTAAATTGATAGTTGATAGATTTCCGGTTCGCTATATGAACTTCCCACTCTATCGTGGCTTCTTTAGCGGTCACTTCTCGGACAATTTGATCGCAATCATCTATCTCGAAGATCCGAAAACGCGCAGCTTGCCGCTTTACTTTTCCTTTGCTGTCTTTGAAATTGAGCTCTTGATCTGCACGATTGTTTAAACTGTAAGTTTCGTAGCATTCGCTGAAATTGTTACCTGTAAAATTGGGGTTTATATCCTGATACGGGACTTCTGGACCAACAAAAAACTCAGACTCAGAGTTTCCTAGCCTTGCGATGCCAATCGCGGGGTAGACGTAGTACTTTGGCATATTAATAGTATCCTTTATGTTTATGCTGACTATTTACGCTTATTCATGGCATGAGCTTCAGTTGAAATCGCAATTATCCCAACTATGTTCACACCTACTTTTATTTTTATTTGATCGCCAACAAGCATGGCAAAAAGGAAAGTAATCGTTGAGCTCACTTTGGTGTCAGTTTCAGTTTTTGATAAGTAACCAAATAGAAAACGAAGCAACTCGAACACTTCAGAATCTATTGCTAGTGCGACAACAAACCAAGTGTGACACCGATCCAGGCACATTCTCGCTACTCAAGCAATTATTCGCCCACACACAAGCAACTATTCGCTTTACTCCATAGTCAAACAACCCTAACTAGTTGTTTTATATTTAAATACTATTCTGGCACACCCCTTGCTCAATACTCTTCAGTTTCTGGCGCGACACTGCGCTCAGGCACTCTTCACTTATCAAACGTCTTATTTAATAGCTAAGGGGGCAGCCCCCTGTTTATGAGGATTGACTATGCCTACTCCATGTTACATCTCTATCGAAGGCGAGACTCAGGGGCTCATCACCGCTGGCGCTCTTTCTACCGATTCCATTGGTGACGCCTTTGTTGAAGGGCACGAAGACCAAATGCTTGTGCAAGAATTCAATCACAACGTAACCGTGCCAACCGACCCACAATCTGGCCAACCTTCTGGTCAACGTGTTCATAAGCCATTCCAATTTACGGTGGCGCTAAACAAGGCAGTGCCTTTGTTGTACAACGCACTAGCATCTGGCGAAAAGATGAGCACAGTTGAGCTGAAATGGTATCGCACCTCAATTGAAGGCAAGCAAGAGAACTTCTTTACCACAGTGTTAGAAAGTGCTTCGATTGTAGACATTCACTGTGAGATGCCTCACTGCCAAGACCCAACCAAATCTGACTTTACCCAGAATGTGACTGTCTCTTTGTCTTACCGCAAGATCAATTGGGACCATGTAAACGCAGGCACTTCAGGTTCCGACGATTGGCGTAAACCTGTTGAAGCGTAATTTAACCCCATACCTTTCGAGCAAAGCCACCAAACGGGGCTTTGCTTTTGTCGTTACATGTACTTTGAATTAACGGATTGATTGCATGGGCACCTTAAACTTCTCATTGGATGTCGAAGGACTGGCTTCGGATACCTTGATTGTGCGCGAGTATCACGGGCAAGAATCCCTGTCGAACTATCAGGGCTGTCATGGCTTTCGCTATCACATTGAACTCGCCAGCCGCTCTATGGACCTCACGCCTGAACAAGTGGTGGACAAAAACGCTTGGCTGTCGGTGATTCAAAATGGGGAAGTCACTCAACGTGTTCACGGCATTGTCCGTGCCTTTTCAAAAGGCGACACCGGGCATCAACACACCTTTTATTCCCTGACGTTAGTCCCTGCCATTGAGCGGTTGTCTTTGCGTCAGAACAGTCGCATCTTTCAAGATTTAACGGCGCCTGAGATTCTGTCTGTGCTGTTTCAGGAAATGGGCATCAACGATTATGCCTTTTCCCTGAAGCGGTCCTGCTTGCCCCGAGAGTTTTGTGTCCAGTATCGGGAAACCGATTTGGACTTTATGCATCGCCTCGCCGCCGAAGAGGGATTGGTCTATCGCTTTGTTCATCAGACGAGTAAACACACGATTGTGTTTTGTGATGACACCCAAGCCTACGACACCTACCCGTTTCCAGTGCCTTATAACGCGCTAGCCGGCGGCACCATGGATACTCCTTATGTCTTTGGGCTCACCGAGCGAGTGCGCTCCGATGTGTCCAGCGTTCAGTTTCAAGAATACAGCTTTAAGAAGCCCACCTACGCCTTTAAACAAGAGCAGCTTGGTGAGGAGATGAGCTATCAACGCGATGGCTATGAACATTACGATGCCCCTGCTCGCTACAAAGACGACGACAGTGGCGCGGCGTTCAGTCAATATCGGTTGGATTACCTTCGCCGTACTGCCCACATTGCCACCGGGCAAAGCAACCACCCTGCCCTGCAAGCGGGCACCAAGTTTACCTTATCTGACCATTTGGATGAGAGTTGTAACCGCACTTGGCTGGTGGTGAGTGCGACCCACACCGGCAAGCAGCCTCAAGCCTTAGAAGAGGAAGGTGGCAGCGGGGCCACCACTTACGGCAACACGTTTACAGTCATTCCCGCTCAGCGCCAGTGGCGCGCAACGCCAACCCCGAAGCCGCAAGTCGATGGTCCGATGATGGCGACGGTGGTGGGACCGGAAGGGGAAGAAATCTTCTGTGATGAGCATGGGCGTGTGAAAGTCCATTTCCCGTGGGATAGGTATTCCAACAGCGATGAGCTGAGTTCGTGCTGGGTTCGTGTCTCTCAGGGTTGGGCGGGCAGCCAATACGGCATGATGGCGATACCGCGTATTGGGCATGAGGTCATTGTGTCGTTCTTAAATGGCGACCCTGACCAGCCGATTATTACTGGGCGTACCTATCACGCCACCAATATTCCGCCTTATACCTTGCCGGACAACAAAACCAAAACCGTTATCCGCAGTGAAACCCATCAAGGCGACGGCTTCAATGAATTGAGTTTTGAGGACCAAGCCGAGAACGAGAAAGTCTACCTGCATGCTCAGAAGGATTTAGAGCGGGATGTGCAAAACGACAGTACCACTCACATTCACAATGATGAACATCACACGGTGGACAACGACCAGTTTACCCATGTGAAAAACAATCAGCACCTCACGGTAGATGGGGAAAGCAGGATCAAAGTTGCAGCCGATCATACCTTGATCGCCGATGGGTCTATTCATCAGAAATCATCCAATAATTGGGCGAGTGAAGCAGGCACCGAGATCCACGTAAAATCCGGACAAAAAGTCGTACTCGAAGCCGACAATGAAATCACGATTAAAGCGGGAGGCAGTTTTGTCACCATTGACGCTTCTGGCGTCACGCTATCTGGAGCAGGTGTCAACCTAAACTCAGGTGGCGCGGCAGGCAGTGGCAGCGGGTTTGGAGGACAAGCGGCCATACAACCAGGGCAACCAGAACCACCACCGAGTGCGCCTGCCCCGATTCTTACACCCGCACAAATCGCCACGATGAAAGCAGCGGCTCCATTCTGCGAAGAGTGTGAGAAGTGCAAGGATGGTCAATGTTCGATCTAGACTCGTACGCTGGCAAAGAAGCGTTGTCTTGGTATGCCATTTTTAACGGAACAACCGATTACAGTGCGCTGGCAGACTTTTATCAGTTAGGTGGAAAAGACGCCTACGGAATTTGGTTGGGCACACAATATGAAGATTGGACATTAGTGATGCCTTACATCGCCCCTGTTGATCCTGATGGAGAGTTCATCCATTGGGTGGCTGAAAAAGCGGAGAAAGACTGGGGGATGTTGGTAGGGACAACGTCAACGTTTCAGCAGCTCTTAGCGCACTTTCGAAGCCTGACACAAATATGGATGCCATCCGGCACTCATGCCTTCTTCCGTTTCTATGACCCAAGATTCAGCCTGAATGTGGCCAAGTTTTGCGATAAAGAACAGAGAGCGAAAGTTATGGGTCCCTGTCAGGTTTGGCTTTCTCAGCATGGTGATGTGGTGAACGTCACCCCTACTGTAGGAACCATAGAGCCGGAGTTCCCATGGTGGACAGTGCCAGAAGACGTGCTGCTACAACTGTCAAACATTGATAACTCTACCCTGATTGCCAATTCCATAAAGTGGCTAAAAGAGAGTCACGCTGACATTTATTTTTTCTTCCCCGAAAGCACCGTTATAGCCAAAGTGACGCGCTTAGTGAACCGCCACAAAAAGGAATTTGGCTCACTAAACGAATACATAAAAAGTGTGCTTGAGAAAGAGGTATACCGATGACGACCACCATGACGATGGCAGATGCAGAAAACTTGTTCAGCACGATAAAAACCGACTTTGAAAGTTCTATTGATGAGTATCGTCGCCATTCAGAAAACTGGTTTTATGGCTGGGCTTTAGACATGGAACAAAAAGTGATCGTGAATAAGGATGAGTACTCGGCAGACACCGACGATTCCAACATCGAAGCCGATTTAATTACCTGCCCACTAGACGGAAAAATCACTCTTGTTCACTGCTTCGAAGCGGAAGCTTTTGTTCCGATTGGTGGTACACCTTTCAAAATTCAGCCCATGAAACTTGAAAAGAACTTCTGGGGGAATTTTGAATACGAAGCGGACGGCGAAGCCATTTCAGGCACGATGGATGACAACGGATTCGCTGAAATTACGCTGCCGCCAGAGCACAGAGGCAAACAAGTCCGCGTGACGTTTTATCCCGACGTGTCTGAAAGCGACATCAAAGCAATGCTGGATTCTTATGATCCTACCATCAGCAAACTTAGCACTTGGCTTGATACACAGTGGAACACCGATCTTCGCAAGGAGTGGAATCTATTTATTAATGAGCCAATTGATGTGTGGGACGAAGTCAAAAAGTTCATGAGTAAGTTATTGGACGCCATCGTCGATGCTTGGGATGAGATTGCCGAACTTTTCAAGCTGCTCGCCAACCCAAGTAAGCTTGCAAAGGAGCTTGCTAAATATGTTGAAAACCCAGAGTTGATAGCTGAAAAGCTTGCCTCGGCGAAAGAAGAAGCCGCTGAAATGCTCACCTTATTAAAAGACGAAGCACGCTGTTTCCTTTGTTTAAATGCAGCAGTTTCTTGGTTTAAATTGCTAAGCCCACTTCAGATCATCGGTATTGCGACCACCATGTTGGCGCCGCTACTTGTTGAAGTCGTGATCAGCATTGTGATACCGGGTGGTGCAATTTTGAAAAACATGAATCGATTGAGAGATGTCGCTGGCGCAGCGACTCTGGTGGGGGCATAAGAATGGCTAGAAAACCTCGCTCTGCACCCATTGTAAAAAAGATCAAAGAGGTCGTAGATTTAGTCAAGGTCGACGCAAAGGATAATGCCGAAAACCTACGGAAAGTGACTCAACACGGAAACAGCAAGTTTAATGGGCAAGCTAAGGTTAATCAAACTGTCGACGGCAAAACGGTTCAAAACGCGACATCTGAAAAACGCCAAGCCAAACAATCGACACACCTAGCGACCAACGAAAAACGAACGGTAGAAAACAACGCCAGTAAGAATGGCAACGGTGACGCTACCCAATCGAACCAGAAGACCGATACCGAAGGTTGCCCTGTTTCAATGGTCACAGGCGAAGAGCTTCTCGAACTACAAGATGTCACATTACCCGGGGCACTGCCGTTTATCTTTACCCGAACCTACAAAACCAGTAGCTGCGATATCAACACAGGGTTAGGGTTTGGCTGGAGCCACCCACTCAACCAGTCTTTGGCCTTCGAAGGTGGAAAGCTCTTTTGGTTAGATGCGGAAAACAAACGCACTGAGTTACCCGAGCCCACGAAACAACTGCCTGAGATATACAACGATCTTGCTGGTGCGGCGGTATTCTTAGGACAAGAAGACGGCGAATACATCCTCGCACAAGCGGGTTCACCTTTTTACCACTTTGAACGACGGGGTAACTCGGCTCGCTTGAGTAAGCTGTCCGACCAATATGGTAACCGACTTACCATTCGCTACGACGGGCATCAGCGCCCTGAAGCCGTCGTGAATGAGCACGGTATCGCCCTATGGTTTGTATACCAAAACGACCTCATTACTCAAGTCGATTTTCGCACTCTCACTAAAGGCAGTACGACGGGTGAGTGGATCACGGAAAGAACCTGTGCCACCTATCAATACAACGCACATGATCAGCTCATTGCACAGAGAAATACGGGCAATGAGGGTGAAGATTACGCCTACGATGCTCAGCACGTTATTACGCTTCGAAAAATGGCTGGCGGCGTGGAATTTGGCTGGGAATGGGATGGTACTGGTAAATCGGTTCGATGCTTACGCCACTGGAGCAACACAGGCTACAACACCCAATTCGATTGGGATAATGACTCAAATGCTGTAGTTGTTACCTATTCTGATGGCAGCACTGCCGAGTATCAACACGATGAAAATGCCCAGTTAGTGCAAACCACCGACCCTGATGGTGCGGTGACACAAAACCAATACAGCGACAATGGCGATTTGGTGTTAACCGTTGATCCTATGGGCAACGAAACCAAACATGTCTACAACGAACAAAACCAAAAAGTCTTAACCATTGCCCCTGATGGCACAACAACGGAGTTTCAGTACTGGCGTGGTAATCTGCGCAAAGTCATTCAATCCGACCGAAGTTGGCGCTACAAATACAACGAATTTGGCGACATTACCGAAAAACGTGACCCGCTTGGTCAGGACACGTTTTATCGCTACAACCAATACGGTCAGCTAGACCAAATCCGCTACCCCGATGGCAGCCAACATAAACTGGCGTGGAACCGATTGGGCATGCTCATTGGGGAAACCTACCCAGACGGCTCGGAAGCGACTTATCGCTACGACATCTTTGGGCGGATTGTGCTGGAAAAATCCGTAACAGGTGCGATGACGCGCTATGAATGGGATTCGGCAGACAGGCTCGCTCGTATTCTGCTACCTGGCGGTAAATCCAAATCTTTCGAATACAACGGTTACGGTAAACCCACCAAAGTGGCGGACGAAAACGGGCAAGTCACTCGATTCGATTATCATCAGCACACGGATTTGGTTAGCCGCGTGACTCAATCCGATGAGTCTTCACTCCAATACGACTACAACAACGCCAAAAACTTCGTCAGTACCATTACCAACGAAAGGGGCGAATCGTACTTTATCGATTATTACCCTAACGGGCTAGTGCAAAGAGAAACCACCTTCGATGGTCGGTTCTTTGAGTACGAATACGACCTCAATGGCAAGTTGGTTAAAAAAACGGAAACGGGCACACAAGGCACTCAACTAGAAACGTTATTTGAACGCGATGTAATGGGTAGGCTAACCAAAAAAGTCCTCCCCGATGGCAACGAAGTTACGTACGCTTACGACGAATATGGGCAACTGACGCAAGTTGAGGATGGCGACACCCCATTAGCTTGGCAATATGATGCGCTAGGCAGGCTTACCCAAGAGCACCAAGGTTGGGCCTCTCACTATTATCAATACGATGAGCTGGGTAACCTTACTCATTGGCAACTGCCAGACGCCAATACCCTGAAGTATGAGCGCAGTGCTGGTGGCGTACTCTCGCGCATTATGCTGAATGATGAGCAGCTCACACGGCACCACTTCGATAATGGATTGGAGACGTCTCGCCAGCAAGGGAGCCTTACTAGCCGTTTCCAGCACGATGAAGAAGGCAGATTGATCGCTCACACGCATCATCAACGCGGTCAGCTCACTCAGTCCAAACAATACCAATACAGTGCCGAGGGCAATCTGGCGGAAATGGCGGACAGCCGATATGGCAAAGTCCACTACGATTACGACCCACTTTCGCGCTTAAGTGCCACGAAAGGCGTAGTCGAAGAGACCTTCGCCCACGACCCTGCGGGCAACTTGCTGCAACAAACATTAGGTGGGCGTTTTGAAGAGGTCGAATCTGGCGTACAAGGTAACCAACTGCAATTTCATGGTGATGCACATTATGAGTACGATGAATTTGGGCGTTTAATTGCAGAGAAGCGTGGGAAAGGGCAAACGCTTGTCACCACTTACGAATACGACTGCCAGCACCGCCTAACCAAAGCTACCCTGCCCGATGGCACCATCGCCACCTACCAGTATGACGTCTTTGGGCGACGCATTGCAAAAAGCGTGACCGACAAACTGGGTAAGCAAACCAACACCGAATTTGTGTGGCAAGGCGATAACCTGATTGCGGAAACCAGCGATTCTCACTACCAAACCTATGTGTACGAGCCGGGCAGCTTTAAGCCGTTGGCGCTCATTAGTGGTGAAGGTGAACACACCGAGGTTTACCATTATCAGCTCGACCAAATCGGTACCCCAACAGACCTCACCGATAGCAGCGGCAAAAGTGTGTGGTCGGTTCAATATCGCGCCTACGGTAATGTGCTTTACCAACATGTTGAAGAGATTGCCAACCCGCTGCGCTTCCAAGGGCAGTATTATGACAGCGAAACAGGGCTACACTACAACCGCCACCGTTACTACAGCCCAAGTACAGGTAGGTTCACCACCGCCGACCCAATCGGGCTTGCAGGCGGATTAAATAACTATCAATATGTTCCTAACCCGACGGGGTGGGTGGATCCACTGGGGTTGGCGGTTGAGAAGGCTGTAGGGGCATGTTGTGGTAAATATGTACCAGAAGATGTTTTAAATAGAAAAATATATAAGAATACAATTGACGTTAACCCGAGCGCCCCCGAATTTGTCCATCGAAGTGTTCACAAAAGTGTTAGACAGAAAGTCGAGAATGGCTGGACTAACTTAGATTTAATGGAAAATGGATACGCGCCAATTGGACCAGATGGAAAGCAAATAAACCTACACCATATTCTGGGACAGGAGCCCGGACCTATGGTTGAACTTATGAGTTCAACTCATAAGAAGCACCACAAACCATTACATGGGCTTATTGAGGATGGAAATAGTTTTAGACACAATACTTCTCTGCTATACCAATATGAAAAGTTTAGAAAAGACTATTGGAAGCAACGTGCTAATGACTTCAAAAATGGAGGTGAGAAATGAATTATAAAGACCTTGCTGAAAAACTAGATCATGCTAATAGCGACACCTTCTGGCAAGGCAGCGCTGATGAATCTCAAATAGACAAATTAGAAGAGTTATTGTCATTGCAGTTTCCAGAAGATTTTAAAGAGTTTTTAAAACAATTAGGTGGGGGAGGCGTTACTGATTCGGAAATATCTGGAATCGAGGATAATGACTCAACTATTGATTATGGAGGTACTGTCTACGGTGATACGCTGAGTGCGAGAGAAGACTACAATCTCCCAGAACATTTAGCAGTTATTTTTTTCAAGGATGATGAGATTTGTTGGTGTATTGATACAAATAGCCCTAAAGGAGAAGTGATCAGTTTTGATGTATTTAAGCAAGAAGTGAATAGTAAGATTGCAGACTCTTTTGAGCGATTTTTTCATGAATATGTATCTCTAAGAGTCTAATGACTAGTGAAGAAAACAGGAAGAAAACAGGGACAGTCACGTTTAAGAAAACACGAACTCCATAAATTACAGTGGCTTGTGCCTAGAGCCATAAAGGCGATGATGGGGTATTTCGGGTACTGAGGCTTTCAAGTATCGAATTTAGCAGGACACACACTTTAGAAAGGATCTGAAGTGCTTATTTTCTCAAGGCGACAGTCCCACTTATTCTTTTGTTCTTTCGCTCTCCAAACAACAACGTTAATCTAGCAAAAGATGTCACTCCTTTCGATGGCATTCTAAGAATCGAACTCTATCTAAAAGGAAAAGGTCATTTATGAATTTAAGCAAGCTCAATCAGATCATAGCATCATCCATTTTCAAAAGTGCAGATCTGGGTAATGAAAACAATATTCTAGATAGCAGAGATGAAGCCCCTTTTGACTCAGAATGGGTTGAGATATACACGTTAATTAGCCAAGAATATGAGCAAACTAAACCACAAGAAGATGAAGAGGCAATCGAATCAATAAGAAAATCAGCTTTTTTTGCAAGTGAACAGTTCTTTGGTACTCATGAAATTTCGAGCTATATTTCGGATGATTTTGATCTAATAGCCAAAGCGATTGTTACAAACACTCAAGATAAGCGAATCACTTGGCTATTAGATTATTATATCAACCATGGAACCCCTCATAAACTGATAAAAACACACGAGAAATCAATTTTAGATTATTAAGATCGAAAAGTGAGTTACAAAATATGGACGCATAACACAAGTAGTGATGCTAACTTCACAGAATCTAGGCTAGAAAACGCAGCTAAACTAATTGATGTAAAAGTGCTATCACGTAAGCCTTTAGGTGCTTTATGGCCTGAGGATGTAATCATCAATGTCATCGATGATAAACCACCGTGCGATACTTTTAAATGTGGACCTCTTCTTATTGTCAACCATGATGTTAGAAAGTCACTAGAACAGTTCTCGGATGATATAGAATATCTTCCTGTGCGGGTGCAATTAAAAAACAAAAGCTATACTGAGTACTACTTCGCTAATATTCTCGCAAGTGAAAACATATTGGACAGAGGCAACTCAATTTACGAAGAATTTGATGATGAAATAGAAAATATATCTTCTCTACGGCTAATTGAAAATAAAACTACTTCTAAAGTATTTTTCTTAGATGTTGATGACTATATTTTGATCATACATGATGAAGTGGCGACAAACATTACCCAAAAAAACCTCAGTGGAGTGAAGTTTTACTCACCAGAAAATTGGAATCCCTAATATTGATGCATATTCATAGATCAACAAAATCTGGAAACCTATAGAAAGGAACTATTGCTGTTGAAAATTCTCTTCCATTAGCTCCCTAGACTAAAATGGCAAACGAAGACGTATATGACTTATTACAATTAGATTCCACATCTAAAGACATTGCATTTGGCAATCTTGAACTACCCATTTTCTTTACCGAACAAAACCCTGAGCCCTATGGCTTTTTACCAGCTTTGATACCAATTTGGTAAGAAGATAATGACGCTGAAAGTGACCGTCACGATCTAAGACGGGCTTACCGGCAGCACTGGTAAAGTGTATATTCGAGCTTTAAGTGACTATACAACTAGTTCATCAGCTATGCAGTTTATAGCTTTAAAGAGATATTTACTGATAATGAAGCTGCCGTACTAATGATACGGCAGCTGTGGGAGCATCAATGCAGGTTGGTAGATTTTAGAATCGGAAATTGAGCCCAGCTAAGATGGTATCGGAGTAATAGCTGCTTTCAAACATGAAGCGACGATAGTCCAAGCTAAGGCTAAAAGTATCCAGCAAGATGAGCTCTGCTCCGCCCCCAAAATATGGGTTTACCCCTTTGTGGTGTTCAACCGTTTCAGCTCCACCTGACTTGGGTTTGAGTGTTCGTTGTAGATCTGAATGGCTGACACCACCCATCGCGTAAAAGTTAAAAAAGTCCATCGGAGCAATGTTAGCTTTCAAGCCAGCGAAGGTAGCGTCATATTCAAACGTTTCTGTGTTGTCGGTAAGTACGCCAGTCACAATAGCGTTAGTCACTCCAGAAGCGGTCGCATAACCTATTTCAGCAGAAAAGTTGGGGTGAAATTGATAGGCATACTCAAACTGGACTGCAACCCCAACATCGCCAGTGTCATCATTATTAATAGCTGCACCTCCAAGTTTAATACCAAGATGGTGGCTAGCTCCGAAGGTGGACGTAGATAAAAGTGCGGCAAGCAAAAAAGTGATGTTTTTCATATCTATTTATTCCTAGCAAGGTGTCTCGTATCTATCTGAAACAATGTACATTCAACCAATGTTAAATTATCAGTTTAGCCAGAAAAACTTGCTTAACATGTGCTTTTGGAAAGCGAAATGAGGTCAGAAAAGCACTCATAAAATACCGCTCAAATACTGTTAACATAATTCAACCAGCTATTCTTTAACGGCAGTGACTCTATAATATTTACTGTTAATTGCGTATAAATTACAAATTACCCATTAGTGGGACACTCGCATTAAGAAAGGAACCATTCGTTCACTTTTTAGCACTTCGAGTTCTTGAGTAATATCGATGGGATTCATGCTTTTAAAGTGGTTTTCTAGGTAATTTTTGGCTAATGCAGCAATCCGCAAAAAGAGACGCCACCCTAAATTTGGGTGGCGAGTAGTTAAAATGCGAACAATGAAATTAATTTAGCTCTTATTGTTCTTTAGGGGAGATGGAAACTGCATACTCATCTTCGATCAAGATAGATTGAATGTCCTGAATACTGCTGAAACCAATATGAGTTGTATGACTTACGATTTCACCATATTCTCCAAATAGTACTAATTGAAGGGTTTCTGTGTGAGTATCAAAAATTAGAAGATCTTGTGCTGAGTTCGCATCGACGTCGACATATTCAGTTGCGTACTTATTGTCATGTAGGTCAATTCCTAATTCTAACAATGATTGATAATGCAGGTTTAGAGGTTGAGACATAGAATCAAAGTTGCCAAACGCTTCTGATCTAAACGATCTTGTATGTGGTCTAGGTACATGCAAAGTCTTATTAGCAGATTTCGTACTGTTCGAACATGTCAATTTGAACGTCTGCCCTCCAAATGGAACGCTGACGTTGTAACCAATAAGACTCGATTTCGGCACCTGAGCAACAATACTGCCCTTCTTAAGCTCGCAACGAGTCACGTTCTTAGTGCCCCAATAAAGCTTCGTATTTCCTTTAGTTACATTTCCGTTTAAGAATGAGGTGATAGTCGGTGTATTGCTTCCTCCACTTCCTCTTTTGAGTACATTGAAAGAATGCGTTTTCGTAGACTTTCCACCCTTACCCGTACACTCCACTTTCATTGTGTAGTTAGTCGGGTTCTGGTTTCTTCTAATAACATAACCTAAATTCTTATTCCTAAAGCTAGTACCAAAGGATTCAGGAGAGCTTGAATATTGGTGATACCATAATTTGCAATTTTGCGCGTGCTTCGTATTTATTTTTAAGTCATAGCTGGAACCTTGATAAATTCCCTGAGGAAAATTGATTGTTATTTCAGGCTTTGGTAATGGTTTCGGTTTAACGACAGAAAAGGTTTTTGAAATTTTGTATCCGTCATCACAATTTAAAGAGACCGTTTTTGTTCCAGATTTATTGAAAGTAAGAGTCTTTTCGAAGCCAGCATATTGAACAAAATTCCACCAATCAGGTCCTTCACTGGGTCTCATATATAATCTAGCTGAGTAACTTCCATGATCTGTAATGTTTACGTTACACGAATTTACTGAATCACCAACAAATTCATGCACTGAGATTTTAGCAGAATTCCCTTGCTCAATCTGTTTTGGTACTAATATGTACGCATTTGCGCTAAAGCTTGCCAAAGACAATAACGTTAGTGATGATAATGTATTGTAAAACATTGGGTTAAGTTTCCTTTATAAAATTAAAAGCCGAAAAGCTAAGTAACCGAAAAGGAAAACAACAAGCAAGGTAATACTTTAAATTTGAGACTATTGTCTTTTTTTTATAGGAAACGACTTCTTATACATACTACATTTAGCAACATTAGTTTGAAAATCAACCTTTAAATTAATATGTTTAATTTCAATTTATTTTCACTTAATTAATATGTATTAAAAATTAGGTTACATAATTATATGACATTTTTCGTACAGAACTTAAGTAAATAACTACGTTACTAATTCAAAATAGCTTTAGTTAATAAAAGTCATAACACAATAATCTAAATATTATTTCCGAAGATATTATCAGCGACTATCAGACTTCGTAAGCTATGTTGCAAAGTTTAGCGCGTTGTTTTATCCACTAGACGTTTTTGAACAAGCAAAACTATAGGGGTTGGCATATAAAAATGATAGAAAGCTAAAGACTCGATTTTGCATCATAACCAAAAATTTCTTTTCAATAGCTTTATCAATACACTGACGGTAAGATTTTGGGTTTGGAACCCATCAAGATAACGTAAAGGGAAGGAACATGAGTGATATAGAAAGACTGCACACGAACCAGCGCATGAGCAAGATAGTCAAGCATAACGATACGATCTATCTGTGCGGTCAAGTGGGTATTGCGGAAGAGAGTGTCGCCGACCAAACACGCGAAGCAATTAGGCGTGTAGAGGCTTTACTTGAAGAAGCGGGCAGCGACAAACATCATGTGTTGCAAACTATCGTCTGGCTGTCTGACATGTCCGATTTCCAAGAAATGAATGCGGTTTGGGATGAGTGGTTTGATGAAGGTGAAGCCCCTGCCCGTGCATGTGGTGAAGCAAAACTGGCTCGCCCAACACTAAAAGTGGAGCTTATTGTGACGGCAGCGGTAAAAAAATCGTAAACCTACGACAATAAAAGCAGCTAAGAGTGAAAACTCATAAGGAATGCAGCTAAAGTCTGGGTCTTACCTTACCCAATTAGAGGGCTTATTGCCCATTAAAATGCCAACACCTCATCAGTTATCCAGCGTTGGAGCATTAGCCCAAACTCATTGGATACATCCACATCTGGGAAGCGGTTTTGTAGCGCTTCCCCTATTTCATTCACTGCATGCTCTTCACTAACCCATTGCAGAGCGAGCGACTCCAACAGAGAAATACTGCGAAAATGAGGCGAATGCGCTTTGCGCCAAATCAATACATCCACCTTTTGAGGTAATGGCATTACGTCAGGAGGCGTTTCATCTCTATCGATTGCATGCCAAATATCAAGTGTATTGCATTCGTGGGCAGTGAGCGTCATTGTTGGTACAGGCGTTAAACAAAAATTGTCGGGGTCTTGGCTCACTAAAATCGGGAGTGTTTCCATTGTTAAAACCGAGCTATCTTCCCCATCAAATGCGCGCCTCAGTATCCAATCTAGTTCTGCCAGTTCAGCAACTTCTTTGTCTTCTGGCAGCTGATTTGCCACAAATTCTGCAAACTGATGGCCATAATAGCCAATGTTGTTGTAAGTTGAGTGGTGGCTTTGCACGTAATCTGAAGCAAGTTGGTTGAACCAATCGTCCCCCAAGTAGATCGCCGTATGCTCAAAGTTTTCTCGAAGCACTTCAATCAATCGAACTCGGTACGCATTGTGATAGATCGCCAAGCGTTCTCTGGAAGGCAAGCGCCCTTCTCTCTCCCTCACCCAATCGGCTTCGGTGCATTCTTTAGTCAAAACTATGTCTTGAAATCGATGTTGCAATTCTTCTAGATTCACGCGGCACCCTCGATTTTTAACACCTTGCTGGCGATCGCTTTCGCCGTTTCCAATTCTTCCAAAAGTTCCGATAAAGGTGGAATGTTATCGTCGCGTTCAATCATGGTTGGGATTGCACCAAAACGATTGAGTGCGTACTCATACAATTCCCAAACACCAGTACAAACTGGATGGTCATGTGTATCGATTAGGTGATCACCATTATCTTGATGACCGGCGAGATGAAATTGACGAATATGCTCCTTTGGTACGCCATCAACGAATTCAAAAGGTGAAAATCCGTGGTTAAACGCGCTAACGTAAATGTTATTGATGTCGAGCAATAGTTGGCACCCAGTCTGATTACAGATTTCGGTTAAAAAAGCCCATTCCGTCATTTCTGAATCATTAAACTCAACATAGCTGGAGACATTTTCAATCACCAGTGGTCTCTGCAAAAAATCTTGCGCATGTCGGATGTTTCGCGACACCACTTCTAAAGCTTCTTGAGTAAAAGGAAGCGGCATGAGATCATGTAATTTACGACCATGTACGCCTCCCCAACATAGATGATCAGACACCCACATTGGCTGAATACGCTGTTCAAGCGCTTTGAGGTTTTTTAGATATTCTTGATCCAAGCCGTTCACCGATCCTAAGGACATGGATACACCATGCATAGTCACTGGATAATCGGCACGGATTCGGTCTAGCATGGCCAATGGCTTGCCGCCATTGACCATATAATTGTCAGAAATCACTTCCAGCCAGTCCACGGGCTGCTTGGTATTCAGAAAATCGTTATAATGCTGAGTACGTAACCCGAGTCCAAAACTTAAAGTCATTTCTCTCTCCCTGCTGACGTTACACGTCTGAAATTACGCCACCTTTGTCCAGGCACTCTTTCGCTTTCATCGCTTTAAAGCCATGACCACCGCAATTGTTTTGCCCCTTACAGGAATGCTCTGCGGTTTTACAGTCCGATTGACCTTTACATGAGTGTACGCCATAACAATGGACTTTATCCCCTGCACCGATTGCAGCACCAGAGCTCCCCACTGGTGAATCTGCTGCGATTGCACTTGTGCTCATGGCAACGGCCAATGCGACTGATGCAAACGTGGCGCTTTTTTGAATTTTATTCATTATATTTACTCCTTGTCTTTGGATTGGTCACCGACATTGCGTGTACATGCATTGGCAGCTTCCACGAGTTCAAGACGCTTGTCTTGCTCCCAAAAATAGACCCACCACCACCTGTGTAGGAAATTTCGCCACGCTTTCACTATTGAGTGGAAATACGGCTTATCTTATTCATTTATAAAGAACAAAAAACTCACAAAAAATTAAATCAATTAACAAAATATTAACTTTTGATAAAAAATGGTAGTCACGACAGCGAGTATTGGGTGTAAAAAGAGGGGAATTAGCGATGTAAACGTTGGAAAGGATATTCGATAGCGATAGGTCAAATGGGGAGCGTCAACTCAACGCTCCCGTGTGAATGAGAAAATCTAGCCGTTGGTGCTTTCAAAGATCTTGTCGGCGGAGGCAGCAACAAACCCAGAGTAGAGCTCACCATTATTCATTGGATAACGCTTGGCAAACTCATAAAATCCACCAGGAATGGTTTCCGTTGTCTCAACAAAGTGCACTGGCACTTTATCTGCCATTGTAGAAGACTGTTCCAGTAAAACCTCTGGCGACCCTTTCACTTCTCCGCCAAACTCGTTGATGGTAAAGCTGGCTTCTCGCAGGTGTTGGTTAACTTGCTTCACCTCTTCAAATTGATCCAACTGATTCACACTCACCGTAAAGTGATTCGCGCCATACCCGTGCGCCGCAAGCCAAGAAGCATATTCGCTCTCTGCTGCTAAGGTCACGTAATCAGCATAATTCAGTTCCCATAGACGACCGCTGCATAAAAAATCAGACGTTTCTAAGATCGAAGTATCCACCTGATCAAGTAATTTACCCACGATTCTTTGCAGTTCAGCCGAGCATTTATGGATTTCCAATTCACTGATGAACACTTTAGGGTATTTTGGATCGGGGTGTTCAAAGTGCTTTGCAATCAACTTTTTCGACTCAAACACATAGTCACCTGCAGGTTGATAGCCCACTGCTAAAAACGGCTTGGCAAGAACATCGATTCCTACTTTACTACCTTCAAATGTTCGTAGCGCAATATGGTCATTGATGAGCACTTCGTCTTCTTGTAGCAAGTCATGAACTTTTTGTGCTGAAGGACAAAGGCGGTTGATGTAGTCCTGCCAAAGCGAGTTAAATAAGCTATCCGGCGACATAACGACTCCTTGTTAAACTTCTGATCCAATTAAGGTAATACGAATTTCCGCCACTCAGCATCACCGAGCGACGTGCTATCGCAAACCTTACTCTGTTCGTGTATCTGCGTGAAATATGTTATTTTTATGTTAACTATAGGCTTTTCCTATACCTTACGTTAAAACGAGTTGTTTCTTGTATATTGGAGTAGGCAGACGTGGAACTCAGAACATTACGCTACTTTTTGAAGGTGTATGAAGTAGGCAGTGTCAGCGGCGCTGCGAAATACTGCTTTGTCTCTCAACCTTCGATCACCTCTGCCATCAAGAATTTGGAATCGGTCCTCAATACCACGCTTTTTGTTCGCCACGCTCGCGGTGTAGCGCCAACGCCAGCAGCCCAACAACTTTATCCAGAAGCCAAGCGGATGATCGACAGCGAAAAAAACATCCTTCAAACCTTTCGCGATCAACCCGTAACAGTACCACTAAGGCTCGGAATTATGCGCTCACTCGGAGCCAAACGGATGAGTTTACTGCTTCAGCACCTTAGCCAAGACATCGAGCACTTAGAACTCACACTGGTTGATGCCGACGAACCTTGTGATGCGCGAGTTTTAGTCGGCTCCTCCCGCGTGAGCGATGACCAATTTGTACCAATATGGGAAGACACCTATCAATTGGCTCTCCCTCACCATTGGGCTGAGGCACAAAAAGGGAGTTTAGATTTTGAAGACTTAGATGGAATGCCATTTATTCACCGAGAACCGTGTATCGCTCTCGATTCGTTGAAAGACAGCCTGTTGCAACGAGGAATTCAGTTTAATGCCCGAGCCAATATCCGAACCATCGATTACGCCTGGCCCCTAGTTCAAGCAGGTGTTGGGGCAGCCTTGCTACCCAATTGGGCTGAAATTACAGGCTCCGAGTGTATCGCACTCAGGTCAATCAAAGGTTTTGACTGTTCGCTCTCTGTTGGTATGGCGGTCAATATAAGTCAGCGTTCAATTCCACTGATGAATCAAGTCATTGCAAGCTGTCGTCGATTTACCGACACCATTTAACATGGCTTAGTTTCGCAAATAGCTGCTTTGTTATGGGTAATTATCTTCACTTGAATACACGCTTCTCAATTTTGATTATTGACCAAGAATTTACATACTCGTAAAAGATAAATTCACCTTCCCCATCATCATTAGACCTTTCCTCCAAACCCTAATGAGATATAAAAATGAAACTCGAAAGACCCGCGATGCTTCTGGTCGCTATCGCTTTTGCTTCTCCCTCTGTTTATGCCAATACCATCGATAATTTGGTTGCCAACTTTGTACAACACGTCGAGCAAAGGGATTGTTCGGTAGATCTCTCCGATTTAGAAACATCACAATCCATTTCGCAAAGCTTAGGCATAAGAGTTCGCCCAACTCTTCACTTAATGAAAGACTATCTAATCACACAGGGCACCATTCAAGCACAAGAAACAGAAGACAAAATTTTGGCAAAAACACCACTGTGTGGCGGCGATAAGGTTGTGCCTAAACCGACAGAAAGTCTAAAAAAAGTGCTGCTTGAATCAGGCAAGTGCTCACTCAATAAAAAAGAGTTCAAAACCTTACTGAAAGCATCAAATATTGGAAGCTGGGAGGGTTCAGGGGCGCTCAACGCGTTAACTAAAACTGGTGATGTGGTTCAAGATAAACAAGCAGATGTCATGAACATAAAATTTGGGCAATGTAGCTAAACTTACTCTTTTTAAATAGAAAGGAGCCCTCAATGAGAGCTCCTTTATTATTCTTTATTAGAAAATCGTTTTAACGATTAAACTAACTTATTGTGGGTTCAAACCAAGCTTCTGAAGCACTAGGTTGAAGTTTGCGCGACGCTCTGCAATTGCGTGAACTTTACCACTTACTGGGCAAGCATCATCTGGGCAACCACGGTTAACAATGCCAGAAACCGCATCAACAAACTTAGTACCTACCATGCCGCCATCAACGTAAGCTTTTAGCTCGTCGTGGTAGTTCCAAGCCGCGTATGGGCCACCAACATCGCTGTAGTTCTGAACAGATGTCATCCAGAAGAACAGACCTGCGATCCATTTGATCTCTGTGTTTTCTTCAGTAGAACAAATCAACTGAGGGTTAGAACACAAGTCAAGATCAGCATAAAGCGGGTTAGCTGGTGCTGCTTCAACTAAAGTACCTTCGATGGTTTGACCAACAGTTTCTGGGTCAACATGGCTACGACCAATGAAGTGGTTCAATGTACCGAAGTTTTGGCGACCTGTCGTTTGGATTACACCACGACCCCACCAGCCACAACCTTCGATAGATTGCTTGCTGCTGCCATCCCACAAGAATGCACCTGCTTTTTGACCTGCGTAGATTTCACACTTCGAACGTTCCCAAACTTGCTTGTTCTCATCGATAGTTTGAGGGCTAGTCATACAGTGTTCGCCATTGATGTCCCAACGACCTGCTGCATTTGCCGCCATCTTGCCTTCTTCTTTCAGAACCGCATCTGGTGCTACGAAGATTGGCGCTGGAGCACCGTACCAAGAAGCGTGAGTATTCGCAGAAAGCTCTAGCTTGTTGTTGCGAGGACACGAGTAAGGATGATCCTGCCCCGTCACTGGGTTGTAACCGTAATCGGCGTATTTCTGATCTAGCTGACCACAAGAAGCACTGTTCGGGTGGTTCGCTGGTGCACCGTACTTGATTTCTGCCCAGTTGTTCTCATCACACGCGTTATAACGGATGGTTTCCTGCATACTTTGAGATAAGAACGCCGCAATCGCTACTTTCGCGTATTTCTTGTTGGTTTCAATGTCGGCATTAGGATCGATAAGCCAGAATTGGTTACCCGCGACACCTACGTTATGCATTGAATTCAGGGCTTTAAGGAAGTCTTTCCACTTGTAGATAGTAGAAGGAGCCCACTTATTGCCTGGAAGCTCATACAAGAAAGCTTCATTATTCATGACAGTTTCAGCGCCTTCCAAATCTGCATTTAGAGCGGCAACACTAGTTAGAGGCGTCGCAACAAGGCTTTCAGAAACATAGTACAGAGGAATTGGGTTCGCTTGGTAAGCTGCTACCTTGCCTTTCAACCAATCTGTATTTGCCGTTGCAGATACCACAGGTGTAGCGCTGTCACTACCCCAAAGAATTGAGAATACGTTGCTGTGCGCTGCACGACGAAGCTGGCTTACACCCCAATCGTGGGATTCTTGTTCAACCAAAGAAGCGACAGAAGACACACCATAAGTTGCACTGTCTAGTGCAATAGAAGCAACATCACTACGCAAGTTTGCAGACGATTTACCCAAAGACTTGTCGCCCATGAAGAAGCTCGCCGCTGTACCCGCTTGTGTCGCTGCGTCGTAATTACCAGATTGTGACGTAGTAGCAAGGTGAGCGCCCGGCAGTTTGTAGAGCATTGCAGGTACATCAATGGAATCCGTCACTTGCTTAATGTAAACAAGGTAGTTATCCCATGCGATCGGACCAAATGCGTGCTCTGCACGGCCTGCAGTAGAAAGACCATTATTGCCGCTTTGTTTAAATACTAAGAAATCGGGTTTAGCGGCTGCATCTGCGTAAGCGCCTGTCCAGTTTACGAATGAAACAACAGATTGTGATGCTGCATTCCAAGTTGAACGCAAGCCAGCGTAATCTTTGTGAACCCAGTTTGTTGTACCAGGGTTAGAAACACTTAGCGACCAACCGTAAGAAACGTCTTTCGCAAATTGCTCCATCACAAAGTTTTGAGAAGCAACCCAACCTTTTACGTTGTCGGCTAGATTAGCGGCTGCCGTATCGATAGCTGATAGGTTGTAAAGGCTAGAAATGCTTTGTGATGTGCCCGCAGCGTCAGTCACAGTGAGAGCAGATACATTAGTAATCGCTTCACGCAGTGCACGTTTAACCTGTACTTCTGTTAACGCTGTGTCTGTTCCGAATGCGGTAGCAAATGTCGTATCTTTGTTTGCTTGCCACGTTGCCAACAGATCTTCATTTAGAACAATTGAACCTGGAGATGCATGCGCAGCGTCTTTAAATACTTGAACCTGTGCTGCGATTTGAATGAGGTTTTGGTAATGGGCAACCAAATTAGCGTAAGTCAGAATGTCGGTGTCGCCCAAACCAGAAGCGGTAGATACTGCTGCGACTGGCACGATGGCTTCACCACCATTTGCCTTTTCAACGTCTCTTGCTTGTTTAAGCGTCGCCAATACATCTGCAGCATTGGTTACAACACTGAACACAGAATCTACATTAGCGCTCGCTAGTGCGCCGTTTAAAGTCGCTGAATTGTTGGTAAATGTACCCATTGCAAGCGTGCTAGGCCAACCTGCAACTTTCAAGTTAACTGGGTCTTTACGGATTAACAGTGAAGCGTTTGAAGTACCTGTTCCCGGACCAGTTCCTGTACCTGGGTCTGTAGTACCATTACAGTCAAAGTCGAATTTCCAAGAACCGTCTGAGCCCGGAATAGAGCTGGAATACCAGTTTGCAGTGTATGCTTTACCTTGGTATTGCATTTTATCGCCAGCATTTGCATGGCTAGGGTTACCTGCCCAGTCTAACTGAGGCCAGTTCGGGTATTCGTTGATGCCAGCACAAGCATCTGCGGCCAGTGCACTGATAGGGCTAACTGCGCCAACGGCTAAAGAAACGGCAAAGATGAGCTTGTTTTTCTTAAATATAGTCATTAAATACTTCGCACCTTAGATGTAGGATGTTTAACGTCGCGAGCTTCTTAATTACCCAGAGTTCCAGACAAGTAACTCGAAGCCGCTTTATTGAATCTTTCTGTATGTTGCTCAGAGAAGTCGCCGCACTCAAATGAGTATTTACTTAACAGCAAGACTTTTCGAGTGACTGCACAGTGGAGATGTATACTTAAGAAAACAGAGTTGCACTTTGCCCAGCGGTGTCATAAATCTCATGATTTTTTATATGATTATCAGATTTGTGATAGATGTTATGAAAGCGACATTAAGTCTTGCAGCCAAGCATTCAGTAAATAGAAAGGGAGAATAAAGAATATTCATCCGGTTTCATTTAAATTTTCACTACATAGCTCGGTCTTCTTTTTCGATTCAAACTTTCGATTTAAGATTCGTAACAGCGAAGAGTAACCAACCCTCCCAAATTTTTAACAGTAAAATGATGGAGAAGATCCCACTGAGATAACGCTATTTGAGCCTATAAATAGTGATACCGATCCAGGCACATTCTCGCTACCTAAGCAATTATTCGCCCACACACAAGCAATTATTCGCTTTCACACCTCTTAGAAAAAACACTAACCAACTGTTTTAAAAGGCTTTATCACTTTGGCACACCCCTTGCTGTGAACCTCTAACGATCTGACCAATAACTGTTGGATTTTGTTATGGATTACTGTTTGGGGCTTAGTCCCTATTTATGAGGACTGAATGGGCACCTTAAACTTCTCATTGGATGTCGAAGGACTGGCTTCGGATACCTTGATTGTGCGCGAGTATCACGGGCAAGAATCCCTGTCGAACTATCAGGGCTGTCATGGCTTTCGCTATCACATTGAACTCGCCAGCCGCTCTATGGACCTCACGCCTGAACAAGTGGTGGACAAAAACGCTTGGCTGTCGGTGATTCAAAATGGGGAAGTCACTCAACGTGTTCACGGTATTGTCCGCGCCTTTTCTAAAGGCGACACCGGGCATCAACACACCTTTTATTCCCTGACGTTAGTCCCTGCCATTGAGCGGTTGTCTTTGCGTCAGAACAGTCGCATCTTTCAAGATTTAACGGTGCCTGAGATTCTGTCTGTGCTGTTTCAGGAAATGGGCATCAACGATTATGCCTTTTCCCTGAAGCGGTCCTGCTTGCCCCGAGAGTTTTGTGTCCAGTATCGGGAAACCGATTTGGACTTTATGCATCGCCTCGCCGCCGAAGAGGGATTGGTCTATCGCTTTGTTCATCAGACGAGTAAACACACGATTGTGTTTTGTGATGACACCCAAGCCTACGACACCTACCCGTTTCCAGTGCCTTATAACGCGCTAGCCGGCGGCACCATGGATACCCCTTACGTTTTCGGGCTCACCGAGCGAGTGCGCTCCGATGTGTCCAGCGTTCAGTTTCAAGAATACAGCTTTAAGAAGCCCACCTACGCATTTAAACAAGAGCGGCTTGGTGAGGAGATGAGCTATCAACGCGATGGCTATGAGCATTACGATGCCCCTGCTCGCTACAAAGACGACGACAGTGGCGCGGCGTTCAGCCAATATCGGTTGGATTACCTTCGCCGTACTGCCCACATTGCCACTGGGCAAAGCAATCACCCAGCCCTGCAAGCGGGCACCAAGTTTACCTTATCTGACCATTTGGATGAGAGTTGCAACCGTACCTGGCTGGTGGTGAATGCAACCCACACTGGCAAGCAGCCTCAAGCCTTGGAAGAGGAAGGCGGCAGTGGGGCCACCACTTACGACAACACGTTTACAGTCATTCCCGCTCAGCGCCAGTGGCGCGCAACGCCAACCCCGAAGCCGCAAGTCGATGGTCCGATGATGGCAACCGTGGTGGGACCGGAAGGGGAAGAAATCTTCTGTGATGAGCATGGGCGTGTGAAAGTTCATTTCCCGTGGGATAGGTATTCCAACAGTGATGAGCTGAGTTCGTGCTGGATTCGTGTCTCTCAGGGTTGGGCGGGCAGCCAATACGGCATGATGGCGATACCGCGTATTGGGCATGAGGTGATTGTGTCGTTCTTAAATGGCGACCCTGACCAGCCGATTATTACTGGGCGCACCTATCACGCCACCAATATTCCGCCTTATACCTTGCCGGACAACAAAACCAAAACCGTCATCCGCAGTGAAACCCATCAAGGCGACGGCTTCAATGAACTGAGCTTTGAAGACCAAGCCGAGAACGAGAAAGTCTACCTGCATGCTCAAAAGGATTTAGAGCGGGATGTGCAAAACGACAGCACCACTCACATTCACAACGATGAACATCACACGGTGGACAACGACCAGTTTACCCATGTGAAAAACAATCAGCACCTCACGGTAGATGGGGAAAGCCGAGTGAAAGTGACCGCTGATAAATCCACCGTAGTCGATGGCTCTTTCCATACCAAATCAGGTTCAAAGACTCTTAACGAAGCCGGAATGGAAACCCATTTCAAAGCCGGCAGCAATATCGTTCTTGAGGCAGGTTCTGAGATCACCGTTAAGGCAGGAGGCAGCTTTGTCAAAATCGACCCAGCAGGCGTGCACCTAGTCGGTCCAGCTATCAACCTCAACGCTGGCGGCAGCGCTGGCAGCGGCAGTGGGTTTGGCGGTGCTACGCCCGAACTTTCGAATCCTATTTCCCAAAAAGAATCGCCTGAAGAGCTGATAGCGCCATCAATAACAGCAAGCATGACAGCAGCAGACGCTAAATTTCAGACTTTTGACTACCAAGCCATCGTTCAAAGTGGGGCTTTGCTCGCTGAACACTGTGACTGTAGTGGAGAAGGCAAGTGCAAAATACACTCAAACTAGACGCCATTAATATTTCTCAAACCACTTATTGCCCAGTGTCTGAAGACCACAGCCTGTATGCCATTGTAGAGCCTTTATTAATACCAGAGATTCTCGCATGGCTTTATGAAGATAGACCAAGCACTATCGAATTTCAGTCACTGTTTAGCGAAGACCTCTATCAAAACCATAAAGGCGAAGGTCCACTTCTTATTAAAGTTACGGATGAAAATGCGCTTCTTTCAAGGCTGGCGTGCCATTTTGAACGCCACCCCAGTGGCACATTTATCGAGTCCAAGCTCTCTTTTTCCGAATTATTGGATTGGTGCTTACACCGCTTAACTTCAAAAAATAGCGGCAATTTGGCTTTGTTCCGATTCTACGAACCTCGAATGCTGTTGCCACTTCTGGCATCGTTCAAACCAGCAGAAAGGCAAACTTTCACACAGGGTACAACCAAAATCACATGGTTCCACCGACGTTGGCTACAGCATGAAACCAAGGCTGCCCCAATGGCTCCAAATGCATTGCAATTTATACACAATTTTAGCCCTGAACATTTAGCAGAAATGCAAGATATTCAACAGAAATGGAAAGAAATGGCGGGAGAGTTTAGCTAATGACCACAAAGACATATACCGTTAAAGCAGGCGATAGCCTGATCAAAATAGCGGTTGAACACGCCGTTAGCTACGCCGAACTTCTCGCCGCCAATCCCCAGTATCAATCCAATCCTAATCACATCTTAGTCGGGGATATTGTGCTTATCCCTATCGAAGAAGAGGAGGATGATTGTGAAGAGGTCTGCCAAGAGCCCGTTGAACCCGTTACCAAAGAAATGCCGACCAATGAGGATGGTTGTGTTGTTGGGGCTTCACCTTGTCAAAAAATGGAGGTGTGTGATGTCATCATGTTTACGGGGGATGCGCCAGAAAAGTACTACGTACTCAACGAGACCATGAGAGACGACATCCTTAAAGAAGTCTCGATTATCGATAAGCTCATGAAGGAATTCCAACAAATTTCAAATGACGCGCCCGAAGGTACCCACACCGATGAGAAAGCCGTTGAGAAACACCGGAATAAACGTAGGGAATGGTTAGACAAAGCGCACAATGGTGGATTAATCAAGGTCGACAAGACTTCGACTAACTCCAAAAAAGAAAAGCAAGATGATACGCAGCGCGAACTCAAAGACAGAATCAAAAAACTGGAGCTTCGTAAGCAACAATTGAATGGCTATGTTCCCTTTTTTAACGATAAAACGGACATCACACTTAAGAAGCAGGTCAGCCGCCGATTGGAATCGGAGATCTTGGGTTTAAAAACACTCTTAGCAAAAGAAGAGAGCAAAGGAAAAACGCACTTACAAGGCATCAATTACGGAAACCTTCCAAGAGGAAAAAACGCTCAGCTAACTCAAACTGTGCGGCACGGTTTCAGGGAAGCGGTGTTGGTCAGCCAGAACCGTCTCATCTATATCCGGGAAGCGTTTGTGGCTGAACGAGTTCACCAATGGCGCACAAACCCTGAACAAAATGCCATGATGGAAGCGATTGAAACGGGCAGTAAAAAAGAAATCGCCAAAGCAATGTTTACCGACATCAAAAACGGAATCGCAGGCGATGCTGATAATGGCGTACTTGGAAAGCTCGAACAAGTTTGGCTATCGCACACCGTTTGCGATTTAAAATGGAAGGAATGGACATTTAACCACGCCCAAAAGGACGATGAAGGTTACGCTCCTTATGCGGTTAGCGGCGAAGCACAGCTGATGAGGCTTACGGCAATGGGCGAAGTCAAGACCGTATTTGAACCTAAAGAGGGCAAAATTGACCTGAATGTCAAAGCCTCGGCTGCCTTTTCACTTATGGAAGGAAAAATCGAAGCCGCAGTATACTTACCTTACGAGCGAGGGTTTCAGCTCTACCTCAATTATACAGATGCGAATGGCAAAAAAGCCGTCTACCCTTTTGGGCACTTCCGCGGAAAGCTTTCTGCCGCCATAAGTTGTTTTATGGGCGCCACCGTCAGCGCCGAGGCGACAGCAACCAACAAACCGCCAGAACAAAGTGCTGGAGCCTCCGTTTTGCTCGCCCCTGACGTATCCGTTGGCACCACCAAAAGCGGCGGTGTCGGGATCTCGGGGAATGCCTTTGCAGGTGCGCAAGCCGGGGGGCAAGTGACAGGCGCGCTCGAATGGAAACACCCTAAAAACGCTCACACCACTGCCTTCGATGCCCTTGCGGAAATCAAAGCCGAGGGAAACGTCGCCTTCGGAGCTGGGGCTGGGTTTGATTTTGGGATTTATCTTATTGATGGACAGTTTACCTTCCAATGCAGCGGTCGTTTGGTGTTTGGTCCCGGCGGTTCGGGCGGGTTTGGTACCACGGTTGACTTTGAAAAGCTATGGGATTTAGCCAAAGTCTGCTGGGAAGCACTGGCAGTGATTGATTATCGCGTATTAAATTGCGTGAACAAAGACGCCTATGACTATTTTGTACAAGCCGCCTATTATCTCTATACCGACCCAACACTGGTGTTGGAAAACGCCATCAATTCGGGACTGGAAAACATAGAGAATTTCTGGGCAACCAGAATGGAGAGCATTAAAACAAAACAACGTTTGGAAGAAGAAGCCAAAGTCGTAGCGACAAGAATATGTGACCCAGTCAAGTTTACCCAAACACGACCTCACTTACTTCCACCAGAAACCATCGGCATTATGCTGGATATATTGGTACGCACCTATGTGTTTAACTTTGAAGAGAAGCAAGAAAAGGCCATTAATATTTTGCTGTCTCAAGCGATCAACAATTCTTGGCGTCGTTTTGAAGAAGCGCTCTCCAGAATGAACACACAAGGGAAAAAGCGAGGGGGCGAGAAAGCACTGTTTAAAAATCTAGACCGTATCAATGCCATTTTAGATGGTAAGCAGCAAGACGAATTTACTCAATGGATAGTAAAACTAGCCGAAAATGATCGCGTCTCGATGGATGCTTACACCACCATGGCGTCCCCTAAAATCTATAAGGGACCTCAAGTTAAGCAGCAAGTCTCGCAACTTCCTCATTTCTTTTATCTATAGTGGTAGTGGGTTTTCGCTGTTCTGTACCGCACAGCGAAAGCCTTGGGCGGTCAGGTACTTATCTTTTGATTCTTTCCCTATGTAACGATTAGTTGTAAATGACCTATCGCCCCGAGCTCCCCTTTTGACCTTCTTTTCACCACTTACTGGCCCCTTAGGGTCTTTCTTGGGGGACTGCCTGTAGTAGTCGGGCGAGAACCAATCATCCACCCACTCTCCTACCCCCCTTTGCAAATCATAAAAACCCAATGGATTGGGGGGCAACTGACCGACCCGATATTCATCTGGGTCTACATTCCACTCTTCGGGAAGCCAATCTCGGTATACTCCGTTTATATAACCGCCACCGTATTTGTACATATTAAGACCATTATTAGTGGCGTAATAAATGTATTCCCCTCGGTTACGAGCGGCGTATTCCCACTGCGCTTCTGTTGGCAAATCTACCGGTATTGTAGTGAGCCCTGCCAACCATAAGCAGTAATCTTTAGCTTGTTGCCAATTTTTAGTTGGGGTCGGGTATTCATCATAAAAATTGAAATCCCCGAGTTCTTCTCGTCGCTTTAATTTAACTACTTGTTGCCCTTGGGCAAGCAAAAACGCATCAAATTCGTAGTAGGTGGTTTCGTATTTAGAGAGGTAATAACTCGACAACTCAACTTCATGCAAGTCAGCAGTTCTATAGGTTTGAGGCAGTATATTGCTGTAACAAGACGCCTCTTCCGTCCATTGAAAGGTGTTGATGTCTTCCACTTCACACGGCATTTTGAAGTCGCCCATCATAAATGTGCCTCCTTCAACGTAAACCATGTTTTCCAGCGCTTTCACTGCGACATCTAACATCTGGGCTTTGAGTGAATCTGAAGCCTCTGGGTGCAGCTTTTTTATATTGGAAGCTATCTCCGCGACTTTTGCTTTAGACACGACGTCGCTTTCTACAGACAAAGCATCGCTGCAAGAAGAGAGAAACAACACACTAGAAGCCAGCAGTAATCCGTTGAAGCGCATAAACAAACCCAGTCAGTCGATAAGTGGCTCTATGATAGTTTTTAACGTTTGGGAATAGAAGCTTATGCGCACTGCAATCCGTATTTTTGAAGCCATGTCTTAATGCTGAGCATCTAAAAAATTAGGAGTGTAAAAGAATTGATTTTCACTACGCATTTAAAAGAAAGCGAATGAATAGCACTGCTTCGAAAGCTCCCCTCGCTTGAAGCAATTTTTGTGAACTTAGTCCAGTAGAAAAATCGCTTTCTAAGCGGATAATTGCCTATCTCACACTCAAACTTGACGGGCATAAATTTCGAGAATATAACCCATACAAAGCATTTCAAAAGCGAGGAAACCATGGGTAACGCAGTAGTTTTAGGAAATATTGGTACCGATCATGACGGTTTCCCTCCCACGCCTGTCTGTGGTGCATCTCCCGATGTAAAAGCTGATGGTATTCCCATTGCGAGAGTCGGTGATCCACTCGTACCCCATTCAAAACCCAAGCATCCACCTCATGGTCGCAGTATTGCTGCGGGCTCTGGCACCGTATTTGTGAACGGCAAACCCGTTGCCCGATCTGGTGATGCGGTGAGCTGTGGTGGATCTTTGGTTGGCGGTGGAACCGTCACTATTGGTTAGCTTTTTTTATGTCTAAGATTGGGAAAATACTTATTTTCCCAACTTCTATAGCGGCACTTGCACATTAGCTAACCCGCCTCTTTCAGTCAGCTCAAAACTAAACTCTCCATTCATCTTTTCGGCTCGATTTTGAATCGAGGACAAACCATATCCATCAGATTTCTTATCAACAGAGTCTTTGGAATTTTTTCCATTGTCCTGAACCTGAATGATGAGCTCGGAGTTGTTTTGAATGCACTGAAAGCTCACTTTTGTGGCTTGTTCAGCGTGCTTGATGACGTTGGTAATCAGTTCTTGCAGAATGCGTAACAAGTCCAGTTTGGACTGTGGTGTAAGAGTCACGGCGCTGTCTTCACACTCCACAAACCATTCCAGTTCTATATTGGCAGCTTGAAGCACGGGCTCAATTCGGGCTCGCCATTGCCCGAGTAACACACTGAATTGCGCATCAAAGAGCGGGTTACGTGAATCAAGAATCAGACGTAAATCGTTCAGGCACTGGGTTGCTTTGAGCTGAATATCGGTTTGGTTGGTGCTCGGCATTCTTAGTAACGTAATCAGCTCAACGAGTTGGCTACCCACCCCATCGTGCATGTCAGAAAGCAGGCTCTGACGCTCATCCATTAATGCTTGCTTCTTTTCCAACTCATGTGCCACTGCCTGTTCTTTTTTATACAGCGCGACCGCTTCCACCACTTTCTGCTCTAAGGTTCTTTGCAACTCTTCACTGCGGTTTAGTGCACTGGCATATCGGTAGATAAGAAGCACGCACAAAGTCAGAAAGATAAGTAAGTTTGCATGGGCGCTTAGCGGGAAATGCATCTCCAGAAGCTGCATCCCGTCCAGCGAATCCAATACCCCTGAGACCACACCAATCATTCCTGCGGTTGCGAGTAACAAGGCGCTTTTGCTGCGATTGAATAACGCCTGAGTCACCAATACATAACCGATATACACCGAGCTCAAAGCAACATAACCACGCAAGGCGCTTTCGTTAAACCGCCACCAGAGCCTAGTCGGTTCATATTCATACAAAGCGAAAGACGATGCCGCCAGAACCATTGTCGCGACGCTTACAATTAACTCGACATACGGGCGTTTAAGCTGATACCAGCGATGCAAAAACAGCATCATAAACAAGGTGAGGAAAGGCTGAACTGTTACCGTCGTCATCCAGTAAGTTTGTTGGGAAATAGGCAGCGACGACACCGTAAATGTCATATTACTCATTGCCCAGCATGCAAAGCCCAAAGCAAAGAAAAGATACTCAGTGTTGTTGCGTCGAAACCACCACAGCAGAAGGTAAAACAATGTAATCAGCGGAGTCAGCCACTGCATCACAATGTGCAGCCCAATCTGCGACCAGTACTGAAACTGATAGTAAGGCTTCACTTGCTCTGGCGTACCATAAAAAACCTCGGGCATTTGCAGCCCGCCACTGGACGCGATCTTTACGGTGAGCGGCAGTTCCGCCCCTTCAAATAACGAATTGGGCAGCTCGTGATAGGAAGGGCGATAGCGAAACCTTGGCATCATGGAATCGCGGGAATGAGCAATCGGCGCAGTCTGCCAGATCAACTGCTCACCCAGATAAAACTCGGCAGTGTCACGAAAAGGCGGCAAAAAGATAGCTGTGGTCGCATTCGAATCTTTGTCGACTTTGGGAAGCGAGATCCGATACTCGCCATAAGAAAAATTGAGGTGCTGGCTGTAATTATGAGGTAGAGCGACATCTATCAGCTTGGTGGTTTCATTGCCTTTAAGAACCAGCACGCCTGACTGCACCGACGGTAAAGAGACGAGATCACCATACCTTAGCAGCGATACCAGTGCGTAAATCGCCACAACAGGCACCAAAACAATGATCGCCAAGCGCACAACTACTTCCCGAGATGCGCTTTCAGGTCTGTTCAGCGATGTCCTTTCGCTCGATTGCATACCGTTCACTATTTTATAAAAACTCAGTCTACTGCCATTTCTATCCGCTCTGCAACCAAGTCCCCCTATAACTGGGGATGGTGAATCCCCCTTATCCGCGTAACGTAAATCAAACCAAATGATTCGAAAGGATTCCATGATGAAATGGGCAGCGGTTACCGGAACTAATGGCAAAACCACCAGCGTAGAATTAGCAAGACAGTTGCTTTCTGAACTAGGTATTCATGCAGCCAGTTGGGGCACATTAGGAGTGGGATTGGGTGGGGAGTTTGAAGAAGTCCCTTGGTATTGCAATTCCAGCCAACGGGTTCACGAATTCATTCAAGATCTCACAGAGCAGAATCAGGTGGATGTCTGTCTGATGGAGTGTTTTAGTCGCCTGATCGAGATTGGTCAGTACCAACATTTCGAGTTCGATTGTGCTGCCTTTACCAACTTAACGCACGATCATCTGGACTACCACCCCACCCTCGAAGACTACCTCAATGCCAAACTTAAACTGCTGAAGCATTGTAAAGCTGGCGCTGACGTGTGGATCAACCAGCAAGATCCCATGCACCTCAAATGGGTCGCTGCAAGCCAGAGTTCTGGATTGAACGCTCGGTTATTTGCCGACTCAACGTCCACTCCCGGATGGTTTGGGCGGCTAGAGGGAAACATATTATCGCTCAACCTTAACGGTTATGTATGGCAGGGAGATTGCCCGTTTTTTGGCAAACACAACGTTCAAAACCTGCTGACTTCACTCGGCATTGTACAGAGTCTTTACGGTAAGAAAGCACTCACGCAGGCTTGCCAATATATCCCCACTCTTTCTCTGCCCCCCGGTCGGCTAGAATCCATCGCCACTAAAGGGAACCGACAGGTGTTTGTCGATTTTGCCCACAACCCAGACGGGCTTATCAAATCTCTAGATTCACTGAATCAAACCTTTGGCAAGAAACTGGTAGTGGTATTTGGTTGCGGTGGTGACCGAGACAGAAGCAAACGCGCGCCCATGGCAGAAAGTGTCAGACAATTTGCAAACCATGCCTTTATCACCAGCGATAACTCACGAAGCGAGCCGCCTGAACAGATCTTCGCACCACTCAAGAAAGTTCTGCCACATGCCCGAGTCATCAAAAACCGGACGGACGCCATTTATCAAGCCTTAAAAACGCAGCAGCCCGATGAAATCGTTGTGGTCGCAGGGCGAGGTCACGAAGGCATAAAAGTGGATTCCGCCACGGAGCTGATCGCCCCTTTAGAAAGGACTCAAAACGTGCGGGACGCCGATATTATTCATCATTGCCTAGCTCAGTTACCGCACTGGTAACTAGCACAAGAGCTAGGCAAAGCACTAATCAGAACAAAAACCAGCCAGATAACACTTATCTACACTCAAGGAGGACATGATGCGAATAGCCGTTATTGGTGATTCCGTGATGTGGGGGCAAGGCATCCCCCGTCACTTAACCTATGCGAATCAACTCGTCAGTTGGCTTCGACAAAACGTAAATAGTGGCGCAAACGTGCGGGATCTTCACCAGCCCGTCACTGGCGATTACAAAGCCCATTCTGGTGCCATCATCGGGAATGACAACGAGCACCATCGACGCCCGAGCTACGACACCAACTTGCCGCAACCCACCTATTTTGGTGACTTACCTGCGTCGTACCCGACCATAACCAGACAACTCAAAGACATCGAACAACCTGAAACCGTCGACTTGCTGCTGATGAACGGCATCGCCAACGACGTGGGGTTCAAGTCTGCCGCCACCGATTTTGAAAAGACGGTGCAGAAGCTGGATGGACTGGTCGACGACCGCCTGATCCCATTTCTGGTGAAAGCCAGAAATCAGTGCCCCAATGCGTTGATCATTTATACGGGATACTTCCCAGCCGTTTCCCCGCATTCAAAATTTGAAAGTGTTGAGCAGGTATTAGACGTGATGGAGCAAGCGGGTTCCGTGCTGCAGGAAATTGCTAACTTTCGCACCGGAAACCGTTTTTCCGACACCATTATTGAGTTTGCCGAAGCGCTTACGCCCATTGATGACATTCTCGGATGGATGGGCGACGGGCTGACTGCACCAGCTGACCAGCTCGACATCATCAAACTCAATGCTTACCTGTTCTACACTGCGATGGAACTGGGCGCAATGCGTGCAGCCAACAAGGTCAACCAACAACTCACCGCAAGTGGCAAAGCGCCCATCTGGTTTGTTCACCCCGGTTTGTCGGCAAGCAAAGCCATGTTCACTCGGCAGCCACAGGTATGGGGTTTGCGAGGCGATCCTCTGGTCACTCGCGAGCGCGTCAAGATGTGCCCGAAATATCAGGCAACGTTGAGTTTTTCTGCATCGGAAGGGTTGGAACTGGGACAAAATCTGCTCACTGCGGTGTCTTGCCAAAAAGCCCACATGCTGCATCCCAACAAATCCGGAGCAAACCAGTATTTTGCTCGTCTGCAATCCATGATGACCGACCATCACACCTTTAGCCTGCGTAAAGTGATGGGGCAAATCGCACCGAATTATCGCGTCCGTAAAGCCACGGAAGAACTCGGAATTCCATTTAATGGTTCGCTTCGAAATCTGATTCCCCATCAAACGTTAAACATGCTGGGCGCAACGCTGACCGTACAGGCGAGAAGCAACGCAAAAAAGCTGGTATTCAACCTCCATTACGGGGATCGCAAGTTTCCGCTGGTGGTGAAATCGCTGGTGAATCAGGGGGCGATGAAGCTCTATGCTTCCGAGCAAGTGGTGCTGGATACCGAGGCACGAGTTCCCATGAAATCCGTCAGCAAACTGCACCTTCGCTGCGCGACATCGGGGGTGAACAAAGTCGCTAACGTGAATCTGCAAGTGATGATCAACGGCGCGACCTTCTCATTCGATTTAGAAGAAGCCAACGGCACACTCAGCAGTACCGGAACTCCGCTACCATTCGGGCTCTTTTCTACGCCAACTCAAAACTAAAAGGACTTAATTATGACTACCGACATCAAACTAGGCACCCGCCGAATCGACAACATCGCAAACCACTTTCGTTTTGGTCAGAGAGCCGAAGAAAACAAAGGCACTGGTGTTGAGATTCTGCGCGACAACTTAATCATCACTTCGGAGTTTTCTAGCCGCGCCAACCGCACGGTTATCACCCCAAACCGTGTTCGCACCAAATCAACCGTGTCCGATAAAGTGTTCTGTGAAGAACAGGAGTGCCGCAAAGAGATCAGTGTGGGCAGTGTGGCAGCGGTGACAGAACGCATCGACAATGAAACTGGCTCAATTAAAGTCATCACCCCCAAGGACACACCCGACATTCACGTCGATGGGGAAACCGGAGCCATCAAAGCGCGTAACTTTCGCCGAACGTCTGATGAAAGGCTCAAGAAAAACATCAACCCTATCCTTTCACCACAGCAAATCCTAAGTCAGTTGAATGGCGTGACGTTTTTGTGGAAAGACAGCCACAGCAACACCACGGAATACGGGCTGATTGCGCAACAGGTGGAAGCGGTGATCCCATCTCTGGTGGATGAAGACGTAGAAGGCATGAAGAGTGTCGACTATGAAGGACTGATTCCGTTGCTGCTGGAAACCACCAAGCAACTGCACCAGCAGGTTCAACGATTGGAAGAGCGCATCATGGTGCTGGAAGCGAAGTAAGCTAGTTGAGGCAAGGGTTGAGGTTACTTGATCAGCCCCTGCTGATTGGCTTCATACACTGCTTCACAACGGCTGTTGACTTCAAGTTTGCGATAAATCGCTTTGATGTGATCGTTCACTGTGTAATGAGAAATACCCATCATATTGCTGATTTCGCTGCTTTTAAGCCCTTTTGCCAGCAAAGTCAGTACTTCGTTTTCCCGACCCGTTAACGGATTCGGCAAAGGTTCTTTTTGCCCACCCTGAATTTGGTTCAGCACATGGGCAGCCACGGCAGCACTCATGGGTGCGCCTCCGGCGAGTTGGTTAGCGATCGCCTGCTCTATCTGTTCGAACGGGGTGTCTTTCAGCAAGTAACCACGAGCACCCGCTTCGATGGCTTTGAGCACATTGTCTTCGTCGCCAAAGATGGTCAGCACCATGATTTCCGTTTTTGAGGATTGCGCTCTTAAGTGAGCGATCAGTTCCCGCCCATTACCGTCGGGTAAGCCCAGATCAACCAAGGCTAAATCGTATTGATGCCGCTTAATCAGCTCAAAAGCCTCCGCCAGACAACTGGCGCTGTCGCAATGGCTGATCTGCTCAGAGTCCGAGAGCTGAGATAAAAACTGTCGATATGCGGGAATGTCTTCAACAATCAGTAAGCGGGTCATGCGTGTCTCTAAAAATATGGGAGTACAAAGTATGGGAGTAGAAAGTTATACATCAGTTGTTGTGTGAGAAAAGTGTGCAACAGCAAAGTTCAGAGAACGGTATGTAAAACATCATCAATGGGTTCATTCTTCAATACTCAAACCACCTAGATTTTCCTTTAGCTCTTTGAATTTTTAGGTAAAGTGAACAGTTCACTGAAATGTAAAAGGAATTTGGCGTTGAATGAGAGCGAAAACGTTGCACTTCAGCAATGCGAGAGTATACAAATGAATGAAGAGTGCCGATCATCTGAAGATAAGTTTTCTTTACTCGTCGAACTCCATGACAACACCGCCATTGAAGTGAGCATATTCTTGGCAGAGGAAGTATCGGCTCCCGTTTGTATTTGTCTGCCAGCAATGGGAGTGCGTGCTGAATACTATGGCGTGCTTGCTACAAAGCTTGCCGATCAAGGTATTACCGCTATTACTTGTGATTTAAGGGGGCATGGCAAAAGCTCTGTCCGCGCAGGTCGTCACTGCAACTATGGCTACAACGATATTTTATCCACGGATATTCCGGGGATCATAGCCGCCGTTAAGCATCGCTTACAATGCAAAGAAGTGTTTATTTTAGGGCATAGCCTTGGTGGTCAGCTTGGCTTGTTGTACGGAGTTCAGTCTGAAGACGTCAAAGGTACTATTCTGATTGCCAGCGGCTCAAACTGGTACAAAAACTTACCGAAGTTAAAAGCGAGGATTGGTCGCTATGTCGGTTATCACTGCATTAAAGCACTCAGCAATATATGTGGTTACTTTCCTGGGGAACGTTTTAAATTTGCAGGGACAGAATTCAAAAATGTCATCTCAGACTGGCTACACGAATCTCTAACAGGCAGGTACAAAGTTACTGAGTCTTCATTAGACTATGAACAGCTGCTCAATACGAGCAAATTACCTGTCCTGTTTATTTCAATCGATGGAGACAGCTATGTAACGCCAAATTGCAGCCACTACTTGGCGAGTAAACTAAAATCGGCTCAAGTAGATAAGGTTACTCTAGCTCCCGATGAAGTCGGTCTTAAGAAACCCTGTCATTTCCGCTGGGTCAACCACCCTGAACGAGTTGCTGAACACATTCATCGCTGGCAAGTACGCACTTTCAATTAAGGAAGCCATACTCCCTCAAGATAGAGAGTTCATAGACCTTCAAGAATTTTCTTAATCGAATTCAATACGTTAACTATCAATAATTTCAGATAAAAGTCACCCTAACTCGTCCGATCACTGTGTTGTTTCAGCCAGCCTTTTGACACCCAGTGCATAACATTTATTAAGTGCCAATTATTTTCGAAATCAATTTGTTGAGTAAAAAACAGGCGACTACCATGCTTTATGCCCCACAAGGCATATACCCAAATCTTCGAATATTTGGGACAACAAAAATTAAAAGGATAAAGCATGAAATCACAGATGAAACTCAGCATGCTGGCAGTGGCTACCAGCCTTATGCTGCCTATGACGGCAAGCGCTTCAGACATTACCCCCAGAATTGTGAACGGCAACGACGCAAACCCAGCCGACTGGCCATTCTTCGCTCAGATCGTTCCGTCTTACAGCGAGCGCTCTTTTTGCGGTGGTAGCTACCTTGGTGAGGGCTTTGTGCTCACGGCTGCCCACTGCTTACGAAACAAACATACCGCTTTTTTTGACGTTAAGCTGGGTGGCTATAAGTTTGAAAATAAAGAAGGCACGCGCTTTGAGGTGAAACGCGTATTTATGCACCCGGAATATGAATCCGCATATGGTTTAAACGACATCGCCGTGATCGAATTGAAAACCGTCCCTGCTGGCTTTAGCGCTGTAAGCTTGGGGCAAACCAATTTAAGCCAGTACGTTCGAGTGGGCGATCCGCTGACTGTCGCTGGACTGGGTCGTACGCTTGAAAAAGGTCCGTCTCCAACAGTATTACAGGAAGTGGACGTACCTTTGGTATCAACCGAAGCCTGTAACGCCGCAGGTGGTGCCTATCAAAATGGGTATATCGGTAAATCGGCATTCTGTGCAGGCTACCTTGAAGGTGGGAAAGACTCATGCTCTGGTGACAGCGGTGGTCCAATCGTAGTCAATCAAGGTGGGCAGGTCAGCCAACTTGGTGTCGTAAGTTGGGGAGTCGGTTGTGCTCGTCCAGGGAAATACGGTGTATACAGCGATGTAACGCATTACCACGATTGGATCAAAGGGGTCATCGCCCATCCAGACGATCAAGTCTCCTTCACTTACAAAAAATCGATTCAGGTTGAAGGGTTTGAGCTTGGACAAAGCAAAAAGCACTTCTTTACCATTCGTAATACTGGCACGGCAGACATCAATATTACGTCGGCAAACTTAAGCGGTTCGGGCGTTGCAGAAACGCCAGCGATGACAATCGATAAATGCACAACCGCACCACTGCTTGCTGGCAGATCGTGCTCCATACAAGCAACATTTGGCGCTACCGCAGCAGGTACCGCAGAAGTGAAGCTGGACTTCACCATCGATAGAACAGGTACAAAGATCCACACCGCCGTAATAAAATCGACGGTTACAGACTCCTCCAACCCGACAAACCCAGGAAATGGCTGTGCGGAAGCTTGGCAAAGCGGAAAAGCTTACCAATCTGGCGATTTAGTGAGCTGGAACGGCAGAATCTGGAAAGCGAGATACTGGAACCAAACAGAACCGGCAGACACTGGAAAGTTTGGCACTTGGCTTGATCAAGGTGCAGATACTTGCACTGGGGCGTAATGGTCTAAATTTCGCGTTGGCTAGCCTGTTTTTAGCCAACGTGAAGAATGTGTTAACCAGCGCGAAGAATGTACTAGCCAACATGAAGATTACATAGCCAACCTGATTGACAGGTAAAGTACATTCTGCGATGCTGCATTTATGAACACGATCGCGCAAGCTGGTATCCAACGAATTATAATCATCATTTCAATCGGAATGGTGGGATAGCTTACGCAGCTAAGAATCTAAAAAAACCCACCTAAGAGGTGGGTTTTTTACTTAACCTCTTAGGAAAACCCATTAGAGGTAAGTATGTCGACACAACCTAGCCAAACAGCTTCGTCATCCCAAGAAGAAGCTTCATCGACCCAACCAACTTCATCAACGAAGTTCTCTTTCGTACAAGCTGAACACGATGTATTGAGTTTTTGGCAGCAAAACCAAGTCTTCGAAAAGTCACTTGAACAATCCAAAGGCAAGCCAGAGTTTATCTTCTATGATGGTCCTCCGTTTGCGACGGGCCTGCCTCATCATGGTCACCTTGTTGCCTCTACCATCAAAGACATCGTTCCTCGTTACCAAACCATGCTAGGTCATCACGTGGAACGCCGATTCGGTTGGGATTGCCATGGATTACCCATCGAGCACGAAATCGATAAAGCGTTGGGCATGTCTGCTAAAGAGACAGTGGAAAAATTTGGCATCACCAAATACAACGATGAATGCCGTGGCATCGTGCAGCGTTATACCCAAGAGTGGGAAAAAACCATTTCTCGTTTGGGTCGTTGGGTCGATTTCAAAAATGACTATCGCACCATGGAACCATGGTACATGGAATCCGTTTGGTGGGTCTTCAAGCAGCTTTGGGACAAAGGTTTGGTTTACCAAGGCGAGAAAGTGGTTGCTTACTCCACAGAACTGGAAACGGTTCTTTCTAACTTTGAAGCTTCTTCCAACTACAAAGACGTTCAAGATCCGGCAGCAACCGTTCTATTCAAACTCGATGATGAAGATGCTTATCTCGCCGCATGGACAACCACACCATGGACTTTACCTTCTAACTTAGCGCTCTGTGTTAACCCAGATATTGACTACGTAAAAGTACAGGACAAAACCGCGGATAAAACCCTATGGCTCGCCGAAGCCAGAATGGAAGTGGTTCTGAAAAACAATGAATTCGAAGTACTGGCCAAAGCAAAAGGCCGCGAGCTAACAGGCAAGACCTACCAGCCACTTTTCCCATACTTTTCCGCTCACAGTGAGAAAGGCGCATTCCAAGTACTTGCTGATGGGTATGTTTCCCTAGATAGCGGTACAGGCATTGTGCATATGGCCCCTGCCTTTGGTGAAGACGACCAACGTGTATGTCGTGAACACGGTGTAGAAATCAGCGTTTGCCCGCTAGACACACGGGGTCGATTCACAGAAGAAGTGAACGATTTTGCCAACACCTATGTGAAAGATGCCGACAAACCTATCCTTCACGCTCTTAAAGACAAAGGATTGCTGTATCGCCAAGAAACGCTAATGCACAGCTACCCATTCTGCCCGCGTTCCGATACACCCATCATCTACCGTACCGTGCCTTCTTGGTATGTAAGAGTGACAGAAATTCGCGACAACCTGGTCAAGAACAACCAGCAAATCAAATGGGTTCCAGAACATATCCAGCAAGGAAGAATGGGCAAATGGTTGGAAAACGCGATCGATTGGGCGATTTCCCGAAACCGTTACTGGGGAACGCCTCTTCCAATCTGGATCAACGAAAAAACCGGTAACCACGTGTGTATTGGTTCGATTGAGGAACTAACCAAACTGACGGGTAAAGAAGTGTCTGATTTACACCGTGATCACGTGGACGATCTCACCTTTAGTTTGCCAAACGAAGAAGGGGTTTACCGCCGTATTCCTGAAGTGTTCGACTGCTGGTTCGAGTCTGGCTCCATGCCTTACGCGCAAGCTCACTACCCGTTCGAAAACAAAGAAAAGTTTGAATCCAACTTCCCAGCGTCCTTCATTGCTGAAGGGGTCGACCAAACTCGTGGTTGGTTCTACACCCTGCAAGTACTCAGCGAAGCCTTATTTAACAAGCCAGCGTTCAGCAACGTGATTGTTAACGGCATTGTGATGGCGGAAGATGGCAAAAAGATGTCTAAGCGTTTGAAGAACTACACCGCTCCAGACATTCTGATGGAAGAATACGGTGCCGATGCTTTGCGCTTGTACTTGATCAATTCAGGCTTGGTAAAAGCGGAAGAACAAAGATTCGCAGACAGCGGCGTTCAGGAAATGGTGCGACAAGTGCTGCTTCCTTGGTACAACGGGTTCAAATTCTTTAAGACTTACGCTGATATCGACGATTGGAAAGCGTCGGGCAAACTGGACACAGATAACATCCTAGACCAATGGATCGTGTCTCGATTAGAAAGCTTAAAGCAGAAAGTAAACACCGAAATGCAGGCGTACCGATTGTACGAAGTTGTGCCGCCTTTGTTTGAATTCTTGGACGATTTAACCAACTGGTACATCCGCTTAAACCGCGCACGTTTTTGGCAATCTGAAATGAACCAAGACAAAGACAGCGCCTACGCAACGCTTTACTACTGCTTGAATACCTTCTCAACACTAATGGCACCATTTGCGCCTTTCTTGTCGGAGCATGTATATCAAGAACTCAAAGGCTACTCGCAAGAAAGTGAACAGCCACTCTCCGTGCATTTGTGCGATTACCCGCAGCCGAACACCGAAGCGAAAAAACTGGAGCTGGAAAACAGTGTCGAGCGCTTCAAACACCTCGTCGTTATGGGACGCCAGAAGCGTAACGAGATGAAAGTCAAAACCAAGACACCTCTTAGCCGCGCAACGGTCCTTCATCGTGATCCGGAAGAGTTGCGCGATGTGGAACGATTGGCCGGTTACATCAAGTCGGAACTGAATATCAAAACCCTCGAATTCAGTACTGAAGAGAACCAGTTTATCGACTTGTACGCGAAGGCGAACTTCCCTGTGTTGGGTAAACGACTTGGCAAGCAAATGAAGCACTTCGCCAGCTTAATTGATCAGTTAACCGCAGACGACATTGATCGCTTGCAGCAGCAAGGGCAAATCGACATTGATGGTCAGAGCTTCACCGAGGAAGAGATCGTCATTTACCGTAAAGCAAAAGAAGGGTTTAACGCGGTATCCAATCGATTCATTTCCATGGAAATCGACCCTAATCTCACCGACGAACTTATTGCAGAAGGCATGGTGAGAGAAGTGATCAGCCGGATTCAGAAAACCCGTAAGACCATGGGGCTAGAAGTAACGGATACCATCTCTATTTCTATTCACACCTCACCAGACGTTCAGCAATGGATCGAGAAACACCAAGACTACTTGCAAGAAGAAACGCTAGCTAACCAATTGGATTTCTCGTTAGCCGAAGATGCTGGTGAAAACCACGCTCTGGAGATGGGTGACGTTCGTATCGACGTTCGCAAATAATTCCTCTCTACTCATCTACTCACCTACTTCAAAAGGTTGGCTAACCAAGATTAGCCAACCTTTTTTATTGCCCTGCCGTAAAACTGACTGGCAGCATTAACAATCCTTAACAAAACCTCAAACTTCCATTGACCTTACTTCTGGCACATTAAATAGGCGAAACAAAATGAGTACGACAAATTATTTCACTAAATAACTCATATGGCTGTTTGCACCATCATTTTATTTAATTCTTATTCCTAGGCCGCATTTTAGAAACCTTATCTAAAGTATGGGATAAGTTTAATATAAATTGAATAAGGCTTTAATTTCATACCCAAACTGTTTGAAGCTGTGACGGTACTCGTTGCAGCTTCAAACAGGGCAGGTTTTATAGGGATTTAACTATGCGTTTACCTTTGCCTTTGACTCGTTTGAGTTACACCATTGCCGCTACACTCGCCGTCGCCATACCTTTCACTTCTGTCGCTCAGGATGCTATCACCCACGATACCATCACTCAGGATACAGCCTCTTCAAATAAGCACTTAGGCTTGTTTTCATCCTACTTTGGTGGGCTTCCACACGTTAAGTTTTATCAGCATGATGGGCAAGACTATATCTTGACAGCATGGGGACATGAAGCCATTGCCATTGACTCAGAAGGGCACTTCCGTTCTCTGGAAACGGGGACGGGAACTCAAGGCAAATTTGGTTCCGACATAAACGGAAATTACGTCAACGCGACCATCACTTATTGGGGAGCCGACCATACCTTTGCCAGAGTGGAAGATGCCAGCGATGATGAATTGGTTAACAAGATCTACCAATCGAGCTGGTTCAACAGCATAGAAACGCAATCTAAATGCCACGAAGATTGGTTGGTCAAAAATGAAGACGTCGAATACGATAAAGAAAAGCTCAATCAACTGCTTAATAAACTCAAGAACAATGACAACTTCTATCAGAAAACAAGCAGCTTTTTGGTGATGAAAGATGGGCAGTTAATTATTGAAGAATACATGAATGGCTGGAAGCAATCTTATCCGCACTCGATTCAGTCTGTCACCAAAAGCCTTACGTCACTCATGACTGGGGTCGCCATCTATGAGAACAAACTTTCTGGTATTCGGCAGCCACTCGGCGAGCTGCTACCTAACCACTCTCAGTATCTGCAAGGTGAAAAGAGCAAAATTACCTTAGAGCACTTGCTCATGATGGGTGCAGGTTTAGACTGGGATGAATGGACAGTGCCTTATTCCAGCCCTGAAAATATCCGCTATCAAGAAATGCGAAGCCACACTCCTGTTAAATTCACTTTAGATCGCCCACTAACATCCGAACCCGGTACCCAATTCAACTACAATGGCGGTATTGTTACCGTAGCTGGGGAAATCATTGCTAACAGCTATAAAAAAGAGCGATTCGCAGGTGCAGTAATCGATTCTGGTCTATCCAAACTCTGTTTTAAAAATGCCTATATATCGGCGCAAATGGGTGACGTAAGTAATACCGCTGGTGGTGGAATGTTACGCCCTAGAGACATGCTCAAACTGGGTATGCTGGTGAATAACGACGGAAATTGGCAAGGTGAACCCATTCTTGCAAAAGAGTGGATTGAAGATTCGACCCGTGGCTATTTATATACCAGCCCAGGAGCCAGTACATATGGCTATTACTGGTGGCTTGATGATCACTTTGTTGATGGTCGAGTCTATAAAACCATTTACGGTTTAGGCTATGGCGGGCAAATGATCGCTATTGTGAAAGATTTGGATTTGGTTGTGGTGAAAACCGCGACAAACTACGCCAATCGAAATGACGCAATGCACCTAATGAAAAACGATATTATCCCAATATTCAATTAATGGGATGGTGGAAACATAGATTAGCAGCTATACGTTAGTCGCCTCAAAATTTTGCTTTATCAATATCTTAGATACACCAAAGTTATTAGGAGCTTAGCTTACCACTAAGCTCCTTTTGTATTTCGTTTCAGCAATACTCTCGCCCTAGGAAAAGGTTATAGGCAAACCGAGACGATATCTTTCGCCAGTTGCTGGGCTTGTTGCTTATCCAGTTTTACCGTTGTAATTCGTAACCCTTTCGATTGGCTATCGATATCATACAAACTTCCCGGTCTGACTAACCAACCCAGTTTAGACAGTTCATAGGCACAAGCCTGACTATCACCTTTCACTGGCACCCAAACATTCACTCCTTCAATATCCTCTCGAATGGATAATCCATGTTTTGCCAATGCTTGGATCAACCATAATCGGCTCTGACGACACATCTCGCTCGTATCAACAAGTTGCTTTTGAACCGACTTAGATTGTAATGCGGTGAGAACCATAGATTGTAAAATGCGACTTACCCATGTCATGCCCGGAATCAAACGACTTTGTAGCCGCTTTGTCGTCACCAAATCTGCGGCTACAAATGCCAGCCGAAGATCTGGACCTAACCCTTTAGAAACTGAGCGGTACACAGCCCAATACTGTGCATTATCTGGGATCAGATTCTGGTATTCGCAGGTAGAAAGTAGCGCGTAGTGGTCATCCACCAACACCAGCACATTGGGGTAACGAGAAAGCACATCACGAATTTCTTGAGCGCGTTTTTCACTGTAGCAACACCCCGTCGGGTTTTGCGCTCTAGGCGTGAAGAGCACCGCTCGCGCTCCTTTTTTTAGCTGGGCTTCGAGTTCATCCGGCAACATACCATCGCCGTCCATGTTGGCTCCGACGGCAACCATACTCGCAAGTTGAATAGCATTAGCGGATCCGAGATAACACGGGTCTTCTACGGCAATTTTGTCACCGGGAAGTAAATGGGTAGCCAACAAACGCTCTAATGAGTCGACGGCTCCACCTGTTATCGAGAACCCCATTTCTTCAGGGCAGTCCGCTTTAAAACACCCTCTGCCAAATTCTTCCATTTCTGGCAATATAGGGGATTCACCATAAACAAACTGCTTAAAATTACTTTGTTGCGCAACTTGGTTTAGATCGGGGAGCCACTCTCGTTTTAAGTTTCCATCCGCCAGATCCACCAATTGAGTTTCGGTTACCCCGTCATGCTGACCGGCTGCTTGCCGAGCTTTTACCCTAGTTCCCAACCGGCCTTTGGTTTCCGCCAAACCCGCTTTCACCAAGCGTTGATAAACACCAGCAACCGTATTTCTGTTCACGCCTACTTCTTGAGCCAGTTCCCTTACTGGGGGCAAAGCACAGCCCTCTTCAAGCTCTCCAGAAGCAATGAGCGATCGAACCGACTCAAAAATTTCTTGGCCAGTTTGTCCTTTTATCTTGATTTTCATCTTTGTCCTATGACAATATATTTATCGAACTATGACAATAAATGTTTCGCACTAGGACAATGATAACACTCTGATCTTTCCTTTGCAGGATGCTGTGTATCCCTTTATGCATGAGTTCAAACATTTAAATTCCTCTCTACCACTAACGCTTAAAGGAATACGCGATATGTTTACTGGATTAAGTGGCTTCCCTATCACTCCTTTTACTGACGACCAAATAGATCACTCAGCCTACGCTAACCTTATTAATCGTTTGGTCGACGCTCAAATTGATTCTATCTGTGCGCTCGGTTCGACTGGTTTATACCCTTATTTGAATACTAAGGAGAAAGAACAGGCAATCCAGATAGCTGTAGAACACGCTGGTCATATACCCGTACTTGCAGGCATTGGCTCATTGAGGCTAAGGGATGTACTCGCCAATGCCGAGCAAGCCGAAAAGTTGGGTGTGAAAGGGCTTCTACTTGCTCCCCTTTCTTATCAGCGATTAACCCAAGAAGAAGTGTATGAATTGTACCGACAGGTTGCAGAACAAGTGTCTGTACCGATTTGCGTTTACGATAATCCACCCGCAACCCACTTCACTTTCACTGACGAACTTCACACTGAAATCGCAAAGTTGGAAATGATCAAATCGATCAAGTTCCCGGGTATGCCATTTGAAAAAAATGGAGAACAGCGAATCCAGCAGCTCAAAGCTATTCTGCCTTCCGATGTAACTATTGGTGTGAGCGGTGATGTTTTTGCCCCTTCTGGTATCCAATCGGGCTGTGATATCTGGTATTCCGTGCTGGCGGGGCTTTTCCCTCGTACCGCCCAGCATATCTTCTATCGAGCTCAACAATGTAATTCCAAGCAAGCCACAGAGCTTTCACAGAAATTTGATCCTTTGTGGGATCTATTCTCTGAAAGTCTGGGCGGAATGCGAGTGATGGCATCTGCCGCAGAAATATTAGGGTATGCCGAAGCACCATGTTTACCCGCACCACTCACTGGGCTTAACACCGAGTCGCAAGCAATCCTTCACACGCTTATTTCAGAGTTAGAACTGATATAAAACTCACGGAAAAGAAGAATAGGAGCAAAAGTATGGACGGTATAAGCAAAAAACACCCTGAGCTTAATAACACTTCTGCTCTCCTTACTCTTTTCGCCATTCTTGCCAGTTTTGCGCGAACAGCGACAGGTGCCGCGACTGTCGGTATTTTGGTTTTGGCTGCTGAAAATGGGATTAACGGTCAACAAATAGGCATACTTGCCGCGTGCCTTACGGCTCCGCATTTACTGGGTCCTATTTGGGGACGCTTCTTGGATACAGTGGCCGATTCACGCAAGTTAATCGCTTTCGCTGCTTGCTGTTACAGTGCATTTTTACTGTTGGCAGCTCTACTTTTTCCTACGCTTCCGTACCCTATATTGACTGCGATTTTAGTTGTGTGTGGTGGTTCCGCTCCCTTTTTGATGGGCGGTATTAGCGGACAACTCAACCACCTGTTTAAAGCCAACCAGCAGTTAAGAAGAAAAGCACAAGGGTGGGATGTCGCTTGTTATGCCATAGGCACAACCATTGGTCCCATACTGGTGGCTCTACTTACCAAAAACTTCGATGCTCAGGTAGCCGTGGCGACCATTGCAATACTACCGTTGATCACTGCCTTTTTGGTGATGAGGCTTCCTAAACATGAAAAACAAACCAACGACAGGCAAACAGTGCCTACCGTTACCGTTGTCGCAAAACAAATCCTTCAAAACGGTGCGTTGAGCCGAACCCTCTACCTAACCATGTCCACTTCTTTTTCTTTGGCGGCGTTACCCATTTGCGCCATCTTTTTGGTGTCGGGCTGGCAGCAAGACCCAGCCAGTGCCGCGACTCTCGTGAGTGGTTATGGAATCGGTAACTTGCTAGGTTCCCTATTTTTAATCCGATGGCCAAATCAGAAGGAAGCCGATCCTAGCATGACAACCTCTGCCCTCGGTGTTGCTGGAGGGATCTTGCTTATCGCGACTGCCTCGTCCTATTCATTAGGGCTCGGGGCTTTTCTGATTTGTGGCATTACCAACGCCTTTTTCTTTGCTGCAACTTTGGCAGCAAGGACGGAATATGCCCCTCCACAAAGTGCTTCTCAGGTCTTTATGTGGATTGCCGCAATGAAAATTGGGGCTGTCTCGATTGGTAGCTATCTCGCTGGAGTGTTGGCAGAGCGCTCTCCCCAAACAACATTATGGGCTAGTTTACTCATCGTGTTGGGGGTCGCTGCTATTAGCCAGCTTCACCGGTATTATGGCAAGCACTAGGGTCTGTTGAGTAAGCGACCTTGCAGTAATTGAAACAGCTTACCTACAGCGACAATGATCAACGCCCCACTCAGCACAGGGAAGAGCAAAAACCACCAGCTTTGCCCAGATAACATAATAAGTATTGGGTTCGCACCAGCAGGCGGGTGAGTCGTTTTCGTTAGTAACATCATAGAAACACCTAGCCCCGTCGCTATCGCCAACGTTAATGGCGTTACCCCAATCCATTGCGTAAAAATCACCCCGATTAAGGCGGTAATCAAATGCCCTAGCACAACATTTTTCGGTTGGGCTAGCGGGCTATTGGGTAAGCCAAAAACGAGGACCGTTGTCGCCCCGAAAGGCGCCATTACCAACGCGACTTCGGTTATTGATGCTTCCATGTGCGTTAAAACACCAATTGCGAATGCTGCCCCCACCCCTGCTATACAAGAAATTAAAGAATTGTTCATATCATCTCACTCAAAAAAGTAGACAGACCTGTCTACAAAATAAAATAGACAAGTCTGTCTACTTTTGTCAAACTCTTTTTGTCTTCTCTTTGAAACCGCGTAGGCGAGTTATGAGTAAAAAACGTCAACTGCTGATCGATACCGCACTCGATCTTTTCTACCATCAAGGCATTCATGAGATTGGTATCAACGAAGTATTAAAAGTGTCTGGTGTCGCCAAAAGAACGCTTTACAGCCACTTTGAAAGCAAAGACGCATTGATTCTTGCTGCTTTAGAGCAAAGGCATTCACGCTTTATGCTGTGGTTAGAGGTGGTATTACAAAAGGCAGAGTCCGACCAAGAATTGATTGATGATTTATTTGATGGTTTAGCGCAATGGTTTAACGGAAATGCAAAAGGTTTAGGCAAGTTTAGAGGCTGCTTTTTTATCAATACCTCAGCAGAATTCAGTAACATTGAGAGCGATATTCTGCAGTATTGCACCTTCCACAAAAGGGAAGTAAAACAACTCATAGAAAGCAAACTTAGCGATGAAAACCCCCACCTCCTTGATGCAATCTGCATTATGAAGGAAGGTGCTATCACCACCGCTTACATGACTCACCAAGGCACTGAAGTGTGCGCGAAAAGCAAAAACGTATTAAAAGCGCTATGTTCATAGAAGGGCTCGGTTTATAGCGAAGCTTGGTTTATTAACTGGCTTTGTTATGCCATATCGACATGCAAAGAGGTACTCACAATGTTGACCATTGGGAAAGTGGCGAATGCCGCTGGTGTGAATGTTGAAACCATCCGATTTTATGAAAAGAAAGGGCTAATCACCCAGCCCCCAAAACCTACCGAAGGGTTTCGTCAATATCCATCTGAAACCTTACACCGATTACGTTTTATTAAACGAGCACAAGAACTTGGTTTTACTCTAGACGAGATCTCGAACCTATTAAAACTCGAAGACAAAGACTGTCAAGAGGTTCAAGCTCTAGCCAAACAAAAAGCAGTACTCATTAGGAAAAAGATTGTTGATCTTCAGCGCTTAGAGTCCAACTTGAACCATCTTATTGATCAATGCTCAAATTCCCCAAGCACCTCCTGCCCCATTGTCGAATCTTTCAAAAAATAACCGCTTGACTCCGTACCTAGATACGGTTGCTACATTTAATAAATCAAAAGTCGCAACAGGAGTCTATTGTGGATAAAACGCCATCTATCCCATTAATAAGTGGAATGATTGCCGCTGTTGGTGCCAGCTTATGCTGTGTCGGTCCTTTGATATTACTGCTGCTAGGAGTGAGTGGTTCATGGATCAGCAGTTTAACTATGCTGGAACCCTATCGACCTATCTTCATCATTGCCGTACTTACATTCTTCATTTTAGCCATTAGACGCATCTACCGCCCTATCGACCAATGCCAGGAAGATGCTGCATGCTCGATTCCAAAGGTTCGAAAGCGTCAAAAAGTGGTTCTATGGATGGCTTCAGTCGTCGCGTTAATCTTGATAGCAAGTCCATACTGGATAGTGTTCTTCGTTTAAAGGAGCTGAAAAATGAATAGATTGATCGTAGTGCTACTCAGTGTCGTAGCGGTAAGCTCTGCTATGGCAAAAGAGCAAATTGTCGAGTTGGATATTCCTAGTATGTCTTGCCCTGTATGCCCAATCACGATCAAGGCTGCACTAAACCGAGTGGAAGGCGTAACGAACGTTGAAACGTATCTTGAAGACAAGCTTGCACGTGTCACTTTTGACGATGAATTAACGGACATCGTAAGTTTGGAGAAATCCACCACTGACGCCGGCTACCCTTCCACCGCTAAGCAGGTGACGAATCATGACTGATATTGTCCTAGAGTCCGAACTGACCTGCCCATACTGTGAGAATAAAAAAATTGAAGTGATGCCCACAAATGCCTGTCAGTGGTTTTACGAATGTGAGCACTGCCATGAGTTATTAAAGCCGAAACCTAGGGATTGTTGCGTTTATTGCTCGTATGGCACCGTTCCTTGCCCCCCAATACAACAAAACCCGAAGGCATGCTGTAAGGGGTAGCCAGGGAGACCAATAACAGACCTCCCGGGATTTAACTACGCAGTGAAACACTCAAACTTAGTGCTTTTCTGCAAATGATAGAAACGATTGGGCGGTTTCTGAAGGGGTTTCTACCATAGGCAAATGGCCGACGTTAGGGGCAATATCCAGTTGGGCATGCGGGATAACTTGCTTTAAAACCGACGCACCCGAAACATGCAGCACTCTGTCTTGCTCGCCCCATGTAATCAGTACCGAACCTCTGTAATTTTCTAAAACACTATCCAAGGGCAAGTCAGGGTGAGGCTCGCCATTTTTCATTCGATGTATTTGCTCGAAGATTTTGGTGTTTATCTCGACTCTTTCTTTCGCTTTGCCTGCTAAATGGCGCACGATGGGAGAAGGGATAAATGGCGGTTCAATAAACAGAAAATCGAGCAGATCCATAAACTCGGCTTCTGTTCTGGGTAAAACCATTGGGTTAAGCCCTTTCTTGGTCGCAGCAAACATCTCGCTAACCTCCGAGCCTTCTACGCCAAAAGGACTAATAAGCCATAAGTGTTCCACTGTATTGGGGTATTGAGCCGCAAAGTTCCCTGCTATGTATCCACCCATTGAGCTGCCGGCTAGATTAAACTCTGTGATATTCAAAGCCTCTGTTATTCGCTTTACCCTTTTAACTTGTGAGAGCACATCATAATCCAATGCAATGTTCTGCGTGCTGTTCCCAAAGCCTGGTAAATCAATCGCGATGACATCAAAGTCACTCACAAGATCGCCGGATATTCGTACCCAATTGTCCTTATCTGCGCCAAAGCCATGAAGTAGCACGAGTGGAGGGCCGCTTCCCCCACGAAGGTACTCGATGTCGAGTTCACCAACTTGGATTTGCTTAAGCTCCAGACCTGCCATGCTGCGTTCTGCATTCGCTATATATCGAAAGAGCGTCGGAATCGGCGTAACCGCATAGGCAATGATGGCAATTAACACGAACCCCGAGAACGAAAGTAGAAGGATTTTTTTCATACCGTGGTTCCCCTTTTGCATCGAATACACACATTACCGCTATTCCAATGCGTAGAACAACTCGTGCGAGGCTAAATGGGTTTTAGCGCACTCTTTACCACGTCCAAAAAGGGAAACCAATGATCGATTCGTACTCTATATCTAACGCCACATTAAGGTGCCTAAATTACGTTAGATACAAGGCTAAGGAGCTATGATTACAACAGATTCGTCTCAACCTCTGCAATTCAATCCTCACTAAAAACTCTATCTGCCAGTTTCTCGTCAATTTTATAGAAATGCGAAGCAACACCAAACATTAACAAAGCTTAACTAATCTCCACTAGCAATCTTTTTCTTAGATGTAAGACACTGACTTTACTCAATAAGAAACACAACCGGTGTCTTTATGGCTACGTCATCCTTACCTCCATTACCTTTGCTTACCCCACTGCGAGGCTTTGCAGCGCTGTTTGTGATGCTCTACCACGCGCGGCTTGTTTTGTTCCCACAGTGGAAATCCCCCATAGCGGATTACACCTACTTCCTTGAAAGAAGCTACATCTGGGTCGATCTGTTTTTCATCCTAAGCGGCTACGTGATGATTCATGTCTACCGGAATACGTTTAAGGATGGCGTGACTCTTACCAATTGGCGTCAGTTTATGTGGCTTCGATTCAGCCGTATTTATCCGTTGTTCCTTATTACTTTATTAACGCTCATTGCTTGGGAAAGCTTCAAAGCCAGTGAAGACATTCTCTTTTATGCTGGCCCATTGGCAGAAAGCTGGGGGCTCGCTGGACAAGCACCATTTGAAGGCCCCTATAACCGTGGCGATGCCATTCTTTCAAACCTACTTATGCTGCAAAGTATGGAAACGTCTGGTGGGCTCAGTTGGAACATATCGTCGTGGTCACTCAGTATCGAGTGGTTAGTATATTTGTGCTTCCCTGCTATGGCACTTTTGTTGCTCAAGCCTTTTGGCAGAAGCTATGGCATCCCAATTATTTCATTGATAATGATCTATTCCTTAGTAGCGCAATCAAACAGTTTGGATCACACCAAGTCTGCGGAAGCGTTAGTGCGAGGCGTAAGTGGGTTTATGCTGGGCGCGTGGATGTGCAGCAACGTCAATAATAGCTGGATGGCAAGATGTCAGGGCGGATTCTGGGTTTGGGCAATGATTGCGGGTGTCGTGTTTTCTATGCACTTTCGTTCCAGCCAGCTTTCCCTTATGTCGACTTACCTCTTTATGACTTTATTGGTGGGTATTTCCGCGGCTCAAGTACAACCAAAGCAAATACTAATTCGAATATTGGACAACCGATTCACTCAGTTCCTTGGCGATATTTCTTACTCTGTTTACCTATGGCATGCGGTGTTGTTGCTTGCCGGAACAGAAGTTATTCATTACATCGCTCCTGAAAAACTGACGTGGTGGTATGAGCAGACATCGTGGACAGCCGGACTAATCGGCATCACCGTATTCCTTGCGGTAACCGTTGTTATTTCTACGTTGAGTTACCACGGTATCGAGCGCCCAGCGCAGCGTTTGATGCGAGGAAAGCACACTCAAAAAGCCGAATTGACGGTAAGCGCAAAAACACAAAACTAGGGTCTGCTGACCTTTCGTGGTTAAATTTTGTTCAAGTTCTATGCCTTTTAATCGCGGCGCAAGGTGTGTAGCTTAGCCGCTCTAAGTAAATACCTTGCAACAAAGAGTAAAGGGCATAGAAGTGAACCCTTTGGGCAGCATTTGTGGCTTATTTCTACTGCGTTATCGCTCATTGATGTAGGGCGACTACACCGAATAAGCTCTGCCTTGTATAAATCACCCACAAATTGCTGCAAAATTCATCTCGAAAGATCAACAGACCCTAGTAGGTAGGCAGTTCTCTGAAGCTGCCTTTTTCTTCACCTCTGCCGTTATTCTCAATGCTGAAACAGAGTTGAGCCACTCACGAAACACTAACCAGCTGATTTTATAACCCTTTCCGTTTGACTAAGAAAAAACGACCAATTCTGCCTATATACCGAACAAGCCTCTCCTGAAAAAATCGCCTCAACCCCAAAACAGCACACCCTCATCGAAATGGGGGGCAAAAGGAAGAGGTAAATATGCACTCAACTCACAGATTCAAACTCATATTAGGAATGGGGACGCTACTTGCCAGCTCAGTAGCCCACGCCATACCCTCCAATACTGTCGGTACATTTGGTGTAAATGGGAAGCTAAGCGCCAACTATGCCGATTACACGGGCAGCAATTCGCGAACCTATTTCAAAGACATTGAAAGTACGCCTGATGGAAGTCTCCTTGCAGCGGGGTATGCCTCTCGGGCAGACGGAATCTACGACGTATTGCTGGTGAAGCAGAGCCAAACAGGCGCTCTCGATACGAGCTTCGATAGCGACGGAAAGCTGGTACAACCCCAGATTCATTCCCTATCATCATCTACTATCAAGGTAATACTCCCCTTCCAAACGAAACCATTACTTTCAATAATGTGGTGACTGTTACGGGAATAAACGCACCCTCACCCATAAGTGTTGGTGCTGGAGGTCAATACAGCATCAATGGGGGGCATACCTCGGTTCAAGCGGTACCGTTGAAAACAATGATGTGATTAGCATCCGCTACGACGCTTCAGCCATCTATTCAGGCACAAAAAGTGTAGGGTTAGGAATAGGTGGGGTAAACACTCGCTTATCAAGTACAACTGCTGCAAAAGACACCACGCCACGCCCATTTAGTTTCGGGAGACAAAGCGGCGTTGATTTAAGTACTACCATTACCTCTGCCCCCATTACTGTCGGCGGAATTAACGCACCGAGCCCTATATCGATAGCGGCTGGGCAGTACAGTATCAACAATGGTCCGTTTATCACGACACCGAGCACCGTCGAAGCAGGAGATGAAGTTCAGGTGAGGCATACTTCGTCTGCATTGCACAATGCGAGTACGTTAACCACACTCACTATAGGTGGCGTTTCTAGCACCTTTGTTAGTGGTACTAAAGCCGCCACTACAACCGCAGATACAACACCCGATGCATTTACCTTGGGCACATTAACCGACGTTGATCTCAATACCCTCGTGGTCTCTTCTTCCGTCACTGTTTCGGGCATCAACGCGCCAGCAGACATATCGATTGTTGATGGTGAGTACAGCATAAATGGAGGAACCTTCACTTCCGCCGATGGCTCTGTCAGTGTGAATGATGAGGTCGTCGTTAGACATACGTCTGCAAGTAACGCTGCGTCATTGCAAACATCGACTCTAACCATTGGTGGTGAAAGTGCTGTGTTCTCAACCACGACAAAAGCGATCAGTAGTAACACTGGAACCGTGAGTGGTGCGAGCAGCAGCGGTGCATCCTTTGGGTTAGGCTGGTTACTGTTTGCATTCTTAATTGGATTGAGAAGGGTTAAAAAATAGCGCAATTTACATTGAATAAGCTTGATTAGCTAAACCAAACTAAGCCAGAGGATATTTATTCTCTGGCTTACTGCATATTCATAGTAAACAGAAGCTTTATCGCTGAACTGAATGTCTTTACTGAACTGAATGACTCTACGAACAGAAAGTTTCTACTGAACAAAAAGTTTCTACTGGGCAGAAAGTCGGAAGCGGTTTTTCTCGTCATTAAGTTTAGAGACCAATAACGCGCGGGATGAAATACAGAGCTTCTCGTAAATTTTGGCTAAATGATTTTCGGTCGTTCTTCTTGATGTGCCCATTTCGCTCGCAATCACTTCGTTAGACAAACCTTGCCCAATGTAATAGCACACGACCTTCTCTTTATTCGACAACGCATTAAAACCTGCCCCAAGGTAGCAAACCTCTACGATTTGGTAGTTTTCATTATTTTCGACTTTGAAAATCAACCCAAATTGCGTGAACACGTTGTCTTTAGCTTCAAAAAAAGAGGCGTTTATTTTGTCTAACGCCGCTCCCTGAGAGACCAGCAAAGGCAAATAACCGTCGTCTTGTTCTAGAATATGACCCTCTTTGCTGTAAAGCGCTCTAACTGTATTGGGTTGCTTGTTGCTATCATAAAAGTTTGATAACAGGTTAAGACGAAAGCCTTCAGCAAGGTGAGGAAGTATAAATGTGACGAGCCGCTTTTCGTCCTCATCCAAACCGCTTTCGTTTGGTTCGGACACAGCAAGTATATGAGAGACACCCGACCCTTCCGCTTGAAAGTGAAAGTGATGATGTTTGATGTCCACTACGTTATTTTCATCTCGTAACACGCGCCACACAAACACCTTTTCTGTCAATAAGTTGCTCAAATTTTCTAGACACCAAGCTCTGAAATCATGAGTTTGAAGGCTCTGGCTGTTATGATAAATACCGACGATATATTGACTTAGCTCGTCATTTAATAAATTCAAATTAAGGCTCACATTAGATCTTGTTCGGACAGCACCGCGATAGCTTGGTATCGCGAAGTGACATTGAGCGCTTTATTTATTTCTTTCATGTGATTGCTTACGGCATCTTGAGAAATAAACAACTCTCTTGCGATTTCTTTATTAGAAAGCCCCTTGCAGAGGAGTTGGCAAACAGCAAGCTTTCTCTTACTCAATTGATCTTTAATTGAGGCTTTGATGATTTCTATATAAACCAATCCGTCATGATTACTCATGCTCACTTTATTCTTCTCAGAAAAACGATTGGAACTGAGCAAATCAAGATCGACAGTATTGTCTGACAACATGCCATACTCTTTCATCAAATCTTCAAAGCGCTCTTCAGATTCGATAATTTTGCCATGCTTATCTACTATCCCTCTCACGCTATGCTTACTTTTTGAATCATCATTGATGGACTTAATAAGATTAATTCTTAGTGCTTCCACTAAGTTTGGCACGATAAATTGCTTAATTTCGCGCTCTTCTTTAGTAAAGTTTTGCTTACTCTCTCCTCGAACAAAAGAGAATGCGTTAATAATCATACTGTTCGGGTTAAAGGTCATGGTTACCATGGCATGTTCTAAATCATATTTTTTGCAATGAATAAGGTAAATATCCGAATTCTTAAATCTTTCTTCTGGAATGATTTCTTGAACATCGTAGGTTTTATTGAGGTTTGCAAATAAGTACCCAGATATCTCTTGGGCAGTCTTAGACACAGAAGAGATCTCAATGTAATGCTGCATAACGCCTTCAGGTAGGTTGTAAGTGAAAGAGTCTTCATCGAAAAATGGGGTTTCTATTTCGGAACGCGTTATCCAAAAACCCATATCTACATTAATCAGCTCACTAAACCTATTCATTGCTGCTTGTTTGAAATCCGCTATAGGCAAATCGTAGGCAAGACGATAAATATCAACAATACATTGGCTTATATTTTCTTCTTTGATCATGATTGTTATTTTTTAGTAATCACTAATTTACTAACTTGTTATCAGTATTTTAGCAGGAGAGTCCACATAAAAGTGCAATATTGACCACATCTCATTCACTTCTACGCAGTATCACTGTTTCATTATTAAATAAATGGGCACTCAATCTAATTGAGCTCAAAAAAGCCAAAGAACTGGCGGCTCATATTGAAGACTATTGCTGTAATTCGCCACACCCAATAAAAAAGCAGCGTTTCCGCTGCTTTTAATCAATTGATATGTTGAAAAAGTGTGGGCGATCACCACATCAAATCATCCGGTACAACAAAATCAGCGTACGGATCGTCTTCTGCCGGAATCTCTTCTTCCGCCGACTTATTCTCAATGATGGACTCCTCATCACGCATTGCGATCTTAGTCGCTACTACGCCAGGAATCACTGCATACCCATCTTCATAACGTGCCACGGCTAAAATGCCTTTTAGCAATTGGTCACGTACAAGTGACTCAACGTACAAAGATTTAATCAGCTTACCGTCTGTAAAGTTATATTTAATGTCGCCATCTTTCAGATCAAGCTTATTCATTTCGATCAACTGCTTAACCTGAGCGCGGATCTCTTTTGATAACTTAAGCTCTTTTTGCTGCTGACTGAGTTCTTTATCTTTCGCTTGTTGTGCTGCTTTTGTTGCTTCTGCAGCCGCTTTTGCTTCACGTGCTTGCACACGCGATTTCTTCGAATTCTTTTTCGCTTTTTTCAGCTTCTTTTCGTTTACCAAGCCAGCTTTCAACATCTGCTCTTGAAGCGTTAATTTAGCCATTTCCAATCCAATCTAATTAAACTGCTGCCAGTTTAACGAAGGCATCAGGGGATTTAAACCAAATGTGTTATGGTTTCACGCAAAAATAATCACGAAAAACCATCAGGCTCTAATATCAGGCTACTATCAGGAATGAAATTATGGATATCCGTCGACGCAGATTGCTTCAAGCAGGGCTAGCAATCTCTTCTCTGTTTGCGCTTCCAGCATGTACCGTAACTAAAGCAAGCCACAGCAAAAAGAAAGGTTGGGTTTACGAACTCACCGCGGAAGAAACCACGGCCGAATTGGTGAATGGGTTCCAAACCGATGTATTGGGTTTCGATGGACGTATTCCTGCCCCTACCCTTCGCTGTCGCCAGAACGAACCCGTTACCATCATTTTCACGAACAAACTGAAAGAACCAACGACGATCCATTGGCATGGGCTACGCATTCCCATCGAAATGGATGGCGTTCCCTTCCTAAGCCAACCGCCTATTATGCCTGGTGAAACTTTTACCTACACCTTTACGCCACCAGACGCCGGCACATTTTGGTATCACCCCCACGTGAACAGTGTGGTTCAGCTTGGTAAGGGATTAGTTGGTGCCATTATTGTTGAAGAAGAAGAGCCCGTTGTCTTTGATGAAGAACACACGCTGATCCTCAAGCATTGGCACATAGACAAACAAGGTCAATGGAAAAAGCTGATGATCCCGCGCTACAGCGCCAGAATGGGCACCCCTGGTGAATGGGGCACCGTTAATGGTAAACATGAGCCGGTTTATCAGTTGAAAGAAAACGCGACTACTCGCCTGCGCATTGCAAACGTAGATAACACGCTCACCTATCCTATTGTGGTTGAAGGTGCAGATGCTTGGGTGATCGCGATCGATGGCAACCCTATTAAAACCCCTTATAAATTGAAAGCGCATAAAATTAGCCCCGGAATGCGAGTCGATTTAGCGGTACACGCACCGAAACAAGGCGAACGATTTTACGTTCGATTCTTGAAAGGAAAATTTCCATTTCCACTGTGTGAATTCGAATCCATTGCTTCTGATATTGCAGAAAGAAACCCGCTCCCTAAGCTGCCACTCAACCCCGTACCTGAGCTGGACTTAGCCAATGCGACGGAAATCGATTTTGTCTTCGAATGGGAAGGCGCTATCTCACCCACTAAGAAAAATGGCAAAGTCGACACCAAATTTTGGCTGATGAACAAGCGTGCATGGGAAGGCATGAGCAAAGACTCCATTCCAGCGCCACTCGCGACATTGGAATTTGGAAAAACCTACATATTCAATTTAAGAAACGTTACCCAATACCATCATCCTATTCATTTACACGGGCATACCTTTACAGTGTTGGAATTGGACGGAAAAAAACTGGATGAACCCTTCCATACCGATACTGTATTGCTTGGTAAAAACGGTAAAGCGCGCGCCGCCTTTGTGGCTGATAACCTAGGTAGATGGATGTATCACTGTCACGTTATCGAGCACATGAAAACAGGTTTGATGGGGTACATAGAAGTGGTGTAGCTCTTACACTGGCTTACACCCCTATTTGAATTCAAGTGATAGCATCAGGCGAAAATTGAATAGGAAAATTAAATGAAGAAGTTATTGATTGCGCTGATAGCAACACTGGTTGTTACGGGCTGTTCAAACCTTGGCGATCGTTACAAATACCGAAACGCCGTTGTTGGTGAAACAACATCGGAGCAGCTGATTGCAGAATATGGTCAATCCACTACGTTAATCGATCAAGAAAATGGAAAAATTTCATATATTTATGACATAAGTGAGTATATGTACGCATTCACTTTTGTTGATAACATTCTTATCTCAAAAGAGAAAGGTGAGTACGTGAACAACGAATATGTCTTCACTGAACTGACCGACATTGAGTTCGGCGCGGACGGCGAATTCAATTAAGCGTTTGGAAACCACCCGAGTAATCCGTTCTCGGGTGGAACAAGAACTTGAGTGGCACCAAACCTGTCTCACCCTTTAGACACCAAACTACAATCTGGTGCCTTTCTCACCCTTCCCTGAATCAATATCACACGTTGATTATAAATACATTAGCAATTTATAACTAACGTATCTCATTATAAAAACCGAGCAACTTGTATGAGTCGTCTTGCACTGCTCCTTTCATCACCTTATGTATGAAGACCATTTGCAAGTTGCCGGATCTTTCTGTTTTACGCGTGCAGGAATTAAAACCGATTGCGCGAATAAAACGGCTTTAGCGATGCAAGGCATTTATCGCTAAAAGAGCAGTCGTGGAAAGTAAAACGCAGTTTGCATTTCGATTTATGGAGAAATCAAATGGAAACTTTATTTCGATTGGTGCTTAAACGTCCGGCAGTATCACAAAGTGAAGACGCCCCAAGCATTGAATTATCACAAGCAACGGATTTTCAAGCCGAATTAGGGCAAGCAGAGAGGCAGAATGACTCTCGCAAGGCTTTAAAAACCGCAGCCAACAAATATGTACAAGGTCAGCGCTTTGTCCATACCCCAAAAAATCACGACATCTATAAACCATGGCAAGCACTCGCGTCTTCTTTAGATTCGCTAGAACCGAATGATGCCGTCACCAACCAGCAGGTGTCTGACGCCATCAAAGCAGCGTTTGGTTCTGACCCCAATCAAATTGTTGGTCAGGGAGAGTATAAGAAGGCAGTAGAACAACTGCGTGACAGTGTTCTCGCCATCAAATACCTTCCGCAGGAACACAACAAGCCAATCGAAATCTTGTCACAGATGCTGCGTGATCTTGAACTCATAGCGAAAACAGATGATGACAATGCATTTCCCGGAACCGGCACAGCACTAAGGCGCTACCGAAGACGTTCCTTAAAAATGCCCACCGACGCTCAATTGAAATCGTCACTTTCTACCGTAGAGGCGCAAAAGCAGAGGGAAAAACTCAGGCAAGAAGCCTTGGAACGTCAGAGAAAACAGGCTGAGAGTCAATTAAACCTTCACACTCGGCTGAACAACGCCGTTAAAGAACTTTCAGGGTTAGAAGGTCACTCTTTAGTTCATATTCAGCAAAACAATAAAAAAGGCTTTATGGTTGCTGCGGAATTGCGCCCCACCGCCGCCTTCGAGCGAGAAAACAGCTTGGTCAGGGCTTTCACGAAAGGCATTCTGAGTCGGTCTAAGATCATCGACGACAACTTAAAAGAAGCAAAAGTAGGTCAGTTTTCTATTGATGTTGGCAGCGAAAGCAAATCTTTTACGTCACTACTAGAAAAAGCCCGGCACTTTAAAAGCGGAACCCAAGCCTTTACCCCCGTCGATTTAGGAAAAGTCGGGTTTCTTGCCACTCAGCAAGCTGGCAATAAGCTCACCGACAGCACCCGAAAAATTCTGTCGTCACGTAAATTGGACATAACGAAAGATCCAATCGACGAAATTGTTCAAAAGCTTCAAGAAGAAATCGACATGCTTGCCAGCGACTTGGATGGTTTGCTTGGCCGCCCCATGAAGAAATCGTTTAAGCGAATGGGTAAAGCGTTGGTTATGACCAAAACACCCATCGCGACGGCTTGGAACAACATTACCATTGGCTTTTTAGGAAACTTAGGAAACTGGATGGCGCCACTGCTTGTGGACACCCGTGTACCGAGAACACATGGCAGTATTGCCCCCGCAGGCATCGCCGATTTGTTGGTGATCAAGCAGCAACTCAAGGCGTATGAAGGCACCGATATTGCTCACATTGAAAATGTGCTCAAAGGCGAAACCAAAGAAAGGGAACACATAAGGCGTCGGGAAACCGAAGAACTGCTATTCCAAGAAACCGAAATCACAACCAGTGAAGAGCGGGAGTTAGAATCCACCAGCCGTTTTGAAATGAGCCGAGAAACCAGCGAAACCATTAAGCAAGATTCGTCGCTTAAAGCCGGTTTGAGCGTGTCGGGGAAATACGGCCCAGTGGTGGAATTTTCTGCCAGTGCAGAAGGCTCGATATCTCGAAGTAAGCAGGAAGCCACTAAAACCGCGGCCAGTTTCTCGCAAGATGTGACACAACGAAGCGCCAATAAGATAACTGAGCGTGTCTTGGAACGGTCTTCATTAAGAGTCACCAATGAAGTCACCGAAACATCGGCACACGGCATTGATAATGTCGATGGCGATGGTCATATCGCTGGCGTGTACCAATGGGTGAATAAGGTTTATCAAGCGCAAATGTACAATTATGGCATTCGCACCATGTACGATTTTATGGTGCCAGAGCCCGGAGCTTTCCTGATTGAAACGCTCTCCGATGCTCACGCCAGTGCCTTACACATCGAAAAACCAATGGAATTTAACCTGCGCCCTGATCAAATTACAGAATACAATTACCATTCGTGGGTTCAAGAGTACGGTGCGACCGATGTCAGTGCGCCGCCTGAAATTTACATCACCAAATCACTGGACTTTAAAGCCGGTGGTGGCGATGACGACACACACTACAACCACTCTGGCACCATTCAGATAGACGAAGGCTATAAGGCAATTCACGGCGTTGTGGGTAATGTCGTGAATATCTGGGAGGATAACTTTGTTGTCGATGTCGTGATTGGTAATCGATCCCATCGATTTGAAGACGGCGATTGGGTTTGGAGCACCAGCCTCAGTGGTGAAAGAGAGAGCATTCCATTTGGCTTGCAAACCTGGAAGGTCTCCGACATAGCAGCCATTGTCGAAGTTAAGTGTCAACGAACCGACCGCGCCATGATGAAATGGAGGCTAGACACCCACGCCAAACTGACCAACGCCTATAAAGCTCGCCTATCTGAATACGAAGAAAAACTTTCCGCTGCCGAACTGCAAGCTGGTGTCGCCATAGAAGGGAAGAATCCAACGCTCAATTTAGAGCTCATGAAAGATGAACTTAAAAAGCATTGCGTGAGTATTCTTACCGAGCAGCACTTCGACTTGTTTAACTCCATCGAGACGGGTGGCGAAGGCTTCCCCCAAATCAATATATTTGAAAACGAAGCAGAAGGCCCATACGTAAGATTCTTTGAACAAGCATTCGAATGGGAACATGTGACATGGGTGACGTACCCATACTTCTGGGGAAGAAAACCGCTATGGGATGAACGTATCGCTTATGAAGATACCGACCCACTTTTCAACCAGTTCCTTAAAGCGGGTTATTGCCGTGTCTCTGTGCCAATCCGTCCGGGTTTTGAAGGTGCAGTCGACCACTTCATTACCTTCGGTGAATTGTGGGATGGTGGTCCACTGCCCGCCATTTCGAACCCACTCTATCTCCCAATTGCAGACGAAATTGCAGAACGTCTGGATAGACCCGGAGAAGAAGTGCCACAAGGTGACCCTTGGGATGTCCGAATCCCAACCTCACTGGTGCATTTGAGAGCCGACGACAAGTTGCCGAAATGGAAACAGAATGAAGACGGAGAGTGGGTTGAAGATTTGGATGGAGATTAAGCCATGGCACGAATCTCTAATCCAGCGGATGTACACTATCTCGCGCTAGAAGGTGGCGGAGGCAAAGGGGTGACTTACCTCGGTGCCATTCGCGCCTTGGAGCGACACGGTGTTCTACCTATCAACATTGATACGCCCGGACAAAACCAGATTCGGGGTATCAGTGGTGCTTCGGCCGGCGCCATCACCGCCATGTTTTTAGCGATGGGGTATAACTCCACCCAGCTGCAACAAGTGCTCAATAATTCCAGTACCTTTACTGGCTTTTTTGATGGACCAAGCATTGGGCTGTCTCGCTCGGTGGATCGGAACAATCGACCCGATTTACACACCAGCGCGCCAAATGGGGTTCGACCTATCGATCATATTCGCCAGCAAAGCCAAAGTATTCGAGGCTTATCGATGCTGGCGAGCGCAGTCGGTAATCTGGCGAGGAATGGGGCATTTGGCTCCACATCCGATCCCATTGTGCGTAGGCTAATTGCTCACCCTGAACACTACTTGTTTAACATATTGTTCGACCGAGGCATGTTTCCGGGAGTGGCAGCCCGAAACTTCTTGCAAAGTGCGCTCTATGGCACCCTGTGGCAAAGGTTGGTTAACCGGAGAACTCCGCAAGGGCAAGCACCGCTTATCTACGCCGTAAACGGGTCGGAACTTAACTTTCGTGAGTTCTTTGACCTCACGGGCGTCGATTTAGTGATCACCGGTTCTAACATTACCAAGCACCGACCGTCGGTATTTTCTAAGCGGCATACACCGGATTTCCCCGTTGCAGAAGCCGTGGGAATTTCGATGAATTTACCAGTGTTGTTTAAACCGGTTCACGTGGAAGCGAATGTGCCTACAGGGCAATATAACCAAAGAGCAGATGACTATCATGGAATGTGGATGGACGGTGGGGTGTTAAACAACTTCCCCCTTCATGCGTTTGATTTTCTATCGCCTTCGGTATCGCCACAACACCCAAACCTAAAGCCGTTAAACGCGAATACTTTGGGTTTGCGACTGACGGATGGTTACCCGCCATCGCAACGCAGGCGCTGTGCCACACCGCAACAAGGCACGTTTGATGTACTGCTAAGCCATTTGGGGGACGTACTCGGTACGGTGCTTTACCCGTCTGAAGAGGGACAAATTCGAAATCAGGATGAACGGGATCAATCGATTGATCTCTACACCTACGATTTAGCGACAACAGAGTTTGCCCCACCCGCGAGTAAAAGCGCGACGCCAATCGCCGAGGCCGAACGCTCCGTCGACGCGTATTTTAGTCAATCGCCTTAATATCTAGTCACTACAACAACCACCGCTCAGTTCGTTCAACGTTCTGAGCGGTTTTATTTTGATCCACACTTCCAAGTCAATCCACTCTGGCTTGCCGTCCTTATCCAATGAAGAGATTGGTCTATCATAGCGCTCAATGAGGGGGGCGATATCAGGCTCGTATCCGCTATACGGCAACCATTTCGCGTACAAGCTAATCTGAAATTTCGCGGCATTGTCTGGTTTGCCCTGATACCTGAAAGCCGCATACCGACCCGCATTTAACTTGCCCAGTTCGAATGGTTCGTGGATTTTACTTCGCTGTTCTGGCGTGATCATAAGTGCCGCATCGTATCGGCACTTTTCTCTGGGGGTAAAAAGCAGGTTGTCGTGGCACATTGCAAGCCGAACCTGATCCATGGCACCTATGTCGTTCTCTAGCCCCCAATCAATCAACGTATTCCAGCACTGGAATATACTTGGCAATAAATAGCCTTCTTCTGACCTCAAAATACAAAGCTCAGTCTCTGGTGAGTCAAAGATCCTGTCGGGGGTAATAGCCTCACTAGGTGGGCAAACTTTGGCTTCGGCTCGCAATGTATGAATGTGTTGCAAAATAGCTGTATCGATTGGCTGCTTAAGCGGAGTTTTTACACCATTCAACGATTTGGGCTTACCGCTTTTTACCCCGTAGGGCGTGATACCAAAACGATCTTTAAATGAGCGAGAGAAATTCGCACTGCTGGAAAAGCCAAATTGCATGGCGATATCAGTAATCGACAATGATTCGTGAAAAAGCAGCGCGTTTGCGGCTTTCTCAAGCCTTAACCGATTACTGTATTGCGATAAGCTTTCACCAATAATCACGCTAAAGATTCGCTGAAAGTGATATTTGGAAAAGTGGCTCAGCTCTGCCGCCTTCTCAAGCGTCAGTGGCCGATCCAAATGCTGATGAATATAGGCTAGAACGGGCTCTAGCCTTTCACTGTAAACCTGCCAACTGCTGGCTGACAGGGAGTTCACACTAAACGTCAACGTAACTCAACTCCGGTTCAGAAAGTTTTTTGTACTCTTTAAAACACAGCAATAACGTAATACCTGCTGCCAAAATATCACTTGCTACAATCGCCAAGAATACCCCTTCCAAATCAAAAAAGTACGGCAAAATAAAGAGCAATGGGCTCATAATAAACACAACACGCAACAAGCTGTACATCGTTGCCAGTTTGGCGTTGCCTTTTGCTTGATAGAAACCAGTCGCCAGCATGTTGATTCCAGCCAATGGTAAACCCCAAATGGTGGCAAATATGATAATTTTCCCGTAAGAAATCAATTCCTGTTCCGTTGTAAACACGCCCATCAACCATTCGGGTACAGTAATCAGCAAGAGTGTGACAAAACTGGAATACGCAACCATTGTCGTAAGAGCAACTTTAATACTTTGTTGAACTCGGTCCATCGCCTTCGCACCAAGGTTAAAACCACATATGGTTTGAAACGCAATCAGCATCGCTATCATAGGCAGAATAATGAAAATCGACAGCCTTCCCAAAATGCCGTAAGCACTGATCCAATCTTTAGATGCTATTTCTGTAAATTGAAAATTCACCAAGCCCGTTTGAATCGCCATCCCCATTTGAGCAACCAACACAGGTACACCTAACGCGGCAATAGAACCCCAAAGCCGAACATTGAATTGAAAGGAAAAGCGAACCAAGGTTTTTCCTTTTAAATACATGTAGATCCCTATGCTCAGGGAAACCACTTGAGAGAGTACCGTTGCCCAAGCTGCACCAGATACCCCCCACTTCATGACAACGATAAACAGGTAGTCCAACACAATATTCAAAACGGAAGAGGTCAGCATCAATAGCATCATGATCTGCGCTTTGCCTTCAGCACGGAATACGTCGCCAAAAACGGGGAGCATCATCGCTACGATAGCCGTAAGAACGATGGGTTGCGCGTACTGGAATGCTTGATCATAAAAGGTGCGCGAAACGGCAAGGAAATCAAGCACAGCATCTAGGTGCTGCCACCCGATAACAAAAAAAATCACACTAAGGGTAGCAGTGAGAAAAACGGCGTTCCCAGCCACGTTTCCCGCGTCCGACAGTTTCCCTTCCCCGATCAGCCGCGTAAGTATCGCTGCCGTGCCCGAGGAAATCATCGCTCCTACTGAGGCGATCAGCATTTGCATTGGAAACACCATCGAAACCGCGCCAATCGCATCAGCCCCTACCCATCGCGCAATGAAAATACCATCCACCAAATTGTACAAGCCAATCACTAACATTCCGATACAAATGGGAATGGCGGTTTGCATAAACAGAGGGAAGATGGGCGTATTCGCTAATTGTTGAGTCGATGCTTCTTTACTGGTGTTCCTTGCGGACATGTTGATTCCTTTTTATTAAGCCTGGTCGCCATTCTAGGTGTTAACTGACTAAAAGAATTTTCAATTCTTGCGATGATTCGATTGCCAGATTATGTAGCTTAAAACTGTGGGTATCGGAGTTAGCATCTTGAGGTTGTAGAGCGTGAATGCAACTGATGTTACAAATGGTACCCACATACGAAATAACTTCAGCTTTGGATAAATAAAAACAAAAAAGCCCAACCGTTGATTCGGTCGGGCTATCGGGGGGTAGTATAAATCTAAAAAGCGATCTTAATTAAAAGTGATAGGAATCGCCGCGCGTTTCTCTGTTAGCGAGAATATTTCACTTTCTGTAATGATGTGAAGCTTACGGCTATTCGCGTCAGAGTAATCCAAAACAACGGACTTTACTTCCGGTAATGCGTTGCTCAGCGTTGTTACCAAAGCATGTTGGTGGGTTGCACCAACAACTTGTGCTTTGTTAAATGAACCGCTGTCGTTTGCGCTCAGTTTAACTAAAGCTCTAGAACCAATTCCTTCAAAGCTTACGAGCATCTCTTCCAGAGAGTGGCTCGCAAACTTCGCCGTCACGTTCTCGCTTGCGATGTTCCCAACCCATTCTGTACTTTTAAGATCTTCAATTTTGGCGGATTTAACCAAACGATTAAACTGAATGGTTTCCTCAGAAGTATCGGAAGACAGGGTTAGCAAATCGCCATTAACTTGAAAACGATTTTTAGAACTCAACTCTCTAGGCCAATCCAAATGTATCCGCTCCAACCAATGAAACTGACCAAACTTAATAGCCCCTTGAGTTAAGTCGAAGCCATTTGCATGCGTGTGGTCAAACCCAAATGTTGTTCCTTGATTTCCAACTATCGACTCGCTGCTCATACCATTTGTGATATTGAAACCGCCGAACATACCGCCTACATAAGTTTCTGCTGCAATACCTGTGTCTGTTTGAGCGCTTTCAAAGATACGTAATGCGTGATTGTGAACCACAAAGTACGGATAGTCTATTGGTGCTTGTTGAACTCGCTCCAAGTAAAGGTCCACAGAAGGCTTCTCATCGGATTGGCTGCCGGATGCAGAGTCATTTCCTCTTACCCAGTAAGTATCGAGCACCGCTTGTCGAGCGCGTTGTGCCTCTACTTCTTTTGTAACGTCACTAAATGACAACGTTGCGCCAGTGACTTTAGAAGAAAGGCTCGTTCTACTGCTGTCGAATATCCTTAAGCTGTTGATGTTGTCTGCCGTTACCAACGTTCGAAGATCATCAAACTCTTCCGTGCTGCATCGATGGGTGCTGTCAAATTTATTGAGCTTAATATTCATCCCACCACCAAAAGTGCTAGTAGGATCATTCAGGTTTAGCGTACCCAAAACATAACCACAAGTGTGGTCAATGTTAAATACGATCGAACCCGCTCGAGATTGATCGGCAAATGTCATCAACATTTTTTGGTTTGATTTATTATCAACAAACTCCGAGTAGGACATAACACGTCCTTCTAGCCCCTCGGTAAAGGATGGTGATTGGGCTAGAGCTGACGCTGAAGACAGAGTAAATACTACTGCAAGCGACAATTTAGAGAGATTCAGGGTTTTCATTGTGTTCTCCGGTATTATTTTTATTTGAACGTCAGAAGTTCTGCGTAAATTCGCAATGACGTATACAAAATGCGTATCTGAAGTGAATAAATGCTTAAGAAAATAAAAATTCAAACAACAGACAATGGAATACAGTTAAAAAATGATTCCAAAAACATAAACACCGACTCCGACTACTTAGCCAGTTCATATCGGACTGCATCCCTTATAAATATTGGCTTTGCGAAGTTTCGATGGCACGGAGAAACCTATTGATTTTCATTTTTCTCGTCAATGGGAATGTTCCCTTTCATTGATCTCCAGCCAACTTTTAAACAAATCTCAAAATCTATGAAATTTATTTTAGTCCCCTATTTTGTATAAAGATCACAATACGCTGCACAGCAACAATCTCCTCCTCAATTAAGTCATTTGGTCTATACCCAAGTAACGTCAAGATACTTGGGTATATTTAAATATTTATTCAGTCTTTTATTTACTGTAGAATCGCCGACCTTTTTCACTCAAATACGGGAGATGACATGTACATTGGTTTTGATTATGGAACCGCAAATTGCTCGGTAGCATCCATGGTGAAAGATGCGACATCAGGGAAAGACAAACCTGTATTAATCCCGTTAGAGAATGACAGCAACTTTATTCCTTCTACGCTTTGCGCCCCTACACGAGAGGCCGTTTCTGAGGCGTTGTTTCGTCATCACGGCATCTCGCCAAGTGATTCCGTTGGCGAGCAAGTGCTTAGGCGTTCCATTACTTTTAACCGCGAAGAAGACATCGAAGTACTGGCAGATGACATTTTATTTGGTCAAGCCGCGTTGGATTTGTACCTCGAAGACCCTAGAGAGGTGTATTACGTAAAATCTCCAAAATCCTTCTTGGGTGCCAGTGGTTTACACGAAGTCCAGATCCGTTTTTTTGAAGATTTAGTCTGTTCGATGATGGTTAATATAAAAAACAATGCCGAGAGCCATATCGATCAAGTGATAAATGATGCGGTGATTGGTCGACCAATCAACTTCCATGGTCGTGGCGGTGAAGAGTCGAACCAGCAAGCCGAAACCATTTTACGCAACGCAGCAATACGCGCAGGCTTTCGTAACATCGAATTCCAATTCGAACCCGTAGCCGCAGGGCTCGACTATGAAAATACCTTGAGCGAAAACAAAACCGTTTTGGTGGTTGATATCGGCGGCGGTACCACCGACTGTTCGTTGATAGAAATGGGGCCAGGTTGGGCACATCAAACCGACCGCACTACCAGTTTATTGGCGCACAGTGGCCAACGAGTTGGAGGGAATGATTTCGATATATACCTTGCGTTCAAACAACTTATGCCTGCATTTGGTAAAGGTTCGAAAACCCACGCGGGCATCGATATCCCTTTAAATCAGTTTTGGAACCCCGTCGCCATCAATAATGTTGAAGCGCAGCGTGACTTTTATGGTCGAGAGAATCACAAAGTCCTCAAGCAATTAAGAAAAGATGCCCTAGAGCCAAACAAGATCGAACGCTTGTTGCAGGTTTACATGGAAACACTCGGATACAGTATTATTCGTCAGGCGGAGCAAGCCAAAATCGCACTGTCCGATGCACCGCTGTTCACAACTCAGTTAAATTTGATTTCTGAAATGTTGGAAGTCGATGTTTCACAAGCTCAGATGGCGGAGGCTGTCTCGACTCCCCAAGAAAAAATGATTGATTTGGTCGCCGAAGCCGTCCGCTTAGGTGGAAAAAATCCAGATGCCATTTATCTAACCGGTGGTAGTGCGCGCTCTCCAATCTTGCGAGCTGCAATCGAGGCTCAGTTACCTAACATACCAATCGTTAGCGGCAACTTCTTCGGCTCGGTAACTGCAGGGTTAACTCATTGGGCAAATACCTGCTTTCGTTAACGCGTACCGCTTTCTGAGCGCTAATAGCAGCGCAACTTTTGAAAAGACTGTTTAAAGCACAGCCCGAATGGCTGTGCTTTTTTTCACTCAAAACGCTCGCATTTTGCACAAAATGAGATCTCACCATTCAACCAACCTGCCTGTCTTAACGCTGACACTTTCCCCAAAACACAGTTAATTTCTCTACCAAACTGGCGTATTCACCCTATTTCACAACACAAACCCCGATTAAAGGTGTTATGCAAGAAATTTCATCTCAAACAAATTCGTAATGACACGACAAAATTCGTTTCATGAATGTACATGAGGTTATCCATACATGATTCCATATATTCGATAGGATTCTATAAACAGAATTTTTTATATCTTAATGTTTTGGGCATGCATTACATGTACTCAATGGTCATGAAGAAAGCTTCAGGGGAGCGACATGACTTACGTTGTTATGAGTACAAATAAGCCCAATAACTCTCAAGATGTTAGTTTCATCGAGTGTGATTTGGGTAGATAGGCGACAAACGGAATACGTCGTCATATATAGATTTAGCGAATCAGGGATGTGTTGCTCAATCTTTAGCGTGTTAATCAGATACGCCACTTAAGCGCTTTAATGTTTGTGTGAGGATTGCCGAATGACAGTAGGCATAGCCCCACCTGTATAGCAGGAGCAAAAATAAAGTGGTGTCTCTGGATGTACGCGCCCAAAATAGTCACGGAGAAAAGAAGTGAAACGTTCTAACTTCAAATTAACGGCAGTGGTTTCCGCCTTATTACTTGCAGGGGCAACAGCATCAAGCGCAATGGCAGCAGACGCTTCATCATCGCTGGCTCAACCACAAAATTCCTACCACGCACTTTCGCGTGCACTAAAGGATATTCCGTCTAATAAAGTACAGCTGATCGTTAAATATAAGTCTTCTGGTCAAGCCAAAAGTGGGTTTATGGCGTCGATTGTTAAAGCACAGCAATCAGACTCGATCCGCAGTTTGTCTAACAATATTACGAATGAATTAGGCAACGAAGTTCGATACAAACGTGCGATGCTGCTTGACGATCATCATGTTGTGAAAATTGACAGCCGCACCAACGCCTATGGGTTGGAAGCGATAATCAGTAAATTAAGCGCTGATCCGAATGTAGAAAGTGTCGAACTGGATGGCTGGGCAAAACCCTTCTATACGCCTAGCGACCCTCAATATTCAAGCCAGTGGCATTACAGCAACCCTAATGTCGGAATCCGCGCGGATCAGGCATGGAACAAAGCCACAGGTCAGGGCGTGACGGTAAGTGTAGTCGATACGGGCTATACCAATCACCCAGATCTCACGCCAAACTTAGTATCCCACTACGATTTCATCAGTAATTCTTGGACATCCCGTGACGGCGATGGTCGAGATTCTAACGGTATCGATGCAGGTGACCGCAGCGCTTATGGGGAGTGTGGAAACGACCAATACGGTAACCCTATCCCTGCGAGAAATTCAACATGGCACGGTACTCATGTGCTTGGCACAGTGGGTGCTGTTGAAGGAAATGGCCAATACGGTGTTGGGGTCGCGTTTGATGCGAAGCTCACGTCAGCTCGTGTGCTCGGCCGTTGTGGTGGCTCCGTTTCCGATATTTCAGATGGCATCATCTGGGCAGCAGGGGCAGGCAACGTTAACAACCCTAATCCAGCACAAGTGATTAACTTAAGCCTTGGTGGTGGAGGCAGCTGTGGTTACACCTACCAAAATGCGATAAATGCTGCGAGAAACAATGGCGCAGTGATCGTTGTGGCAGCAGGTAACGATAGAATCAACACTCAAAACGTCACTCCCGCAAATTGCCAAGGCATCATCACTGTTGGTGCGTCCGACACATCTGGCAACCAAGCTAACTTCAGTAACTATGGTTCTGAGGTCGATATTATGGCACCCGGCGTGAGCATATTATCTACGGTCGATTCGGGTACAGCGACACCTCAAGGTCCGTCTTCAACAAACATGAATGGTACGTCAATGGCGACCCCTCATGTTGCGGGTGTTGCGGCTTTAGTTAAACAAGCCTTCCCAGCAGCAACGCCTGATCAAGTTGAATCCATTATTAAAGATTCAGCACGTCCTTTCCCTGGTTCTTGTAACAATGGTGGATGTGGCGCAGGTATGCTGGATGCCAATGCCGCTGTTGACCGAGCCCTCCAATTGGCTGGTGGCGGTGGAACACCAGATCCGGATCCAACACCAGGCCAAGGTGGCAACGCTCAAGCAAGCAACCTATCTGGCGCGCAAGGAAGTTGGGACCATTACAATATTGATATTCCCGCAGGTATGAGCAAGCTCACCATTAGCATTGCTGGCGGGACTGGCGATGCCGACTTATACGTTAAGTTCGGTAGCCAACCATCGACATTCAATAACGACTGCGCACCTTGGATAAATGGCAACACAGAGTCTTGTGTTATCAATAATCCAACCGCTGGAAAGTGGTACATCGCCTTAAACGGCTACCAGTCTTACTCAAACGTCGATTTGACAGTTACGTGGACTCCATAAAAATCATGGATCTCAATCCATTTGCCCGGCATTAATGCCGGGCTTTTTTATGCCCACACGCAGTGCTCCCACTTTCAGTTCATCCACCGCTCACTTCTTCGAGCTGCGACCTCAGTATCCACATTTTGGAACACAGTCACTAAATCACTAAATGTGAGATTTATTAATTTCATTTAATCCGAACTATTCTCATAACTTCTTAAAACTACTTGAATTTTTTACGTTCATTTAAAGCGAAATTATAAATTCCAACTAGATTTTTAGTGCCTCGAAGAAAAAGGGCGATTTTATCACTTACGGACTTTGCGCTTGGATAGAAACGTCAGCGAGGTTGAAATTTACAGATGCATAAAATGGAATTAAAAATGAACCATACAATTACACAAATTAAGAAGAAAAAATCACAACTTATTGCCGTCAGCGCTTTGGCAGTAGGTATTGCAACCGCGACTTCAAGCTTCGCGGCAAACGACCAAATCCCAGATGTTTTGCCAACCATCTCGGAAGATGTGGTGGCACAATTGTCTTTATCTGCCACACAAGTCAATGAAGAGAGTGCGAGCTTACTCTACTCTCCAAATGCGAGCTTCATTAAAGTGCACTTCTCGCAGTTTCAAGTACCAGAGGGCATGGCGATAGAGCTTTCTTCACCAGACAGAAGTGAAGTACTGCACTACGGACCGGGCTTAAATACTGCGAAAACCTACGACTCAAATGCCGGAGATGATGGTGTGAACCGCTTCTCGGCTATTTCGATTCAGGGGGACACGGTACATGTTAAGGTCATCGGCGAAGCGAAAGATCCGAACAGTACTTTCAATGTTGTGATAGACCAATACCAGAAAGGTAAAACACAAGCCGAAATCGATTCCATCATTAACTTAAACCCAGATGGCACCGAATCTATCTGTGGTACTGATCAGAAAAAAGCCGCAGTGTGCTACGAAACATCTCACCCAACAGAATACGCACTGTCGCGTCCTGTCGCTCGATTGCTGATTGGCGGACGCAGCCTATGTACAGCGTGGCGTGTTGGTCCTGATAACTTGATGATGACCAACAACCACTGTGTTGAATCTGCAGCAGAAGCAGCGTCAACCGAAGTTTGGTTTAACTACCAGCAAGCGAGCTGTGGTGGCGCAAGTGCTAAAACCGTAAAAGTACAAGCAAATCAGCTTCTTTCTACCGACTACACGCTCGACTACACTCTCTTTAATGTGAAAGATTTCGCTAAAATCACGCAATTTGGTCACTTAGGATTAGACCCTCGTATCCCTTCCTTGTCCGAGCGTATTTTCATTCCACAGTATCCAGGTGGGCGTAAAAAAGAGCTGGGCATCGAAACCGATTCCAACACCGCTGGCGTTTGTCAGGTCGACCGCCCTGTTGTGAATGGCCGTGGCACCAACACCGATGCTGGCTACTTGTGTGATACTGAAGGCGGCTCTTCTGGTTCTCCTGTTTTAGCCGCTAAAAGCAACAGTGTTATCGCACTGCACCACCTTGGTGGTTGCTACAACAAAGGCGCACACATCAGCAAGATCTGGCCGAAAGTGTCTTCTCACTTCCCAGCTGGTGTACCTGACAGCTACATCGACATTATTGATGTGAATCGCCCTCCAGTTGCCGATTTCACATACAGCTGTAACAAACTCGCTTGTACTTTTGATGGTTCTAAGTCGTTTGATCACGAAGGTGCGCAACTGAGCTATAGCTGGGACTTTGGTAACGGCAGCCACTCTAGCTCCGCTAAGCCTTCACATACTTACTTAGCCGACGGTACTTACACAGTGCAACTCGTTGTCACCGACGATGCAAAATTATCAGATGCATACACCCAAAGCATTACTGTGAAGAAAGATTCAACAGGTGGCGGTATGTGTGCTGGCTTACCAGTTTGGGATGACAAAACGGTATACCTAACAGGCGATTCCGTTCAGCACGGCGGTGTGAAATACCAAGCAGCATGGTGGACGAAAGGCGCAAACCCAGCACAAAACTCAGGTCCGTGGGAAGTTTGGGCAAATCTAGGTACTTGTAAATAACACTTTGTAACGCGATTCAATCAAAGCCGGAGTATCCACTCCGGCTTTTTCACGCTAACACTTTTTCACGCTTTTACTATTTCACGCTAATATTATTTCACGCTAAGAATTGGGCATTTCTATCCGCTCATTCTTCAATAGAAAAACTCTCAGGAAGCACCACATTAAAATGCTTCTTCAATAAATTGGCATGCTCTAGCGTATTGAGAACACGGTGTTCAGACTTTACTCCACTCTCTGTGGTGATCAATTTGCGGTCACTTAATGTTACTCGCCCATTTTGGGTCGCAATAGTACAGACGGACTTTTGAGTAAACGACGATTTTGGAGACGTTTGGTGATAGCTCGCCATTTCAGAAAAATCGGCTAACTTTCTTGGTGTTAGAGTAAAACAGTATTGTGGCTGCCATGTTTTATTGTCATCGCTACTCAACAGATACAACTCGCCCTGCTCTTCTTTCACTCGAAATTGGGCACCTTCTTCAGCATGAAAATCACCATTTAGTGGCACAGGGTAAAAAAAGCTGTCGCCAAAACCGACATCGGCGATGACTCGCTTCCCTTCAAGATCCACCAGCAACATTAGATGATCAAACTCCTGCCCATATCCCTTCTCCCCATCCTCCTTCTCTCCGTAAACTCTCGCGGAAAGAAGCTGTACTGAAAACCCCAGAGAGGAAAGCAGAAGGTAGAATCCGAAATTCAGTTCATAGCAAAAACCACCCCGTTCGTTTTCGATTAACTTGCGAAAAACCGCCTCTTTAGACAACTCAATTTTTCTACCGTATACAACGTCTAAGTTTTCAAACGAGACGTTATGTAGATGAGCATAGTGGAGCACGTTAAGCCATGAGCTTTTGTCTGAATACGCGCCAGCCTGCATCGACATAGGATCAATACCTAGCCTTCTTAAATATTGATTTTTTTGTGTTTCTGTCAGCATGTAAACTCTATTGTTGATTTCGAAAAACTATACCCAAGTGACCTCAAGATACAGGATTCAGAGCCGCATATTCTGGCTCAGTTCAAGGAAAAGGACGCAGTGGAATGACGAGTCCTTTCCAAGTTCTTTGACGATGAAATGAGACAGAATATGGGCTCCCAAGGGCGAGTTTAACTGGCTTTCATACTGCGTTACCGATTCTTGATTTAGAACCACTAGATCTTCAAATCGGTGTCTTGCCTGAAAGCCAGTTAATTCTCGCTGAACCGAGCACCTTTAGGTTACTTGGGTATAAACAAGAATATTCGATGTAAATAAAAATATACTGGATTAAAGAATCAGAGCATGAAAAGGGCAAACAATGAACAGCGAACTACCGGATGCACACCAAAAGCGCTTTGTGGCGGTGTTAAGCAAGAAAATCGACACAGGCAGAGCACTGAATGTCCTTGGGCACTTGAGTGTCGCTGTATCGAATTTGTTAGAAGAAGGGGAAGCGCAGTTTGTGGATTACATAGATAACAATGACAACGTTCACCCAAGCATTTCACATTACCCTTTCATTGTATTGAAAGCCGACAATTCAAATAAACTGCGAAAACTGAAAGAAGCGGCAATAGAGAACCAAGTCACTGTTGCTGATTTCACCGACACCATGATCGAAGGTGGTTCAACAGCCCAACAGCAACGAACGCGAGATACTCAAGAATCGGACTTGGAATACCTCGGTGTTTGCTTATTTGGCGATACTAAAACCATTCAGGCTATTACCAAGAAGTTCAGTTTGTATAAGTGATGCTCAGTCTGATGCAAACAGTTGGCTTTCAATGTCCTTAAATGCTTTGAATTCCAACGCATTGCCCGTTGGGTCATAGAAAAATAGGGTGGCTTGTTCGCCCGTCTGCCCTTTAAAGCGCACGTAAGGTTCAATCACAAACTCAACACGTTTCTCTTTTAGGCGTGTGGCTAATGCCTCCCAATCTGCCATTTCCAGTACAACACCGATATGCGGAACGGGCACGGCATGGCTGTCTACGGAATTGTGATGCAGGCGTATCTTTCCTTCTTCGCCGATTGATGGATCGAAGTGAATCACCAGTTGGTGACCATACAAATTAAAATCGACCCAACAATCGCTACTGCGACCTTCACTGCAATTCAATACATCGCGGTAAAACTGGCGGGATTCTTCTAAATGGCGAACTGGAATTGCAACATGAAATGGCGTTAACGTCATAGGACCTCCTTGTTGAAAAAGTACAGCAACTCTGCTGTTATATATGTTAGCTATTCATCTGTTCGTATAAAAACCATCTTTTCTGAGCAATTAAATAGAAAAACTAATGAACAAACCAAGACGACTCACCCCTTCACTTAACGGTCTTCGTGCTTTTGAAGCTTCTGCACGCCACCAAAGTTTTGCGAAAGCTGCCGATGAATTGTCTGTCACACCAGGGGCAATAAGCCAACAGGTCGCTGCACTTGAAGAAAAACTAGGGATGGCTCTTTTCAATCGTGTAAAACAACGCCTGCAGCTGACTTTAGCTGGCGAAAACTACCTTGTTGCGTTAAGAGAATCATTCGACAAAATCGAGTCAGCAACACTCGATCTTCTTACGTATGGAGGAAGCCGAGGAAAAATTAAGCTTGGGGTATTACCGACCATAGCGACATATTGGCTCATCCCTAAACTGCCTGATTTCTTCGACCTCTACCCTTCTATTGAACTTCAAATGGTGTCGCTCGAATTGAACTTTGTCACAGCAGACCGCTCACCAGACTTGGAAGGCGAACTCATTGATATTGGGTTGTTCTACGGTGATGGTTATTGGCAAAATCTAGAATCAGAAAAAGTTTTAGACGAAACAACGATTGCCGTCGCGAACCCAGATCTATTGAAAAGCTGTGACACACAAGATCCATTTCAAGTGTTACCACTGCTGCAACACTCGACAAGACCACACACTTGGAGCCATTGGGCACAAGCGACTCAAACACCTAGTCTCAATCCATCTGGCCCTTCTTTTGAGCATTTCTTTATGCTTAAGCAAGCGGCTATATCATCCTTAGGCATTGCTTTGTTACCAGAAATTGTGGTGCAGAAAGAGATTAACAATGGCGAATTGGTGCAAGTCAGTGATGCATCTATGATCACCAACAGTGCTTATTACTTGGTTTACAAAGCAGAGAAAAAGCATCTCCCAAGTGTGGAAGCATTCCGAAATTGGCTGTTAGCTAACAGTAAAAGTTAGTGTCTATTAAGAGGGAAAATAGAAAAGGATGGTTTAACGAGTAAACCATCCTTAAAAGGTAAAATTTAGTTATCTAAAAATTGCGTTAATCTTCTAATAACTCGCTTTCAAACTCACACCATTGGCTGGTCGGTACCCTCTCAGCATGATGAAGTAGCGACCGCTTTTCGTGCTAGTTACGGTGCAGGTTTCGCTGTTACCGTTACGGTATGGACGACAATCCCATGAACTGGTTGTTGGCTTGGAACCAAAACGCGTGTACAAGTCAGCATCGCCTGTTCCACCACTTATTGTTACGGATAAGCGTCGGCCAGCAGGAACATCAATGTAGTAATGCTCTTGTCCACCTTGAGTTAAACTGATGTTTGTTTCTGCCTTACCGTTTGTTAACTTGCCATCACCTGGGTTCGCACAATCGGGTTCACAATTGCTGCCACTCAGGCTATAAAGCAGCTTGTTCACTGTGCCTTTGGTGTCTTTAACCTTGCCTACAGTCGCGCGTTGAGTGATCAAGTCGGAAATCGCAGCAGGAGAAAGGTATCGGTTTGCTTGCAAGTAAAGCGCTGCGACACCAGCTACATGTGGTGTTGCCATAGATGTACCACTGATGGTTTTGTAGCTGCCGTCATACCAAGCCGATGTAATGCTAGAGCCCGGAGCGAAAACATCCACACAGCTACCCCAGTTTGAAAAACTTGAACGGCTATCGCTGCGAGTCGTTGAACCAACCGTTACACCACTCGCCACACGGGCCGGAGAAGAATTACACGCATTGGCATTGTCGTTACCCGCTGCCAGCATAAAGCTCACACCGGATTGCACAGCACTTGCTACTGCACGGTCCAATGCCGAGGAAATGCCGCCGCCTAAGCTCATGTTAGCCACAGAAGGGCCAGACGCGTTTGCCGCTACCCAATCAACACCGGCGATCACTCCTGAAGTAGAACCTGTACCAGTACAGCTCAGGACTCGAACACCGACAATATTCACGTTTTTCGCTACACCGTATTTTGCACCACCAATGGTGCCTGCAACGTGCGTACCATGACCATTACAGTCGGTAGAATTGGCGTCATTGTCTATAAAGTCGTAACCCGAAACAGAACGGCCACCGAATTCAGGGTGTGTATTGGTGACACCCGTATCGATAACGTACGCGGTAACCCCTGAACCGTCGTAGTTGTAACTGTAGTTGCTGTTCAATGGGAGGCTGCGCTGATCAATTCTGTCTAGCCCCCAAGTTGCACTCCCTTGGTTTGCATTGGCAGAGATAAGAGGATCAATAGAAATGATTCGGTCTTGCTCAATAAACTCGACTCGCTGATCGGCACGTAGCGAATCAAGCTGATCTTCTGATAACGTTGCGACAAAGCCACTGATTGAACGGTCGAACACTTTGTCGACCTCCACAGCCTGCTCCGTTACTAAGCTTGATACTGTTTGTTGAGTAAAAGTTTGGATTGATTCAGGGTTACTTGCCACTGAGAAAGGTTGTTTCAATACCACAATGTACTGATTTTTGACCCCTTGGCTTTCAGGTGCAGACACTAAAGGTGCCAGCGTTTGACCTTCTGAAGTAAACCCTTGTTCTTCATTATTTTGTGCGTAGCCTGACGTTGAGATCACCGCGAACGAAGCGGCGATACAGCAACCTAGTACTTTCTTTAACATACTGTTTTCCTGTGATTATTCTAAGTTGTGTGATGCATAAACACTTGTTATTACTAACAAGTTTGATAATTCGAATACCATGTGAGCATGGCTTCTTTTTTCACAATCAAAGCTATGCATCAATGAAACTAATTGCATTTATAAATCAGAGTAAACAGTCGAAAATTCGATTGCTTTACCTTAATTGGCGGTTCAATTTCGGTCAGTTTCTATTCAACTGAGACAGTCATCCAAAATAGGATTTTTATCGCCATCAATTGGAAATTACGTGCTAAGGCACCAGTGAAAATCGTTCATAACAACACTTCCCTCTGTTTTCTGGTCATGATCTATACACCACTGCAAATTTAGTGGATTATCGATCGTCCAAATGAACTAACACACATATATTCACTATGCTTAAAACAATCATTAATTGGTTTCCCTTATGGGCTATCTTGGGCTCAGTGGCGGCTTTTTCTGTACCTCATATTTTCGTTCCTCTAAAAAGCCAGATAGTTCCTCTACTCACCATCATCATGCTTTCCATGGGGCTAACGCTTAAACTAGAAGATTTCCGTCGTCTTTCTTCTAACGTAAAGGCTGTGGGGGTGGGTGTCTTTCTCCAGTTCTCGGTCATGCCTCTTACCGCATTCATCATCGCCTTAGCATTCAATATGAACGATTCTCTCACCATCGGCATGGTCTTGGTTGGCAGCGTGGCTGGAGGAACAGCATCGAATGTGATTTGCTACCTCGCAAAGGGAAATGTCGCGTTGTCTATCACCATGACGGCAGTATCTACTCTATTAGGCGTGTTAATGACACCGTTTCTTGTTGACCTATTTTTGGGTATTAAAGTCGATGTACCTGTCACTCAAATGGTATTCAGCCTCATTAAAATTGTGCTGGTGCCTGTCAGTATTGGTGTGTTGATCAATCATTTATTTCACAAGCCTATCGAACGAATTAGCCCAGTTTTACCTCTTATTTCTATGGCTGCCATTGTGTTAGCGATTGCGATTATCGTAGCGTTAAATCGAGATCAAATTGCCGATGTCGGTGCTTGGGTATTGATCGCCGTGGTGATTCACAACGGGGTAGGATTAGCCGCAGGATACAGCGCGTGCCGCTTATTAGGGTTTGACAGAACCACCTGTAAAACCGTTGCCATTGAAGTGGGTTTACAAAATTCTGGGCTCGCCACCGCGCTTGCCCTTAAGTTCTTCACACCACTTTCAGCGCTACCCGCAGGAATTTTCTCGATTTGGCACAACCTTTCTGGTTCCGTGCTGGCGTATTTCTGGTCGAAAGATAGTGCGCAATCTGATGGTGAAGAAAACTTGAAAGAGCAGGCATCGTCCTAGTTTTTAGAAACATCAGCCGTTAGCAAAACTTAGTGCTAGCGGCTGATGGACTTGCTGATAAATAAATTACACTTCCACCACTTCTAACACAATGTTAAAGCGGCTCCCTTTTCCCAGATCCGACTCCACTGAAATCAATCCATTTAGGCTATCAACCATGGCTTTGGTTAAAGACAGCCCAAGCCCGTAGCCGTGTGTTAAGTTTCGGCTTTCGTCGACTCGGAATAAACGTTTAAAGATCAACTCGTGGAATTCCGGCTCAATGCCAATACCCGTGTCTACGATAGAAATTTGGTATTGGTGTGCCGCATTGATCGCCGTAGAAAGGGTCACGGTTCCGCCTTCTGGCGTGTACTTCAAGGCATTATCCAACACGTTAACAATAATTTGCGTTAGCTTATTGGCATCGGCTTTCGCTAAATGGCTATCCGCTAATTCCAGATTCAACGTGATACCGTTTACCTCTGCGATGTCTTCATACCAACTTGCGACCGTTTTCACGATGGTATTGGGGTCGATGTTTTCCAACAGTGTTGGCTTTTTCCCTGTTAACTCGTCATTAAGCTTCATTAGTGCCGTGAGTAAGTTATTGGCTTGAGTTGAATTCTCGGCACAATCGCTAAGGGCTTGGGTAAGCGTAGTATTCGACTGTATAAGGTGCTCTGGTGTTGGGGAAAGGTTAGGGAGAGACAGCGCCTTTTCTGCGGTTAAGTGAATACGAGTCAGTGGCGTTCGTAAATCGTGTGCAATGGCGTCCAGCGTTCTATCGAGTGTCGTAATGCAGGTTGTCAGCTTGCTCAACATGTTATGAACACTGCTGTAAAGCAAAGCAAAACCCCCATTCACGTTCCCTACGTGGGTTGTAGCGATGTCACTTAAATTACCTTCATCTAAGCGTTGAATGTCTTCCGCTAGATGGGATAACGGGCGCAGTGTTTTGGTTAACAGCCGATGCACCAATAGAGCAGTGATCAATGCCAATAGCACCACAGAAAAACACGTGATCAGCCAGTTTTTTAACGCCGAAGCATAACGAGAATTCAAATCCACTATTAAGCGAAAGACCTGTTTTTTGCCCGTTAGTTGAATCGCGAGATGAGGCTGTGTGAGAAAATACGCAAAATTCTGAGAATCCCAATCCATCACCGACTTTTCTAGCCCGTACATAGGAAATTCATCACCCGCTAGATAATTCAGCGTACCTTTCTCGTCCGACAAATACACAGCAATATGGTTTTCATACAATCGCTGTTGATTAGATTCGATGACATGCACCAATTTTTCGTCCGATTCGTAGGTAAGAATGCGTTGGTACTCCGTCGATAAGCTGTGCAGGTATTTCTTTTCCTCTTGGTACGAGTCGAAGAAAAACACAATGCCGATCAACATTAAGATCACCACCAAGCCTCCAAATAGCAGAGTCATAAACTGGGTAAACAGCTGCTTTTTGGCTTGTTGCAGCGCCAACTCAATGTTCTGCTTTGAGGACATACCCTACCCCTCGAATGGTATGAATAAGCGACTGGTCAAAGCCTTTATCCAATTTAGCTCGCAAGCGGCAAACCAATACATCCACTACGTTGGTTTGAGGATCGAATTGATACCCCCAAACCGATTCCAAAATATTGGTTTTCGACAGCACCATTTCTGGATTCTGCAACAGCAAATACGCCAGCGCAAATTCTCGCTGGTTTAAGGCAATCGCTTTGCCACTGCGCTTTAAATCCCGCTTAAGAGGATCGAGCTCCACATCGCGGTATTTTAGAGTGTTGTTTTGGGTAGACGAGACCGACATTCGACGCAATAAGGTTTGGCAACGCACCAACAATTCGCTGAATGCAAACGGCTTAATTAAGTAATCATCTGCCCCTGCTTTTAGCCCTTGCACTCTCTCTTCCACTGAATGTTTGGCGCTTAATATGATCACAGGCATCGCGTGCCCTTCACCACGAAGCTCAGATAAAATCTGAAAGCCATCCTTCCCGGGGAGCATAATGTCGAGAATCAGAATATCGAACGGTTCACTTTTGGCAAGATGCGCACCATCTAGCCCATTAGCAGTGTGAGTAACGCTGTACCCTTCTTGCTCTAAACCTTGAATAACAAAATCAGCAATAAAGCTGTCGTCTTCAATGAGTAACACTCTCACTCTGGCTTCCTTTTTAATAACCTTCGGGGAAAATTCTAACAGCTTTTTTGCGGATAATTTGAACATTACAAGTTTGTAATCTTGGTGAAAGCATTCCGTAATTCCGCTTCTTATAGGATGGGTTCGTCAAACAAAAACCGCCAATAATGAGGAAGAAAAAATGAACATCAAACACACTGCTCTAGCTGCTGCACTTACGTTGACTGGATTGATGAGCACCAATGCTTTCGCCGCAGAAAATAAGACCGTGAACGTCGCTAACATTGCTTCACAAACCGCGTTTAAGTTAGCGATGGAATCGGTACACCAATGCCATTCACAAGGTTACCGTGTGAGCACCACAGTTGTGGATACCGCCGGACGAGTCGTGGCACAGCTTCGCGCTGACAACGCAGGCACTCACACACTAGAAAGCTCACGTAAGAAAGCGTTCACCGCTGTGAGCATGAAGCAACCAACAGCAAACCTAATGAAGACCATTTCAGAAAAACCGATTCTGCAACCATTGAAAGACATGGACGACAACTTATTGCTATTGGCGGGCGGTATTCCACTCAAAGTGAATAACCAAATCATCGGTGCAATCGGCGTGGGTGGTGCTCCGGGTGGTCACCTTGATGTTGCTTGTGCAGAAGCTGCGATTAAAAAAGTGCTCTAATACCCCGAGCCTAAAGGAATTGCTCTAACGAGCTGAGTTTAAAGAACAATATTGGGAGGCTTATGCCTCCCATTTAAGAAATGTATATCAAAGAATTTGGAAAGGACTCGTCATTCCACTGCACTCTTTTCCTTGAACTAAAACAGCATATGAAGCTCTGAATCCTGTATCTTGAGGTCTCTTGAGTATGGTACTTTTCATATGAAATACATTGCATTATGGAATCAGTTGCGCATTTCATAAACATGACGAATGATATTCAACTCTATCCATTTTATCTTCAGGTCGCTTTTTAAGCACATAATGATAAAAGGATGCAAACACAATGAATAAAGGATATAAACTTTCAGCGCTCGCGATAGCCGTTACCGCGTGCAGCAGCTTTTCTGCCTTTGCTAACGTTGGTGAAGACCCTATCAACTCCCCTTTCATAAAAAATGTGAAAGGCACCATCGTTGAAGATCACTCTTCTCACCCCGTTCAGCGCAATGAGCTTTCACGCAATATGTTCAGCGACCCAGCCGCCCACCGCGGCGATTGGTTCAATGCTTCGCCAAATTCTTCTGTGATTCAAGGTTCTGGCGTCGATTTCGTTTACGACCACCTTATGCCACCGCTTCAGCCTCAACCTATCATTGTTGCGGTACTGGATTCGGGTGTGGACGTTGAACACGAAGACTTGAAAAATAAGCTGTGGACTAACGAAGATGAAATCCCAGACAACGGCATCGACGACGATGGCAATGGCTACATCGATGATGTTCATGGCTGGAACTTCTTGGGGAACTCACTTGGCATCAACATGGATCACGACACCCTAGAAGTGACCCGTGAATACAAAAAGTACCTTCGCCTTAAAGAAGCAGGGTACTGGATCCCGCCGAAAAAACGCGCCTACTACGAAGGCGTGGAAGCCGATTACTTAGAGTCGGTAACCTACTACCAAAACGCATTAGATGAAGTTAACCAAGCCATTGTTCAAGCGAATCAGTACAAAGCCGATATTTTGGCTGTTGTCGAACACACCGATTTCACGAAAGAAGGGCTTCAAGTACTGCTGACGCATTCCGACCCAGCAGTGGTTGTTGCCGCGCAAGGTCTGCTGACTGTGTTTGAAAAGTGGCGCTCGTTTGACTACCTCGATTCGCGTTTAAGCCGCTATCAAGAATCCATTAACTACCACTACAACCTAGACTTTGATCCTCGCAGAGACATTGTGATGGACGACCCAAGAAACCCTTGGGAAAGAGGCTATGGTAACAACGACGTGAAAGGACCTGTCGGCAGACACGGTACACACGTCGCCGGTATTATTGCCGCAGAACGTGGAAATAATGTAGGTGTAGATGGCGTAGCAGATTACGCGCAGATCATGGCAGTACGCATGGTTCCAAATGGTGATGAGCGCGATAAAGACATCGCCAATGCGGTTCGTTATGCTGTCGATAACGGCGCGAAAATCATCAACATGAGCTTTGGTAAAAGCTACTCACCTCGCAAATACATTGTTGATAACGCCTTCCTCTACGCCGCCAGCAAAGGCGTATTGATTGTTCACTCTGCGGGTAACAGCCGTAACGACAACGACATCAAGCCAAGCTATCCAAACCGATTCGCTAAATACTACGCTTCTTACCCTATCCCTACGTGGATGGATGTAGGCGCTTCGTCGAAATTGGCAGATGAAACCTTGGTTACTTACTTCAGTAGCTTCGGGCAGAAATCCGTTGATGTTTTTGCACCGGGTCACCGAGTGTTATCGACCACGCCAGACAACACTTACGCCGCGTACAGTGGCACAAGTATGGCTGCGCCAGTTGTTTCTGGTGTCGCGGCACTCATTTGGTCTCGTTACCCTGATTTATCAGCAAAAGAGCTAAAAGAGTTGCTGAAGGATTACTCAACAACGTACCCAGAGCTGCTGGTTAAGAAACCTTCTTCACCAGAAACTCTGGTTCCATTTAGCAGCCTGTCTAGTTCAGGTGGTGTAGTGAGCGCAGAAGCTGTCTTCGCTGAGTTGGATTAGTCGATATAGCTCAATGCTGAAAAACCATTCTTTTATGGATTGAAGCATTATTCGTTAGAACGCCCGATGTGCTGCATCGGGCGTTTTTAAGGGCTAAAATACCCAGATTGCTATACTAGAGTACAGTTTTTCAGTCACTTGATGTTATCTCAACATTAATAGAACCATCATCATGACCTAAAGTGGGTGTCATCGTGCATTTAAAACTCCCACAATTGAGTGTAATTGGTTTAGCATCCTCATCTTGATCAGACCACTTCTCTGTGTTCGGATCATAGTACTTCCAGGTCATCCCCTTACCGATATGAACAACTTGAGTATGCTTAATGAGTTGTACAATAAACTTCACATCATTAAATTTATAGCCAAACTTAATTTTTACACCGTCATCAAAAACATTAGACAATATCTCACTTGATATAGAGGCCTCTGAAAGGGCGCCACTTTCAAGCTTTTCTGAAGGTTCTGTTTCTAAGTTACCTAATCCTACCCCTTCTACTTTGTAATCATCTAATTGACCAACTACATCCTGAAAAGATATAAAACTCACTTTCATACTCATAATGCTGCTAACGCCTCTTCAACTAATTCTTCACCCATCGCCTCTACAATGCTCTCAACATCATTAACAACATTCATTGGCACCTCGTTCATGTCCATCACGTCACAATCAACAAAGCAAGTGTTATAGGCTACTTGTAGATCTTTATCATGGAGCTTCATTTCAGTTGACATGAACATAAGAACATCATTTGGACTCGCTAAACTGTTTGAAAATCCTTGGATCACTCGTTGTTGTTCCGCGGTAGGGGGGGAGTCATTTTGAACTATGCACCAGTGAAGATTTTTAGCAGCGTCACCAATTTCAGGAACCATGTACCAGCCAGGTGGCCCGACATTCATACCCTCACCATCATTCGATTGACCTTCGCTAAACTGAATTACACTTAGAAGTGGCATAAAGCCTCCTAGACATTGACGTTAATATAAACTTCTTGTTTTTTTGTATCTCAAATTTATGCTAGGTGGGTTTTTGAATAATGCATAGATGACACAATCTTGCTTTTAACTTTTCGTTAACAACAAGAGAAAAGACAAGTAATAATGTAATTAACCTATTAGACATTTCATTATAACGTGTATATTGATCCAATTAGTTTCATAAAAAATCCCAATGCCATATATCAACACGACTTTATAAATATCAACCTTGAAGGAATGAGAATTTTAATAGTTTGATATTAGAGTACATAAAAAAAGCCAGTCAATTAGTTGACTGGCATTATTATTAAATTCCAATATCCTACCCAATCCCTAAAGATAAGCTACTCACTGCAAGAACCTAAAAATTCTTCTAGCTTCGTATTTGAAAAAGGGAGTTCACTTAAATATTTAGAATTTAAGATAGAAAGCGTTGCAACGATTTGTTCATCCGAGAAGCTATCAAAGTCAACGTTAGGGAAATCACCAAAGGATCCTTTTTTTATTTCGTTTCTGCACATTTCATCAATATTGATCATCTCTCTGACTCTATCTTTAGAATGTAACGCGCTAAAGCAAGCATTTGTTCCGTCTACCTTAATGGTTTTAACGTAGTTAAGTGATACTTCTGCACCTGCCACTGCGAGATCAATGTAGTGATCTTGCAATAACAAATGTGGGTTCCTCGTTAACGCTTTAGCAGATTTTTCGAAATTTAACCCCCAACCAAACTCCATTATACAGCGGTGCTCTTTTTTTAACTCCATGTATTTGTTCGTAGGGTTTAGTGAATTTTTAAGCTCATCCATTAGAGTCACGTAGTTACTAATATCCCTTTTTGGTTCTTCTTTTTCACCAATGGAAAAATATATTGCAGCAACAACTATTGCTAACACTATTATCGTTACGAGAGAATAAATAAGACGATCAAATATGGTTTTCAAAATAAATACTCACATTACATAAATGTTTAGGTGTTCATAGCGCTGGATGTTTTACGAACTCCGTTTCTCGCAGAAGAGTACGGAAAATTTTTCAGCGAACAATACCTTTTATCAATAAGTGAGATATTGAACTCTATACCCAAGTGACCTCAAGGTGCTAGGTTCAGCGAGAGTTAACTGGCTTTCAGGCAAGGCATCGATTTGAAGATCTAGTGGTTCTAAATCAAGAATCGATAACACAGTATGAAAGCCAGTTAAACTCGCCCTTGGGAGCCCATATTCTGCCCCACTTCATCGTCTAAGAACTTGGAAATGACTCGTCATTCCGCTGCGTTCTTTTCCTTGAATTGAAACAGAATATGAGGCTCTGAATCCTGTACCTTGAGGTCACTTGGGTATATACATATAAAAAGTTTCGATTTCCGCTTTCTTTTCAAGCTCATTTTTTGAAAAACCCACTAATTTATAGATGACTATACTTAAGCCTTGTTTTAAACGATTACCCCAGCAAAAAGCGGCCTTTATTCAAAATCTGACTTTTCCACTTCTACAGCCATAAGCTTTAAAGATGTAATTAATCAATAATCTGGCAACATGCGAGCGTTTTATGGGAAAGCTTGGGATTTAACATCAAGCATTTCCGCTTTGAATGCTTCGCTTGAGTAAAGGTAATTAGAAATTATGTATAAATTTGTTGTTGTTTCCCTTCTCTCTTGCATACCCACGATTAGTGCTGCGGGTAGTTGGACCAATGGCCAGCAAGAGGTTAAGGACATTATATGGAAATCCGGTCGGTCTGGTTTTTCTGTTGATGCCTCTCTCTTTCACGATCCTGAAAAATGCCAATGGACGTCTAAAGAAAACGTGCATCTGATTTCTCCAACGCTGGAAAACGAGATGCCCAATGCTGCCGACAAACTTTTTACCATGATGCTGGATGCGCAAACCAACGAGAAAAAGCTAACTGTATTTGTCGACGGTTGTGTAGACCAACAACCCAGAATTACAGGCTTAAAACTCAGTAAATAAGGCGTATTTAGCTCGCTGGGTCAGCCATATAGGAAGGGCATAAGTAGCTTGATTGCAGAATCACGCTTGATATCCATCTTTTAGTTTACCAATGATGAATTCTGCCCTTTCTAAAACAGAAACCTTAGGGACTTCAATTAACTCATAGCCAAACCTTGTATACGCGTTCACCATCGCATGATAGGTAGCCACTGCTTCAATAAAGTCCTGTTTTCTCTCGGTATCATTTGCATAGATTTCTTCCCAAGGAGGAAAAATGAAAACTTGACGGCAATAATTTAGTTCACGACATTTGGATAATAAAAGTTCTGAAATGGGTATTTGTTCAAGCGTACTGTATCCATACGAATCAATGATACTCCGGTCGTATAGTGTAATTTCAGCATCGTTATAGCACTCATAATTATTGATTTCTTCAAGAACCATTTCATCTCGGAATGCTGCCTTATCAAGCCAAGGCAACGCTGTACCTTGTGATTTCATTTGGGCTTGGATAACTTTTCGTCCAACTTCCGGCGCACTTTGGTAACCCAATTGGCATAAAAGCTCGATAACTGAGGTCTTTCCAGCCCCCGGGCCACCTGTAAAGACAACTCGATTGTTCAAATAACACTCCATAGACTACTGACATTTCATACGTGACAGTTATTAGATTTAATATGAGTAAATCAATTAATTTTCAAAAATACGATACATTGCGGACACTCCTAATGGCGTAATATTTGCCCCTACTGCTTACTCTCAGGGTAATGAATCACATTATGAAATACGGCATTTTCCTTTCCGATATTTTTGTAACCATGAATCTGGTTAGCATTGAAGCGAACGGCTTGTCCTGCCTTTAATGTATGCCATTCACCATCAAACAACACCGCTAGTTCACCGGAAATACATAAAATGTGTTCGGTAACACCAAGGTTATGTGGGGGAGATTCGTGCTGATAATTGGGGACAAGAGTCAGTTCGAATATCTCAAATCCGAGCGCGGGCTCGAAAGGAAACAATAAGCTAACGAAAAAGCCAACGTTGTATTCTTCACGCCTTAGTTCATTCGCATCCCTGAATAGGCTAGTAAGCTCACTGTTTGAACTGGTCGTGATAAAACTCGAAAATGACACCTCGAACCCTGACGCTATTTGCCATAGCTTTGCCACCGTAGGGCTTGATTCACCACGTTCTATTTGACCTAGCATTGCTTTACTGACACCCGTTTCTTTCGCGGCCTTGTCTAAGCTCCAACCTTTGTCACTACGGAGACGCTTTAAGTTATCACCAACATTTATTTCTTTTTGCATATTTTCTCTACAAATAGCTTGTGCGTTATAACGCACAAGTGCTAGATTGAACCTATGGACGTTATAACGCACATAGGAAAAAATTAACATGGCTAAGCTAAAAATTTCCCACGTTAGTACCGGCTTTATTGCCGTTTTCATTGGTTATGCGAGTGCCGCAGCGATTATTTTCCAAGCGGCGATGAGTGCAGGTGCTACTGACGCGCAAGTGGCTTCATGGTTCTGGGCGCTGGGTATTGGTATGGGGGTAACCACAATCTTGCTCTCGTTTTACTACAAAAAACCTGTCGTTACCGCTTGGTCGACACCCGGAGCAGCGTTGTTAATTACATCTCTTGAAGGGTTAACGATGAATCAGGCGGTGGCTGTGTTTTTGTTTAGTTCATTGCTAATTACGCTAGTTGGCTTAGCCGGAATATTTGAAAAGGTACTAAAACAGATCCCTACATCCATCGCCTCCGCTATGTTGGCGGGGATTTTATTACAGTTTGGCTTGGGTCTATTTACGTCTTTGATGGAAGAGATCCATATTGTTGCCGTTATGTTGGCGGTGTTTATTCTGGCCAAAGTTCGGCTCGGAAACTTGCTGATCCCAAGTATTTTTATCATCGCTTTAGTCATGTGTGTAGGTTTAGGCAAGCTCGATGTCAGTCAGGTGACGATAGGCTTAACCACGCCCGAATTCATTGCTCCAGAGTTTGAATTTTTCTCTTTATTCAGTGTTGGGATACCACTGTTTATCGTCACCATGGCCTCGCAGAATTTACCAGGATTTGCGGTATTGAAAGCGAATGGCTACCAAGTCGATTCCTCAAAAGTCATCACAGTGACAGGTGTGGCTGGCCTATTGTCGGCTCCGTTTGGTGGTTTTGCTTTTAATCTTGCGGCCATCACAGGCGCTATTTGTATGGGGGCTAATGCGGATGAAAACCCGAAGACACGTTATATGGCAGGGGTTTCGACGGGGGTGTTTTACCTATTAGCAGGCATTATGGGGATGTCATTTTTTTCCCTGTTTAGCGCCGTTCCTGAAGCAGTTGTTATTGCGGTTGCAGGTCTTGCAATAATGCCGACGCTAATGAACTGCTTAGCGGTGTCGATGGCAGATAATCAGTGCCGAGAGCCAGCACTATTTACATTTTTATTCACCGCTTCTGGTATCGACTTATTGGGCATTGGCAGTGCATTTTGGGGGCTATGTACCGGGCTGAGTTTCTACTGGTTTTACAACTATAAGGCTAGTGCGGGTCCAACAAATAGCCCTTCGTCGACTCAATAATTGCTGAAAGGGAAATAAAGGGGACACTCACCTAAGAAAACCACCATTGAGAAAGAGCTTTAATGGTTTGAAATTGGATTGGCATAGGAAGCTGATGCCTCCTTTTTTAACACGTTATTGGACATAAACTAGTTAGAGAAAGGAGCTTTCGAACAGGCTCATACATTAGGAAAAGTATGTTGAGTCTGACGCTTTCGCACCTGAGCATCCACTTTGCAGGCCGGATCGACGAGTAAACTGTTCTGTGAATAATGGGGATAGTGTTCAAAAGTCGGTGTCACCTCTTTTAGTTAAACCTCTACAGGGAGGAACACATCATGGCTGATCATTTCGAGATCAACGTCGAAGAGTTCGCTAAAGCACTCCAATCTGATCAGAGCTTTAACTTTAACGGTAAAATTGGCCTTCTGGTGCCGCTCATCAAGCAAGTTACCGAGGCGGCGTTGGACGCAGCACTAGATAACTAATCAACCAGCATTCCGTCGATTATCTGAAGGTCGATAGCTTTAGTAACATCTGTTACTAACTCAATCAACTCGACAACATCTTGCTGGGAAACGTTAATGACATTACCGTCAGTCTTCTTCCCATTCCGGTGAACAATGTCATGCCTTACAAATATCAACGGACGCAGTTTGGATAGGTGCTCTTCTGGAAACTCGCAAAGCAAAACTCTTTTGTAGAGATCTTTCACGATGTCGATGTTATGAAAGGAGATCCGGTCTATCTCTTCATTGAGAGTTCTATCTAAATTGTCTAGGAATGTGAAGACTTCACTTTTGTTCAATTTCTTGCTGAACGAAGCGTGAGACTCTACGAACCTTCGCTTTATCGCATCACGATTTAGAACATGCCGTTTCATGGTATCGGAGAGATACGCTTCCATAGTGGTAATAACACTGGCAAATACCATCCTCTGTAGAACGGGATTTTCAGACGTTGCATTCAAAGTATGCAACTCATCTAATGATGCAGTGAAAAGTCCATAGAAATGCGTTTCGCCAGCTTGTATTTGGGCGATGTCATCAAAATCTTCAACCCACCCCCCCGAGACAAGGTCTGTTATATCTAGCGTACATACAACATCATCTGGTGAGGCTTCGAGTAAAACTACGGCATATGTCTCGACTCTATTACAAGGGAACATCGCTCCAGCAAAACCCTGGTTGTCTTCGAACACCCCGTAAAAGTCTGAAAGCATGAAGGATAAGAGTGCTTCACCTTCAATCTGTACTTTGGATTCAAAGTTACCATCTTTGAACCTATTTTGAGAAAGTTCTAACGCTCTAGGCAGGACCCTCAGCCAATCGTCGAAGCTATGCGCCTCTACTACCTTTAGATTCGCAGTAATTTTATGGCTTAAATCACTATCTTCACCATGATAATATCCTAGCGATTCTTTCATCTCTGAAATCCACGAAGCCCTCACTTCTTCGAAATCATAGCGTGCTGAATTAAGGTCATATCCAGCTAACTGCAATCTTCTAGTCAGGGTCTTAGCATCAATCTTATAACCAATGAAATCGCTAGAATCATCATTAGACACTTCCCTGACTCGATCTTGTTTGGTGAAGTACCACTTGTCATAATAGTTTTTCCATGACCACAGCTCATGATCACCGATATTCACATCAGCATAGCTTCCCACTGCAACCTCCCTGTCACATCATGACTTTTACACTAGCAACTTCGGCATCAAAATCATCAGACTTAACTACTCGGAAATGATGATCTCGTTCAATTATATCTATCGGTGTTATCTGTTTGAGCACTAAGTATTTTTTGATTACCTTGTATGAGTCCTCAGTCATGTACGGAAACTTGTTTACGTTGTATTCAAAAGAATCCACATCTTCATTTAGTTGTGGTGGATTGCAAGCATATCTCTGAAAGTTTGATTTCAACTCATCAAGATTACTGTAGAGCTGCAACCATGCAATAGTCTTAACTCCTTGCCTTGACCGAACACTGAATAAGTTCACTTTGTCAGATGCAAAGTATGCGCTCAGTATTTTCTCATCAATCACAGGAACACCATCGAACTCATGACCGACAAAAACCCTCCCGCTATTCAAGATGCACTGAGCAAATTTGTAATCTGCGTTAGGGTCGTAATTCCAGTCCAGACGCTCGAAAATTGCTTGTAAATTATCTTTCAAAAAACCTGTTTTTCTTGTGACCTGCTGACCTGCATGTTCAAGGATGCCTGCTGCACGAGCTTTAGATATTTCAGAATCAGTAGTAACAATAGACTTTGCTTCACCAATGATGACTAGGTCATCAACACGGGCTAACAAGTCAAACTCTTCCTCACCTGTATCGAGTTTAATTCTTTTGCTAACTCCCTTGTCGTAATCCGTGATAAGAGAACTCTTCGATAGGGAGTCATTCAGCTCTTCAATAACTGTATCTTCATATGTATACCCCTTTTCGCCCAGGTCTATACCCAAGTCATCAACCCATCTTTCGAAAACTCTGAACATAGAAGGAGAGCACAGTGCACTAACAACAATCGCATATTCGTTTCTGCTGGTCTTAATTAAAGGTTGGCACCACAGGTCACTGGTGGCTGATGCTTTGATAGTCATAAACTCAAGTATATTATCTACCTTTTCCGCAGCCAGACCTGTCGCATCGCACAGAGCTCTTTTCAAAGAGAATACTGGAACTGTCGGGCAAAATTCGTTGAGTTTGTTAATGGTGAATGCACTATCGTTTTCAGGAAAATTGTCTTTTAGAGTTTTTGCCATCAGCATCATACAACGGAATACATTCAAGCCCTCATTAAGAGAGAAGCCTTTACCATAGTCATCAGTTAACCATTTTTTAGGATAATGAGACTGGAGGTCTAATTCCTTAATTCTCCATTCAGTGTTGAATGTAACTAACTTATCCCCAGCGTCTTTGACATCCGCTACGTACGCCACTCGCCTTTTGTTCTCGCGCTTCATCATCACGAATTTATCACCCAGAAACTTAGAGCGAATCAATGACCGTGAAGCCATCATGGTACTCTGTCCTGAAAGACGGTCTTTTCTACTCGAGCTACTTAGGAATGAAACCTCGAATTCAGATTTGGGTTGCTGAATAGAGAAGACTTTGTGCTCATCGTCTAACTCAATCAAGTCATAATCAGACCATAGAACACATTGCCACAAATGCAGGTATCCCCAGTAGAGTTGTGAAAGCCCAGATTCCTGCATAACGAATGGCATTTCATCTATTGGATTTTCAGAAACAGTTAACTTTTCACCTTTTTCTATTTTTCCAAGACAACCTCTGACCGCTAACTGAAAACCATCAACAGCACCATGCGCCAATTCTCCAAGGCTTTTCTTATCGCCTAACATATTGGCTTCAATCATTGCTGCATGAACATTAGCTCCTTTAGAATTAGCTCCTAGAACGTTAGCTTCGGCTTCCTTGATGGCATTTTTAATAGCGACAGTTATCGTTCGGTTAGATGAGGCGACATAAGACAACATCAGTTTTTCATAAGTTGTTTTAGGGGCTTTAGAGTAGAGTTCAGAAAGCTGTCCACGAACCTCGCTTAACAAGCTATCAATGATGATTCCTGCTTTATATACCTTCAGGTCTCTTTCTGAAGCATCAGCCTCAAATTTCGCCCACTCTTTGTCCCACTTCTTAACAGAAAAACCGCCCTTGGTTGGGGCCTTAATTTTCCCCTTGAGCACGCTATCTGCAAAAGTATCTTGAATTACCTCACTCATCTTCTCTAACTCATTGAACTTTCGACAAATACATAATAACAGCACAACAGTAGGCAGTAAAAGTAGAGAGATACTAACAGTGGTAAGGCCTGAAGCTTGTCGACATGCTAGGATTAGAAAAATAAGTCATAGTGTAACTTGCTCTTGACTACTGGTAGGCACCACTAAAAGGTTATGGGGCAGAACTGTGCTAGCCAATACAGCTAGCTCAATGTTAGACACTTATGAGTTATCTTATTTATAAATCAGTATTTCTCGAATTACCTTGGCTATTACAAACCCTAGTCAGTTTGCCAAATCCACTACGCCACTAGACATGCACAAAATACTTCAATGTGAAGACTTAACTTAGCTTCTTACTCTCCAATCACATCCATAACCAAATATTATCATTTAAATAAATAATGATAATTTTAACCAATTCATTCACACCCATATACTCCCTTCTATCGAAATAGAGCCGCAAAATTAACGGTACTGGGAGCAAATTATGAAAATGAATCACGTTGGTATCATGGTTGGTGATATGGACAAAGCGGTTGAGTTTTATACTAAAGCGCTAGGTCTTCGTATTGTAATGAACAACACTAAAGTGATTGAAGAACGAGAATCTGCGATTGGCCGTATGTGTATTGCGGTATTCGGTGAAGGTTTTAAAGGCTTTAACATCGCTCACCTAGTAACAACAGATGGTATCGGTGTTGAATTGTTTGAGATGAAAAATCGTCAAGAACGTCATGAAGTAGACTTCTCTCGCCTAGGTATCTTCCACTTCTGCTTGCAGCTACCTAAAGAGCAGTTTGATACTGCAATCAAGCGCGTTGAAGAGTATGGCGGAAAAGTTCGTATGGACATCATGCGTTACCACCCAGAAGACGATCTAAAGCAAGCACAAATGGTTTATCTGGAAGACCCGTTTGGCAACCTGTTCGAATTCTACTCACACTCATACGAAGACACTTACGCTTCAGACTATGAATAAGTAAACACATAAAGCAAAAGGTTGGCTGTTATGCCAACCTTTTTGTGCTCATTCCTAGGTAAGATCTAGCCGAAGCCATTACATATAAGGGCATAACGCAAATATCTTCTGAATAGTGGTTCTTAACTCACTTCACCCATGTCAAAAGAGTTTTCAATAACTTTAATGACTTGCTCATAACGCTTAGCAAGTGGTGAATTAAGTTTGCTAACCAAGTACACAGGCTCCTGCCTCTCTGCGGTAATATTGAATATTTTTAACTGTTCTTTGGCGGCGAATAAGTCGACACACCATCGCGGAACCACTGTAAAACCAATGCCCTTCGCTATAGGAACTAATATTTGATGCACTTGGTTAATGTAGCTTTGTGTAGAAACCTCATCCAAATCGACCAAACGAAGCAAATCGTTATTGGCTTGATTAACATAAGTTTGGAAATAGTGAGCCAGATCTGGGTGACGAACTACACCTAACTCCATTAATAATTCATTGATAGGCAAGCTTTCGTCTGCGGAAAGCGGTAGCACAAGAGCAAGACACTCCGCACCAATAACACGGCTCGAAAAGTATTTGGGATTGGGTTCTTTTGTTACTAGGCCTATATCCAATTTTCCTTGCAGTATCTGCTCAAAGATACGTTGGTTTGGTGTGGCTTCTAACTCAATGGATAAGTCTGGATAACTCGCTTGCAAAGAAAGTAAATCTGAATAGATCAACCAAGCGAAAGTGCCCGAGCAACCAATGGTACAGCGGCCTCGGAAAGGTTCGTCGTGTGCCAAATTCTGTAATAGATCAAACTCTTCTTCAAAGTGTTTGACGGCATAATCGTAAACTTTACGCCCATAGATGGTTAACTCAAACTGCTTGTTAAATCTCTTTATTAGGGGGTAACCGCATGCAGCTTCTAGTTTATTGATGTGCTGGCTTACCCCAGGTTGCGTCATGTGGAGCAACTCGGCTGTTTTGGTGAAATGTCCGACATCAACCAGTGTTTTAAAAGTGTTAAGCCAAATAGGACTGAGCATGGTTAGAAACTAATAATTATTAATAAATACATTTTCAATAAATACTGATTATATCGAAAGCCACCCTTTGTGTCCCTATCGTTCAGAGAAAACGACAGCTCAGGTATACATACCGCTAGGCTCTATATCAATATTCGTTATATAAAGCCTTAGATTCTCACTCTAAACTCCATTCACTTTCTTTGATAACCGGACTCGCGCTTTTTCTGTATATCGTAACTGATTAGCTTATCTACGTTTTTTAGTTGGACTCCAACCTTGTTAAACGCCTTTTGGATAGCTGTTGAAACATGAAGCTGCCCTTCTCCCATTAAAAAGTTCGCTCTATCTTGAATAGTGTCGAATACACAGACGATTTTTAAGCTCTGTGGAAAAGAAGAGTATTTGACCGTATGAGTCACCCAAAGAAAACCGTCGTAGCCCTTTAACGTATCTTCACAAACTTCGGTTAACACCCCTCTAATTTGATTTTCGATCTTCTTATCTGATTTACGCATAAAGCAAACTTCCTATTTAACATCTTTACAAAAGTTTTTGGTCAACATTGTCTTAAACAACATTGGGCACTGTGGCTATTTCAAATGCAGAGCAGTGATAGTAACACTTGATAAACTTACCGTGTGGTATTGGTAATGGATGAGTAAGCCAAACAAGAGGGTTTGAGATTGAAGTTTGTCGATTTTTAGATGAAAAGGAGTAAAAACGAGTGAGGCAAACCGTAGATAGGGTTTCGTTACTTAAAATTGGATTGGGAAAGGAGGCTGATGCCTCCTTTTTTGATAAGAAATGGCTTGTTATCAAAAGCTTAAGTTAATTAGGAAGATAATGGAGAACTACCCCATAAACCGCAATCGCAAATAAGCTGACAACTGTCTCTATTGAAATTCTAGCTGCACTGGTTCCCGTGCCTAAATAAGATGTTTCTAAAACAATGATATTAGCGGCAGGCGGAAGGAGGCATATCAAGAAAAGCCATAACATCTGCTCGCTCATTATGTGTGCATCAAATTGTGAGTAGGTAACCATTACCATCAATAACGCGACTCCCAATATGAGAATACGAAAAAGATAAGTCTTGGTGTAAGTCAAAGCGTCGCAACGTTTTAAAGTAGTCTCCGATAACCAAATACCCAATACCATCATTCCTAGAAAACTCATGAGAAATTTGCTTACCTGATAAAATGAACCAGCGTAGCTTTCAACCCAATGATTAAAGGGGATGAGCAAACAGCCAACAACAAGTGCAACGACAGGAGGCGACCTAAATATCGTTATAAAAGAGCGCTGAGTTTTAGAAAGGAAGTTAGCTCCAATAGAATTGCCAAAAATTGAACTACCAATGTAGACCGCCAATACAAATCTAGCCGCCTCTTCCCCAAACAGCGTATGGGCAATGGGTAACCCCAACCAACCTATGTTCAAATAACAAAAACATAGACTCCGCACCGCATCTTTTCCGAAACGTTGTTGACCCAAAAATAATATTAAGGTGATAACAAAAGTCAGCACAATCACCCACACCATTTGTTCTAAGTGGAGTGAGATATTCCAAATGATGACCAGTGGGATAACCAATTTAGTCAAAATTTGGGATGCTATCGCTTTAAGGTTCAGACGCGTTTTCCCGACGCAGAAGCCAACAAGTAGATAAATAAATGGCATAAATGACATCATGAATAATGGGTCTCTTTACTTAATTCTTCTTTGATGGTGATGCGTTTTAACCACTGATGTGCCCACTTTTCAGAGCATTGAGCGTTAAACCAATAAGCATTTGTGGAGAATAGAACTCCTCGGTTGAGTGGACCTATATTGTATAGCCCATCAATAGCTTTACCATCAGCAATTATCTCAAACGTCTTAGGATTGATGACGAGTCCTCCACAAGGGTGGGCTTCTGCATATCCCTGTTTAAACATTTGTTGTAAAAGTCGACTCTCCGTATTTTTTAATACTGTATTGCCTCCAGTTCCATCCCACAAAGAATCCGAAACTAGTGTTCCATTCGTTGTTGAAACTTCAAATACTCCATTCTTATGGAGCGGAGTTGATAATGCTTTGTAAAACTGTAATTTTTGATCTTTTACAGCACCTCCCAATTGAGAGAACGAATCGATAGGAATTGGGTGGCGCCACGCAGACCATAATGCACCAAAGCGACGCATAAACTCTGATTTTTCACTAAGAGGCATAGCTTTCCAAAGTTTGTGGAACCAGTAACGTGTAGATACCAAGACATCTTGCCATGGTAAGTCCCCGTTTAAGGCTCTAGTTTTTAAGTAATCAAAGTATTCTGCTTGCTTCCCAGAATGTAAAAGTCGAGTTGCGTACCTAAATTCCGAATTTCCCTTAAGTGCTCTATGTTCAGCTAGAAGCAGTTTCATAAACGCTTTCAGCGGCGATAAATGATTCTCGCGAACAAGCGCATTCCAACTGAGGTGCTTGGGTACATATTGATTACTTTCGCTCAAGCAGGTAGGTGCTAGACCACTGCGAGAAAACATCTTTACTGTTGCTTGCTGTTTCTTGGCAATGTGCCGAAATGCGTCGACGGCCGTTAGCCCTGATCCAGCAACAAGAATGTGATTACTTGGAACTCGCTCAAACTCAGAGTGATGCTTTATAAAGCCATGATTACCATAAAATTCTGTAAAATTTTGAGCATTAATAGATCCTAGACATAAGACCACTTCATGAGCGCAGATAGTCTTCCCATCCTCTAGAGTCAAGATAAATCGCCCACCCTCTTTAATCAGACCAACAACATCAGACATAAATTCTTTAGAGTGGATGAGATTTGCTGCTTTAATATCATCGTATATATATTCCAAATACTTCGCAAAAGTCACTCGTGTTGGCCACTGGGGCGCCGCGTTAGTTTGTTCCGTCAACCAGCGGCTGAAACTGTTTGGTTCTAATGCAGAGGCTGACATTAGTTCAGGTGGAGTATTAACTATATGAGCAGGAGCAGCATCTCCAAAAGCTTTACCTTTTACAAAACTAGAACTTGAGTTGAATATAGCAACTGAAGGAGTTAAATGACGTTTGGTGAACAGTTCGTTTTGCATTTCATTCAAAAGACCAACTCCGGTCGCTCCAAACCCAACAATTGCAATATCATACATTTCCATTTGTACCTCATAAATAACAAGCATTTAGTTACAGAGGCTGCATTTTATAAAAACCAACCATATATGCAATTAGTTTTTATAAAACAGATTTAATTTTACTATATTTAGAAGACTTCATTCTCGTCAATGTTTATTGGCTTACGGTAAATAGAATTAACTTAGACTAATGTTTTCGAACCAAAGTTTTCACCTCTATAAAAGTACCTATGGCGCCTTTCTTCTAATTAATGAATCAAATAGCTCCATTATTCTTTCTCGTTATCACAACGCTCCATCACACCACATAAACAAAAGGAGGCAATTGCCTCCTTGTCGTATTACGGTTTGGGTACCACGCGAATCGATAAATACTCATCTTCTGGGATTGATTGAGCGAGGCGTTGAATGTCTTCTACTGTGATCGATTTTAACGCGTCTATGTAAAGCACTTCATTTTCCACTAACGCAGGTTGAGATTGAGCAACCGACGCTACATTGGACCAATATTGGTTGTATTGTGGCTTTTGCGCCAACGTCTCTAGAATTGGTGCTTTTGCTCGTTCTAGCTCTTCTTGGCTAATGGGTGCTTTTTGGAGCGCTTGCCAAATTTGTTGGTATACCGCTTCTACTTTCTCAACATCTTTCAATGCGGTGCGGCTTTCGATATTGATATAGCCAAAGTCTTTTAGCCAATTCGATTGTTCTAGGTACACACTTGGGCTGTAAGCCACTCCCATGTTCTCACGTATGGTTTCGGTCACCTTGCTTTGAAGGACACTATGAAGAACACTGTGTCGAATGTTTCGCAAAGGATCTGAACCATCGGAAACCTTCCAATATGCCGAGACAATGGCATTTTCTGTATCGCCAGTATGGAAAAGTGTCACTGGATCCGTTTTGAATGTAGGCAGAGATAGAGTAAATGGTTTGGCAGGCGCTTGCGCGTGTATATCTAGCGCACCAAAGGTATTCGCTACATAGTGAACGGCCTGTTCCAAACTAATATCACCGACTAAAGAAATCTCGACTGGTCCCTTCTGAATGGCTTTGTCGAGCACAGATTTAGCGTCTTTGATGCTTAAACGACGAACTTGCTCAAGCGAGTGAACACTCCATCGGCTATCGCCACCATGGAGAAGGGCAGAAGATTGTCTACCCAGTACGCTGCTTGGTTCGCTTTCGTAGCTGGCAAGAAAATCAGCATACTGGCGCACTGCTGACTCCCAGCCTTCTTTGCGATACCCATTATCGGTCAGTAATGCCGCACTAAAACGCAGTTGATCGAATACATCTAATGAGTCCAGCGCAACTTCGCTAACAAAACTATTGTATTGAGCTTTAAGCGAAGCAGAAAGGGAGCGGCCGCCAAACATCTCTTGGAGTTCATCCATGGTGTGCTTGTTTACGCCACTCAATACCATTGCGGGTGCAAATACACTCGCCAAAGGCGCGTCATGTTCGTTAAGCCCTAACACCCCCTGCCCAAAATTAATGGTGAGGTACACGGTGTTTATTTCTAAACCCGTAGGCTTCACATTCAGCATTACACCATTCTCAAATTGATAGCGCTGTATATCACCAAATTGAGTGGGTTTGAGTTCCGTAAACTTACCAGCGGGGCCAAAATCGGTATAAGCAAAAGCTTGGCTTTCCTGCTCTTTGTAAGGTTCCACCTTTTCTTTTTGCATCGCTTGGTATGCGTCTAGCATTTGCTTATTGATGTTGGAAGGGGCGCTTCGATCATCCAGATACAAACGTGCTGCGCTGTCAGACCAGTGGGTTTGGAATGCGCGGTTTACAGACTCGACCGTGAGTTGCGATTTCATCTCTGCAAATAATTGGCGTACCGTCCGTTCAGACACCAAAGGTTCACCAGAGTCCAAAGCGTTCACCACGCGGTTAGACAGGGTGGTGTTATGGGTGCTGAAACGCTGTTCTTCTTCATTCTCAAGCGAACCCTCATACGACTCGATCTGACGTTGAATCTCTCGTTCACTGAACCCAAATGTTGTGGCTTGCTTAAGGGTATGATTCAAGGTTTGAAGCCCGTGTTGCCATCCTCCTTCATCGGTGATCACCGACAGGTTGCGAATGCGGACGACACCTGATTGCCCTTCCAATGACGCACCAGGGTATCGAAGTTTGCCATCTGCATCGTTTCGCTCAACCGTCTTTTTAAGGCGGTGATTGAAGGCTCTCAAAGCGATGATTTCATTCAGGTACTCAAGATGCTGTTTTTTCCCATATGGCGCACTGTCTCTTGGGGAGATGAAGTTGAGCCCAATGACGATATAGCGATTTTTGGGGTCAATATTGGCGTACGCTTCCGTTTTTTTAGGTAAGGAATAGGTAATGGTTGGGTCCACTATCGCTTGCCCTGACGATTTTGGTTGCCAGCTTGCAAAGTGCTCTTGGACTTTTTTCATCATTTGATGTTGGTGGATTGCACCAGATACAACCAATGTGGTGTGTTCAGGGCGGTAGTAGCGTTCGTAGAATGACTTCAGCGCATCCTGATTTATCTTGTTTATGGAAGATTCAGTGCCGATGGGCAATCGCTCATAAACATTTGAATCGCCCAATAGATATTGAATCCGATCTATGTAGCGCTGCTGTTCTCGAGTCCCTCTAACTCGACGCTCCGCTTGGATAACGCCTCGTTCACGTTCAATAGCGCTTGGTGATAGTGTTAACTCAGACGCCGTTTCACGAAGTAAGAATAGTGCCGTTTCAATGGCTTCTGGCGTGGCTTTAGGTAAATCCAGCTCGTATGTGGTGTACCCCAAATCTGTCGAAGCATTGGTGTCGGCACCAAACGCAAGACCGTGCTTTTCCAACATGGGGATCATCGCCCCTTCTTCTACGTGAGTAGAGCCGTTAAACGCCATGTGTTCTAAAAAATGCGCTAGCCCTGAATAGGGTTGAGGGTCTTGTTGAGAGCCTGCATCAATGTACATCTGTATCGACATACTTTGTTTTGGTAAGTCGTTGTCGATCATGATGACTCGCATACCATTATCGAGCTTAGATAATTGAACAGTTTCGTCCGTGGGAATGTCGGTAGGCGTATACCACAAAGCATCATTTTGTTGCGAGGAGTGCGCAAAAAATGAACATGTCGCGAGTAGCAGCAAAGCGAAAGGCTTACTAGTTTGTGTAAACATAAATGTCATTTTCTAAGTATCTTTATTAATTATAAGAATAGGTCGACTGTGAAAATATCGATTGGTTCAATAGAAGTCGAGAGATTTACCCAGACATGAGCAACTATGAATAGAAATGAAAACTTATGAACAAAACAGCGCTTTTGTTTAGTTTAATGGAGAGCTTATTTATTTGATTCGGCATTCAATTTCGACATCCTTTTTTGCAGCTCCTTCTGAAGAAGATTGGCGGCATAAGGCTTCATTGATTTCCACTTTTGGCATTCTTCTCGCGTTCTGCCGCATCCCAAACACCAGCCCTTGGTGCCCGAGAAATCGCACATATCAATACAGGGGCTTTTTCTCTTTTTCATTTCTTCAACCTGACCATCATTCGTTGGTGTTCTAACGCTTTCCATGCTCTAAAACCCTAGAACAGCTTGGGTACAAATTCACCCAACGTTTTTTGCAACAATATAACATAACAATTAAAAGCATCAATAACGAAGCACAAAGGAGAGAATCCGCTCTATGTCCTGCACTTGTGATCACTCATTCGTTAGATCAGTGAATACGTGACTCCCATTCAATTTGAACAAAAAGCAACCAAAAACAATTGACATCATCATTGTCAATATGACATTAATGATGTCATGAAAAAGACAAAAGAACTGTATGAATTGATATGGGCATCGCGTCCATTGATGCAAGCGGCTGAAGAGGTCGTAGAAAAGGGGCTGGCAGGAACTGGGTTGACGGTTCGAATGCGTGCTGTGCTTGAGATTCTTTATATTCATGGCGGGCTAACGGTGCCAGAAATAGCGCAACGGCTTGATATCAAGCGACAATATGTTCAGGTCATGGTGAACGACACAATTGCGTCTGGAAGCACTGAAAGAATCCCAAACCCTCGACACAAGCGTTCTAGCCTGATCACGTTAACGGAGTCTGGTCGAGATGTTATTTGTCAGGTAATACAACGGGAGCGAGAACTGCTTGATGGTGTGTCTAGCAACCTATGTGAAACCGATATTGCCTCTGCTCTATCGCTTGTTAGGCATCTCATCAAAGAACTCCAAACCAAAAGTAAGGAAGAATAATGATAATACAATGGCTGATCGTTCTTCCTATTGTGGCTGCGTTACTATGGCTTGCGAACGGTATACGCTTAATCGGAACCGTCAGTAAAGGTTATCCAATAGGTCATCGCCCCAATACCGCAGTATTAATGGTCGATCTTCAAACTGTGTTTTGGGAATCAGACCAATTCAGTGAAGAAGCTAAATTAAACGCTCAAACGGCGATCTTCGATGAAGTAAACAACGCAAAAGAGCATGGGTTTCCAATCATTGCGATACGACAAGAATGGTCTATTTTGTCAACACAAGTGTTGTCACGGTTAACAATGGGTGGAGCAGCCATTGCAGGAACGAAAGGGACGGAAGTCGCCGAGCCCTTTTCCGATCTATCCGATCATGACCTAGTAAAGCGTGTGCAGGATTCATTTGAGACAGGCGAATTAGATAAACTGCTAGAAGAACTGCAAGTTGGCACACTCCGAATTGTTGGCTTAGATGCAAGATACTGCGTTGATAAAACCGCAAAGGCGGCTCTTGGGCGAGCTTATAACGTCGAACTTATTGAAAAGGCAATACTGGCTGCTGAACCCAAAAAGGGAAAAGAAGTGTTGAAAACCTTAGCTCAAAACGGCGCTGTATTGAGGTAGAACCAACACCGGTTTTGTTTTAGTCACACCTTCAAACCGAAAACAGAAGCTCGCTTTTACAGGGGCTATCATCTACAGAGGCTATCAACTACAAAGTCTATCGCCTACAGAGGCAATCAGCTTGATTTGTCCGGTTTCATGGTGAGGCAATGTTCGGTGCTGCCCTGGTGCCAAGTTGTTGAATACCGTACTTAAAATTTGAAGCGTATCTCCGTGCGACACCAGTAAAATAACCGCGCCTTGATGAGATTCTTCCAATTCCAGTAGAAGGCTCCATGCTCGGTCGCAGACGCTTTGAGCGCTTTCAACATCGTTGTCGGTCTGTGTTGAAGACTCTCCATCTTTTGCCCATACCTTTTCGTAGCTGTCTGAGCTTTTACCTTCCCACGTACCAAAAAAGCGTTCCCGTAACCGAACATCGACTTTCGAACTCGCAATACCGAGTGTACTTTTTACCGTTTCAGCAGTTTCAACCGTGCGTTTAAAGTCGGAATGCACCACCAGCGAAATGGGTTCGCCTGAATAGGCATTGGCAGAAGTGATGGCTTGCTGCTTACCAGTTTGCGTTAAACCATACTGAACGCAACCGATGGCTGGATCACTGACCACAATACCTGCAACATTGGCTTCACTTTCTCCGTGACGCATCAAAAGGTATGTATTTCTAAATTCGAGCATTCCTTTCCCTTTTGTAAATGATTAAATGCGGACTGAGTCTGTTGTCCACTCAAAAAACAAAGCCTAAGTTACTCTTAAATAACAGCCAGTTAAACACATTAAACTGCTATTCCCTCTTAACCAAATGATCCTATTATTCGTGACGTTGTTGTGAACACCTGATGTCATTTCCTTTAACTTACCCATTATTGAGCGTTTGATCAATAAACGAACAATAAAATGCTCAAATACTCATTATTTGTTGGATAAATGTTAAATCTATCATTATATTCAAACGAAAGTGGAGATATGAACAAATATGAATCACGACCCAAAAATCACGAAGAAAACCGATATCCGGCGCGAACTCATCATTGAAATGACTCAGCAGGAAGGGAACGTTTCTGTTGAAACTTTGGTTGAGGTGTTGGGTGTATCTGCTCAAACCATTCGACGAGACATCAACCACCTGTGTAACGAAAATCGCCTCCGTAGGCGACATGGTGGCGTGGAGCGTTTCGAGCAACCTCTTAACACGCCTTACGATCAAAGAGCCATAACAAACCATAGCGAAAAGAGAGCTATTGCTATGGCAGCGGCAGACATGATCCCAAATGGTTCTACGCTTTTTATTTCCATCGGTTCTACGCCAGCTATGGTCGCCGAAGCACTGCACGATAAAACCGGCTTAACGGTAATGACCAATAACTTAAATGCAGCAATGGCACTGAGCAGCGAGTTAACCAATCGCGTGATTCTTCCGGGTGGGGAATTACGCCTCCCCGACCGAGACATTTTGGGTGACGATGTCCTTACATTCTTCAACTCCTATCGAGCGGAGTTTGGCATTTTTGGGGTCGCTGGCGTATCGGAAGATGGGGGAATGTTGGATTTCCACGCATCCGAAGTGCGTGTAAGGGAAGCCATTCGAACGCATTGTAAAACGTCTATTTTGGTGATGGACAGCACCAAACTCAGCCGGATCGCTCCTGCTGTCGGTGGCAGTATTTTTGATGTCGACCAAATCATAATGAATCAACATCCAAATGAAGATATGTCTGCAATCAGTGAGCGTGTGGGCGACCGTCTTAAGCTAGTGGGAGGCATGTCATGAGCGAACAACCTTTTGTTGAATTCGACAACATTGGCAAGCGATGGAACGGTCAACTTGGCGTTGAAGGTATCTCGTTCAAAATTCCGGAAGGATCTTTTGTCGCCCTTCTTGGTCCATCGGGCTGCGGTAAGTCCACCACATTGCGTTTGCTTGCGGGGTTAGAAACACCCGATATCGGTCAAATCGTTATCGATTCACGGGACGTGACGGAACTCGCCCCTGCTTCTCGAAATTTGTCGATGGTTTTCCAATCTTATGCCCTGTTTCCTCATCTTTCTGTGGCAGAAAACGTCATGTTTGGGATGAAAGTGCGCAAAGTGCCCAAACAGGAGCGTGAAGAAAAGCTGAATAACGCGTTAGACATCACGGGGCTGATTGGGTACGAGCAAAGAAAGCCAGGGGAATTGTCTGGCGGACAACGCCAGCGAGTCGCGCTAGCCAGAGCGATAGTGGCAGGTCAGCCACTCTGTTTAATGGACGAGCCGCTGTCTAATTTGGATGCAAAGCTCAGAAACTCGGTTCGTAGAGACATTAAAAAGCTGCAACGAAAGCTGGGAATGACCGTGGTTTACGTTACGCACGACCAAACCGAAGCCATGAGCATGGCCGACATCATCATCCTGATGAAAGACGGGCGAATCATGCAATCGGGTACCCCTCAAGAATTGTATAACGAACCCCAAAATACGTTTGCAGCAGAGTTTGTTGGTGCTCCGCCAATGGCTTTGATTTCTGCATCCGCATTAAAGGGCTTTGAACATGCCCACACAGTGGGGATACGGACAGAAAACATACGCATTTCTGACATAGAACAAGATTCTGTGAGCAGTAATCATAACCACCTAACTTGTTCTGTCTCGGAATGCGAATACCTTGGCGTTGAAACCCACATTAGTTTAAACCACCCAGAAGCCAAAGGGTTGGTGGTTAAGTTGGACGGGCATTCCTCGCTAAAAGAAGGAAGCACCGTGAATATCTCATTCGAAGATAGTGCGCTCCACCTATTTGATAGTAATGGGGACCGAATGTCCGACAAGGCATCGGCTCAGTAAATATCGGCCTCAGCTAAGTATGCTGAAGCTGTGTTAACGCTTGCTGTAAGCAGCTAATAAACCAATGGTGAAACTATGAAGTTCTCTACAGTCCTGGGATGGGTTTTAACTGGCATGGTCGCTGGTACGAGTCAGTCAGTCTTAGCCGAAACTGAGTTAAACATGTACTACCCGATAGCGGTCGGGGGACCGTTAACCAAAGTAGTGGATAAGATGGTAACGGATTTCGAAGCTGAAAATCCGGATATCAAAGTGAATGCGATCTACTCCGGTAACTACGATGACACGCGAGTGCGAGCACTTTCTGCCTTAAACTCGGGCGAACCTGCTCAATTAGCTGTGATGTTTTCAATCGATGTGTATGACTTACTTGATCAAGACTTGATCACGCCTTTTGACGACATTATGAACGACAAAGAAGATCAAGCATGGTTAAACGACTTTTATCCAGCGCTGATGGAAAACGGCCAAGCTGAAGGACAAACATGGGGTATCCCATTTCAGCGTTCCACCATTGTGGCGTACTACAACAAAGACATGTTCCGCAAAGCTGGGTTGGATCCTGAAAAGCCACCAACATCATGGGAAGAGCTGGTCAAAATGGGGAAGGCTCTTACCAACGATGACACTTTTGGGCTGATGATTCCATCAACGGGCTATCCATACTGGATGTTCCAAGCCCTCGCGATTCAGAACGGTAAAAAGTTGATGTCCGACGACGGGTTAGAAACCTATTTCGATGATCCATCTGTTGTGGAAACGCTCAAGTTTTGGAAATCGCTGTCTGAAGAACACAAAATCATGCCTGAGGGCACAGTGGAATGGGGCACGTTACGTCAGGCATTCCTTGAAGGAAAAACAGCCATGATGTGGCACTCGACGGGCAACTTGTCCGCGGTGAAGAAATCGGCATCCTTTGATTTTGGTGTAGCCATGCTGCCGGGGAATGAACGTTTAGGCTCTCCGACTGGGGGCGGTAATTTCTACATCTTTAAAGACACAACGGATGAAGAAAAAGCGGCTTCTCTAAAACTGATCAAATTCATGACAGCCCCAGAACAAGCGGCGCATTGGTCTATCTCAACAGGCTATATGGGCGTATCAAAAAGTGCGTATGAAACGGAATCATTGAAAAAATACGCGATTTCTTTCCCACCAGCTTTGGTTGCACGTAATCAATTAGAACATGCGGTTGCCGAGTTTTCGACTTATGAAACGGCTCGTGTTCGTGAAGGGTTAAACAATGCGATTCAATCTGCGCTTACGGGAACCAAAACACCAGAAGCGGCATTGGAGCAGGCACAAAAATCTGCCGACAGACTCCTGAAACAATATCGCTAGTAATTGTGAGGTTAGCTGAATTGCTAAAAGCTTTGTCGCTAAAAGCTTTATTACTAGAAGCAGCGCTAACAGAAACTCTCGTAACTGGTTGAATACTCAAACAACCTCAAGATGCGAGTTTGGGTATAAGCACCAGCAATGTGTGGCTGGTGCTTACTCCGCATCACTATCACTGAGTGTCGCTCCGCTAGGCATACAAGAAGTACGACCTAAACGAGCGCATTCGTAATGAACTATGCAGATCACTCTATGAATCAATACGCCGCAATGGAAAAACGTAGGCAGCACCTTTATGGGTGGTTTTTGCTGACGCCTGCCGCCATTTTGCTATCGCTGTTTGCTTTTTATCCTTCTATAGCGACATTTTGGTCCAGCTTGTTTTCCAAAGGAACCCGTCGAAAGCCGTCTGAGTTTTCTGGCTTAGAAAACTATGTCGATCTGTTTAACGACCCAACGTTTTGGATTGTGGTTAAGAACAACCTCTTTTACGCAGGTGTAACCATTCCTGCGTCCATCATTATCGCTTTGATAATGGCGCTATGGGCAAATTCAAAAATGTCAGCAACGGGCTTTATTCGGACGGCTTATTTCACGCCAACCGTTTTGCCAATGATTGCTGCAGCGAACTTATGGCTATTCTTTTACACACCACACTTGGGGATTTTGGACCAAATTGGAGCGTGGTTTGGTTTTGATTCAGTAAACTGGTTAGGTCGGCCAGACACCGCACTTTGGGCGGTCGTTATTGTGACGATTTGGAAAGAAGCCGGCTTTTTCATGATTTTCTATCTAGCAGCACTTCAAACCATTCCGACGGATTATAAAGAAGCTGCCGACATAGAGGGCACCAGCCGCTGGACATACACCAGGCGCATTGTGTTACCTCTTCTCATGCCAACGACGCTGTTCATTGTGGTGAATGCCATGATCAACTCCGTCAAGCTCATTGATCATCTGTTTATTCTCACCAAAGGGGGCCCGTCCGACGCCTCCAAGTTGATTCTGTACTACATCTGGGAAATGGCGTTTGCCTTCTTCGATGCACCTCACGCAGCGGCACTGACCGTTATGGTGTTAATTGTTTTGGGTATCGCGGCTGCGGTGCAATTTCTGTATCTCGATAGAAGGACACACTATCAATGAGCACGCATTCTCCAGCATTCGTCCCTAAACGCCTTTTTACAGACAAAATGGCGGATTTTCTCGACTCGTTTGGTGCGATTCTTCTGGCCATTGTATGGATATCGCCTTTGTTGTTCGCTTTTTTTGCGGCATTTCATACCACGTCCGATGCCGTAAATTTCAACCTGTTTTCAAGTTGGACACTGGAAAATTTCCGGTTTGCTTGGGAAGGTGCACCTTGGATACAGTACTTCATCAATACCTTTTGTCTGGTGACCATCGTATTGATTGGGCAATTTATCATTACCACCTTGGCAGGGTTTGCATTCGCGCAGATCTCTTTTCCGGGCAAAGATTTTGTTTTTATTTTGGTCTTGCTTCAGTTGTTTATTCTTCCTGAAGTCTTGATCGTCGAAAACTACGCCATTACATCGAAACTCGGGTTGTTTGATACGATCTTGGGTGTCGGTATGCCTTATATGGCCAGTGCATTCGGTATATTTTTGATGCGCCAGTCGTTCAAGTCTGTGCCAGTAGAATTGCATGAAGCCGCAAGTGTCGAGGGGTGCTCTACTTTTGGCATTCTGATGAAGGTTTACGTGCCTTTGGCCAAACCCACTTACTTGGCATACGCACTCGTATCGGTTTCGACGCATTGGAACAATTTCTTGTGGCCACTTATCGTCACCAATTCTGATGATACTCGACCTCTAACGGTTGGGTTATCGATATTCGGTGCACCTGAAAATGGGGTGGATATTTCGGTTATCTCAGCGGCAACCATGATGTCTATTGCGCCGTTACTTGTCGCATTCTTGATCTTCCAACGCCAGTTTGTTCAAGCATTCCTGCGTGCTGGGATTAAATAAAGGAATCACTCCTATGTCACGAATCCTCCAAATCACGGATGTACACCTTGCTGCTCGACCGAGTACGGTGTCCGATGTGCTGAATACCCATCAGATATTTGAGAATGCCGTAAAAAAGATTCAGAGCGACTTGCCTATGTTGGGCGAAATAGACGCCGTGATCGTCACAGGAGACATCTCCGACAAAGGCGATCTCAGCAGCTATGAAGTATTCAAATCCATCATTGACCAGTTGCAGCTTCCCTACTTTTTGATTCCGGGCAATCACGATAAGCGCGAACCCTTAAGGCAGTGTTTTCACCAACATCAGTACATGTCTCAATCGGGTGAAATCAACTGGGTTCAGCCGTTGGACGACTTCATGATAATAGGGCTAGACAGTACTATCCCCAATAAGGGCGAAGGCGAATTAACGCAAGGTACGCTCTCGTTTTTGAGCGACGCGCTGAATCGTCAGCCAGACAAACCCGCTCTGGTCGCCTTGCACCACCCGCCCTTTATGTCTGGTATTCCATTCATGGACAATATTCGGCTTAACAACTCAGAAAGCTTTGCACGAGTGATTGAGCAAGCAAGTCAGGATGTTCGTATTATCTGTGGTCATCTACACAACAGTATTGTCTGTGATATCGGAGGGTCGACGGTTATCTCCAGCCCCGCAATCGCAAGCACGTTTTTAACCGACTATAGAGAAAATGCACAGGTGGGGTTCGTCAAATCCACGGGGGGATACATGGTGCATGATTGGGGTAATGGGTTTCGCAGCTCATTCATATCACTCGACCTAGAGAACGAAGTGCATCCGTTTTAATCGATGGCTCCGTCGTACCATACACGCGGAGCCTTTAAATATCGTGATTTCTTTTACTTTATTACTTTATTACTTTATTACTTTGAAACCATGCTTCTTTAATATCCCTTGAGCGGCCTCACTTTTTAAGTACTCCGTAAGCACGGCGGCAGAATCGGTTTCGCTCACATTCACTAATGGGTAGTTGATGTTTGAATGCAAAGCTGCGTCAAATTCATAGGAGATGTTCACTTTTCCAGACGCAATCGCATCTGTTTTATACACAATCCCTAAAGGCGACTCGCCCACATCCACAAACGCTAACGTCGCTCTCACGTTTTTCATATGAGCCGTTCTTTTCTTTACGCTGTCCCATACACCGAGGCTGGTGAGGGCTTCTTTCGCATAAATACCAGCTGGGACAGCATCGGGCTGCGCAATGGCCATTCTTTCATTTTTTAATAAGCGTGCCCATTCGTTAGCTTTAGTGACATCAAATTGAATATTTTTGTCGGGAGAAGAGATTAAAACGAGAGTGTTGCTGGCGAGATTGGCGATGTTTTCTTTCTTGATGTTACCTTGTGATTCTAGGTAGTCCGCCCACTTACTGTTGGCCGAAATATAAACGTCAGCGGGTGCGCCACTATGGATCTGTCTGGCTAAAGAAGAAGAACTGCCGAAAACAGGGATGACATTGTAATTATGGCTTTTTTCAAATTTCTCTACGATTTCTTCAACGGCATTGGTCATGGAAGAAGCGGCATAGATCCGAATGTTTTCTTGCGCGTGAGCACTGCTGAACGCTAAAGCACTACTTAACACTACAGCATTACTTAACACTAAAGCACTAGTGAACGCTAATGTTGCTATCCGCCCAAAAACACTCGTCCCGAAAGCTTGCAACTTAAAAACTCGCTTTTTCACTTCTTATCCCTACTTAATTCTAATTGGTCTTTATACCCACGTAACCTAGCTCTATGAATCCACACACGTCGGATAGCACTTTCCAAAACGAGATACTAACAGACCATTCACGCACTGGGAGTAAGGACTTGTAAGTATTGCCCCACGCTTCTGATGCTGTGCGCTTCAATTGGCTAAGAAGTATTCGCTTAAATGGTCTTCTTGTTTCGAAAAAATGCCTATACCGAAGCCGACAGTATAGGCACATCTTATTCTCAATTCAGGTTTGATCAGTGATACAGATTACGCCATGCACATGTTTTGCGTCCATTTTTCTCGAAATAGAAATTCCAGCAATTCGAATCGTAATTGCTGTTTCCTACATCAACACGGTATCCACTGATATAAACGTCTTGTAATGAAATAAACCGGCCATTTCGCAACAAGGACCAATGCAAGTGCGGCCCTGTTGATTGCCCCCCATCACAAAGTGCCGTGGATTTATTGTTCGCGTAACGCCCAAGCCAATCGCCCGCGGAAATCTGATCACCAGTGTTATATTGCAAGTTATCCATATGGTAATAGCTAGTAGCGTAACCGCTAGAATGCGTTACCCTAATATTACAGCGAGAATAGCGCGTTACCGTTCCCCCATGAGAAGCTTGCACCCAAGGTGTGTTACTGCCCCATCCACCACTGCCATTATTGAAATCTAATGAAGAATAAGGATAACCCGATCCTGTATTGGAATGCGCACCACCACTTCGCCAAACTGAACCACTTGGCCAAGGGAATCTCAGAGTGAAGGTATTGTAGGCATTGCTTCGAGCAGAGAACTCGGGCTCATCACTCCTTTGCTGCTGAGAACGAATTAAAGATTCCCCATAAAAGACCTGCGAGTACGCATCTAATAAACGATTCATATGATCTTCAGAGCGCAGTGCTTGCACGCCTTGACGAGATCGCTCCTGTTTGGAAAGGCGTATTTCGCCTAATGTACTTTGAAGCGCCAAGGTGGCGGGCGTGCTGTATTTAGGCAACGCCGTTTTTTTTCGGTTCAACGCTTCTTCAAAAGCATAAAAACGCTGGCTCAAACGTAAAGTGACGGCTTTTACTTGAGCATCGAAACCCACTTTGTTGGTTAAACCCGGTAGTGGATTTTCCAACTTTTCTTCATCTGGTTGGCTCAAAAGCCCAGACTGCATTTCGATTAAACTAAGAATTAATTTGGGGCTGATACTGGCGTAGCCCGCCCAATGCATAATGACTTCTTTTTTCTCTGCTAATAGCGGTGCATTTTGGGCAAAGAAATCATCCCAATCGATTTCATTCAATTCTGGACTAAATACAAAAGCCTGATCATCAATAAGTTGTAGGCTTGAAACGTCCAGTTTTTGTATTTGGAACGGCGTTACCGCAAAGGCTTCCTCTGGGTGAACTTGCGCTTGTGCTCCAAATACAATCGCCGTGAACAATGTTGCGGCTTGGCTAGTGTTCTTAAGATTTATTTTCATTTGTTCCCTGCTATTTTCATTGGTTGTTAAAAAATACATAAGCTAATGAGTGCTTATTCATAGTTCAACTTTGAAATAGTGTTTCAGTGCAACAAGACAAATAATGCGACAAATCCTACATATGCAACTCAACAACAGGAAGCAACCTCTTGAATCTCTATTTTTTAATAAAGCTCCTCGCGAAACATATCATTTTGTCAAAATTTTTAAGTTATCGACTTCTTTTTATTTATTTAGAAAAATCTCAATAATTCAATTGGATATTCGTTATTTAGAATAGCAGCATTACATAATATTTGTTTCTTCAATCTTTTTTACTGAACTATTTTCTCATCTTCAATGTCAGATTTCTGTAATGGTACACGTGATGTCTTGTGTTTGATCTCAACTACACTTCTTGTTGTAACCCATATAATTTTTGGTATTGAAGTAAGGAAAATGCCCTATTATGAAATCTGTTAGCCGAAGAGGCATAGTTAAAGGGCTCGTAGCATTAGCTGCGCTGCCTATGTATTCACGAAGTGCTGTATCTGCAATGTTTACCCCCAGAGCCACTGAGGGACCGTTTTACCCTCGATCATCCATGCGATTCCCAGACATCGATAACGACTTGGTCAAAGTGTCGAACGCAGTAAAAGAAGCAGGCGGTGAAATCATTCACCTGAGTGGAAGAATATTGTCGAAAGATGGGCAGCCACTGGCGGGGCACAGAATCGAAATATGGCAATGTGATGTGAATGGCAAGTACTTACATACCGGTGATGATAGAGATGTAAAGTACGACACAGGATTTCAAGGATTTGGGCACGACATTACCGATGCCGACGGGAACTACCATTTCCGAACCATAAAACCCACGGTATACCCGGGAAGAACACCCCATATTCATGTAAAAGTATTCGATCAGAAACGCGAGCTATTGACGACACAATTCTATATTTCTGGTGATGATCGCAATAGGGCGGATAGTCTTTATCGCCGTATGTCGAAACAAGAAGCCGATAGCGTTTCTATGGTATTTAGCCAAAACAACGATAGAGTTGAAACTCGCGTTGATGTCGTAGTGTGATAGGTGAGATACGGTTCTATACCCAAGTAACCTCAAGGTGCTTGGGTATATTAATTTATAGCGGTACGCCTTATTACAATTAACTCTATCCGGCACGTAACTCATAGAAATAAAAATAAAAAACCATACATTTAAATTCATTTCCTCAGAAATCACCTGAACCAAGATCGACTATTGATAATTATATTTACAAGGATCTGTTTTAAGGAAAAGTCTATTCTTTCAGTTACTTCTAACCTCTAGTATCGAATTGGGCAATCCAAGTTATCTTAACTTTACCTCAGTTCAACTCTATATAAATAGGTTCAAACTGGAATACACCTATCTTGGAAAGCCTATTCAATTTCATTTTAATTGTGGAGCTTAGCTTTCCTATGAAAAATACAAATCATTGTTGGTATTTATTATTTACATTACTGTTCTTTTTTAGCGCTTCAACATACGCTGATTTACGTGTGGCGTCATTCAATATGAACGGGAGAACAGAGAAAATTCCAGACTTCAAAAAATTCCTAAGTGGCGAGGAGGTAGTTGTTCTACAAGAGGTCAATGACATTCAGAAGACTCGTGACCAATACTCTGATTACCCTTATGTATATACAACAACCAATTCAACAACGGCATCGTCCTTTAATGTTAAAACGACCAGCATCATGGTTTTGTCTAAAGTCCCTTTTAAGTCGACCTACAGTGAACTGATCCAAACTGATCCAGCAGTGGATAAATGGGAACGCAATGCTCAGCATGTCGTCCTTAATATCGGGGACGGCAACACTTTAAATTTGTTCCACTATCACAATACGTTTAATTTTCATGAGAATGGTAGCCAATGGGAGCGGACCGGAATGCGCAAGTTTGCTACTTGGGTGAAAAATAGGCTCAATATTTCGGACTTTTCGAGTGCAAGGAACGTGATTCTTACCGGTGATTTTAATGTGTATCGCCATCATGCCGCACAGGATCTTACATCTTTAGAGTGTTCGAATGTATGGGTTGATTACGTCTGTTCTTCGATTCAGGTTTTAGCTCAAGGTCACTATGATTCAGGAGAGCCGATTTCTGATCACAGAGCTGTATGGGCAACATTAGATACAACCCTAAATATTCCCAATGCAGTAGGGCCTAAAGTTCGTATTTTCAATAAGCAGCAAGGGGAATACCTTTACGCAGCCGATTTTTCACCATTCGATGCCGATCGTCGCCGTGTATTCACATGGATTCCGGGCACACCTGTGACAAGTGGAGAATGGCGGTTAGAAAATATCGGGAATGGAACGGTCCGCCTATTTAACATTCATCAACAGGAATACCTCTACGCCGCTGACTTCGCACCTTATGATCAAGACAGAAGACGTGTCTTCACATGGCGACCAGGTCACGCACCCGTTCAAGGTCAATGGAAAATTGAAAACATAGCCAATGGTCAGGTACGTATTTTAAACACCCATCAAAATGAATACTTGTACGCTGCTGATTTCCAACCTTTTGATAGAGACCGACGCAGAGTATTCACGTGGCGTCCCGGTACACCAGTGAACCAAGGCGCTTGGATCATTGAATACATAAATTAGGGTCTGTTGACCTTTCGAGATGATTTTTGCAGCAATTTGTGGGTGATTTATACAAGGCAACGATCATTCGGTGTAGTCGCTCTACATCAATGAGCGATAACGCAGTAGAAATAAGCCACAAATACTGCCCGAAGGGTTCGCTTCTATGCCTTTTACTCTTTGTTGCAAGGTATTTACTTAGAATGACTAAGCGACACACCTTGCGCCGCGATTAAAAGGCATAGAATTCGAACAAAATTTAACCGCGAAAGGTCAACAGACCCTAGTGACAGAGTGACACATGAAAAGATGAGTGGCGAAGACAACTTCGCCACCATTTTCGCTCTTATTGGCAATTTGCTTCTTTTATGATGGCATCGATACGTTCTTTGTTTCCGATTTGCCAAACTTGCGCTGCTTCTTCAATAGTGAGGGTGTGTGCATCCAGCAATGACGCTGCAAGTGCCAAGTCGGAATTGGATAACTTGAAATGACGAACAATGTTTAATGCGCAGGGTGATTTGATCGCCAAGTCATTCGAAACAACGCTTTTAAGCCATCCACCTTTTGGGTTGCCGCAATCCCATATATGCTTTTTGTTGTAACCCCATTCAGCATCGGATTGGCATTCCTCAGTGAAGTCGGGAAATTCGACAAAACTGCCTTCATAGATTGCCTCTACCCAATTTGGTGTCCAGTTGAAAACTAAAAACGGTACTCGGCTTTCAATATAACGATGAATCAGGCCATTCAGCTCATCACTGGTTTCTAATGTGACCACTTCAAAATCCAATTCAAGTGCTCGTATGCGAGCCCGATCTGGCTTTTCCCAAGGCCCTGAATAGTAAATACCCTTTCCTTTCCCGTCGGGGCTAAATACGGAGGCGCATTTCTGCAGCGCTTTCCAATCTGGCAACCCTGGGCAAAGCGCTTCACTGTATTGGGGATACCACCAATCTTCCCGAGTCGTGGCATGGTGCGTGCCGCCTACTTGCATGCGCCCACGCTTTACATGGCTCATAAACTTGTTACCCATTGTGCCTTCCCACACTTCAATTTGGATATCAGCCCGCCCAGTACTTAACTGTAACCATTGCTCGGGAGAGGAATAAACGACAATGTCTGTATCAATGCCTTGATCTTCCAAAATATTCGCTAAGGCATGGGTAAGCACACGTTGGCTGGCCCAATCGAGCTCAATTAAAGTCACAGGTGTTGCTAAAACTGAATTAGGCAAAAAACTCAAAACAAAAATACAAATCAGGCGCTTCAAACTGGCTCTCACGGTGTTTTCTCGTAGATAGACTCCATGAGCTAAAGATAGTCCAAATTACCTTATTTTGGGTTCGCTTTAATTGGATAAACAAACCAATAATTGATATGTTATAACATCTTACAACTGAGTAACCTCAAGATACTGGGCATATACAACTGGTATCTTTCACTTATCTAATTCTAAAGGTTTATCCATGGCTTCCACCCCCATCACTATTCTGCACGGCTTTCTTGGGTCGGGTAAAACGACCGTTTTGCGTAGTATTTTGGCGCAATCTCAAATGGCTGAATATGTGCCTTCAGTGATCGTTAATGATATGAGCGAGCTAGACGTAGATGGCGTGTTGGTCATGAATACTGATGTGGTGAATGAGAGCCATGGCAATTTCGTCACCATCAGTGGCGACAGTGTAAGCAGCCCAGAAGGCATAAAGAAGCTAGACAAGGCACTTAACCAATTGGTTCAACAAGCCCAGCCACCGTGGATCCTGATTGAAACCTCGGGTAGCAGCCACCCTTTACCATTAGTCGAGTATTTTAAAGATCACGCTCTGTTTTCTTTAAAAGGCGTAGTCACGTTAGTCGATGCGACATGGTTGCACGACGACTATTCACACGCAAAAACGCTCATCCCGAAATGGCAAGAGAACTTGCAAAAAGGAGATCGAGGCATAGAAAATCTGCTTGTGGAACAAATTCTGTTTTCAAACCGTGTTTTTCTCACTAAAGCCGATCGATTGGATGAGCAATCAATCAAAAGCATTGCCGAAGCTTTGCATCCGCTTAACCCATACGCCTCTATTGTGAGCACATCTTGGGGTAATGTTGGGATTGAGCAATTTAAATCCATTGAAGACTACAATTTTTTCATGGTGCAACAACTGGCTGATGAGCTGAGAGACGGTGTTAATGCACCACTGACACTGTCTGGGAAACATAACCAGAAGATCGTAGCAAAAGTGATGAAAGACGACCGCCCTTTCCACCCTCAACGTTTATGGCAAACGTGCCATAGCTACCTGACACAAGGCGTATTCCGCAGTAAAGGTTTCTTTTGGATGCCAACACGAGATGACGTTTCACTGCTTTGGAGCCAAACTAACGGCAGTGTTGGTCTTGAGGTGGTTGGGTTTTGGCGTGAGTCGGTAAAGCATGATGACACTCAAAACTTTACCCCTGAGCAACTTGAAATTCTGCAAGCCAAAATCGATAGCGTAGACAGCCGTTTCGGCGATCGACGTTGCCGCCTAACGGTGATTGGACAAAGCGACGAAGCCGATGCTTTTATTGAGGCGTTAAATCGCTGTTTCTTGACCGATGAAGAACTCGATCACTGGAAAGACGGCGGAGAATTTGACGATCCATGGCCTAAGAAAGTGGCTAAGGTTTAAGCCGCCTAGATTCAATTAAAGAAGGTCAAACATATGGGGGTAATGCACAAACATTACCCCTTATTATCAAACGTTAATAAACTCTGACATTCACTCGCCAACTTATCCATCACCCACTGAATTTTATGTTCATCCTTTCGGCGTTTTTCACATATAAGATACAGTGACTCCCTCAACGATTGGAGCTCAAATTCCGGTAAAATGATAAGTGATGCCTCACTACTTTTGAGTAAATAAAGAGGTAGTAACCCAATCCCCATCCCTAACTGAACCGCTTCCAGTTTTGCTATGTTGCTCGATACGCTGAGTACATCTAACGAATCAATATCAACGTCGGATTTAGCAAACAGCGTTTGCCATTCTTGCTTACCATGTGATTGTGTAATCAGAGAGTGCTGCGCCAATTCCGATAAACCCTTAGGTATCCCAAAGCGTTTAATATACGCATCGCTCGCTACTACACACTTTTCAACTTCACCTATGTATACGCTGTGAAAGGTATTATCCGGAACCCCATAATTGGTCGCGATATCAATTTTGTCTTCAAAGAAATGTTTGCTGCCTGCATTCTCTTGGAGATGAAGCGTGAGGTCGGGGTATTGCTGTCGCAATTTAGCAATAACAGGCAAAACAAATTTAATTCCCAGTGAAGTGGAAGCCGATACCGTAAGTTCAGCGCTGCTCGGCGACACCTGTTGCAATCCATCTAGCTGAGAAGACAAACGCCCAAAACTGTAGGCCACTTCCTGTGCTAGCGACTCCCCTTCTGCGGTTAGGGCAAACTGATGTTTGTTTTTTCGGTTGATAAGCTTAACGCTCAGAACCTGCTCCAATTTTCGTACTTGAGTACTCACTGTGGACTGGGAAATACAGAGCTGTTCGGCGGCTTTGGTGAAGCTGCCTGTTTGAGCAAGTGCATGAAAATATTTAAGTAGCGGCAGTGTTTTTTCAATCATTATTCAATTTATAGATAACCAACATATTCTTTATCTATTTTTATCACTTCACTCCGTCCGATACAATTTCTGCGTATTCAACTTTCAGGAAATCCGAATGACGCTCGACATTCGCTACGCACTTCATCACGCCATTAACATCGGCACAATCTGTATATTCGCCCCCGTGATTGCATTATTTTGTCAGCACAAAGGTATGGATCTTAGTCAAATTGGTCTTTTCTTTGGGGTCTACTTTTTAGCGATAATTTTATTTGAATTGCCTTCCGGCGCGTGGGCAGATCGCTTCGGTCGATTGAACGTATTTATGCTAAGCAAAATGTTGGATTGCTTGAACTTTGCTTTGCTGTTTTATTTTGATTATATCCCCGCCTTGTATGCTGCATCTTTTGTAGGTGGTATCGCTCGTGCCATGGGTTCTGGCGCAATGGAAGCATGGTATGTTGATCAGTTAAAGAAAGTGCATCGCTATCACCTGATGCCCAGCTTGCTCAGTAACGCGCATGGTTGGGCGTTAGTAGCAATGGCTTTTGGTGCCGTTAGCGGAGCGGCTCTGGTCGCTTGTAATCTTCAATTACCAAACAATGACTCCCCTTATCACTGGGTACTGCTCGTTGCGTTCACAATGCACTTAATTCTCGGTATTTCTGTCCCTTTTTGTTTCCATGAAGGTGAGATAAAGCAGACGATTCGGAAAGAAAGGTCTGATGTAAACGTCATAAAACAAGGATTGATGACTTGTATTCAGCATCCAATACTCAAACGCGTTCTGGGCTTACAGATCATTCATGGCTTTTTACTCTCAAGCATTCAAACTTACTGGCAACCACAATTGCTTACTATGTTGAATGAAAAAACGGATGTATTTGTATTTGGCTGGGTATCTGCACTCTTTTTCTTTTCTGCCGCTTTGTCTGCGGCATGGATAAAGCGTTCACATAAAGGTTTATTGAACAATAATGGACGTCAGTTACTTGGGATTTTTGGCGCGTCTTCTGTGTTGGTTTTGCTATTAGCAACCACGAACTCTGCTCTGTTATTCATTGTGGTCTATTTGTGCTTTGGGTTCGCCATTTTTGCCATCAAGCCTTTGCTCGCCATTCTGATGCATCAATACATAGAAGATCATCAGCGTGCGACTGCGTTATCCATATTATCGCTTGCACTGAACCTAGGTGGTGTCTTAGTCGGATTAGCCCTAGGCACCATAGCAGACAGTGCCGGTGTACGTGCTGTGTGGGTTATTTCAGGGGTAAGTGGGCTCATTTTTGTCGCCCTATTAATAAGGGTTAAAACCAAATGAATGAGACCCTCTTGCTTGGTTCAGAAAGTCATATCGGCTAACACAGGAATATCTTTTGCTGTGGTGATTCGTCTCAAAGCTTCCATTCAGAAGGTGCAAGCTCCATTGTCATTAATTCATTTTCTTCTGAAATAGCAACAAAGCCCAGCTTTTGGTACAAACTAATAGCCGGATTTTCACTGAATACACGTAGGCGCAGATAAGACGACCCACGATGCTTTGCATGCTCAATGGCTAAGGTTAAACTTTGAGCACCGATGCCTTTGCCTTGATATTCAGCCTCTATCTGGAAGTCTCGTAGGTAGGTTGTATCGATTTCGTAGGTAAATCGAATTACGCCAACACGTTTGCCTGACTGGTAAATATCAAAGTTTTCAAAGGTATCCCAACTTTGAGTAAACATCTCGTGATTCCATTCGATACCACGTTTCTCGTAATAACGAGCCATGTTTGTTTGCGTCAGCTTCTCGGCAAAGCTCGCGTCTTCCGTCGGTGAAAATTCAACAGACATAAGATTCCTTTGTACATTTATGATGTTTTTGGGTGGAACTTTTTGGTCATTCCATGGCTTCTTGGTGACACCAATCTGTATCCTAACTTTTGGTAGAACTCCGGCTCGTCGGCAATCATCGAAACATAAGAACCTTCAAGCGCCACAGAAGCGATATAAGCATCGATATGTTCCATGATGGTTCTGCCCAATCCTTTACCTTGATAGCTTGGGTCGACCGCAACGTCTACCACTTCAAAGTTGCATGCCCCATCGCCGACGACTCGCCCCATACCAATAAGTTTGCCTTCGTCTCTAATCGAGACCGCATAGAGTGAATTGGGTAAACCAATTTTCGCTGCTTCCAGTGACTTTGCCGAGAGACCTGCGGTGATTCTCATGGCAACAAACTCTTCGGGAGTCGGTGCTTCTTCAAAGGCTTTAATACTCATAAAATCGCCAATAATTTAAAGAAAACAATACTATAATAGCTTTTCCATTCGTTCTAGATCCCAGACATTTTCTTTGAAGTGCATGGCTTCTTTTTCAATCGAAACGGTTTTAAACCCAAGCGACTGATACACCTTTTTTGCCCTTTGGTTATGGCTGAATACTGCAAGGCTGAGTTTGTTACAGCCGTAATCATGTTTAGCCACATCGGCAAGCGTTGTCAGGATAGTTTTTGAAATGCCTTTGCCGCGAAATGAATCCGAAACAAACACCAAACAAATACGACAGTGCGTTTCCGACTGTCGGTTGAGTTCAACAAAACCGGCTGCCTGATCACCATATTTGATCAGGAAAGGGATAACTTCAGGCTGCTGGCAGTGCTTGTCCAGTTGATCACGGGTAAGTGGATATTGAAAAGTGGGACCAGCCCAAAGATAAGTCAGCTCTTCTGATACTATCCAGTCAATCAGATGCTCAAAGTCACCTTCCGTAAAAGGGACAAGCGAGCAATGTATTTTTTCCATACCGACTCAAACTCCTGAATTAAGGGGAAGGAACGGAAACTTGAGTAAAACCGTTTCCATCCTTTCCAATATACACTCAGTAGTTGTATCAAATAGTATTTATTTTATACATTTTTCATCGCGCTACTGTACATTTTCAACATACCATCTTTAGACAGAATTCGATTCAAGAAGACGTAGAACTTGTTGTCGAGAAACGGAATCTCTCTAAAACGCCCTTTGAACAAAGCATCCAACCCTTTCTGTGCAACTTTCGCTGGGCTGACTCTATATTTTGCCGCAAATGTCCCCGTGCCAGAGCTCGACTCGTCTTTGCCATCGAAAGTAAAGAAGCCAGTATCTGTTCGCCCCGGAGACAAGCAGGTGATGTTCACACCTTTGCCTTTCATTTCGACTGCTAAGGCTTCAGTAAAACTGGCGACATACGCTTTACTAGCGGCATACGCTGCCATATAAGGCTGTGGTTGATAAGCAGCGGTAGACGCTACGTTCATTAGGTATCCTTTGCCCTGTTTTTCCATTCGTCTGGCAAAGTATTCACTCAAGGAAGTCAGCGCTAGCACGTTAACCGACACCATTTGCTGTATTTGTGCCGACGTGTGCTCGATATGCGCACCATACAATCCGTAACCTGCATTATTAATGGCAACGTCGATGAGGCTGGAATAGGCTTCAAGCTGTTGAATCACCTGAGCATGCGTAGCCGGATCGGACAGGTCAGCGCAAATGGTTTGGCTGACGCCTTCAATTTGGCGTTCGAGTTCTGCCAATTTCTTAGGGTTGCGTCCGTGAACGATCAGTGCGTAGCCTTGCTCAGAAAGAGACTTGGCAAATTCGAAACCAATGCCAGATGTTGCGCCTGTGATGAATGCCGTTTTCATAATGTTGACCTCTGTTTTGTCTGTCGAGGTCTTCATCCTAAAGTCTCCCGTATAGGGGAGAGTCAACACCTATTTAACCTGAACTCGGGATAACAACTTGCTTTCTAATGGCTCTTTTCACTTATTACTGCGTTGAATCCTCTCCCAATAACCTGTTATTGGTTCGTGGCTTCGCCTTGTCTTAAGTGAAAATTTCACATTAGAATGCCTCAATAAAAAATGTTTTATTATTTTAATGGGTTAGCTAACCTCTTATCCCGAGTTCAGGTTATTTACTAAGAAATTATTGATTAATATTTTCCAATAGACACTGATTGTAATGTTGAACGCTGATTTCTAGCTCGTCCATTTCCTCAAGTCTTTTTTCCAATTCCGCTTTCTTAATGAGAATGTTGGTGCGCTTTTTTTGCAGTTCGGCTTTCAGTAAGTCCATCGGCACCAAGCCTTCCTGTGATTTGGCTTTCGCTATGGTTCGAAGCTCCTCCAAAGTAAACCCTAACCCCTTTGCAGCTTTTATCATGCCTAGCACTTGGACATAACTGTCGTCGTAAACGCGGTATTTGCCATCGCGTTGGGGCGATTTGATTAACGCAATGTCTTCGTAATGTCGAATCGCTTTAACGCTGACTCCAGTCTTTTTCGATAGTTCTCCAATATACATTGTGCTTTCTCCTCCCTGATGTGTTGCAAGAGTGTAAGGAAATCAAACTAAACAGTCTCTAAATATTGGAGGAATTTACAATGTAAATTAGAAAAACTCGAGCGATACGAATACAGCCCGAGTTTCATCATCTATTGGTTACTGAAGTCTGCTTAGATTTGAATCGACTTCACCATGCCTGCTTCGTAGTGTCCTGCAATGTTGCAGGCAAATTCAATATTGGAATCGCCATGAAAGTGCCACGTCAATTGTTTCGCTTTGCCTGGCTTAACGGTAACAACGCTCCCAGAGTCATGATTATGATGCCCCTTCTTTTTCATCATTTCACGGTGCGATTTCTGCTCGGCTACTGAACCAATCGCAAATTCATGATCGATTTTTCCAGTGTTGATCACCACAAACTGAACCACATCATTAGGTTCAATATTCACCTCTTTTTTAAACTTGATGGTCATGTCGTCGCTTAAAATAACGTGTACCACTTTATCGGGTTTCGCACCTTTGGCAGGCATGCCCACATCGGACATGCCTTCCATGTTCATCATATTGGAGTGATCCATTTTTGAATGGTCCATCTTGCTGTGATCCATTTTCGAATGATCCATACCTGCGGCGATAGCGCCCGACGCAACCATACTTAGAGCCAATGCAATGATTGATTTTTTCATCTGAATTTCCTTCTATTTCGAATTGAATTTGAATTCAGGATTACCCACAAGTAACCCTAAATTTGGATTACTTGCGAAGTTCGTTTTGCTTCCATAACTTAAAGATAGCGGGCAAAACCAATAACGTGAGCAATAATGCCGACGCCATTCCGCCAATCATTGGGGCGGCAATGCGCTGCATCACTTCCGAACCTGTGCCATCCCCATACATGATTGGTATCAAACCAATAATCACCGTCAGAACCGTCATCATTACGGGTCGAACACGCAGCCCTGCCCCTTCGCGAATGGCGTTGGTCAGGTCATCTTTGCTTAATGGTGTTCCGGTTTCTGCTGCATCTACCTTTTTGTAATGCCAAGCTTGGTTGAGATACACCAGCATGATGACCCCAATCTCAACTGCCACCCCAGCAAGAGCGATAAACCCCACCCCAACAGCAATTGAGAAGTTATAGCCGAGGTAGTGCATCAGCCATAAGCCGCCAACCATGGCGAGCGGCAACGTCAGCATGATGATCAACACCTCTCCGACACGTCGGAAGCTGAAATAGAGCAGCAGCATAATGATTGCAATGGTGATAGGTACGACGACACTCAAGCGCTCTTTCGCTCGCTCCATGTACTCGTATTGCCCCGACCAAGCCAGCGAATATCCGGCAGGAAGCGACAACTCACTAGCCACAACTTTCTGCGCTTCGGCCACATAAGAGCCCAGATCACGACCTTCAATATCCACGAACACCCAGCCGTTCGGACGAGCGTTTTCTGTTTTGATCATCGGAGGGCCATCTTCATATCGAATGTCGGCAACATCGGCGAGAGCAATACGCGCACCGTTTGGTGTGACCAAAGGCAGGTTTTCCAACATCACGACAGAATTACGATACTCCTGTGGGTATCGAACATTGATTGGATAGCGCTCCAGCCCTTCGATGGTTTCGCCCACATTCATGCCCCCGACCGCTGTCGAGATCACTTGCTGAACGTCTTTAATGCTCAAGCCATATCGGGCAGCCGAGCGGCGCTTGATGTCGATGGTGACATACCGACCGCCTGCTACACGTTCAGCGTAGACGGAAGCCGTACCGTTAATTCCATTCAGAATCGGTTCGAGCTGTGCACCAATGGTTTCGATCACCTTAAGATCAGGACCCGCTATCTTTATGCCTATTGGGGTTTTAATACCCGTTGCCAGCATGTCGATGCGGGTTTTTATCGGCATAACCCAAGCGTTGGTTAAACCGGGGAACTGAACCAGATTATCCAGCTCTTTCCGCAGTGATTCGCTTGTCACTCCAGTACGCCATTCGGACTTCGGCTTAAACTGAATCACGGTTTCGATCATGGTGAGCGGTGCAGGATCGGTGGCGGTTTCAGCTCGACCAATCTTGCCCCATACAGTGTGCACTTCAGGCACGGTTTTGATCAGCTTGTTGGTTTGCTGCAATATCTCTCGCGCTTTACCAATTGAAATGCCGGGATAGGTCGTCGGCATGTACATCAAATCGCCTTCATCCAGTGGGGGAATAAACTCGCTGCCTAATTTGCTGGTTGGGTAATAGGCAGAAGCCATTAAACCAAGCGCTAAGACAATCATGGTTTTAGGAAAACGCAGGCTGACACTCAACAGCGGTTTATACAACGCCACCAGTCCCTTGTTGATAGGGTTCTTGTGTTCAGGCAGGATCTTTCCTCGAACGAAATACCCCATCAAAACAGGCACCAGTGTGATCGCCAACCCCGCCGATGCCGCCATGGCGTAAGTTTTGGTGAACGCGAGGGGCGAAAACATTTTCCCTTCCTGCCCTTCTAAAGCGAACACGGGAACGAAGCTCAATGTAATGATGAGCAGCGAGAAGAACAGGGGCGCACCTACCTCTTCCGCCGCTTTACCAATGACTTGCCAGCGGTTCTTATCGGTCAGGGGCGTGCGCTCAATGTGCTTGTGTACGTTCTCAATCATGACGATGGCCCCATCCACCATGGCACCGATGGCAATCGCGATTCCCCCAAGCGACATGATATTGGCGTTGATACCTTGCCAATGCATGACCATAAACGCAGCCAGTATCCCAACGGGCAAACTCAGCGCGATAACCAAAGAAGAACGGATGTGGAAAAGGAACAAGGCACACACAACCGCCACCACAATGAACTCTTCCGCCAGCTTCTTCCAAAGGTTTTCAACAGCAGCATTGATTAGGGTGGAACGATCGTACGTTGCGACTATCTCGACACCATCAGGCAGGCTGCGTTGCAGTTCTCCAAGCTTGGTTTTTACATTGGTAATCACTTCACTGGCGTTCTCGCCAAAGCGCATCACGATCACCCCGCCTACGGCTTCCCCCTCACCATTAAACTCCGAAATGCCCCGACGCATTTGCGGTCCTAGGTTAATGTCGGCGATGTCGCCCAACAGCAATGGGGTGCCTTTTTCCGTGACTTTCAGGGGCAGTGATTGAATGTCTTCGATACTGCTCAAATAACCCGTGGTGCGAACCATGTGTTCGGCTTCCGCCACTTCAATAACCGATGCACCCGACTCCTGATTGCCGTTTTGAATCGCCATGTTCACTTGCTGCAACGTCAGGTTGTAGGCCCGTAATTTGGCTGGGTCTATCTGGATCTGATACTGCTTAACCATACCGCCTACCGTGGCAACCTCTGACACCCCTTCAACGGTTTGCAATTCGTATTTCAGAAACCAGTCTTGCAGGCTGCGTAATTGCGCCAGATCGTGCTGACCGGTTTTATCTTGCAGTACGTAACTGTAAACCCAGCCCACACCCGTAGCGTCTGGCCCTAATGTTGGTTTTGCATTGGACGGTAAGTTAGGCGCCACTTGGCTAAGGTATTCCAGCACTCGCGAACGCGCCCAATACATGTCGGTATTGTCATTGAAGATGATGTAAACATACGAATCCCCAAAGAAGGAATAACCGCGCACCGTTTCGGCACCGGGCACCGCTAACATGGCGGTTGTCAGCGGATAGGTCACTTGATCTTCCACCACTTGAGGTGCCTGACCTGGGTAACTGGTTTTGATGATCACCTGTACATCCGACAAATCCGGAATCGCATCCACAGGCGTGTTTTTCACGCTGTAAAGTCCACCGAGCACCAGAGCTAAGGTAGAAATCAGCACCAAGAATCGGTTACTGATGGACCAACGAATGATTGCATTTATCATACTCAGCCCTCAGCTTCTATTTGCTTAAGTCGATATTCGCTGCCTTGCTTTTCAACTAGAAATCGAACTTTTTGAGTTTCCTGAAAGGGCGAAAGGTCAAGGTCCTCCTCGACCGTGAAGTTCATCTCTCCTTCTTCCCAGCCCCACTCTAAAACAGGTGAGTGGCTTAGGGTGATCATGCCGAATTCTGCCATAAGAGTGTTTACTTCTCCGGTTATCCACACTTCTGCCGCAAGCACGCTTTCACCCACTTTGTAGTCCACAATTTCGTATTGACCGGACTCAGCTTTCTGCATTTCAAAATCGATGGTTTGCCCTTTGCCGAGCCCTTTCATTTCCACGTTTTCAGCAAAGGTGAAATTCATCACCATGCCTGGCCAGTTCCATTCAGGTACAGGCTGATGATTGATGGTCAGCATCCGGTGACCTTCCATGACATCGGTGATTTCCCCTTGCGCCCAGACGGTCTCGGCATCTGCCTCCACTCCATTGATGCGCGCCAGATCGGCAGTTTGGCTCGATTCAGAATCCAGCATAAAATGAGCAGACGTAACGATTTGGTCTTCCGGCTTCAGTCCTTGCAGCACTTCGACTTTTTCTCCCGCTTCACGCCCTACCTGAATACGAGCAGAGCGATACTTCCCTTCTCCTACCGCAAGTACTACTCGGGTCATGCCACCAGAGCGAATCACCGACGATTTAGGAATCGTCAGCACCGTTTCTTCGCTGACAGGTTGCAAGGTGATATTGGCGAACATGTTGGGCTTCAAATCCCCCTGAGGATTGGGAAATTTCAGCCTGACACGAAGCGTACGGGTTTTAGGGTCAAGAATCGGGTAGATGTAATCCACCTCACCCAGCCACTCATTACCCGGAACAGAATCCAGGGTCATCTTGGCGTTGCTGCCTGCATTCACCCAGTGTGCCTGACGCTCAAACACTTCAGCATCGACCCACACGTTGTCGAGCGGTCCGGCACTGATCACCGCCTGAGAAGGCGATAAATACCCACCCTCACGAATGTTCAGGCTGGCAATCACACCATCCGCCGGCGCTTTGATTTCGATGGTTTGCGACGCGCGACCGCGGCGGGTGATGGTTCGGATCTGGCTGCGGTCAACACCCAGCGTCAACAGGCGTTCGGTCGCCCCTTTCACTAAGCCCTTTCGCCCAGTCTGGTAAGCACTGATCAGTTCTTCCTGCGCTTTAACCAGTTCAGGCGAATACAGGGTGAACAGTACGTCTCCCTCGTTAACTTTCTCCCCCACGGCGTTAATGAACAGCTTTTCTACCCAACCAGCGACACGCACATTGGTTTGCCAGAGCTGGCTTTCATCAAAGGCGATGTAACCCACGGTGTTGATTTTCGGTGCCAACGGCTCGCGACTGACCGACGCGGTTTTCACCCCGAGATTGTTTTCGACCGATGGATCAATCTTGACCGTGCCCGGCTGATCGTTATCGCCATTCAAGTCTTCTGCGTAAACAGGAACAAGATCCATCCCCATTGGCGATTTGCCCGGCTTGTCTCGTTGGTAATTCGGGTCCATAGGCGCGACCCAATACAGTGGCTCATCAGAGCTGGCAGCTGGGCTGGCAACAGCGCCCATACTGTGGTTTTCACCTGCGACGTAATGATTCACCCCATAACCAAGGGCACCGCCTACCAAAAGTGCAACGGCGGCAACTTGCATTGTTTTCATTTGTTGTTTCCCTTATTAATTTGAGCGATAGGTGTGCGTGAGCTCAGGCGAGTCGACCTGAAACTCAAAAGCACTGAGCAGAGCCGCGAGATTGCTGTTCACCACATTCAGGTCGGTGACAAGACGTTGTTGTTCCAGTTGCAATGCCAACTCATCGTTGGATGCCGCTATCACGTCGCTGAACTGCGCGGTGTTGTTCTGATAGCCCCGCTCTACCGCACGAATCCGCGCGTTAATTTGAGGCATAAGGGAAGACTGGTAACGCGCCAATCGCTGTTGCAGATTGATTCGGTCACTCAGAAGGGTGTTCACCTTGGCGTTCATTTGCTGAAGTAAGGTGTCTCTTTGAAGCTGCGCCGCTCCAACCTGATATTGAGCGGCAGACTTGTTTTTGTCCTGTCGGTTTTCCGTAAACAGCGGAATGTCTAAAGTGAGATACGCACTCACAAGATCAGAAGCGGGTTCGCCGCGCATGTTGTTGGCTTGTCTGTGGGCGTACATCACCTCAATGCCAAACTGCGGCGTATACGCCTGCTCGGCAATGTCCACCTGCGTTTTGCTGACCTGAATCTGGCTGTCTGCCATTTTCACCATTGGGTGCAATCGCAGCGCAGTGTAATGTCTGGTGGCATCAGGCGTTGAAGCAAGTAACCGCTCCAGTTTCAGCCAGTTGCGCTGATTAGACGCCCCAAGTTTACGCTGCGAAGAAGAGAAATTGTCCAGCCAATCTGCACCCAGCCACTCGGACATCTGAGCCATCAGGCGACGCTGCATTTGCTGATTGGCTTCAAGTTTTTCGTCCAGCTTAGCCACTTGAAGCTGAGCGTCTAGCCAGTCCTGCGCTTCGCTTTTACCGTTGGAGTAATTGGTTTTGACAAAGCTTTCCAGCTCCGTCATCAGGCGCTTTTTCTCTCGCAGGATTTGCTCCGTTACCTGCTGATACCCAAGCTCTAGAAAAAGGGTGGTCATGCTGTTGGCAATGTCCAACTCTCTGGCTTCAACCTTAAGGTTCACACCCTGTGCCTGCTGATTGGCTTTTTTCTGGTTGAGCTCTAGGGTTGAACCGCGCTCAAATTGCTGCATGACCCCGACCGACAGATTGGTCATCGGGTCTTGGTCGAACTGAAAACTGTCGATGGGCAAACCGCCAAATCCGACTTTGACTTTTGGGTCCATCAAGGTGGCGCTGGCCAAGCCCATCTCTCGCATGGCAACGGACTGAGCGTAGAACTGCTTTCTGGCAGCGTCTTGTTCTATGGCAGCATGAATCAATTGCATCAAGGGTTCATAACGTTCCACTTGAGTCGATCCAGCTTGCTTGGGCGTTATCGATAAAGACTCGGAAGCACCCACCCATAAAGGCGTTGCAGCCAAGCTTACACCGACAACCAGTGCGAGCTTTCTAAATTGTATTGTCACTGTGTATATCCAAAATCTGGGCGCAATGCGCCAATAAATCGGGCTTCATTCAGAAGCGGTGAAATCAGAAAATGGATTCAGTGATTGGGGGTCGGAAAAGGGATTGAGTACGAGAAAGTGCATCACCGATAGTGATGGAAGCAATTGGAGCAAGGGCAAAGTCTGCCACATTCATCGAGCTACGAGTAAGCAAAGGCACAAAAGTGACTCCACACACAGCAGCACAACAGGTATGCCCTTCATGGGATGCGGGAGAACAAGCGTCTGACGCGTCGTTTTTGCCGCTATCCGCCATCAATGAATGGATGGGTCTATCTGGGGAATGCGATTTGTGAGCAGATAGGTTATCTGCCATAGGAGAGGAACTGGCATGACAGGGAGAAACGTTACTTTCAATCTGGTGTTCCGCCATTGTCATCATCATAACAGGGGCACTGGTGACAAACCCTGAAAACAACAAGGCAACAATGCTGAGCATTGTAATCCAGGTTGTTTTTAATCGTCTGTTCATAGCGCACCTTTAAGTCAATCGCATCCCGACTCTAAACCTTACCCTAGGGATAAGGTCAATACCGATTACAAAAGTATAATTAAAGTATTAAGTCCGAACTCGCTCAAACTCTGCCCACGCTTTTTCAAACGCTTCAAAATCAAAGTTGTCCTGTTTAGTGGCTTTCAAAACGATTTGCTCGTTAGCCAGTAAGATGGTGATCGCGGTTTCTAAGCTAGGTAAAACCTCATTTGGAATCACCAGTGCGCCGTGGCGATCCGCATGAATCAGCTCGCCTGGCTCCACAGTTAACCCCATCACACTAACAGGTTGATGGATGGTTTTTACGTGCACAAACCCATGGCTTGGACCAATAGAACCCGCGAGCACAGGGAAATTTTCTGGCAGGTCATCCAGATCGCGCATCACACCGTTTGTGACCACGCCACTCATCCCAAACCCTTTATGAATGTTGGTGTTCAACTCTCCCCAATAGGCACCTATCGCATTGGGGAAATCGATATCTTCTATCACAGCAACAGAAGGGAGTGGAGATTCCGACATATAACGATAATACGCCATGCGCCTATCGCGAATCACATCAGCAGGTTCCTGAGCCGGTTCTAGCGCAGCAATTTGGGCTGTTTTCGCATACCCCACCATTGCCCCGCAACTAGTATCTGAAATCAGCATGGTCTGCTTGGTAAAGCGGTCGAATCCGCGTTTACCCTGTGCCACTTCGATGGCATTGCACACCGTGGGCGTATCTACACGTTGTAATAGCTTTAATAAAGACTCGTTCATGATTCTAACCACGCGCGCAAAGCGGCGTTTGTCGCCTCCGGTTGCTCTAAAGTTGTCAGATGCCCCGCTTTGGGGATCAGGGTAAGTGTGGCATGTGGAATTAACGCCTTCATGCATTCGTGTCTGTCTAACGGGCAAAGCTGATCATCTTCCCCAGCCAGAATCAGGGTCGGTTGAATGACAGTGGCGAGTGTTTGTTGCTGATCGGGGCGATCACGCAACGCCAATGACTGACGAACAAACACCTCGTCCCCCAGCCCATTTGCCATGTCTAGGCAAAGCTTATCGATACTGGGATTAGGAAAATCTCGGTGACAATATCTCGGGATCATCTCCTCACTCATCACATTCAGCATCTCGCCTTTTGCAACGCGATCCAGCTGCCTTGCTCGTCCTTGCTTCACTTCGTCCAACTCTGCTCGGGGATTCGTGTCTAGCAGCGCCAGACGCTCAATACGTTCGGGCTGCTGCCTGAAGACTTCCATGGCAACGATGCCACCCATCGACAATCCCGCCAGTGCGAAAGTGGAAGGCGCTTTCTCAAGCACCTTCTTCGCCAGTTCTTGCATGCTGTCAGCTTGCGTTACAGGCAAAACAACAACCTGTCGCTCAGAGCTGAACGCCTCCACCTGAGCGTCAAACAATCGCTCGTCGCACATCATGCCGGGCAACAATACCAGCGGCGTGTTCATCGTTTGGGAGTCCATGTTGGTCCGGCACTATCGAGTGTCTTGCTGATTCGGTACAAACTTGCGTCGCCAGACGCAGTCACCGAAAGTGAGTAGTCACTACCTGCAGGCATCCAGATAGTGTCACCCGGATTTAAAGTGACGGCGTCTTGCTCCCACTGAACGTGCCAATGACCGTACATTACCATCAAAACCTGATCTTGCTCCGCGTGATACGACTCGGCTTGCGGCGTATTGTGGTTAAAGAAATCGACTTCAAAACCCGGCTTATCGACGATAAGGGCATTTTCACCGATCACACTGCATGGCTTATCGTTCGCCAGAGCCATCATATCGAGGTAACGTGCCACGTATTTCGGGACAACTTCGCTAACACTTGGCTGGCCAATCTGGTCAAGTTCTTCTTGAGTCAGCATAGGCATCTCTTTCACACCTTCAGGGAGGTTTTCCCCTTTTTTGGTGTCGTAAAGCCTGCCGGTTTCACTCAGTTTTAAACCATGAGAAACAGCATCTTCCAATACCTGAGGCGCCCACACAACGCCACCGCCAGCATCATCGCCGCCCAGAATGGACATGATCATGCCGTAATCGGTCCCCACGTTTTCAAAACCGCGGAAAACGTGTGTTGGGATATTGAAGATGTCGCCTTCCGATAACGTCACTTCTCCGGCTTTACCGTCATGCCCCCAGAAGAAACGCCATCGACCTTTCAATACGAAAAAGACTTCCGCCGTGTGGTGATAATGCAATGAGTTAAAACATTTTGGCGGCTGACCTGCCGCTCCAATATTGAAGCCCGGCGTGGCGGTGATGTGCACATGCTGGTCAGGGCTCTCCGACACACCCCCGCCAATGATCGTGAAGTTTTCTTTTTGTGATGAACCGGGGGTATGAGCATCAATAAATGCCGTGCGACAGGGTTTGAGTTCCCCAAATCGCACCCATTGTGGGCTTTCCATTCTCGTTATCTCCTTTGGATTCCAACACGCGGACAAATGCTAAGAACCTTGCATCCGTCATGTCAGCAATAAGCGAAATTCGTCGGGTTGAGCGGCTTGAACACACCATCCCGATTTGGTAATTCTCTAGGGTCTATTGAGTTACCCTGTATGCAGAGCGATTTGTTTCCAAACGGAGGTCTCGTCAAATACAACAAACTCGCGTCGAATGCCCCAAGGGCCAAACTCGACATGAGCGGCTGCCATGACATAAATGTTTGCCCCCGTTGGTGCGCCAAATCGCCCCCACCCATCATGCTTTCCTTGTAATGAGAACCGAATGGCGGCTCTCGGTGGCATCATTGGATCTTCGCGTCCAATTTGGTGTTCTACGGTAAATTCTGCGTTCGGAAAACTGGCTCGTAACCCTTGCCAGAAGGCTTCAATCCCAGCCCAAGAGTGGATGGTTTCACCACATGGGTATTCACCGGTACAAGCGCGATCGTATTCATTTCTAATGCAGGCAATATCGGCATTCATAATGCGCTTGAGCACATTGGCATACTGCTTTCCGTAGGCGTTGTCGTTTCCTGTGCCTTGGTACGGTCCGTTTTTGTCTTGCTCTGGGGTAAATGGCACGTTACACGCTTGCAATCCCCCCTCATTTTCAATCTGAGTGAGAGCATATTGTTTTGGATCCCAGCCCATCTGCTTGACGATGGCACCTAGGTCCCGAATCAGCCATTCGTCATTGATCTGATTGTTGATGGCGTGGCAATCGGCGATCACACGGTACTTCAATGGTGACCCTGTGGCTTTACCGAAAATGCCGTCGCCTAAATGCGTCGCCGTAGACAGGATCCGATGCGAAGACAGCATTCCCGTTTCAGGCGTGCCACTCCATATCACGTCTTCCCCCAGCAGTTGCCTGTCGGGAAATTCATGCAATGTCGACAAGGTAGCAGCAATAACCCCTTCATTTCCGACTGAAATGCTGGCAGGTGTGCGAACGATAATATCGGGCGAGTAGTAATGCTCTAGCGTCGCAATCCCTCTGTCTTCCCAAATCTCTTTGGTGATGGACAGAATGTAATCGGGGAAGTCCTGAAACTTGCTGTCGAATCCTTTCATCATTTAGTTAATGTCCTTTGGCAATTTGGCTGAACCTCGGATCACGAGCGGCGACCCAATGGCAATTTTCTGGGGTGACGCGCTGTCACCATCAATCTGTTGGAGCAAAATTCGTATGGTTTCATTGACCATGGCGTCCGCTTGCTGGCTCAGTGTTGTCAGGTTATAACTCGGCCAACTTGCTGCGGGAACGTTGTCGTACCCCACGACGGACACGTCCTCCGGCACCTTGATATTCAGCTCGAAGCGCAAGGTATCCATAACCGCCAGTGCCATGTGATCATTGGCAACAAACAGCGCATCAGGTGGATCGCTTCGGAACATCTTTCGGGTAGCTTCTTTGGCTTTTTCCATCGAAAAATCCCCGATTTCTCTGGCATGTAGCTCAAACCCTTCTTGCGATAAACCGGCTTTGAAGCCCAGTTCGCGATCGCGCTGAGTCGACGCGCCTTCCCAACCTGCAATGTAGCCGAATTTCTTATGACCACCCCGAATCAGGAACTGAGCAGCTTTCAAACCACCAACAAAGTTGTCTGAGGTCACCGCAGAAAAATCCCCTTCTTCCTGCGAACGATTGAACAACACAATGGGCACGTTGGCTTGACGGCACCGCTCGGCGAGTTCTGAAGTCATGGCTACCGAAGCCGCGATAATGCCATCGACCTGATAATCCAGAATCTCTTCCACCACAGAATCGATGGAGTCTGCCGTTTTGGATGCCATAAACATCAGAACGTGGTAGCCCTGTTCTTGCAGAGAGTTGGAGAGTTTTTCTAACGCATCGGGGTAAAACTGGTTGTCCAGATACGCCACAATTAAACCTATGATTCGGCTCTTACCCGATACCATGGCTCGTGCCAACGAATTAGGTCGATACCCCAGCTCATCCGCCGCTTTCTTTACTTTGTCCATGGTTTTCTGTGAGACCGATGCGCCGGGCGTGAACACGCGGCTCACCGCAGACTGGCTTACACCAGCGTGTTTGGCGACATCGGTTGAGGTCACTTTTTCATTTGCCATTATTCTGCTGTCCAACCTCCGTCTACACGCAGCGAAGTACCGGTGATCATGGCGGACGCATCACTGGCTAGGAACACCACTGCGCCCATCACATCTTCGACTTCTCCCACTCTTCCAATGTGGATTTTGCTCTCAATCCACGCTCGGAGATCAGGGTTTTCAAACGTGCTTTTTGTTAATTCGGTTTTGATGAAAGTCGGGCAAATGGTATTGACCCGTACTTGGTGCTTGCCCCACTCGATGGCCATGGCTTTAGTAAAGCCTTCCACCGCGTGCTTTGAGGCACAGTAAACAGCGCGCTCAAGCCCACCAACGTGTGCCATCTGGCTTGATATGGTGATGAGGCTTCCGCCTTGATTGGCGTCAATTAGCTTTTTCGCTACTGCCTGACACAAGAAATACGCCCCTTTGACGTTCACATTCATCACTGCGTCGTAGTCGTCAGGCTGAGTCGATAACGCATCGGAATGGCGAGCTAACCCAGCGGAGTTCACCAACACATCAAACGTTTCTTGCTGCTCAATCAGTGCCTGAGTGCCTTCAATATCCGCAACATCCATGTGTAGAACATCGACCTGCCACTGCTGGCGTTCAAACTGCTGTTTAACCTCTTCGAGCAAATCTGCTCTGCGCGCTGCAAGCGTAACGTGAGCCCCTGCTTCTGCTAATGCAGCAGCGCACCCCAATCCAATACCCGACGATGCACCGCAAACCAATGCTCGCTTGCCTGTTAAATCGAATCCGGGTGAAGTTGGAAGAATTTTCATATCACATTCCCTGTGGTAGTTGGATGTCGCCAATCACACGAGCTTTATTGAATTCTTTCATTCTGGCAATTACGTCAATACCGAGTTGTGAATAGACGTCGATTAAGTCCACCAGTACCCAGTTTTCTCGAATTTTTCCGTCTTCTAATCGCCAGAAATCCAGACTGCGTAGGGTGATTTTCTTCCCAGATGGGGCGATGCCTAGCCAGCCACCGTGCGTCAGTGTCTGACACATATTGGGCCAGCCTGTCACCGCGACGTATTCACCAGAGGCGAAAAAGTGTGCGTGGATTTCCTCTTCGTGCTGACCGCGATCAGGCATGGCATTGAGAAACGGTATTTGGTGCCAGTGTCGAAAGCCCGCAATACCCCGACAGGTGCCGATACCAGCTGGACCATACCAGCTCAGGTTTTGGTGCCAGAATCGATCCATTGCCATCACTTCAGGTCCACCCTGACTCGGGTAGCGCTGTAAGTGCTCCAGCATATCCAAAACGTGTTGACGGCTTACCTCTGATTTCTGCGATGTTTCTGATTTCCGCGAAGGGACGCTCCATGTATTGTCGATACCATCGCAGGTGGCAGGTGCTGGCACTAAACCTTCTCGCCCTAATGATGGCACCAGCGGCCAGGCGTTGGCTTGCATCATGAGTTCAGGAATGTCCCAGATGATTTGCGCTTCAACGATGGCATCGCCTTCCATCCGGTAAAATTCGTGAAACCGCATGTGGGCAAAGTGCCCGGTAGCCGGAATGCCTAGCCAAGGTCTGATAAAGCTGCCACAGTAATAACCGGCACACCCTATCCACCCATTTTGGTCAGCATCTTTACCCGATATAACAATGTAATCACGCCGTTCTAAATCCGTAATCGCATCAGCAAGTGGAGTGACACAAGCGTCGAACCAGTTCGCAGACGAATGGAAATCCCCAAATGGCGCGCACATGTGAAACGTGGCGTCGGAAGCAAATACAGAGCCCATCTGCATTCTGGCAGAGGCGATGTCTCCGTTATAAAGAGACTGTCGCCATTGCGCTAGCTGGCTGAATAACTGCTCTGCTGATTGCTGGGATTCTGACATTGCCACCTCCATCAACCGTTACTGCGCCGGTTGTCCGTAGGGCACGTCTTTATTGCCGTAGCGACGCACCCGCAAGTTGCACTGCTCGGCATGACCCACAAACCCTTCCAGAATACAGAGCCTAGAACCGTATTCACCTATTTGAGCGGCGGCTTCATCGGTTGTCACTTTTTGGTAGCTGTGAGTTTTTAAATACTTACCTACCCACAACCCACCAGTGTAGCGGCCCGCTTTTTGGGTTGGCAGAGTGTGGTTGGTGCCGATCACCTTGTCGCCATTGGCTACATTGGTTCTTGCTCCCAAGAATAAACCTCCATAGCAGGTCATGTTTTCTAGGAACCAGTCGTCGCGATCCGTCATCACTTGCACGTGCTCGTACGCTTTGTCTTCCGAGACTTGCAGCATTTCTTCGTAACTGTCGCAGAGAATGATTTCACCGTAGTCTTCCCAACTGGCAGACGCCGTTTCCGCCGTCGGCAAAATCTTAAGGATGCGTTCAATTTCTGCCATGGTGTCTTCTGCCAGTTTTCGGCTATTAGTGACCAAAGCCGCAGGGGAGTTAAAACCGTGTTCCGCCTGACCTAACAAATCTGTGGCACACATTTCAGCATCAACAGTGTCGTCAGCAATCACCATGGTTTCTGTTGGACCGGCAAAAAGGTCGATGCCCACGCGTCCGAAAAGCTGGCGCTTGGCTTCTGCCACAAAGGCATTGCCAGGCCCTACCAACAGGTGAACTGGGTAGATGGTGTCGGTACCAATGGCCATGGCACCCACAGCCTGAATGCCACCAATCACGTATATTTCATCGGCACCACCGATGTGCATAGCCGCTACAACCGCGGGGTTTGGCTCGCCTTTAAAGGGAGGAGTGCAGGCAACAATACGTGGAACCCCTGCCACTTTGGCAGTCGCTACCGACATGTGCGCCGAAGCCACCATGGGAAATTTTCCACCAGGGACATAGCAGCCAACACTTTGCACCGGAATATGCTTGTGACCTAATATCACACCGGGCAGCGTCTCCACTTCGATATCTTGCATGGAATCGCGCTGTGCTTTGGCAAAATTAACCACTTGATCGTGTGCAAATTGAATATCCGCCAAATCTCGCTCAGGTACTTTGGCGATCAGAGCTTGGATCTGTTCTTCAGAGAGTCGGAATGAGTCTGGGGAATAGTTGTCGAACTTTTCCGACAGTTCGCGTACCGCTTTGTCACCGTCGTTCTCAATGTACACCAGTGTATCGGCGACCACAGAGGCAACCTTGGCGTTATCTGACGCTTTGTCCTGCTCTGGTTTGCTGCTTTTTAAATATTCAATGGTCATGATTTCCATTCATCCTGTTTAACTGCTTCTATCACTGTGGTCTTGGTGGGGTTCGTTCACCTCGATCGTAGGCTTCCCAACCTTCACCGTTGAAAACATCCACCCCTAACTGTGCAAGTACATGGGGAAAATCCACCATGACCCAGTTGTCGACAATTTTTCCATCCTGCACTTTCCAGAAATCCATATAGCGGATTTCCACTTTTTTTCCGGTAGGGGCAACCCCCATAAACTCGCCGCTGTGTGTGGCTTCTTGTCGACCAAATGCTGCTGCCCATTCCCCCATATACAAACGCGCTTCATCAACGCACGATTTGTCGGAAAACGCCGATTGAAAAGGTCGTTGCCAGTTTTCTTGAAATTCTTGCAGCCCGTTTTTTCTGCCACATCCTTGGTTACCTAACCAACGAAACTGCTGCGAGAAAAACTGGCCAATATCATCGATTCGGTGATCGTTTAACCCGTCTACCATGCCTTCGATCACCGCTCGGGTTTCGTCGGTTTTGCTCATATCAGTATCGCGAGACAATTCTGCTTGCTGAGGTCTTGAACCTTTCATGATGCCTCCGCCAAAACAGGGGAAATTCGCGCTCCAGTTTGTGCATCGAACAGGTGGCATGAAGCAATAGGAATGTGTGCCGAAAAGGGCTGACCAATATCGATTCTGAAATCTTTGTCTGCCTTGATAGCGATAAACGCATGACCAACTTTGGTGGTGATCATGGTGGCGTCACCCAAGAGCTCCATGGAGTAAACGTTAGCCTGAACTTGAGCAGATTCGCCGTTCAAACTGGCGTCCTCTGCCCTGAAACCCAATGTAACCTTGCCAGACAGCGAGGCATCCAGACCAGAAATGGTGATCCCCTCAGCTTCGAATGTGCCGTTGGTTATTGTGCCTTCCACCAAGTTCATGGCAGGAGAACCAATAAAGCTCGCCACAAAGGTATTAGCTGGATTGTTGTAAATCTCGGTTGGGGAACCCACTTGCTGAACCACCCCTTTGTTCATGACAACAACGCGATCGGCTAGAGTCATGGCTTCGATTTGATCGTGGGTTACATAAATGGTGGTGACTTTGAGCTCGTGCGTTAGGTTTTTGATTTGTGCTCGTGTCGAGACACGCAATTTAGCATCGAGGTTAGATAAGGGTTCATCCATTAAGAAGACATTTGGCTCACGTACAATCGCCCGCGCTAACGCCACACGCTGACGCTGACCGCCCGATAACTCAGAAGGTTTGCGATGCAAAAACTCATTGAGCTCGACCATCTCCGCAGCTTTCATGACTTTCTCATCGTGGGTTTCTGGGTCGATCTTACGTACCTTGAGCGGAAAGCGGATGTTTTCATACACCGTCATATTCGGATACAACGCATAGCTCTGGAACACCATGGCGACGTCTCGATCCTTTGGTTCAAGCTCGTTCACCACTTCTCCGTCAATCAGAATTTCGCCATCAGAAACGCTTTCAAGCCCTGCTATGATTCTCATGGTCGTGGTTTTTCCACAACCAGACGGACCAAGCAAAACGAGGAACTCCTGATCAGAGATCGTCAAATCAAAATCGTTGACCCCGATAAATCCGCCCCATCGCTTATTAACGTGTCGTAGTTGTATTTCCGCCATGAAATGTCCTTTTTCAAATCTTGGGTACGCATTCAAAATTATCAGACGACTTTTTAATCAACAAGGTCACAATTTAAGCAAATTAGAAGGTGATCACACTAATAACAATTCAATCAAAAAGTATGAAAACCCGGATATTTTTAATAATTCAATAAGTTACGGCAACATCCAAAATATTTAAAAATCAATATAAATCCTTATTAATCAATTAATTAAATTAACAATCACAATTTATTTACAAAATAAATACAAATCTTGATCAAAAGTAACTTTAAAGCATAGGATTTTTGCATACGTTCCCATTTTTTAGGAAAAGGGCAAGGAAACGCCGCTGAGTTGTCGACGTCGTCGGACAAAGAAACCAGCCGCCTATCGTGGTATTGCCCACTTGATGCTGCCAGCTAAAGGAGTAGAAAACATGGCAAATGTAACTCAATGGGCGTTGCGTGCTGCGGCCACCGTCGCCATCGCCAGCGCAAGCAATGTGTACGCGAGTTGTGGAGTAGAGTCGGGGAAAGTAAGCATTCTATCCAACGACTTCCCTGCATTGCACGCCGTGGCCAACATGGCAGAAACGTGCGCCAGCGATAAAGTCACGGTGTCCAAAAACCAGACGAAAGACCATCGCAACCTTCAGGTAGCGGCACTCAAAGCCAACCCTGCGAAATATTCAAGCGCAATCGTCTCAACCAGCTCGATTGTCCCGCTACTCAACGAAGGCTTGGTTCGCCCTTTGGATGACTTGGTCGCCAAGTACGGTGCCAGCCTGCAACCTTCTCAATTGATTCGTGTCGACGGTAAGGTGATGGCGGTGGCATTCATGGCGAACAGCCAACACCTCTTCTACCGTGAAGATATCCTTAAGTTGGCTGGCGTAGAGCCACCGACTACCTACGACGAGCTGATTGCTGCAGCAAAAGTCATTCGCGACAAAGACATCATGGCTAACCCTATTGCCTTGAACACCAAAACGGGTTGGAACCTCGGTGAAGAGTTCATCAATATGTACAGCGCAACAGGTGGTGATTTCTTTAAAGGCAGCAGTGCACAGCCCAATATCAATAATCCAATGGGCGTGAAAGCGCTGAATACGCTCAAAGCTCTGACGGAGCTGTCTAACCCAGACTACCTAACGTTTGATTCCAACGTGACGCAGTCTTTGTGGGAAGACGGAAAAGTGGCGTTTGCTGTGATGTGGGGGTCTCGTGGTAGCGCCATCTTGGACGATGAAGGCTCAGAATCAGATATTGTGGCTTCGACTCGTTTGGTCAGCACGCCATCACTGGAGAAAGGCGGTTTGCCTGCTACCACATTATGGTGGGATGGCTGGACCGTTTCTAAGAACCTTTCAGACGAAGATGCCGAAGCGACGTTCAAAGTCATGGTTAAAGCGACCTCAACGGAAATGATGAAAGCCAACAGCGAAAAAGCAGTGTGGCTGATTGAAGGCTACCAACCTAACGATGCGGCTAAAGGGGTGATCGACTCAGTGCAAAACAAAGCGCGCCCATACCCAATGCTGCCTTATATGGGTTCTCTTCACTCTGCACTTGGCTCTGAACTGTCCGACTTCCTGCAAGGCAAAGAGTCGGCAGAACAGGCATTGAAAGATGCCGAAGCTGCTTATACCGCGTCTGCGAAAGAACAGGGCTTCTTGTAATTCACTTCTCCCATTCCCTCTCGCTTGAGAAAAGTCAGAGGGAGTGGTGTTTGGCATTGAGGTTATACGTATGCCCCATCGCACTTTTTTGCAGTTTATGTGGCCGTCTTTGACGATCATGATTCTGTTGATCGCTTTTCCCATCGTTTCCATCTTTGTCCAGTCGCTTTACGTCGAGCACGAGCAAGTGTTGATAGAAACCGAACAATGTGGCCCTTTTGGCTGTTCCAAAACGACAGCCATTGATTTGGATGCCACCAACAAACTGCGTGAGGAGCAGCCTTTAGGGCGATTCAACGGGTTTGGCACCTATACCAACCGAAATCATCTGGCGTTTTCCGAAGTGGGCGAAGCGTGGGACAGCTCCGACTCTTTGTCTGATTTCTCATCGAAACTGTTGAATATGCCGTTTTACAAGGCGCTGATTTTTACCCTCAGTTATACTTTTATTGTTACGCCGATGGTGATCGTTTTGGGGATGCTGGTCGCGCTTGGCGTGAATGCACTGCCGAAGTTTTTTAAGGGTCCGACCATCTTCTTCTCCCTACTGCCCATGATTGTTACACCACTTATTGGTTCGTTGATTCTGTTCTGGATGATCGATGCCGACGGTGTCATTGGCGCTTCCCTTCAAATCTTATTTGATGATCCTGATTTATCGTTGAAAGCATCACCAACGCTCACTTGGATCACTTTGTTTGTGTATGGCGTCTGGCACTCGATTCCCTTCTCTTTCATTGTGTTCTATGCCGGATTACAGACCGTGCCAACAGATACAGTTGAAGCGGCGATGATCGACGGGGCATCTCGCTGGGAACGCATTCGTTACATTGTGATTCCGCATATGGCACCGTTGTTAACGTTTGTAGCCCTGATGCAGTTGATGGATAACTTCCGCGTATTTGAGCCGATTGTCGGGTTTGCTGCCGAAGCCAACGCCACCTCGCTAAGCTGGATCATTTATCACGATCTGAAAGAAGGCGACGCACAGCTCTTTGGCTCCGCAGCAGCCACTTCCATGTTAACCATTGTGGGTATCGCCATTCTACTTACCCCTGTACTGATCCGCACCTGGCGTGGATTTAACAAGAAACCCGCGTAGGAGAAATACACATGGAACAAGTAATAGATAAAAAGTCCCCATGGCTGAAAACCGCCTCGATTTTGTTTGTGATCGGATGGTTGATTGTTGCCGCAGGTCCATTTTTATGGACCACTTGGGGCTCCTTTAAAGTTCAGGGCGATTTCTTTTCAAAGTCAGACTGGATGAACGCCATCTACGGAGTAAAAACTCTGGTTGAAACAGGCAGTGAATTCACGTTCAAAGGCTATTACGGTGCATGGGTGGAACAAGGCTTTTGGGTTGCTTCCATCAACACCATGATCGTGGTGGTTTGCGCGGTGGTGATTTCTCTGACCATTGGCACACTTGGTGGTTATGCGCTGGCACGTTCGGGGTTCCGGTACTCGATATGGATCTTAATGATTGCTCTGGTATTTCGCGCAATGCCGCACATTTCTTTGGTCTCTGGTTACTTGTTGCCTTTCTTTGAATGGAATTTGTGGGGGCACTTACCCACCACCATCATTGTATTGGTGGCCATCAATCAACCCTTCACCTTGTGGATGTTGCATTCGTTCTTTTTGAATATCCCGAAAGACATGGACGAGAGTGCCATGGTGGATGGGTGCACTCGCTTTCAGGCATTTCGTCACGTGATCATTCCAGTGATGTGGCCGGGGGTGGTTACAACTGGGCTGTTCAGTTTCTTGCTGGCTTACAACGATTTTGCCGTCACCGGTATGCTGCTCAGCCAAGATAATCAGACCATGATTCCGAAGATCGCCAGCTTCCTTGGCACAACTCAGGTAGAGGGCAATGTGATGTTTGCCGTTGCCGCTGTGGTGTCTGCCATGGTGCCTCTGTTCTTCTTAGTGCTTTTCTTCCAGCGTCAGATCGTTTCAGGGCTAACCGCTGGCGCAGTGAAAGGCTAACGTTCCATACCCAAGTGACCTCAAGAATTCAGGTTATATAAGGAAAATTCATGTCATCAGACACTCAAAATGCCAAGCAGGTTGTCTTGGCATTTTTCAAAGATCTAGACAGCGCCAACCCAGAAAATGTGGAGGAAGTGCTGGCGCGCCATACCTCAGAAGATTACCAATGGCGAGGGTGCCACCCATTCAATGAAATCAACTCACTGAATGACTTGAGCACGTCGTTCTGGCAACCATTGAAGCAATCCTTGAAACGCATTCAGCGCCGTCAGGATGTCTTTATGGCAGCGCAAAACAGTTTGTCCGATGCCTCCTCTGTTTGGGTGGTATCCATGGGGCACTTAATGGGGCTTTTGGATCAAAACTGGCTCGGTATTCCAGCGACTCATAAGATGGCATTTTTACGCTACTGCGAGTTTCATGAAGTCTCGAATGGCAAAATTCAGCAAACCGCGATGTTCTTCGACATTCCTCATTTAATGGTTCAGGCGGGAGTAAACCCGTTTCCGCCACAAACGGGGGCATTTATGGTGCAACCCGGCCCTATGACCCACAACGGCGTGATGATTGAGACACAGCCACCGGAGGAAAGTGATAAAACGCTGGCACTCATTAACAGCATGATCAGTGACATTGGTAACTGGAAAAACGCGCTGTCTCTGGAGGAAGAACTGGCACTCACGTGGCACGACGACATGATCTGGTGGGGACCGGCCGGAATCGGTGCCAGCTACACCATCGAACGTTATGCTAAACAGCACTCCGGTCCTTTTCGCGAAGCGTTTGATAACCGAGTCTTCAACGGGCATGTTTGCCGTTTAGCCGAAGGGGAGTTCGGTGGTTTCTTTGGCTGGCCAAACCTAACATTAACCCCAAAAGGCGGTTTTATGGGTATGCCCGCCTTCAATAAACCCGTGGATATGCGAGTGATCGACATCTACCGACGCGATGGCAACAAACTGGCTGAAAACTGGATTTTCATCGACCTGCTGCATTTCTGGCATCAACAAGGGCTCGATGTATTGGGTAGACTCAGCCGCAATCATCTTCCCCTTTAAAAACAAAAAAAGCCCCTCCAGTGGAGGGGCAAGAAGTACCATCGCTTATAGTTATAAGTCTATGCCAGTAAAAGCGTTTTTTGTCAGCCCGTTTGTTAACCAAAGTCGCCGTTAACGTAGCCTTGTGTGCGGTCATCTTTTGGCTGACTGAAGATGACTGGCGTATCATCGTGTTCAACCAATTCGCCCATCAAGAAGAAGGCGGTTCGATCTGAGATACGGCGAGCTTGCTGCATGGAGTGCGTGACGATAACGATGGTGTAATCTTTCTTTAGCGATTCCATCAGCTCTTCGATTTTGTGTGTAGCAATCGGGTCCAGTGCAGAAGTCGGTTCGTCCATCAAGATCACATCTGGTTCCATGGCAATGGTGCGAGCAATACATAGACGTTGCTGCTGACCACCGGACAACCCAAATGCATGAGATTTCAAACGATCTTTTACTTCGTCCCACAATGCCGCACCGCGAAGTGATTTTTCGACAACAGAATCGATGTGTTTTTTGTCTTTCACGCCTTGAGCGCGCAATCCATACGCCACATTTTCATAAATGCTCATTGGGAACGGGTTCGGTTTCTGGAACACCATCCCAACTTTGATGCGCAAGTCAGACACATCGATATTGCCGTAGATGTTCTCACCATCCATATCGAGCTTACCCGTAATCTTTACCCCTTCGATCAGATCGTTCATGCGGTTTAAACAGCGTAGAAGCGTAGATTTACCGCAACCCGACGGACCTATCAATGCGGTCACCTGACGAGATGGGATGGGTAGATTGATGCTCTTAAGGGCTTGGTTGCTGCCGTAAAATAGGTCTAGATTCTCAATATCAAACTTATTCATTACTTACTCTCTTAATTCTTTAAATCTGTGTCATTTCGCTTAAGCAAAAGGTTCTGTATTTGTACGTCGCGGTGCCAATACGTTGAAATATCAGTACGTCGCGGTATTGAAACGTCTTGCGATAAATTTGGTGATCATGTTGATCAACAAGACAACGACGATAAGAACAGTGGCTGTACCGTAGGCTTGGTTCCACTCTTCAACGGTGAACAGCTCGGTTGTCAGCTTATAAAGGTGAACGGTTAGCGTTCGACCAGAATCCAACAAAGAATCTGGAATGCGCGCAACCATGCCCGCTGTTAGGAAAACAGGAGCGGATTCACCAATGACACGACCAATACTAAGAATGACCGAGGTTAAAATACCTGGCATTGCGCTTGGCAATATTAAGCGCCAGATAGTGTAGATTTTAGAAGCGCCAAGACCGTAAGAGCCTTCGCGGAACGTTTGTGGAACCGCCATTAGGGCTTCTTCTGTCGTACGGATGATGACAGGAAGAATGAGGATACTCAGTGTTAACGCACCCGATAGAATCGAGAACCCAAGCCCTAATATGGCAACAAAGAATGTCATACCGAACAAACCAAATATGATGGAAGGTATTCCCGCCAGTGATTCAGTACAGAAACGGATGATCTTCACGAGCTTACTGCCCACTTTGGCGTATTCCGTCAGGTAGATAGCCGTCATAATACCGAGCGGCGCAGCCACCGCTATGGACGCGATAACCATGTAGATTGTCGACACAATCATTGGGAAGATACCTTGTTCATCCCCAGTGCGCGTATAGTTATCGGTGACGAATGCCCAATCGACGTGTTTCAACCCGTTGGACAAGATGTACCAGATAATCCAAAACAGAAAGCCAACGGTTAATGCTGCGGAAATCCAAACAAAGGCGTTTAGCATGCCGTCTTTAAAGTTACGTGCTTTTTTCAGCTTACTTACTTGAGTGTTATTGCTCATGATTACTTCGCCTTCTCACGGTTTAGGTACAGAAGAACGGCATTCAAACTCATGATGAATACCAGCAATACCACGCCTGTCGCGTAGAGTGCACTAGCGTGAACACCACTTGCGTACGACATTTCGATAGCGATGTTCGCGGTTAATGTACGTGCGGAATCCAAAATGCCTTCAGGCATCGCTGGGGCATTCCCCATCACCATAATAATGGCCATGGTTTCACCCAATGCACGGGCAATACCTAGAATGACGCCAGTCATAATTCCCGAGCGCGCAGCAGGAACAAGCAACTTAAAAATGGTATAGATTTTTGATGCGCCCAGAGCCAAAGAGCCTTCTTTGTAGGTTCTCGGAACCGCGCGGATAGAGGTTTCGGATACGGTGATCACAGTGGGTAAAATCATTACACCCAATACGATGATCCCAGCTAAAATCGTGTTACCTGCCGGAACATTAAAGATCTGCTGAATCAGTGGAACAATGATAACCAACCCGAAGAATCCGTATACCACGGAAGGAATACCCGCTAACAGTTCAACCGCAGGGCGGATGATATCGGCTAAGCGTTTTGGTGCAATTTCAGCAATGAAGATGGCGGTTAACACACCAATTGGCACCCCCACAATAACCGCGCCGAAGGTAGACACTACCGACGCCACAATCATGGTTGCAACACCGTAAAGTGCGGGCGGCAACCAGTCCTGCCCAAAAACGATGCCGGTTACACCCGCTTCTTGGAAGGCTGGAATACTTTCTGCAACGATGAAGTAAGCAATGGTTGCTAAAGAGACGATACCGATAACGGCACTGCTCAGGAATAAAGAATGGAAAATACGCTCTTTCCAATCTACGCGCTTTTTCTCACGCAGTGGACGGTTTTTTTCTGCGTTTTCGCCACTCATAGACTTTTCACTATTGATCGCGATGGTCATAAAAAATACTCATATCGAAAGGTTCGAAATGGAAAACGCTCAGCCCTCGCGGGCTGAGCAAATATTTTAAAAAGGAGCTTAGTTAACTGTGATGTAGCCTTTTTTCGCTACAAGAGATTGCGCTTCAGCAGCCACCATCCAGTCTAGGAACTTCTGAGTTTCTGCTGATGGTTTGCCTTGTTTAAACAATACAAGGAATGGGCGAGCAACTTTGTATGAACCGTTTTTCACGTTTTCTACAGTGGCTGGTGTGCCGTCGATTTCAAGAGCTTGAACCGAAGAATCAACAGTACCTAAAGAAATGTAGCCAATCGCAAATGGGTTACTTGCTACCATTGTTTTTAGCGCGCCATTGCCGTTAGCAACTTGTGCACGTTGAGAAATCGCTGAAACCTTTTTGCCAGAGATTTTCTTTTTCAGCTTCATGATGTCTTCGAATGCACCACGAGTACCTGACGCAGTATCACGAGTGATTGCAACGATAGGCTTGTCAGCACCGCCAACTTGTTTCCAGTTAGTCACTTCGCCTTTATAGATAGCTGTTACTTGTTCAGCCGTAAGACCTTTCAAACCGTTTTTAGGGTTAACCACAACCGCGATACCATCACGAGCAACAACCAGTTCTTTTAGCGCTGGCTCTTTTTCAGAACTTTTTAGGTTGCGAGATGACATACCTAGATCCGCACTTCCGTTTTTCGCGGCTTTCACACCAGCAGAAGAACCAGGACCTTGAACTTCAATGAAGACGTTTCCGTTCGCTTTCATGTAAGTTTCAGAGAACACTTCCATCAGTGGAGTAACACTGCTAGAACCGACAGCAGAGATAGTTTCTTTAGCTAGAACTGGGTTTACTGTTAGTGTGCCTAGTAGAGCTAATGCACCGATTACTGTTTTTTTCATCACAATTTCCTTTAGTGGCATTCATCGCCGTTGTGTTTCACTTGACGCTGCTCACTTTAGGATGGATTTATGACAGTCATGTTTCACTAGTTTGAACCCTATATGACAAGGTGTAATTTTTAAGAATTCTTGCATTTCTCCTATTTCACACAGTAAGTTTATCTTCAACTTACTGTGTCAACTTGGCTGCTATTACTCTAAACAAGGTGAGCCTTTACAGGTCTATAGAGCTATGGATTTTGTATAGACGTACTAAAGAGCATTTTTTTAGAGCTTTCTGGTCTATACCCAAGTAACCTCAAGATGCAGGATTCAGAGCCTCATAGTCTGTTCCAGTTCAAGGAGAAGGACGCAGTGGAATGACGAGTCCTTTCCAAGTTCTTTGACGATGAAATTGGACAGAATATGGGCTCCCAAGGGCGAGTTTAACTGGCTTTCATACTGTGTTACCGATTATTGATTTAGAACGACTAGATCTTCAAATCGGTGCCTTGTCTGAAAGCCAGTTAACTCTCGCTGAACCAAGCATCTTGAGGTCACTTGGGTATATGGTTTCTCATTCAATATGAATACATATATTATTTACCCCATACTTATTTAGTCATATCTAAATAAGTATGGGTTAATTGATAAAATTGAGCTGATTAACAACAATTTTAGAATTAAAATCACATTTCCATCTAAATAATAAAGTTATAATTAAATCTTATCGAACAATTTAACATTATTAATAACCTTACAAAAACCAATCCTATATTTAGTTTTACAGCATCTCATCAATAAATAACCATGTTATTCGTTAAGTTGGTAAAATGGATAAATTTCTAAAAATAAAAGCTTTTGTTACCGTAGTAAATGCCAATAGCTTCTCTCTTGCCGCAGAGCAGCTTTCTGTTTCCATATCAACCGTCAGTAAACGTGTACAATATCTTGAGAAAGAAGTGGGATATCAATTATTAAATAGAAAGGGAAATAAAATATCGTTAACCAATAAAGGAATCGACTTCTATCAAAAAGCCCGAGACTTGCTGCATGGCTATAATGAGCTAATGATGCCCAATATAGAAAGCACGATGAAAGGCACTGTTAGGCTTGGGCTGCCGCGACGTTTTGGTGAAGACGTTGTTTTTCCTATCTTATTAAAGTTCATCAATCAATACCCCGACATCCATCTAGATATCTGTATGAACGATACAAGAGAGTCTATTTCACGTATGGGGTATGACTTGGTTTTACGAATTGGGAAAGTGACCGAACAAGATGTCGTCTCTGTAAAGCTTGGGCAAATACCTCGAGTACTTGTTGCCCCTTCTAACTTAGTCCCTAAACAAGAAAGGGATAACATTCATTATATTAGCCAGTTACCTATCGTTTTAAATGTAGCGACAACCTTTTCATTATATAAGAATTTTTTATCTAACTACGTTTCAACAGATAACGTAATTATGAAAGTAAATTCAGATAGATGTGCAATTAATGCCATAATGTCGATAAATGCTATCTCTATACTTCCTTACTTTAATATTAAAGAGAACGTAATAAATGGTGATATGGTTATATTGTTAAAAGACAAACCATTACCACCTCAAGATATCAGCTTAATATTCCCCAACAGGCAACTATTAACAACACCTACCCGAACTTTAATTGATTTCCTCAAACAAAATTTGGCAGAAGTACTTCCAAGCCAATCTTGTATTATTGAAAACCCTATAATCAAACCAGCATTAAGCAATGAACTTTAATTTAGATTTTTATAATATAAAAATAGAGGGGAATTCCCCTCTACTTTATATTGATAATTTTTCCTAACTCCCTAATACCACTCTTCTATCATTAAATAACCTTAACAATAGTGTTGGCACTATTAGTGAATAAGGGCTTATTCTCTATTGCGTCAATGGGCTCGCTAGAGAAACAGAGATGTTAGCATCCGCATAGTCATCAGATAGCCTTTCAACGGATTCCACAACTAAGCCCATATTGGAGCCGGCTGAGAGCAATCTTGCTGTGCGACCATTAGATGGTTGGCTACAATTTGCTAGCGTCGAAATCTCTTGCTGCGTTAATGGAATCGCCGCCCCTGCTGTGATGTTGTATTGACTGCCATCGACAGTCGTGAACTTACCAGACATCGCCGCACCGTATTTACGCTTCGCCACATTACCTAGCACCCAGCTAAGGTTAGACTGACCAAATTCATTCTTCATCCAGTGCCAATCCCAGTTGCTACGCCCAGAAATATAGGAATATTTATATTCGTCGGCGATTTTTTGAGGACCATTAAGACCAATGGTACTTCCAAAGGTTTGCGTCATGGTTGGTCGATTGGTTGGATGATCAGATCGCGCATTCCCACCCCAACGCAGGAACCCTTCGAAATCTAGGTTGTAGCTTAGATAAGCAAATGAGTTGTAGGGAATGTCAGCCTTTTGCTTAAACAAAGTGAGCGTAATATAGCGCTTATTCATCGCAGGAATTTGCGCTCGGTACTGTGCTTTTCGGCTAATCGAGGTGGATTTACCATCCGTTTCACTCCAACCTTGGCTCGCATTGAATTCCGCTTTGATTTCCGACGAAGCGCCACCAATAAGTGGTACACCGACTTCGTATTTGTTTGTCACACTGAGCGATTGACCAAACGAGAAATTATCGGTTTTTGTCCAACTTGTCGTTTCGTTGTAGTCCATATCAACAGGTGCTGTGTCTTCCGTCGTTCCGCAGTTGTACACCATTGCATCAACAGTTGCTAAAGCTTCACGGTCGTACACTTCAGGTTCCCCCAACACCAATGTCGCTGGGTTTGTCACCAATTTGACGTCTTTCACTTTCATTTTTAAACGCTTGTGTGCCCAATAGCCATCGGCATGGGGATCATTACTGTTGTATCGCGCATTGATGCTGTATGTCTTTTCATCAATACGCCTCACTTCCATATCTTCACCGATATAGCGTGATTTCGTGCCACCAGCCCAACCAAAACCTAAATAATGTCCAAGGTACGACAGAGGTTTATAGAAATCTGGGTCGTTAAATACGTTGTATTGTAGGGCTTCAACATTTCCACCATCGGCATACGCCTTGTTTTGGTAACTAGGTAATGCTGGCAGCTGGCTATTATTTACTGTAGGGGTTGCACTGCCTGACGCACCGTCTGAAGACGAACTCGCCAAAGCGACAGAAGGTGCCATAACAAGTGCAATACTTGCTGCTAAGGTACATAAAGCAAAAGGTTTTCTTTCCATTATTATCTCCTTTGTGTTTGCAAAATCATTCTTATGCATTGAGATTGGAGAGTGAATATCAATGGAATAAAACCGAGTTTTCCTAAATAGAAATTGCTTTTTGATAGTTTGATCAGTATCGGTGCAATTTATGACCTAAAGATCATTCCTACCTTCCTGCCCGTAATTTAGATACTCGATACATAGGTCGTGAAAGGCTTGCGCTTGCGGAGATATAGTGCGATCGGACAACCTAAAAATCCCTATCTCACGTTGTAATGGTGGATCGATTAGGGGTATCCAAGTCAGGCGTGTTTCATTGGTAGGAAACGCTAACTTTGGAAGTGTTGTCACACCTATCCCCAACTCAAGGACAGAGAACAAAGAAGTAATGTTTTCTACAGAGTAGAGCGCTCGTTCACTTAGCACTCTGGCCGGCGTAGACTCCAACAGGGTACAGGTGCCGTTTCGAATAAATGGTTGCTGTATGAGAGTTTCCCATTCAATGCCTTCTTGTTTGCTCGCGATTGGGTTGTCTTTCAAACACACCACACCAATCGGGTCTGAAATCAGCGAAACAAAATCAATGGATTCTTCTTCCAAGTGCGAGCAGTTACCTAAAGCGAGATCGACTTCTCCCGACATCAACCGAGACTCTACACCGGCTGCATTGTCGTCGACTAAGCTCACTTCCACACTAGGGAACTGTTCACAAAATGCAGCCAGCACACTTGGAATCAGTTTGGCGGCGACTGAAGGAACGCTGGCAATGCGTACCCGACCTTGCTGACCAGCCGCTGCCGCTCGCAAATCGTTATCCAGCGCATGGTACACATTTAGAAACTGGGAAATTTTAGGGACACATATTTCACCAAATGGCGTCAACGCAGACTTATTGCCACTTTCAAAAAGTGGTTGCCCTAATGTGCGCTCTAACTCCTTAATAGAAGTAGAAAGCGCCGCCTGAGATCGATTCGCTCGATGCGACGCCGCTCTAAACCCCCCTTCTTCTACGACCAAAGAAAAATGCATCAGTTGTTGTAGCTTTATATTCATAACTTTTCTCTCAGCCCTTTTTGGGATTGATGCCAAACACAGTGATAAATTTTATTTATCAAATGTAAAAAATTTACCGTTAGATTTATCACCTGTCAAAGGGCAATATTTAACCATCAAGAAACAATTTTGTTACATATTGGAACTGAGACGTGAATACACAACCTAAAAAACACCCGATCAAAACTGAACTTTTTGCTTCCAAAGCACCACTAGAATGGGCAGTCGTTGGAAACGGCACGCTTTACACTGCTCAAATTCCCATTGATGAAACGGGTGCGGTTGTTGAAGGCGGTATCGAGGCTCAAACCCGACAAACTTTCGCAAACTTAAGCCATACCCTTGAGTGCGCTGGCGAATCCATGGATTCAGTCTTTCAAGTTTTGATTTACGTGACCGACCGCGAGTATCTTCAAACAGTTAACCGTGTTTATGCCGAGTACTTTAACGCCCCCTTCCCTAACCGTGCAGCTATGGTTGTAGCAGGTTTGGCTAGAGAGGAAATGTTGGTGGAGTTCGTTGTGTACGCTTCTGCGACTCAGGCTCAGTAGCTTGTTTTTAGGCAGCAACCAATAACGTAAGCCTCAATAAACACGACATATATTCGAACACGCTGCAAAACGTCTATAACAATAAGAGATGAGCAGCCAAAGAACAGATAAGGACACAACAATGACGACTCAATTGCCCTACGAAAACGCACTCTACATTGGTGGTGAATGGCATACAGGTGAAAGCACTGTTGCTAACATCAACCCATCGGACATTTCCGACACCATTGGTTCCTTCGCACAAGCAAGCGAGCAACAAACTCAACAGGCTATCAGCGCAGCAAGACACGCACAGCCAGAGTGGGAAAAAGCCCCGATGGAGCGCAAGCAAGCTGTCTTGCAAGCGATTGGTGATGAGTTGATAGCGCGATGTGACGAATTGGGTACGCTGCTTTCTCGTGAAGAAGGAAAACCTTTTGCTGAAGGTCGTGGAGAAATCTACCGCGCTGGGCAGTTCTTCCAGTACTTTGCGGCGGAAGTTCTTCGTCAAATGGGGGACACAGCCGATTCTGTTCGACCTGGTGTTTCTGTTGAAGTCACGCGTGAAGCGGTTGGTGTGGTTGCCATCATTTCCCCATGGAACTTCCCTACCGCCACCGCCGCTTGGAAAATCGCGCCAGCGCTCGCGTTTGGTAACAGCGTCATTTGGAAACCCGCTAACCTCACTCCCGCCAGTGCCGTTGCACTGACTGAAATTATTCACCGCCAAGGATTGCCAGCCGGCACATTCAACCTCGTTCTAGGTAGTGGCTCTAAAGTTGGTAACACTCTGATTAATTCTAAAGAGATTAACGCGGTCAGCTTTACAGGTTCTGTTGAAACCGGTCGTAAAGTTGCTGCTGCAACCGCACCCAACTTTGTGCGCAGCCAATTGGAAATGGGCAGTAAGAATGCCTTGGTGGTTGCCGACGATGCCGATATTCAAACAGCGGTTGATGCCACTATTGCCGGTTCTTTCTCTGGTGCTGGTCAAAAATGTACCGCATCTTCTCGCCTTGTCGTCATGGATGGTATTCACGATCAATACGTGGAAGCGCTAATCAAACGCATGAGCGAGCTGAAAGTCGGCCACGCACTCGAAGACGGCGTATTTATGGGACCGGTTGTCGATGGTAATCAGCTGGACGCCAACTTCGCATGGCTTGATAAAGCCCGAGAAAGTGGTGCGGAATTGGCGTTTGGTGGAGAACGTCTAAACCTCGCTCACGAAGGTTACTACATGTCACCGACTCTGTTCTTGGATACTCAGAATCAATGGGAAGTGAACCAAGAAGAAGTGTTTGCGCCAATGGCAAGCGTCATTCGTGTTGCTAACCTCGAAGAAGCCATTGCCGTCACCAACGACACTCGTTTTGGTCTGACTGGCGGCATCATCACCCAAAGCCTGCGCACCAGTGCCATTTTCAAACAGCAAGCGCAAACGGGATGCGTCATGGTTAACCTGCCAACAGCTGGTACCGATTATCACGTGCCGTTTGGTGGGCGCAAAGAATCGAGCTTTGGTCCACGTGAACAGGGTCAGTACGCCAAAGAGTTTTACACCGTAGTGAAGACGACTTACCAGCGTCCTTACTGATCATATCGTGAACACCAACTAGGAAGGAATAGGCATGTATCAGCAAAGGATAGTGATTGATGGCTTGCAGTACTGCAACTGGAATCGCGAGTATTTTCAAACTCTAAAAGCCAGCGGTATTACCGCTGTGCACGCCACTGTGGTGTATCACGAAAACACCCGCGAGACGCTTACGCGTTTTGCGGAGTGGAACCTGAGATTCGAACAAAATGCCGATCTCATTATGCCTATTCACACCATGGCAGATGTGGAAGAAGCAAAAACCACGGGCAGAGTCGGTATTTTCTTTGGGGCACAAAACTGCTCCCCAATAGAAGATGAGATTGGGTTAATCGAAGTAATGAAACGCCAAGGTTTGCTGATCATGCAGCTTACCTACAACAACCAAAGTTTGTTGGCGACAGGCTGCTACGAGCAGCACGATATGGGCATTACTCGATTTGGTAAACAAGCCATTCAGGAAATGAACCGAGTAGGCATGATCATCGATATGTCTCACAGCGCAGAACGATCAACGCTAGAAGCCATCGATATGTCTTCTCGTCCGATTTGCATTAGCCACGCTAACCCAAGTTTTGCACATAAAGCCCTTCGCAATAAGTCGGATCATGTCATTAAGTCGCTTACTGAGCGTGGTGGGCTACTTGGTTTTAGCCTTTACCCTTTCCACCTTCCAAAAGGCAGTGATTGTACCTTGGAAGACTTCTGCCAAATGATCGCCAAAACCGCCGACATGGTCGGTGTTGAGCATCTTGCTATCGGGTCTGACTTGTGCCTGAACCAGCCTCAGTCTGTGCTGGAGTGGATGCGTAACGGGCGCTGGTCAAAAGCCATGGACTATGGTGAAGGCTCGGCAAGCAATTCGGGCTGGCCAGACTCACTGCCGTGGTTCGCTGGCAGCGAAGGAATGGAAAACATTTATAACGGATTACTACGTCATGGGTTCAACGAACCCGAGGCAGGACAAATTATCGGTGATAACTGGTTCAACTTTTTGAAAAGCGGGCTAGAGCCTATCACATAAAGCCTTTGTGATATGTAGAGCCTTGCCACACATAGAACCTGAAGCTCACCTAACAAGGAACAGCCTGCCTAACAAAATCAATAATAAGGGCAGGTGTTAAATACACCTTTGCAACGGCAAAGAAAACTTCTGGAGTCAGCACATGTCTGATCTAACCAATAGCATGAAAAATACTGAAGCTACTAACCCTGCATCTTCAGTATCGGACAACACCAAATCAGCACAAAGCGCAACGGATGCGTTAGGGCTGACCAACCCTGCATTATGGTACAGCGGCGGCTTTATTGCCCTGTTCGTTCTACTTGCTTTGTTCAATGGAGAACTGCTCTCCACGCTCGTGAACACGGGGTTTGCGTGGTCTGTTAAAGTATTTGGACCGTATTGGCAATTACTGCTTCTTTTAACCTTTGTGATTGGTCTCGGTCTTGCCGCAGGCAGAACAGGGAAAGTCATTTTGGGCAATATCTCTGCACCGGAAATGAACGGATTTCGCTGGATGGCGATCATCTTCTGTACCTTGCTCGCCGGTGGCGGTGTCTTCTGGGCAGCGGCAGAACCAATAGCACATTTTGTTAGCCCACCTCCTCTGTACGGCGCGCAAGAAAATGCCCAACAAATGGCGATCAACGCGCTTTCTCAATCATTTATGCACTGGGGCTTTCTAGCTTGGGCGATAGTGGGCAGTTTGACTTCTATCGTTGTCATGCACCTACATTACGACAAAGGGCTGCCGTTAAAACCTCGCATTTTGCTCTACCCTGTTTTAGGTGAACGCGCACTGAAAGGTCAAACTGGGGCACTCATTGATGCTTGTTGCATTGTGGCCGTTGCTGCCGGAACCATTGGTCCTATCGGTTTCTTAGGCCTACAAGTCAGCTATGCCCTTAATGCTCTGTTTGATATCCCTGACGGCTTTACCACTCAGCTGATCATTGTGATGTTCGCTATCGCTCTTTATACCCTTTCTGCCATCAGTGGTTTGAACAGAGGTATGCAGATGCTAAGCCGATTCAACGTTATCCTTGCTTGTGTATTGATGGTCTACATTCTGCTATTTGGTCCAACTAACTTCATCTTCAATGGCTACATTCAAGGCGTTGGCACCATGTTGGATAACTTCATTCCAATGGCAACATACCGCGGTGACGAAGGCTGGTTAAGCTGGTGGACTGTGTTCTTCTGGGGCTGGTTCTTAGGCTATGGACCAATGATGGCCATCTTTATCGCGCGTATTTCTCGTGGTCGAAGCATTCGTCAAATCATTTCGACCATCAGCATCATAGCGCCTTTGGTGACGTTCTTTTGGTTCACGATTGTCGGCGGCTCTGGTCTGGCATTTGAAATTGCCGAACCTGGTACCGTCAGTAAAGCTTTTGAAGGATTTAACCTTCCTGGAGCACTACTGGCAGTAACTCAACAGCTACCGTTACCAATGCTTGTCTCGATCCTATTTTTGATTCTTACGACAATTTTCATCGTAACAACAGGTGACTCCATGACCTACACCATCAGTGTGGTGATCAGCGGAGAAACTGAACCCAATGCCATTATCCGTACTTTCTGGGGCGTAATGATGGGGGTTACAGCGCTGATTCTTATCTCTCTTGGCTCGGGTGGGATATCCGCATTGCAATCGTTCATCGTGATTACTGCGGTGCCTGTTTCGCTGATCTTGCTGCCTTCTCTATGGAATGCGCCGCAAATAGCGATGAAATTAGCTAAAGAACAAGGCTTAAATTAGAGGCTGTAGACCTAGCCCAATATTCGGGTGGGCGTTTGCCCTCCCTATTTTTTATAACCATTTGTCTTATAAAAATTTTGACTTATAACAACATAGTGGTGAGCAAAAATGGATGCACATCGTTCAACTCATTTTAACGCCCAGTATCGCAATGCCAATGTCGTCATGGCGCCTGAACGCTTAGGCGCTATGCACCAAACCCGGATCAGTTTTGTTCGAACCTTGATCCGAAAAATGGCCAATCAAAAATGGAGCGTAACAAATCACCAGTGGGAGCTGTGTCCACAGGGCTTTGGTCACGTCGTTTATCAATTAAAAACACCGGAAAACATCTACCATCTGGTGGTGTTCTGCACTGAAATTGAAGACGATGAACGTAACGACAGAGTGATCGCTGAGAAGTGGGATGTCACTTTTGCACTGGTTAAAGGCGAAGTATCTCAGGTGCTCTTAAACAGGCTTCGTGAAAACGTGCCATTGCAAGAAGCTGGCCGCAACCCCAATAACGTTTTGGTGTTGGCTCGTGCGAACAAAAGCGTGCGAGTGTTCGACCACATTGTGTCAAGTTTATCTAATGGTATTCAACCTGAAGCGAATGAGTTAGCCAAAGTCGGCTACATATTGCGAACCACTGCGGTGTATGGCAATGGCAAATTTGGCATTGCCGATTTTAAGCTGCTAGAAAATAACCCAGACTTTAAACAGTCTTTCAGTGCGCAAATGTGTGCGGTTTACCTACTGCGTGAATTCAGCCTAGACTGGGTTCATTACCTCGCTAAACTGCAAGGCGGAGATCGTTTCGTCGAACTCGATCGCTCACTTCAACGCTACCTTGGTGTAGGCAATGCGACGGGGCTCGGCATGGCTCCGTACCTCATCAATCACCCTTGTATTGTCGACCAATGGTTAACCACGAGAGAGTCGGCATTGGCAGAAGTGCTGTGTCAATCGCCTGATGATCAAAGCCGCTCAAGGCTCGTGACTTTGTTAAATAAAGCCATTCGCCATTTAGATCAAGTGGTCACCATTGACGAGCCACAAAAGCAGCTTAACGTCGCAGCCGTTCAAGAGCTTCAACGCGTTGTAAGAGAGATGGATACCATTCCGGACACTCATCAAAGCTGGGGAGAGTGGCTAGAGCAGTGCACTCATTTCAGTTTAGAAACGCAGGAATCAATAACAAGCTGCTTAATGGAGCTGTACCCTGAAAAAGTAGACAAATACCAAGACAGAATGAATTGTGATGAGTCATTGCACTTGGAAGGTCATAGAACCGTTCAGCAGTTTATTGACTTGCTCGAAACACGCTATCACTGGGCAATTAACACCGATTATTCTCAGCACGACAACCGCTATTGGTTTTGGTATCGCTCGCAAGACAAAGAAGAACCACGGCTCGGTGTGCGAGATGAAGAGCCCGGTGAAGAGAAGGAACTGCCACTGGATATTGGGCGTCAGGTGAACAAACTTTATCATTCCCTCATCGCCGAAAATCCAAGTATATCTATGGCGGAATTTTCACTGAAGCACCCAAAACACCGTGCCATTGCTCGCAGAGCATGGACATTAGGGAACAAAGTGATGGGCGACATTCAAATGAATGTGTTGCACAAAGATGCACTGCCTATGCACTTATTAAGATGTAAATTGGCGATGTTCGGTGCGACTAAGTTTGACCCCAGGTCAGATCGCTGGGTAAGAGTAACGTTCTTTCAAGGCGCACCACTTCTTGATGAGATCAATGAAGACGAGTGGATCTTTCCTACGTTACCGTCATCAACCGAATACACCGGAGGCAAAGCGCCATGATAGTCTCTCATAACGAATTGGTGGCAACCGTCACCAAAGCATTTTTGGGAATGCGCAGAAACTGTGGTGAAGCCGATATCATCGCGAATATGGTCGCAGATTTGCAAATGGTTGGGCTAAATGGTGTCAAACATTTCAACAATGGCAGCCGATTCATGAGCAAGGAAGAAGATTGCCCAGTGGATGTTTACGAACTTGGTAATAGTAGCCTTGAAATTGATCTACATGGATCAAGCCTTGCGTGTCATTTACCCGTTGTATTGGATTTCGCACTAGAGAAAATGGTCAATCACCGTCAAATTACATTGAAGTTAACACGGTGCCATAACCGCTGGCTCGCCTACAGTGAATTAGCCAAACTGTCGTCTAAAGGCATTGCCTGTAAAGCCTATTGGGAAAACGGGTCTGATCCTAAAAAAGTGCTGCTGGTGCTAAACAAAGGGCGTATATCACCTGAGCTCTTCTTTTCAGAGCAGGCGTCGCCAGAATCGTTGATCATTCACGATATGACTATTGTTCTTTCGATTGATGACTTTGATTTTTCGGAAGTTGCCGACGGTTACAATATCCACATTTCGGCAAAGCAACTTTCTCGCACCCAAAAAGCCTCGTGGGAGAAAGGCATTGAAGTGGATGAACAAGAATGGCAAACGCTAAAAGAAACGGCGACAGAAATTCTGGTTGAAAATAGCGAACAATCAAGGCTTGGAGCAGGCGAATAATATAGGCGTATTAGGGTCTGATGACCTAGCCTAACGATCGTCGTAATTTCAACTGTTCTAACGCAACAATGGCCAACGCTACGATAATCGCAAGATAGGTTGGCCACTGGATCAACGCAATACGCTCCCCTAATACCAACGCAACACAAAAAACCAGCACAGGCTCCAAATACCCCAGTAGTCCAAATAGAGTCATTGGCAATAGCTGCGACGCATAGAAAAAGAGAATAATTGGGATAATACCCGTAAAAGCCAAACCGAGATAATACAGCCATGCGCTTGGTGCAATGGATCCCCAAGACTCAATTGGGTAAGTCAGAGCCATACCAATAATGGCAAACGGCAATAGAAAAACATTCTCTAAACTGAAAGACATGTCGCTGCTGATTTTATATTTACGGCGAAACATAAAATACATGGGATAACCAAAGCAAATCAAAAATACTATCCAAGAAACTCCGTCGGCCATCGCGTAAGCGTAAGCTACTCCACAGGCGGCGAAAGCGCATGCGATCAACTGTTTCCGAGTAATGCTTTCCTTATAAACAAAATGTGCAACTGCAGCTAATGTGAGGGGCAAGCAAAAATAGCCAAGCGCAACAGAAAGTGTTTCCCCTTGAAGGGGTGCCCAAACAAAAACCCAGAGCTGAGGGGCAATAAGAATCGCGGATAACATGTATCTCGGCCACAGTCGCCACTGGGAAAAGAAAGACCAAAACGTGGGTAATCGTCCAAATAGGGCAAGACCAAATAATAAGAGTATCGAACCCCATAATATTCGCTGACCAGCCAACCAATTCCCCATACCAAAATCGGTCGGAATGCCTGTAATCTCTGGCTGAAAAGTCACATAGGCGGGCATCATGGCAAACCCAATGGAAGCCATAATAGATGCCATTATTCCACGGGATTCATCGGTCGAAGTATTTTTCACTTGGTTCATTCTAGTCAGTCAGTTTTTATTAATATAATAGGGTCTGTTGACCTAGTAACTTACACTCAATTCTTAGAAGAGGGAATTGATTAAAAATAAGCCTAATTACGAAATTACTTTCTCTACATTGCTGCTGCTTAATTGGAGATTTTCGAGTAAATTGGCGACCTTTATTGATAGATGTCACAGAAAAACGTTCAATGCCACTTTGAGTAAAAAGTGATGTCACGCAAGCAAAGCCACATTGCACTTCGTATGGAAACCCCATATTCGATTTACCAATCAAATACTTAAGTATTCATGTCTTTCCTTTCTCCTCGCCACATTCAGATTGTGATCGGCTTCTAATCTCAGCACTTAACTATGATCCAAGCCTTATTTTATATATTTAAAACATCGTTTCTATTTTAAAAAACCACCGTTTTTATAACATTGTCAATGTGATTATTCACAGACTAATCAATAACTGATGGATATGGTTATGAATACGATAAACAAAGCACCACTTTCCCTACTCAGTACCTCCATTTTGGTTGCAATGGTGGCACTTCCTGTACACGCAAATGACAATGATCCAAATGATGTACTCAACCAAAGTGCTGCGGCACTGAACCTTGCCGATGAAGCAAAACAAGCCTTTTATGAAGACTCTTCATCCAAGCTGCACTCTTTCTTATACATCCGAGATCGTCAGCAAAAAGACGACAACGGTGAGTACGTTCCGAATATTGAAAATCAAACCCTACAATTGGCTTGGGATTACCGTTCTGGGTATTTCAAAGATACGGTTGGCATCGATATTTGGGCGAACACCAACTTGCAGTTAGGCGACACAACGGGTCAATCCGAAATTCTTTACTACGATCACACCTGTGAAAACAACCCATCTTACGATGGCAAAGCGTGCGAAAAATCTTATGTGGCAGTTCCAGTAGCGTCGCTTAAAGCCAAATTTGGCGACGACGATACAGGTCTTGCGCTTCGCGGTGGTTATACCCGAATCAATATCGGTACCATCCGTTCAAGCTGGGGATTAAACCCACATTCTTACCGTGGCCTAGAAGCCAAAGCGCACTTTGGTGATTTCGTTGTCGGTTACGCCATTGCGGACAAGTTCAAAAATGACTGGCGTAAAAACTTCCACGATATGACGACAACTTGGCACCAAAACCAGCACCCTGGTGGCAAACAAGGCAAGATCATCGACTACATTCACACAGTCGGTGGCATCTATAAGTTTGATGGTGGTCAGATTGATTTAGGCTACGGTGAAGGTAAAGACTACCGTACTAACTGGCAAGTTTTGGGTAAATACGGCTTCGACATGGGCGATGCAAAAGTCAACCTGACCGGTTTTTACCACGGCAGTATCCGCGCCGAAACTGAGCTGACAGGTCTTAAAGATCAAGAAGCGCAAAGTTACGTTGGCTTGGGCGCGAACATCAAAAGCGGTAACTTCACCTGGATCGCAGGCTTGAGTGCAACGGATACTAAAGGTCAAGAAGTTGGTTATAACTTCCGCCTTACGCCTTGGGCAAACTCTGACAACCGAAATTTCCAACAAACCACCTCTCAGCTAGAGGACTATAACGTTGATGGTACAAAAGCCGCGAAGCTTGCTGTGAACTACAACTTTGCTGATTTTGGTGTTGCAGGCTTAACCGCTGGTGTAGGCGCTAACTACGGGACGAATGTCATGTCTGATTTCGCTAAGAAAGAATACGACGCGACAATGAAATCACTGGACTGGAATGTTGGCTACAAATTCTTGGAAGGTGGGCTTAAAGGCTTGAACGTTCGTATGTTCCACGGTTACTACGATCATGGTGATTCCATTTCTCGTGGTCCGAAAAACAATGACCGCACAGACGTGAAGCTGCTTATCTCGTACAGTGTGAACCTGAAATAATTTCTATAGCTGCCTTTGTGCCCTGCATGGTTTCCCGCTTGCAGGGCATTTTTTATAGAAGAAGGCACTGGCTAAGCGCGATTCGCCATCATCTCTTTCAGTTCTTTAATCAACCAGCTTTTTACTTCGCTCGCTTGGCTATCAATTCGCTTTACTAGCCCAACTTCTACCATCATGTCTGCAAAAGAATCTTTACATGCCATGGTTTTGACCTGTCCTAAAAACCAATCTGAGTCAGCGATGTGCTGAGGAACAATAGCCCAACCTTGGTTACGCGCCACCAAATCGCAAATTAAATAATAACTGTCTATGTGCCAATGGTTCGGCGTTAATGCCTTATCGCCTCCCTCTCCGGAGCGGTCGCAAATAACGAATTGCCTGTCTCCATACAAATCCGATAACGAGACTTCTTGCTCACCCGCTAACGGATGATCTTCGCCAATAATCAGCACCTTTTCAAAGTACCCAATGGATTGAAAATCCACTTCTGTTGGTAAATCACTTTGGCGAAACATAAGCCCGATATCGGCTTTCTTTTCTGCAATCGCTACCGAGATATCATCACGCGAACCGTTGGTGATTGTCAGCCTAAGATTAGGAAAACGCTCTCCAAGGTTGGTGAATATTGAATGCGCGGTATCAAGTGGGATTGCTTCATCTACCGTGAGCTTTAAGGTGATAGGTTCACCAGAAGAAGCCGTCAGTGCTCGGCTATTCAGCTTTTGGCTTTGCTGTAAAAGCGCTTCTGCGTCGATGAGCATTTGCTTGCCCAACTCGGTTAAAACAGGAAAGCGAGCGGAACGATCAAAGAGTTCAAACCCCAGATCCGCCTCTAGATTTGAGATGGCACTGCTCACCCGAGATTGCGCCTTTCCCATTTTTCGGGCTGCGGCAGAAAATGACCCAGTATGAGCAGCCGTCACAAACGCTTCAATCTGATCCAAAGTCCAATTCACGTTACCACCTCAATCTATCCGAAATACGGATAGATAGTAACTTTATCTATCCATAATAGAAATATAATCGATTTCAAATTTGATCAACGTAATTAGGTATCGCGCCATGTCTCAAATCACTGCCTCTCAAAAAAATGACTCTGTAACGAGTACGTTTTGGCGTTACGCCATTCCGTCTATCGTTGCTATGGTAGTGAGTGGTCTTTATCAAGTCATTGACGGAATTTTTGTCGGTCATTACGTTGGAGGAGAAGGGCTTGCGGGGATCAATATGGCATTCCCTGTTCTAGCAGTTGTTATTGGGATTGGGTTATTAATTGGCATGGGTGGCGGCAGTGTTATATCCATCAAGCGTGGAGAGGGAAACACTCAGTCAGTTAACCATTCATTATTCACATCCATCTTTCTTGTTCTCATTACAGGGATTGTAGGGGCAATATTCCTGGTGATTTCGAGCGACTCAATATTGTCCATACAAGGTGCTTCAAATACACCAAGAGCATTCGCAGAAGATTACATTGACATATTAACCATGGGAACGGTGTTGACTATTGGCGCTGCCGCACTTCCGATGTTAGTTAGAAACGATAATAGCCCTAATCTAGCGACAGCCTTTATTGTCGTTGGAGCGTTAGCCAATATTTTACTGGACTATGTGTTTTTGGCGCACCTCAATATGGGATTAAAAGGGGCAGCCATCGCTACGTTAATAGCACAACTAGCAACGTGCCTTTTAGCCCTTTGGTATTTTATCAGCAAGCATTCCGAAGCTTCTTTGAACCAAGGAAAATTCTCATTCAAAATTGCTAAGCGAATCTTTGAATTGGGCGCATCTAGCTTAGTTATGTTCATATACTTCGGCTTTGTATTAGCCCTGCACAATAAGCTATTTATGATGTACGGCGATGCAACTCATGTCGCGGCCTTTGCCATCGTCGGTTACGTAGCCAGTTTGTATTACTACTTCACGGAAGGGATAGCCAATGGAATGCAACCCCCAGTGAGTTACTATTTTGGTGCTAAGCAATACGACAATATCATTAAGACAGTCAAGCTGGCTTTGGCAGTATCCGTAGGGTTAGGTATTGTTGTGGTGCTGCTGGTGAATGTATATCCATTAGCGGCTATTTCTTTATTTACCACGGGTGATGTGGCATTAACTGATGCAACAGCGCAGGGCGTTAAACTTCACTTGCTAGGCATTTACTTAGATGGTTTCTTATTTGCTGCTTCTGTTTACTTTATGGCAATAGGTCTTGGGGGCAAAGCCCTGTCTGTCTCAGCTGGGAACATGTTTATCCAACTGCCCTTTTTATGGATTTTACCGAAATATCTTGGTGTAGATGGCATTTGGCTATCAGTACCTGCTTCGAACATTGCTCTTACGGTTATCGTGTTGCCTATGTTAATTAAGAGCCTTAGAAACTTGAAAGAAGAGGCACAACATCCTGAGCCTTTGCCAGTCACATGATGGACACAAAAAGGGCACTTCACTGTGCCCCTATCAATATTCAAACCGTAAAGAGAACAGTCTTATGTTCTGCCCGAAAGTGGCAAGAAAATATCGGTAATTAATTCATGCTCAGCCACTTCCGGAAAGAAATTATGATAGTGGAAAAAGCATGGGAAATCTCCCGTCTCCTCACCACTCTCTGGTAACCACTTTCCGTAAAGATAGTGCACCTTCTCGTCCAGAAGATCATGAGATCCGGTGTGCCTTAAAACGGCTACTCGCCCTTGTGGTATGGTTTTGTTCACCACACTAAATTCATTATTTGGGATTGGCTTTAACACTTCACCACAGATATCGAAACGGAATTCATTCGGCTCAACGATTGCCGGATCATGATAAATAAGCCCAAACGTTCGGCTCCGAGAGATGGGAGATAACCCCGTCGATTTTCGCCATTGGACAAACTTCATCGCGGACTCATTCACTTTCTCAGCAGGTCCTAAGTGTTCTAATACAGCCACTTTTGTTTCTTTAAAGTCAGTAATATTTACATTCATCACGTTCACCGTTGGTATTGTTGTCTTCTTCATTTTCTGGTTCCATAACAGCCAATCCGGATTCATACGAAACGCCATTGGCGATATGCCAAACTCTTTTTTGAACGCACGAGAAAATGATTCAGAAAACTCATATTTCGCATCCATCGCAATGTCTGTAATGCTTTTCTCTTTCAGAAAACACAGCTCATAGGAGGCTCTTTTTAGGCGAGTTTGGGTAATGTATTTTGCTACGCTGACACCAAAATACGCACTAAACTGTCGATGGAAGTGATATTCAGAAAAATGAGCCACTTGGCTTAACCGTTTTACCGTCAAACATTGATCCAAGTTTTGATGGATAAACTCGCAAACGTTTTTCATTTTTCTATCGTATTGGTTCTTCACATCCTCTCCTTTGTTCGATTCCTAATATCTTATTTTGATGCTTATTGCGCCTGACCAATCTTGCTGTATTCTGCTCAATACGAACCTACCTGCTTATAAAATAGAGAAGAACATTGATGGATTACTCGCAATACTATGGAATAGACTGGCTCGCAATGGTGCTAACTTTTTTGGCCATTTGGCAGATTGGCAATAAAAACAGAATAGGCTTCATGCTAATGATGTGCGGTAACAGTAGCTGGGTAGTGGTTGGTTACCTCACTGACAGCCTAGCCATGATCATCGCCAACATTATTTTCTTATCAATGAATTTACGAGCCATTGTCAAATGGTCTCGATCGCCCAAAGCTTCCGTAGAATAAAGACTGACGCAATCAAATACTCCTTACGTGAAAATCGCGGCTACCCATTTGGTCTAAGATTACCTCTGGTTACTGTTACTTTTGTAAAAATTTGTATTACATTTTTATAAATTAAATACATGAAAAACATTCAAGATGGTTTGGCACAAAACACTGTAATTAAGAGGTTAACTATTTATTTACAGGACGAAATGCAGGTGAATGTATTTTATACATCTCATATGTAAGAACGCGTAAGGGTGTGACTATTTACAATAAGAATTTTTTTTCCTTTCTCACTCTTGCGATACAATTCACATTCTATATACTCACCTCGCAATGTATATAAAGACCATATCAAGATGCCAAATTGTAGAATTTTATTGGTTGAAGATGATAAGGAAATATCTCGCCTGACTAAGATGTACCTTGAAGCCGAAGGCTATAAGGTAGACGCTATCTGCGACGGTTTGGATGCTGTCGACGCGGTTAAAAATACTTCCCCAGATCTTGTGATTTTAGATCTCATGTTACCCGGAAAAGACGGCGCAACCATATGCCAAGAAATTCGGGAGTTTTACGACGGTATGATCGTCGTTCTAACTGCTTCTGAAGATGAACTTACTGAAGTAAGCCTATTTAAATTTGGTGCAGACGACTACATCACCAAACCCGTTCGCGGTCATATTCTTGTTGCTCGGATTGAAGCCCTTTTAAGGCGCTATCAAAAATCCCAATCAGCGCCGGATCCTCAATCTCTTTCAAACTACGGCATTTCGCTATGTCTAACCCGAAAAATTGCGTGCTATCACGAAACTAAGCTCAATCTTACTGAGTCAGAATTCGATATTTTGCACTTGCTGTTAGAGAACTCGAACAAGCCCGTTTCACGAGAAATTTTCTGCCAGTCTGCTCGCGGCATTGAATACAATTTTAATGATCGATCTATCGACATGCGCGTTTCTGGTTTACGTAAAAAGTTTTCAATGGCGAACGTTACAACGGCATTCATTAAAACAGTTAGAAATCAGGGTTACATGCTGACTCATGTTTAAAATTTTCAATTCCATGTTCACTCGGCTGTATCTTGGTATTATCGCCGGGTTAGGGTTAACCGTTATGGTTTTCCTCCATCTCGGTGAAGAATACATGCATCGCACTGATGTCGAGATATTCCTCAACGACGCGAGCTTTTTCGTCAATCAATACATTGAGGAAAGAGGGCAGCCCAACTCGTTATACAAAGAACTGGAACGAACCGGTAAGCAGCGCTTTTACATTTTTGATATGGCGCTGCTCAAAGACTGGGATGAGAGTAAACCCTGTGCTAACTGCGAATTCATGTTTTACATGAAAGGGTTACCGGTATACCTCATAAACGGTTGTCACTTTGCCGTTGTCATGCCCATACCTAACTCTTCGTCCAGCTTATTTTTTAGTGAGCATGGCGAATTTTTTGAACCGCAGTTTGAGTGGTACGAAAACTCAGAAATTCATTTCGTACTCGCACTATTAGCAACACTAGTGGTGAGCTTAGGCGCGCTCATTTACATGCCGGTCCGTAGGATTCAAAAGCAAATTAACCTGTTGGTCAGCGCTCAACGTAAGTTCGGTCAAGGATGTTTAACCACCCGTACTACGGAGCAGTATTCACATCCTATTCGAGAATTAGCCGACGGATTTAATAACATGGCGGAAGACATTGAGAGTCGAGTTCGCCAAAGCCAAATCTTCACCCAAGCCATTCCTCACGAAATTCGTACACCGCTAAGCCGCATACAGATGGCTTCCGATCTCGCAAGAATACAGGCCCCAATTCAAGATAGAGCTATCTTCAATAACATCGATACTTACGTCGACGACATAAAAGAACTGTCGACCAAAATTGTGCAGCTCTCTAAGTTGAATTTGGCAGGAAACATCGATAAGACCAGCAAGAACTCCGACATTTATATTTCCGATTTTTGCAGCGATCGTCTAAACAAAATTACGGAATGTCAGGGAGAGTTTGTTGTTAATTGTAAAACGGGCAATACGGTTCTCAATGCAGATGAAACACTCTGTCAGCTCGTAATAGACAACTTCATAACCAACGCTACTCGTTATGGTAAAGAGAAAGTTAGGCTAAGCCTAACCTGTTTCAAAACTCACTGGGCTATAGATATTGAAGATGACGGACCGGGTATCCCGCTTGATAAACGCAAAGAGATCTTTATGGCATTTTCTCGCTTAGATAGAAGCCGAAATGCAGACAGTGGCGGGTTTGGACTTGGGCTAGCCATAGCAGCAAGTGCCGCTAAGACCCTAAACTGGACCATCTCAGTCGATGACAGTGAATTAGGTGGCGCACGCTTCACCGTTTTGGTTCCGGTAGAAGTTAAGCCTCAACAGAAAAAAGTTGATATACAAACCTACCAGTTCGATACCACGACATTGTAGCCACCAGTGTAACGTCCATAAAAACCGGTGTAACGTCTATAAAAACCGGTGTAACGTCAAAAACTAGTGTAACGCTCATAAAAATGGCGGCATAATATGCCGCCATTTTTGTTTTCAGAATCTTCTGTATCTAACTTAACCGCTGCACGGAAGTTAAAATGCTGCTTCTGATGCAAATGCCAACTGTCTTTTCAGCGATTCAAAATCGCCTACCGCTTCGCCATTCACTCTAAACTGCGGATAGCTGCGCGCTGTTGGGAAGAGTTCAAATAAGGATTCGCGGTCGAAGTCTTTATCTAACTTCAGTTGATGAAGCTTCATACCCTGCTGAGCAATCCAATTTGCCGCTGTGACACATTGTGGACAGTTGTCCTTGCTAAACATCTCTATTTGCATTTTCCACTCCTGTTAGAAATCGGCATCAAATGCCAGTTGACGATCTTGTGGACGCTTATACTCGGTCACACGTTTTTCAAAGAAATTGGTTTTCCCTTCCATATCAAGAAGGCGCATGTAATCAAATGGGTTCTCTGAGCCAAAAACAGGGTTAAATCCAAATAGCCCAGCGATAACATCAGCAGTATGTTCAATGTATTGGCACATTAGATCCGCATTCATACCAATCAGATCCACGGGCAATGCTTCTGTCACAAACTCTTTTTCGATAGACACCGCTTCACGGCATATCTCTTCAAATTCCGCTTGAGTCACTTTACCTTGACCCAGAGTTTTAAATAGCAATGCCGAGAAGCTAAAGTGCAAGCCTTCATCACGTGCGATTAGGTCATTACTTGCAGCAAGACCCGCCAATAAACCGCGCTTGCGGAAATAGTAAATCGCACAGAAACTGCCAGCAAAGAACAACCCTTCCACCAAACCAAACGCAATAAGGCGCATCGCGAGTGGTTTGTCTGAGGAGATCCACTTCATCACCCATTGGGCTTTACGCTTCACCGTTGGCACGTTGTCGATGGCATTGAACAAACGCTCACGCTCTTCGACATCCGGTATGTAAGTTTCCAATTGAAGCGCGTATGTTTCGGCGTGAATAACTTCATTGAATGCTTGTAGAGCAAGGAAGCAGCGCGCTTCTGCAATTTCAATCTCACCGTAAAAACGGGTCAACAAGTTCTCATTAATCATGCCTTCACTTTGTGCGAAGAATGCCAACACGTGACGGATAAAGTGCTGCTCACCTTCTGTCAGTTTTTGTAGATCAGGCAGATCTTGAGCAAAGTCCAATTCTTCGGTGGTCCAAAAAGCGGCTTCATGGGTTTTGTATGCTTGCCAAATTTCTTCATACTGAATAGGGAAAAGGCTGAACTTGTTTTTTACTATCATGGTGTTGTCCTGTTAAGCAGGCGGATAGGGTATACCCGCCTTAAATCATTGTTCTATGTAAAACAAAGCGTTTTCTGGTTCTGGCGGTTTGACCTAAGCGCCACAGCCTACGCAATCTTCATCGTTGTTACCGACGGTCATCTTCACCGCGTTAGCAGAAGGTTTGGATCTCAGGTAGTACATGCCCGTTTTCAGTCCGCGTTTCCAAGCGTAGAAATGCATAGCGTTAATCTGAGCAAACGTTGGGGATGCTAGCCATAGGTTAAGGCTCTGTGATTGACATACATACGGGCCACGATCTGCCGACATGTCGATGATCGCTTTTTGAGAAAGTTCCCATACCGTGCGATAAACCGATTTTACGTCTTCAGGTATCGACGCAATATTTTGTAAGGAACCGTTGTTCAAAATGATGGAGTCACGAACGGCTGCCGTCCATAAGCCGCGTTCTTCTAGCGTTTTAACCAAGTGACGGTTAACAATAATGAACTCACCAGACAGTGTCTGACGCTTATAGATATTGCTGGTCTGCGCTTCAAATGCTTCATTGTTACCCAAGATTTGAGCAGTAGATGCGGTTGGCATTTGAGCAATCAACAGTGAGTTGCGAAGACCATGTTGAGAAATGTTGTTTCTCAGTGAAGACCAATCCCAGCGCTCGCTCGGTTGTTCATTCCATAAATCAAACTGGAAGATACCTTGGCTAACTGGCGAGCCATCGTAACTGCTGTAAGTACCCAGATCTTGTGCTAACTCACACGATGCTTCCAGAGAAGCGTGATACATGGTTTCAGCAATATCGCGGTTCAAAGCACGCGCTTCATCGCTGTCGTAAGGTAGGTGTAACTTGAAGAATACATCTGCTAAGCCTTGAATGCCTAAGCCTACTGGTCGATGAGCGTGGTTCGACTTTTCGATTTTGTCTGTTGGGTGGTAATTCACATCAATCACGCGGTCTAAATTCTTAATCGCGATTTTGGTGATTTCATGGAGCCTTTCGAAGTCGAACTCACCGTCAATAATGCATTTAGGTAATGCCAGTGAAGCCAAGTTACAAGCGGCGGTTTCATTGGCTGTCGATACTTCCATAATCTCAGCACACAAGTTACTCGACTTGATCGTACCCAGATTTTTTTGGTTCGATTTCACGTTACACGAGTCTTTATACAACATGTAAGGCGTGCCAGTTTCCGCTTGAGACTCAATAATTTGAGTCATAATTTGACGCGCTTTTACTGTTTTGAGCCCTAGCCCTTCACGTTCATATTTCTCGTACAAGGCAACAAACTCATCACCGTAAACGTCAGAAAGCCCTTTCGCGCTGTGTTCACTGAACAACGTCCAATCACCATCCTGCTCTACGCGCTCCATGAACAAATCAGGAACCCAAAGTGACAGGAATAGGTCACGAGCACGGAATTCTTCCTTACCATGGTTTTTTCGCAGGTCTAGGAAAGCTTCAATGTCGGCATGCCAAGGTTCTAGGTAAATCGCAAAAGAACCCTTTCGTTTACCGCCGCCTTGATCTACGTAACGAGCGGTTTCATTGAACACTTTCAACATCGGGATAATGCCATTCGAAATACCGTTCGTACCGATAATCGGTGCGCCGGATGCTCGAATATTATGGATATGTAAGCCAATTCCACCCGCCGATTTTGAAATCAGTGCGCAATCTTTTAGCGTGTCGTAGATCCCTGAAATGGAGTCATCTTGCATGGCCAAAAGGAAACAAGATGAAAGTTGCTGCATTTTGCAGCCGGCATTGAACAGCGTTGGCGTTGCGTGAGTGTAATAGCCCAAGCTCAACATGTCGTAAAGCTCTTTAATTTGCTCAATGTTGTCACCGGCCACTGCTATCGCGACACGCATGTACATGTCTTGCGGACGTTCAATAATCACACCATCTGCTTTTAGCAGGTATGAACGCTCTAACGTTTTGTACCCGAAGTAGTCAAACTGATAATCACGTTTGTAATCAATTAGTTCTGCAAGCTCAGGACCTTGGCGCGTCACTTGAGCAACATATTCGTCCGATAAAATACCAATTTCGGCCAGTTGCTTCGTCGCCCACTGGAAGCCTTGAGTTTCTTTTTGGAGTGAACTCACCAACACACGTGCTGCAAGTTTTGCATAATCTGGGTGCTCTGCTGCCAAGCTGGCTGATGTTTCTGCTAGGAAAACATCAATCTCTGTCACCTTAATGCCATCATACAGGCCACTTACTACTTTTTGAGCCACTGCTATAGGTTCTACCTTTAGACCGTCTGACAGTGCCTCTGCTCTTCGGGTAACTTTGTCCAGGCTAGTTTTCTCTTTTCGCCCGTCGCGTTTTATTACGTCCATAACTATATCTTGTATCCAGTTCAAAAATTAACCACTACATCTTGCTATATAGATCTAGTTGATAATGATTATCAATTCAAGACGTTTTACATATTAGAGCTGAACAAGCGAAAAAAATTTTGCAATTTCTAGATGCCTTACCAGACCAGAGGCGAGCAAAGTTTGGCGGTTTGAAGCACGAAATTTCCCACAAAATTAAACACCAGCCATGATTGGTTTATATCAATGATATATAAGAATTTTTTATGAAATTTAAGCGGAAATAAAGTTTCGTGATCGACCGCGTAATTTTTAAAACAAAAAAAGGGTGTAGATTTATCAATTGATAATGATTATCATTTAAAAAATACTTCACTCATTTGGGATGTTAAAGAAATGGATTCACTTCATCATCAGATTTTCCGCAATATCGATAACTATCGCTTGAAGGCTCAAGATTTAAAAACCGAAATGTATCTGTGTGAAGCTGTATTGACTAAAAGCAACGGCTGTGAGCGAGCACTTCATGCCTATAACGATGCCTGCCAAAAACTGGTGAGACGATCACAGGAAGTCGGTGACGACTATTGCGCCATCCGAGTATTGAAAAAGCTCCACTATGCACTGGTTAACGAGATGAACAACCCAGACCGCGGTCAGGCTTTTCGTCACAAAAGTTATCTTTTGGCATGCGATACATTGGTCGAAATGTGCCGCCTCTACCGTTTGTATGAAAATGAACCACGCGCTCAAATGTGTCAGGAAGAGTTCTCACGCTCCATTACCTGTAATCATCCTCCTAAATCACACTGAGTTTTCCCTCTCATTCCAAGCTTTCCGTCCATGTTAGGGTCTATTGACCCTAAGATTTGTCGCGCCCAGCCGTTAAATGAAACGACATTTCTTCTAGCCACAGATCCTTGTATCTAGGGTCTGTTTGATTATCCGTAGCAAAATGCATTTTTGCTACCCTGATGACTTATTCAGAATCTTGAGGAATAAGGCGAATCCCTTTTTTTAAAAAAAAGCATAAAAAAGTGAAATGAACCTGTGCTTTGCTGGGTCTTTTAAAACAAGTCTTCAAAACAGTGCTGTAAATGAGTACTCAAACTTCCTCAAGATGCTGGATTCAGAGCGTTATCTTCTGTTTCAGTTCAAGGAAAAGGACGTATTTGCCCTGTTTTTATTAGTCAGTTTCACTACACTTATAGCCAGACCACGTGATGGATATAAGTGGTTGATAATTTTGCCAACAACCTAATGAAGGAAATGTGATGAGCAAAAAAAAGATACTTCTCGCACTCGCGATTGTTGGGTTCATAGTTTTATGGTTTAGCCTAGATTTAGGTCGCTTCCTAACCTTGGAAACAGCAAAACAGCAGCAGGAACAATTGTCTTCTCTGATTGCTGAAAACCCTCTGCTTTCCAGTGTGACCTACTTTGTTATTTACGTCATCGTGACTGCGCTATCACTGCCTGGTGCAGCCATTATGACGCTACTAGGCGGCGCATTGTTTGGATTTGGCTGGGGCTTGCTATTGGTTTCATTCGCCAGCTCTGTAGGGGCAACACTAGCGTTCTTATTCAGCCGATTCTTACTGCGCGATTGGGTTCAAAATAAATTCGGCGAGCGCTTATCAGCTATTAACGAAGGTGTTGAAAAACAAGGTAAATTTTACCTATTCACTTTACGTTTAATCCCTGTATTCCCTTTCTTTGTCGTTAACCTTTTAATGGGTTTAACGCCAATCAAAGCTCGCGATTTTTATTGGGTAAGTCAATTGGGTATGTTGGCGGGCACAGCGGTATACGTTAACGCCGGTACTCAGCTAGCTGAAATCGACTCGTTAGCGGGTATTATTTCACCACCAATTTTGCTTTCATTTGTTTTACTTGGTTTGTTCCCATTAATTGCCAAGAAACTGGTCGATATTATTGCGGCTCGTAAAGTGTATGAAGGCTGGAAGAAACCCGCTAAATTCGATACCAACATGGTGGTTATCGGTGCTGGTTCTGGTGGTTTAGTTTCAGCTTACATTGCTGCCGCGGTTAAAGCGAAAGTCACCTTGATTGAGCGCCATAAGATGGGCGGTGACTGTTTGAACACAGGTTGTGTGCCTTCCAAAGCACTGATTCGTGCCGCGCACACAATGAAGGAAATCTCTCAAGCCAAGCGCTTTGGTATTGATGCCGGAGAAGCGAAAGCTGATTTTGGCGCGGTAATGGATCGTGTTCAACACGTCATCGCGGACATTGAACCTCACGATTCTATCGAGCGCTATTCTTCGCTGGGTGTCGATTGTGTGACTGGCGAAGCGAAAGTTCTATCCCCTTGGGAAGTGGAAGTAAATGGTGAGCGTCTCACCACGAAGAATATCGTTATCGCAACTGGTGCTCGCCCACTGGTTCCGGGTATCCCAGGTTTAAGCGATGTTGAATACCTCACTTCCGACAACGTATGGGAACTGCGCGAGCAGCCTGAAAAACTGTTGGTGTTAGGTGGCGGTCCTATTGGTTGCGAACTTGCACAAAGCTTTAGCTTACTTGGATCTGAAGTTACTCTGGTTGAGATGGCGGAACAAATCCTAATTCGTGAAGATAGAGAAGCGTCTGATCTCGTAGCAAGCCATTTGACCGAAGACGGTGTCAACCTATTAACGGGTCACAAAGCTGCGCAATTTGGCCGTGATGAACAGGGTCAGTTTGCCGAGCTTGAACACCAAGGCGAAACCAAACGCGTTTACTTTGATAAAGTGTTACTCGCACTTGGTCGTGTAGCCAATGTGAAAGGCTTTGGTTTAGAGGAGCTCGGCATTGAAGTTACGGATCGTGGCACGGTTGATGTCAATGAATACCTACAAACTAAGTATCCTAATATCTTCGCTGTTGGCGATGTGTGTGGACCATTCCAATTGACTCACGCTGCCGCGCACCAAGCTTGGTATGCAGCCGTAAATGGCTTGTTTGGGCAGTTTAAGAAATTTAAAGCCGACTACCGTGTGATGCCAGCGGCAACGTACACCACACCAGAAGTCGCTCGTGTTGGTATCAACGAAAGCGAAGCAAAAGCCAAAGGCATTAACTACGAAGTGTCGACTTATGGCATTGATGATCTAGACCGCGCTATTACCGATGGAGCAGACATCGGCTTCATTAAAGTGATCACACCAAAAGGAAAAGACACTATTTTGGGTGTCACGATTGTGGGGCACGGAGCAGGTGAATTGCTGGCTGAATTTACTTTAGCCATGAAGTACAACTTAGGTTTGAACAAGATTCTAGGTACGATTCACCCTTACCCGACGATGAGTGAAGCGGCGAAATACACTGCTGGGGTATGGAAAAAAGCCAACGCACCAGAAAAACTGTTGGAATGGGTTCAGAAATTCCACGGTTGGCAACGTGGTAAGTAAGCCAACAAGGTTTTAACCAAAAGTGCCCTGTTTTTCAGGGCACTTTTTTGTTTTTACACAGGTCATCAAATAAGAGCCAAGACAAGTCCAACGACAATACAAACCACCCCGACACCTCTTGTATACAGCCACTTTTCTTTCAAGAAAATAATTCCCAATAAAAGCCCAAATATGATGCTGGTCTGGCGTAAAGCAACCACCAAGCTGACGTTTTCAGTTAGCGTCATGGCATACAAAACTAAGGTGTACGTTACGCCCATCATGACGCCGGCGACAGTGGCAGACTTTTTCATTTCCCAACCTTTTCGAAAGACATGCCATTGTTTCGTCACGGCAAAGGTCAGGGTTAATGTCGCGGCCATAAATGCAAACTGAACACCCAAATAGAAAATAGCCACCTGTTGCGCGCTGTAAACTTCCTTCACTTCACTGGTAAGAATGTCTATCGCGACTTTATCCAGAATGGAGTAACCCGTTGTCCCCACTGCGGCGACAAGCGCCCAAGCCACACCGCCATTCATGTAATCAGATAGTCTAAACTGGCTGAATGTCACGAGTGGAACAAACAAGCAGCCAAGGGTAATTAAGGTGAAACCAATCCATTGAGCATCACTCAATGTCTGCCCTAACAATACCGTCCCCATACCAACCATCAGTACTGGCGTGGCTCTCGCGATAGGATAAATCACGCCAACATCGGCACGCTGATAAGCGTACGCTAACCCAAGCATGTAAACAGCTTGAAATACCGCACTCACACATACCCAAAGCCAAAATTGGGAAGGCAATGAAATCTCGGGAGAAGAGAGAAACCAAAACGTATAAGGGGCTAAGATAAGAGTTGGCGCATACGCCGAAGCAAGAAAAAACGAACCACCAGCACCTTGTTTAGATTTGCCAATGATATTCCAACTCGCGTGCAGCAACGCCGAGAAAACAACCAACGCAATAGCAAACAATGACATAAGCTATTTTTTCAGCTCCACACTCGATTCAATGCTGATCGCATCATGTCGCCAATATTCGATGCGACAATCAATGATCGCACCGGAACTGTCTAGGCTCGAGCGCTCAATCACCATTGCTGGAGCACCTGGTGTTGCGCGTAAAGACTGTGCAATGTCTCCAAGCAGTGAAGTAGTTCGTAGCCGAATTTGAGTCGATGCAGGGTGAATACCGAATTCACTCGTGCAAATACTACTGAGTGAAAGGGTAAGGTCGTGATCGAGCAGGCTCGGTGCATAGTCAGGCTGAACATAATGAGTCACATGCATGACGGGGCGTTCATCGAGGTAACGAAGCCTCTCAATTTTATGCACATCAGAGAAAGGTTGAAGATCCAAAATCTGAGAAGCGTATTTGGTCGCCAAAATGGTTTTCGATGTGAGAACTTCGGTTCTAGGCTTTCTTTCATTCGCCGTCGCTAATGCCGTAAAACTGAAGTCTTTACCCGGGTCGTAGCTTAGTGGCGGAGGCGAGATAAACCACCCTCGCCTATCTTCTCGGTAGATTTTTCCTTCAATCTCAAGCAGCGATAGCGCTTCTCGCAGTGTTACTCGAGTCGTGTTAAATGACTCAGCTAATTTACGTTCCGGAGGCAGTTTTTGCCCAGGAGGTAATAAACCAGACTCAATCTGCTCTTCTACTGCGATTTTAATCTCTACGTATTGCACCCATTCACCTATTTGTCAGACAACCGTTCATCTTCTTCCTCTTCTATTTTGGCCAATGCATTGGCTGCGCGCTGCAAAGCAGGAAGAAAATGTAGAGCTTGTTCTGGTTTTAGGCGAATAATCGGTGCTTGTATGGCAATACCAAGATTAGAACGTCCACGTTTTGAAGGCACTAACACAGCAACACAGAACAGACCGGGTAAAAACTCTTCGTTATCGATGGCGTAACCATTGTTCTTAACCAGATCGAGTTCTTCTTCCAAATCTTCAATGTTGGTTTTCGTATGCTGGGTGTAACGCTCTAATTCAGTGGTGGTTAACACACGTCTGCGCTGTTTGGCATTCATATTCGCGAGGAAAAGCTTGCCCGTTGCACTGCAATGCACAGGCACACGAGAACCGGGGTGCAAATAAAAGCGAAGTGGGGCTTGGGTTTCTACGCGATCAACATAGACAATCTCGCCCCCAGAAAGCGCCGTAAGGTTACAGCTTTCTCCCACTTCATTTTGCAATTGCAGTAACACGGCGTGCCTCGCACTGTGAATCGTACTGTTCAGTAGCAACTTTTCCGCAAAACGGCGTAATCGTATTCCGGTGCTGTAGTGCCTGTCATCATGGTCACGCTGCACAATGCCAGCACTCTCTAGTTGCTGGAGCATTCGGTGTAATGTGGGCTTCGGCAAACCCGTTTCTTCAACGAGGCTTTGTAATGAGAAAAACTCGTCCTTTTCCGCGATCACTTCGAGTAAAGCAAAAAGGCGCAAGGTGGGCGTATCACCCTCCACTTTAGGAGGCTGAGTGGGTGACTGGCTGTCCATATTTCTCCGATTTTCTTCTTCAACTGCTCACGTGACCACTTATAGCAAGAAAGCAATATGATTTATACCACATAGCGGATTTTAGATTGATCTATGGGGCATCAGTCGTTAGCATTGTCACATAAATACAATTTACGGAACAAATTGTATCGATAAACGGAATTTTATTATTATGAAAGCAATTGAAAAGATCATCGAATCCGCAAGAAACAACCCAAAAAAGATCGTGTTGTGCGAAGCACAAGATAAGCGCATCCTCAACGCCAGTTTAAAGGCTCATCAACTCGGGGTCGCTGAGATAATATTAGCTGGCAGCAACAAAGATCTTGAAGCGCAAGCTTTGGCACAAGGGCTATCGTTGTCTGGGTTAACCTTGATTTGTATCGACGATAGCCCACTTACCAAGCCGTTGACCAAAGCATTGTATGAGTTAAGGAAACACAAAGGGATCAGCCAACAAGATGCTGAAGCATTGATTCGTCAACCGCTCGTTTTTGCATCTATGCTTGTACGAGAGGGCTATGCTGATGGGCTGGTCGCAGGATCGGTATACACTACAGCGGATGTCGTTCGTAATGCCATTCAGTTAATTGGCACCAACAAAGCATTCCCGCTCGTGTCGAGCTTTTTCATCATGATGTTATGTGAGCCTTTCCACCAGCATAAAGGACCACTCATATTTACAGACTGCGGCTTGGTGGTGGATCCAAACGAAGAACAACTTGCTAATATTGCGATCACAGCAGCCAATAGCGCACAGCAACTTCTGAATGTTGAACCAAGAGTCGCGATGCTTTCATTCTCAACAAATGGAAGTGCACAACATTCTTCCGTAGACAAAGTGATAAATGCGTCAAAAAGAGTAAAATATCAACGACCTGAACTGGCAATTGATGAAGACGTGCAATTCGATGCCGCCATCGTCGCAGAAGTTGCTAATAAGAAGGCACCAAATTCAACCGTAAAAGGCAACGCCAACGTGCTCGTTTTCCCCAATTTAGAAGCAGGAAACATCGGCTACAAACTGGCAGAAAGACTCAGTGGCGCAAAAGCTATAGGGCCTCTTTTACAGGGACTGGCAAAACCCGCCAACGATTTGTCCCGAGGGTGCAGCGAAGACGATATATTCCATGTCATCGCCACGACGGTTGTTCAAGCTCAACATACCTAATTGAGGTTACCTCGCACGAATGGAATTAATCCTGTTACTCGTTATTATCGCCATTGGCACGTATTTCCAAACTGTAGCAGGGTTTGGTATTGCCATAATCATTATCGGCTTGACCAGCGCTTTTCAGCTCTACAGTTTACCTGTTATCGCTGCCATCATCAGTTTGATAACAATTGGAAATTGTCTAGTCGCCTTAAAAGGTGTTGGTCGGCAAACCCCTTGGCGTAAATGGGTGTTCACCATTTTGGGTGTTATACCTGGTATCTACATTGGTCTACTGGGCTTGAACCACCTCAGCGGTGAAGCCATCAGTACCTTGGAGTTTTTGTTGGGTTGTATCATCTTGTACAGCGCCATCAGTTTATTTTGGCGAGCGTCGGCAAAAAAAGAACTCTCTAGTGTCCGTAGTTTCTCTGCTGCTGGCTTTACTTCGGGGCTTTGTAGCGGAATGTTCGGGCTGGGCGGCCCTCCACTTGTTTACCACTTTTATCGCCAACCTATGGCAATGGAGCATATTCGTGCGCTGTTGCTTTCCACCTTTCTTTGCAGTTCGGTTTCTCGAACGGTGCTTCTTGCATGGGAAAACCAGCTCACACCTGAAATTCTGACCATTTCAGCCGCAGCGATTCCCTTAGTGATGCTTGTGACCTACTTAACCCAGAAATATCCAACGAATATCGCCCCCAATACCATGAGAAAAGGGATATCGATTGTGTTATTTCTGATCGCAATGCGCTTGATGGTGCCGTTCTTTATAGACATGCTCCCCAAGTGACTCATCTGATTAAACACTGATATGTGACTGCAGCTAACACACCAGCCTCACGCTTTACTTTTGGCTATTGTAGCTGTGTATAATTACGCGATATAAAACCTGAATCGAGCCAAATTTTGAATATCCTTATCATTGAAGATGAACCCGCTATTGCTGAAAATTTAATCCACGTTTTGGAAATGGATGGTTATCAAGTGGACTGGTTTTCAACCGCTGGCGAAGGGCTTGCCCATTTAAAAGCACAAAACCCAGATTTATTGGTTCTGGATGTGGGGCTACCGGATGGAAATGGCTTTGAGCTATGTAAAACCATTCGCGATTTTTCCGCGATCCCTATCATTTTTTTAACCGCCAGACATGATGAAATAGACCGAGTTGTCGGACTAGAAATCGGGGCTGATGATTACGTAACCAAACCTTTCAGCCCTCGGGAAATGCTCGCGAGAATCAAGCTTCGTATTAAGTCTCGCTCATTGGTCTCCCCCCCACCTGACGCGGAAAAATCGGTCGAGAACACCCAAGACTTATACCCTGAGAATTTTGACTACCGTGTGGGCAGCCAAAACCTAGGGCTTACCGCTGTGGAATTCAAAATCCTTCACAAGTTGATTGATGTATCGACCAACGTACTTAGCCGAGAACAGCTCATGATCGCTGCCGACATGACGCCAGATGCCATCTACGAACGTAATATCGATTCTCACATTAAAGCCATTCGCAACAAACTCAAACCCTTTGGTATGACAGATAGAATTTGTACAAAACGCGGGTTCGGATACTACTATTGCGCTCAAAATTCACACCGCTGTAAGGCTTAACATGACCGACAAAACGTCCAATTGGCCTAAAATCCCCCTCGGGATTCGTCTGTTCTTCCTCTACTTTGTGTTGGTGGGCATGACTGCCTATATCGTTAGCCAAACGGTCATTCAAGAACTGAAACCGACCGTACGCCAAGCGACGGAGGAAACGTTAGTCGACATGGCGAATTTGCTTGCTGTACTGGCGGAAGAAGAAGTTGCAAATGGTGAAATGACACAAAGTCGATTTGCCAGTTTACTGACTGCTTATGGTAAGCGAGAACCGGAAGCGAGAATCTGGGAAATCGGCAAAAAAGTCATTAATCATCGAATCTATATCACCGATAAAAATGGCATCGTTATCGCCGATTCTTGGCAACAAGATGTGGGCAAAGATTACTCTCAGTGGAATGACGTGTACTTAACGTTACGCGGAAAATATGGGGCTCGCAGTACAACCGAAAACCCCGAAGATCCTCTTTCTACGGTTATGCACGTTGCCGCCCCCATCTACCATCAAGGAGAAATTATCGGCAGCGTTACGGTCGCGAAAGCCAATCGGAGTGTTCAGCCTTTTATCGACCTTTCAAAACGAAATGTCTTATTCTGGATGATGTGGATGACAGGGCTGGTATTGCTCGCCGGTGCACTCATCGCTTGGCGTATTCACTCTGCCCTACATAAACTCGAAGATTACGCAGAAAAAATGGGTCGCGGAGAAAAAGTCACCAAACCGACTTTTCGAATCTTTTATGAATACGGCACGCTAAGTAATGCGCTGGAAAAAATGCGCAATCAACTCGACGGAAAACACTACGTTGAAGAATATGTTCAAACACTCACCCACGAACTCAAAAGCCCAATCTCTGCCATTAAAGGCGCGAGCGAAATCTTGCAGATGCCACTACCGGAAGAAAAAATAAGCCGTTTCGCTGGCAACATAGAACGCGAAAGTAACCGAATGCAATCGCTTATCGATAAACTGTTGGAGTTAGCTCGGTTAGAAAAAATGCCTCAATTGGAAAATACGCAGCCACTTCACCTACTCATGATGTTGGAAGAAATAGTGCACGCTTCAGACGCGAAGCTCAGTAAAAAATCGGCAACGTGCGAAATAACTGTGAGTGAACCAAGCGCGTCGGACAGTCCGTTAACCGTATACGGCGACAGTTTTTTATTGAAACAGGCGTTATTCAACTTAATGGAAAATGCCCTCGATTTTGTCTTTGAACAGGGTAGTGTTCATTGGTGTATCTCCTACAGTGGTGGAAATGCGATGCTCACCGTGTTCAATACCGGACCACACATTCCTGACTACGCACTGGAAAGAATCACCGAACGGTTTTACTCGCTGCCTAGGGAGAATGGCGTGAAAAGCACGGGGTTGGGGCTTAACTTCGTTGAGCAAGTCGCTAAGTTACACAGCGGTACACTCGAAATAGCCAACGTCGAGGGCGGAGTCAAAGTCACACTGCAGCTTCCAACCCCTTAAAAGCGTTTCTACCCCATAAAGGCATTAACAACTCCATAAAAACTCCACATAGCCTCCATTCACTCTCCAAGTTGCTGTTTTAGAGTGAGAACAACGTTTAAGGAGAGTGACATGAAAAAATTTATGAACAACCAACTCGGCATGAAGTTCGGCTTTGTGCTGTTTTTGTTTCTGCTACTGCAGATTCCAGTATCCATGATTGAAGACCTTATTTCTGAGCGCTCCTATCGACAACAGGAAGTTCAGCAAGACATTGCTCGAAGCAGCAGCGGTGAACAGCGAATAATGGGGCCTTTCATCAATATTCAGTACACGGAAACCATCACAAATAAAGACAAAGAATTCATGCTCGAACGTCAGGCGTTCATTTTACCCGATACCTTTAACCTGACCTCTCACCTTGAAAGTTTCGAGAAATACAGAGGGATCTATAAAGCTCGCCTTTATCAAGCGCAGACCGATCTCAATGGGGAGTTTGATCTCTCTTCACTGGATGATTTGAGCGAATTCACAATAGACAAGGTCAGCATGGTAGTGGGGATCAGTGACAGCAGAGGGCTCATCAATTTAGGGGAATTGTCACTAAATGGACAATCCATCGAAGTTGAACCAGGTACTGGGATGAACCAAATGACACAAGGTTTCCACAAAAAACTGGACATCGATACTTTAGATACATCTAAGCCGCTGACATTTGATTTGAACTTCTTGCTACAAGGTATGGGTAATCTACAAATCACCCCGATTGGCAACAATACCAGTGTTAAGCTTTCTTCTAGCTGGCCTCACCCGAGTTTTATTGGTGATTATTTGCCTATTTCTTCCGATATCCAAGAAACTGGCTTCACTGCTCAATGGGCAACCAACAACTTTTCAACCAACATTACCCAACTGTTTGATAAATGCATGTCAGACAATACCGAATGTTACGAACTCAACGGCAGGCAAATGGGTGTGGACTTGATTGATCCTGTCGACCATTACCTTAAATCACATCGAGCCGTTAACTATTCTCTGCTGGTCATTACCCTGATATTCGCAAGCTTCTTCTTGTTAGAACTGTTCCAAGCACGCCCTATTCACCCTATCCAGTACGGTTTTGTGGGTCTTGCTCTGGCACTGTTCTATTTGTTGCTGATTTCCCTTAGTGAGCACACAGGCTTCAATTGGGCATACTTAGTATCTGCTATTGCCTCCACTGCCTTATTAAGTGTGTACGTGGGCGGCATGCTGAATAATCGTAAGCATGGCAGCATCTTTGGCATCAGTTTACTCATTCTGTACGGATTGTTGTTTGGGCTGCTGCAAGCCGAAAGCTATGCCCTACTAATGGGAACACTGTTGTGCTTTGTCGTCTTAAGCTTCGTTATGGTAATGACTCGAAACGTCAATTGGTATGAACGAAGTGCCAAAGCCGCAAATGCAGAGCCTCAATCCGATCATGATGCTGATTTCGAAGACAGTAAACAGTAACCCGATTAAAACCAAACAAGAGCCGCAGCTTTGTGGCTCTCGTATTTTATGTGGTACGACAAATGAGAGACCTAGTAGCTAATGGGAAATCTTCACAACAAGCACATCTTCACCTTCAGCTACATGAACAAAAAGTGTCCTTTTTATGCGAAGTTGCCTCTGTTCCCAAAGATAAAGACAATATATTGAAAATAAACCTTTACAACGCATCTCTCTGATGTAATATTACGTGCGCTCTGTCACATAGAGTTATTTAAAAAAAACATTAAGTCAAAGCAAGTCTTCAGAATTCCTTCGTAACTGTTGAACCCTCTGTTACACCCTTAGCTTCATCGTCAAATTAAATAATTCCGGCTTTCAGTGCATTCGCCTATGGCGAACCTATTTAATTCAATATATTTAAGGGGCATTCCATGTCTAACAAAGTAACTGGTTCTGTAAAGTGGTTTAACGAAGAGAAAGGTTTCGGTTTCATTTCTCAAGATAACGGCGGTGCTGACGTATTCGTTCACTTCCGTGCTATCGCTTCTGAAGGTTTCAAAACTCTTAACGAAGGTCAGAAAGTGACTTTTGAAGTAGAGCAAGGCCAAAAAGGTCTTCAGGCTGCTAACGTAGTACCTGCGTAAGTTATGCTTTTACGAGCAAGCTTCGCGGCTTGCTCGTTTAGCCCTCCGGCTTTACCTCGCATCACCGCTTCAGCTATATAACCTTCTTTGTTACTACTTCAATTTCTTCCTGTGTTTTAACGTATCCATCGTTATGATGATCGTGTCATAGAACTATTTAGAAACATACAGTCTTAATACATCAAAGTGAAACATTCGAATACTTTAATGAAGGTATTGGTATGCGTTTACGCGCATTCAAACGTTCAGCCAATTTCAGCTTGAACAAAACTTAACTGCTATAGGTCAAAAGACCTTAGTGAATAGAAAAAAGGAAAAACCATGTCTAAATCGATTGGTCGACACCGTTTCTGGTTTCAGAAATGCCGCAACAAAACTGAAAAATCCAACTCTACGAAGAGGAAATAAATGAGAATAGAATTCAATATTTTTAAAAGTAACACCCAGTGGGGAGTCACGACCCACCAAATGAATAGCGATATTTTGCTGCGCAATGTTCTAACCAAAGGCAAAGTATCTGATTTAAATCTGCAATTTTCGTACGATGAGCACACCAGTAAAGGCACCATTGCCAACTCAAACAACCAAATCATCGGTGACTTTCTCGTCAGTTTTTAGATTATCAGCCGCCACTTACTGATGTCTTCCGCTCTCCATTCAGAGCATACTTGTTGAACACATTGATACTGCCGCCCGTATCATGTGATTCACCATTTACCACTCATAAAAACGACTTACCATTAAAATAATCCAACCATAACTTAACAAAAAAATAACAAATATTTGACACCAATCTCCTTATTAAATTTGTGCCTATGCATAATGTTTAACGAATTTAAAAAGGTGAAAGTCAATGAATATATACCAAACACTTATCGCATCCTGCGCGATACTGGGTGTTGGCTGTACCAGTACCGCATTGATTGAATCTAAAAACATAGATATGGAGTTTACGAATACCACCCCTTTACCTTCTTTCTGCCAAGAACAGAACACAAACTTAATTTCTGAATCACTAATAAAAACGTTTTTGATTGATCAAGTCGCCAGCTTTTTAGTCGATGCTGTAGATAAGCAATTAGAAAAGGAACTGAAGAAAAAAGTTCAGGTTTATAAAGGTGAGTACCTTGTTCAATGTGACTTAAAAGAACGGAAAGGCAAGGATGAATCCACGAAGAAAATAGCAAAAATTGAAGAACTCACTTTCCCTATGTCGATTCAGCTAAGTTCTGCTGAGACTGACCCTAAATTAATCATACCGATCACTTTAACAACATCGCCAATCTTCTATAAGGCATCCGTTAATAGTCATTCTTTAGCTGACGAAACATTTAGTGCCCTTCCCTATCAATGGCATCACCTAGTTAAGAACAAAGAAGATACAGCAAAAGCCTTCAAAGGTGCTGCTACTTTGAATTTGAACTGGGTTACGTATACACGCAATAAAGAGTCTATCTCTATCAATACCATTTTTGACGGTGAAGTTGCGACTTTGGACATCCCGACAACGACTCCCAGTAGCCAGATTTCTTTCGGCGAATTGTCAGGTATTAGACCGCCTAAAGATGTAGATCGAGTATTTGTTCAGACTCATAAAATAACGCTTACTTTAATCGTAATAGACAAATCAATCTCTGCAAAAGCGTTAGATAAACTGGCTGAAGCGCTTGAAAATAAAAAAGATGACAGCAAAGAAAAGTTATCCAAAAAACTTAAAGAAATATTGGATGTAAAAGAATAGGGATATCAAAATGAAACATTTATTTTTAATCGCCATCTGCTTACTTATAACAGCGTGTACATCTCCATACTCTCCTCCAGAAATGGAGAAGACAGCCACGTTTGAAGGGTTGATGGCAAACAAAACAAACAGCATTTCTTACCGCACTATTGTTGTTATGGTTCATGGCATGTGTGAAAAACCGTCCGATTGGGCCCGAAATCCTATTAAAAACATAGTGAAAAAGGCTGGGTACAATGGGGCTATTACAGCGAATGATTTAGGTTACTACTATCCCAAGGGAAGCACGTCGCAAGGTCTCCCTTACCTTAGAGAGTACAAAGTCAGTGATGAGAAATCTGAGTTGAAATTCTACGCATACCACTACTCTGCCTGGAATCAGATTCGAGACTCTGGCGAGCTGGAGATTCAAGGCAAAGCAGCCTATTTAAATAAAAAACTCAAAGACACTTTGGTCTCTGGGTGCCTTTCTGACGTCACGACCTATGCTGGCTCTAAGGGCATAAAAATCCGAGAGTACCTTGCGAAATCGATGGCTAAAGTTCAAGAGATTAATCCAGAATCCAGCACCATCAAGAACCGAATCTTCTTTATTTCATCCAGCTTGGGAAGCAAGGTGCTCAGAGATGTACTAATGTGCGCTCCTCACCCAAGTCAGCACTCTGATTATGCTAAAAATCAATCGACAACCAAGTCGCTTATTGCTCAATCGTCAACCGTTTTTATGGCATCGAACCAAATTCCACTCTTAAGCCCCTTGAACAATTGCAAACCCATAAAAACAAATAGAAGCGCTAAAACAGAGCAAGAAGAGTTTTACTCAAATAGCTTAGCCGCCGCCTTATCAGGTTCGATTGAAAGCAAGCAAAACGGGGGATCAAAAATTAACGTCGTCGCGTACACCGACCCGAGCGATTTATTGAGTTACCCCGTAAGCAGCTACGGTACCACCACGGCAACCAGCAAAAGTTCAGGTGATAGTATGGTGACAGTACACAATGTCAAAGTGAGTAACACTAGTACCTGGTTTGGCTTGATTACCAATATGTATAAAACCCACACGGGTTATTTTGGCAATCCCGATGTCATTGCGAGCATGGTTTGTGGGTCGGATGGGTGCCAATAACGGTAAGCATCTTCTCGCGTTGAATAACAGCTATCCAAAAACAAAAATCCCGATCAATTCGGGATTTTTCGTTATATATCGACATAGTCTCTAAATGCGAAGTTTAGAGGCTAACTACACGGCGACTGAATCGAACAAACGGATCTTAGTAAGCGCAGTGACTTCATCTATGTATTGTCGAACACGCTGAGAGAACTGAATACCTTTCACAACCGTTAGATTACGTAGATGCGGATATAAGTTCACATCGTCGTAACTGATGGTATTACCTCGCTCTGAAGGCAATGTCAGCCAATCCAGCTTTTCAAGCAACGCATTCATTTTTGGTAAGTATTCATCAGACTGAGAGAAGGCTTCTTCAAAACTCATCCCTATCATGGCGGATTTGTTTTTGGTAAACCACGCATTAGCTGCTTCACTGCCGTACTCTGGCAACTCAATCATCAACCAGCGCGGGTAAAGCAAAGGTCCACTAAACTCAAACGATTGCGCTAATATCTCACTAATTCTGTCACCAAATTTACCTTCGGTAATCACTGGAGCACCATCTGACGCATCCAAATATTTCGCGATATCCAAACTTTCTGCCATATAGCTACCATCAGGCTTTTGAAGGATCGGCACCATATTCGCACCCACTTTTTCAATACGGGCATCAACGTCGTCGTTTTGCAAAAACACTTCTTCAACGTCAAGACCTTTCAAGCCAGCGACCATCATTGCTTTAATGCAATACGGGCAATGTTCAAATACAAACAGCTTCATTTCTTCTCCTTAAGAGGCTGGTTTTCACAGCCAGTTTACCAAACCAAAGCAATTTCTCTAGTTCACCAATTTCGTTTTTTGTTGAAATAAAAAACTCAATACCGACAAAAAATTTGCTGGAAGGCAATTCACACTCTCAATGTCATGAACAATCAAACTCAAACATCAATTCAGTATTTAAGGTACGCACCACCGAGCCTTATTGATACCCAAGCTAATATGGTTGATTTTATAAAATGAACTTTGGAGTAGTTTAATTTATTTATTTTTGAGTTCAAAACATCAAGCCTCCGAATGTTCAGAGTGATTAAATCAAAAAAATTAGGTGACAAGAAATGAGAGATATCAAGTTTAAACAAGCCCTGTTATGCGCTGCCGTAAGCAGCAGCTTAATGGCATTCGCTCCTCTTTCGACTGCCGAAAGTCTCGCAATAACTAATACCGACATCAACCTTGAGCTCGCTAATGGCGCAGAAAGAGCTTCACGCGAGAAACGTGCCGCGATTGGAGCACTTTGGACAATAGGTCGTGCAATTCGACCATTAACAACTTTAGTCCGCCCTCTGTCATGGCATCGGTCAACACGTGTAGTCAATGTCGCTCGCAGAAAGCTTGCGAGCAGAAATATCACATTGCCAAGAGGGGCAACAGTTGCTACCGCTGCACAAGCGATAGGAACGGATGCCGCCGTACTCTTTGCTGAGACCGAAGCTGCGGCTATTGCAGTAGTACATAACCCAGGAGGCATTGCTTTACTAGAAGCAGCCGATGCTACTATTTTCACTCAGCTTCCAGAAATTACAGCTATTGAAGAAGGCGCGGCCTCTGAAGAAATCCTGCACGCTATCAATATTCCTATTGTAGAAACAATGGCGCTTGTAGAGGGAAGTGAACTCTACCCAATTGCAGAAAATGCCGGCGAAGCGATGAAACAAGTCTTTGCATCTTGGGAGGCTGAGTTTAACTCAGCGCTCCAGCAAGAAATTCAAAGTGGAAGCGGGTACGTTGGTTGGTCAAACATTAACGCAGGCTTCAACCCTGCTGGTGTTGTAGGCAATGAAGTTAGAGCACTAACTGGTCGTTGGGCAACTAATTTCGAACTTGGCGAATACAACGCCATTACTAAAAAAGTTGACCTTAGGATCAGAATTCGCGGTGGGATCGATACCGAAGTCCAAAAGGGTGCAAGATTCGCAGAGTCAAGGCATATACTTAACGTTGCCAAGAGGCTTCATCGCACAAACGTCTTCAACATCGAGAACTTCAACGAAGTAGCCACTGCCGCCACTCAAGCAGGTCAGTATTCGGGTGAATTAGAGTTGCTTGCTGATGCACAGCATGGAGCGATCACTAGGGGCTTTACTGAAGAGGCTGGAGCAATCATTGAACATGATGGGCGTCGTTTTATCGTCACAGATCAAGAGTACAAAGGATTTAAGAGACTTGCGGATGTGAATGGTAACCGTGTTCGCTCTAACCTCATACGTCGAGATCACGTATTCCTAGCGGAACATAATGAGCAAGCTATTCCTGTATTCCAAGAAAACGGAGGAAACGGGGTATACAGACTGTTTGACAATGCAAAAACACAACCAGAAATGCTGGGCCGAAATGGAAAGGTATTTAGTGCCATTGGTGAGCCTAAACCGCAACCCAACCTTACCTTTACCTCAGAGCAAGCTAACAACCTTAAGAGCATCGCCAGAAGCCATTTAAAGCAACTAAAAGAGGTTGATAAACTTGGGAAAAGAAAAATTGGTCCGGTAGTATCTGTCGCACAAGATCTCGAATCAGGTACGATATCCAAACCTTATATTAATAACTTTGAAGGCACTCAACCTTCAAACTTACACAACATTTTGGATAGAAGATTCAACATTCCTGATGCAGATCTTGAAGAGTACGCTTTCTCAAAAGGAAAAGGCTCTCATGCTGAGGTCTACGCTGTTAATGATCTTCTCAATCAAAGACCAAGTGCGACTCTAGATGACTTCGCTGTATTTACAATGGAAACACAAAAGAAAGGTTTTGTTGGGGAAATAAAACCGCCGTGTATACACTGTAAGTGGATTCTAGGTGATGTACAGTACGTAGATTAAAATAGGGGCTCGATGATTATGCGTGTAACCGAAGAAGAGTTAGAATTCGAAGATGATGCTCTTATTTACAATGGTGGTTTGTTCACTGGCGTTGTTTTTTCAACCTACTCAAATGGCACTCTAAGAGAAGAACATTCCTATGTGAATGGCTTCCTTGAGGGAAAGTGTAAAGAATGGCATGAAAATGGTCAGCTTTCGAAAGAGTGGACGCAATGTTCCGGTAACAACTCTATGCTGATCTCACAGTGGTATGAAAATAGTACCTGTAAATCTCGGGGAACCTACGAGCATGGTGTCGAGCTCAACTATATCGAGTGGGACAAAAATGGACATTTGATTGAAGAAAGGGAACTAGAGGTCGGGTCTAACTTGCACCAATATCTAGAAAAAATGCGAAAGCTATCTGCTAGATAATACCTTATTCACCAACTGGTCGGCTTGTCGAGTTGTCTCGGGAAGCCGATATTTTGGACATAACTTCAAAACCCAGTCACAAGCTGAACTCAGTGATATTCTATGCCCTACAGAAACATAAATAGGGTTAATATGATCTTGGGTTCGAAGAACATTCCCAATAATCTCTTGCTTATCAGTCAAACAAGTCTTTTCACCTCGGTGTATTCCAACCTCTTCGTGAGTACCAATTAAGCGTGTTTTTCCACACCCAATCGATGGTTTGTTAAAAATAACACCCAAATGACACGCCAATCCGAATCGACGTGGATGAGCGTAGCCCTGACCATCACATACAATTAGATCTGGCTGAATATTGAGTTTTTCAAAAGCTTCAATCAGTGGTGGGATCTCTCTAAAAGAAAACAATCCTGGTATATACGGAAATTGCTCCGAGCCTTCGGAAATTGAACTTTCTACCACTTCTAAAGTTTTGCTATCCAAAATAACGACGGCAGCAACGAGCATGTCGTCTTTTTTAGAATAGGCGACATCGACCCCAGCGATAAATCGAATCTCTTTATAATCATCCGTATGTGTTACTTTCCCAGAAAGTTCTTTTTGCAGACTTAGGGCTTCAGCTTCACTGATATCCCACTCGTGAATAATAGCTGGTTTCATGAATCTCACTTTGACGGTTCAATAGTTTTCGGCAGGTTATCCGATAAATAGAGCCCAATAAAGATTTTTATTCAATACGCGTGAACCTTATTCCCAAATAGCATAACCTCTCAAAACAACCTTATTCATTAAAAATTTGAGCCGTTATGTTCATTGCGGTACTCTCAATCCACGTAAAGTTTTCCTTAGACAATATGAGTCAATCGACCCTAAACAAGGAGAACACTAATGAAAACTCAATATCTTGCCCTTTTGCTTGCAGCTGCTTCATTTAATAGCGCAGCGTTTACACTGAGCAGCAGTGACATTCAGGAAGGAAGTCGAATGGATAAAGCTTTCGAATTCAAAGGCTTTGGCTGTGAAGGCGATAACCTTTCTCCGGCATTGAGCTGGAAAGACGCCCCAAAAGGCACCAAGAGCTTTGCAATTACCGCCTATGACCCAGACGCACCTACAGGCAGCGGTTGGTGGCACTGGGTAGCGACAGACATTCCCGCTGAAGTGACAAGCATTAGGCGTGGTGCATCTACGCAGGGTAAATTTGCAGGAAAAGAACGTAAAAATGATTATGGTTCGATTGGGTTTGGCGGTGCTTGCCCCCCAGAAGGACATGGCATGCACAGATACCAATTCACTGTGTGGGCACTGCCAACAGAAAAACTTGCGGCACCAGACAATGCATCCAATGCCATTGTGGGTTATATGCTGAACAGTTCATCGCTTGGAAAAGCCACATTAACCGCCACTTACGTGCGTTAAGTAAACTGAATTACATGGTATGGAGCAAACTCAAATGACTCAATCTCTGGTACAAGCTGGGCATTTTCATGCAAAGAAATCTCAGCCACTCAGAAATGTGCTGATTTACGCACCAACGATCATTTGGGTTGCCCAAGGTGAAAAACGCCTTTGGTGGCATGAGGAAACGCTCCGCTATACGTCTTCAGATTGGCTGGTCACCCCTGCCAGCCAATACCTAACATTTGTTAATGAACCCACACATACTCCGTTTTATTCCAGAACACTTACTCTGCTAGATCCCCCTCCCGAGAGTTGGGTAAAGCAATCCAGTACCCAAACGAATGACGATACCCTACGCATAAAAACCACCCCACAACTTGAGTACTGCTTCAATACGTTATTTGAAATGACAGGCAAAAATTTAGCTGAAGACACACAACGGCAGTTTTTGTACGGCATGTATGCTGAACTCAAAAATACGGGCGAACTTCATAAGCTTTTTCCTGAACAGCCGAATCAGATTAAAGAAAAGCTGGCGCAATACCTAAGTAGTAACCCAGGGTTAGACTACAAGATAGAAACCGTAGCCGAGCATTTTTTTACCAGCCGAGCCACACTAAACCGAAAGCTTGCTGCAGAAAATACAACGTTTAGACAAGTCCTGACTAACGTAAGAATGGTTTACGCATTAGGTTTGATGCAAAAAACTCGCAGCCAGCTGTCTGTAGCCTTAGCTTGTGGTTATAAATCGGAAAGCCGTTTTTCTAGTCGCTTCAAACAGACTTTTGGGCTGACACCAAGGGAGTATTTGCAAACACTTTAATAGAGCAGAGTTCTTTATAGAGTGAAGGTTTAAAGAGCTGGCTATTTAAAGAACGAGCTTTCTAAAATATGAGTATCGTTCGAGGTCAGTGCGCTATTTTGTCGATCAAATTGAAGAGTGTCTGTGTGTTAGTGTCCTGATCTAGATCGACGGCTAAGTGGTGAGTGTAAAATGCACTCAAATCCAACCCTATCCCCATACCTGTGACTAACGTTCCCTCTTGTTCGCATTGCGCAATGGCGTATGAAAGATGGCGTGCGAGATAAGCATCATCGTTCGCCAATTGAGTTGCGGTATCCATAGGGCAGCCGTCGGATATTACCAATAGCGCCTTCTTCTGGCATTCGCTGTTTGATAATCTTTTCTGAGCCCAAAGTATGGCCTCTCCATCAATCCCTTCTTTAAACAAATCGTGCTTCATCATCGCGGCTATCTGTCGTTTCGATTTCACCCAATTGTCTGACGCGCTTTTAAAAATGAGGTGCCTCAGTTCATTGAGCCGCCCGGGTAACTTCGGCTTTCTCGCCTTGAACCAATCTTGCTGCGCTCGCCCCCCATTCCATGAACGCGTGGTAAACCCCAATACTTCCGTTTTTACCCCAGATGATTGCGCCGCCCTAACTAGGACATCAACCATCAGTGCGACAGAACGAATTGAATTGCGCATCGAGCCAGAACAATCAATGAGAATCGTCAGTTGCATGTCTGGCTTCAGCATTTGAGGGCGAGTATAAAATACACGCTTCTCGTTATGGCTCGTCACGATCTGACTAAGCCTGCGCCCGTCAATCAAACCCGATTCCTCACCAAACTGGTACTGGGGTTCGCATGGAGTGGAAAACCGCTCCTTCATTCTCTGCGCAACTTTACGAATGGACATTCCCGACTGCATCCACTGCTTATCAAGGTCTTCCCGAAACTCGGCAAGTAATGCCCCCCTGACCAACGAAGCGGCAAAACGTTCTTCATCATAGTCTGTGGTAAAAGCCTGATACCCTGAAGCTCTCCCTTCAACAGAAGTACCCTCCCCTGCTTGAGCGACAGGTAATTCACTCTCAATCACGCCATCATTTTCCACCAGTAAATCAAAGGCAATGCGATTACGAGTAGGCGGTTGATTGGCATCTTCATCCTCTAATGTGCTGTCTACTAAATTCGCAATCACTTGCGCAATATCATTCGCAAACTTAGCGTATTCAAGCTGACTATTTGCTGATCTTTTTAATTTGGAAAGCGGGGTTCCTATAAGAGGCGCTAACGCCATTCTTGTTGACTCTATCTGTTCTTCAATGATCTCGGGGATAGGTAAGGATTGAACTCGAGAACGCGCCATTTGCAATAACGTAAACAACAATATGCCCACTTGGCTTTCCAGTAGCCCTGCCTTTTCATATTGCCGAGACCAATGCTCAAAGTACGTCTCTATGTTAACGCTCATCCCCTCAAACTCTTTTGAAATCAACGATTCCGCTCGAAGCTGTTCTAGCGCATCAAATACCCAGCGAGCCATTTGGTGTGTTGGCCGGCTTGCTAAAAAATCAACTTGATTGGTGTTAGTGAGATGAGCAACCCATCCGTCGACTAAACCTCTTTGAGTTGCTCTTTCACCTTCCAACGCGTTTTCTTGTTCAAGGTACATGACGCTTCCAAAATCCCTCAACTGCAAATGAGGAGCAAGCGTCAACAACGGCTGCGAGCGTTGAAACAAACGATCCCCTTTCAGTTCAATATCGGAATACCCTGAAAGTGAGCGCAACGTCGCCAATAAGTGTTCTCGATTTTGTTGATTGCGTTGTTTTTGGCTAATCGCTTGTTTTCCGTTATTCATCGTTACGCATCGACCCTGGCGATTCTTGTTCGGGCAATTCTTGATTAAGCAGTTCCCGACCAAAGCAACGCTGATAGTATTCTTTCAAAAGGGCTTGTTCCGATTCCTCACATTTATTGAAAAACGTTAGTTTGAACGCCAACTCACAGTCCTTGAAAATTTCACAATTCTCCGCCCAAGTTATCACCGTACGAGGCGACATAAGACTGGAAAGATCCCCCGTTTCGAAACCCTGTCGCGTAAGATTGGCGAGCTGCACCATATGTTCCACGATGGTTTTTCCTTGAGGTGTGTTTTTTTCTGGTACGCGAGCCAACACAATTTGCGCTTCTTGTTCAGCAGGCAAATAATTGAGCGTTGCTGTTAAATTCCACCTATCGAGCTGCGCATGATTTAATACTTGGGTGCCGTGGTACAGACCGTTGACGTTTCCAAGCCCTACGGTATTTGCCGTCGCAAACAGTCGAAATTGCGGGTGTGGGGTAATGACACGGTTTTGCTCCATCAAGGCGAGCTTGCCCTCTTTTTCAAGCAGCCGCTGAATAACAAACATTATGTCTGGTCGCCCTGCGTCGTATTCATCCAGTATTAGAGCCATGGGTTTTTGAACCGCCCAAGGCAAAATGCCTTCTTGAAACTCCGTCACCTGTTTACCGTCTTTCAATACAATGGCGTCTTTACCGACTAAATCGAGACGGCTGAGGTGTCCGTCTAAATTTATTCGCATACAAGGCCAGTTCAATCGTGCCGCAACCTGTTCTATATGAGTCGACTTCCCTGTGCCATGCCGACCTTGAATCAGCGTACGACGGTTGTGAGTAAACCCTGCGAGTATCGCTAACGTCACCTCAGGGTTAAATTGGTACGCCATATCAATGTCAGGCACATCCTGCGTGGGATGTGGGTATCCCATCACGTCCATATCCACATCAATCCCAAACGTATCCCTAACAGAGTAGCGGGTGGTGACTCGCTCTGTTCTCATATCCATCACGCAATCCTTTTCATTCACTTGTTTCTATTCTTTCGCAGCGCTCACAAGTTGAACACCATTCTTTCTCGTTTTTGATAGATAAATATCATTTTATGGAACAAATCATTCCATTTTAAATATTTCTATTGACGTTCAAAAATTGCACATCTAGAGTAATGTTAAATTTCAGTTAACGAAATGTATTGTTCCAATTTTTGAAATTCATTCTATTTCGTCAAGGAGACAGCGATGAGCGAAAACACAAGAAACGTGGTTGAAGGAAAAACGCGTATGACGCCTTCAGAGGCGTTTGTAGAAACATTGGTAGCAAACAATGTACAAGACATGTTTGGCATTATGGGATCCGCTTTTATGGATGCCATGGATATTTTTGCCCCTGCTGGCATTCGTTTAATCCCAGTCGTTCACGAACAAGGTGCGGCACACATGGCCGATGGCTACTCACGTGTTTCTGGCGAACATGGTGTGGTGATAGGACAAAATGGACCGGGTATCAGTAACTGTGTTACCGCCGTTGCCGCCGCCTATTGGGCGCACAGCCCAGTGGTGATTGTGACACCAGAAACCGGCACTACTACCATGGGACTAGGTGGTTTCCAGGAATGTAACCAGCTTCCTATGTTCCAAGAATTTACTAAATACCAAGGGCATGTAACCCACCCTTCGCGCATGGCGGAATACACCGGTCGCTGTTTTGATCGCGCAATGAGTGAGATGGGTCCGACTCAACTCAACATCCCACGCGATTATTTTTATGGCGATATTCAATGTGAAATCCCGAAACCCGCTCGTCTCGATAGAGGTGCAGGTGGCGAACAAAGCTTAAATGATGCAGCAGACATCTTAGCTCAAGCCAAATTCCCAGTGATCATTTCCGGTGGTGGTGTCGTTATGGGCGATGCTATTGAAGAGTGTAAAGCACTGGCAGAACGCTTAGGTGCGGCGGTCGTGAACAGCTACTTGCACAACGATTCGTTCCCTGCCAGCCATGAACTATGGTGTGGTCCGCTAGGCTATCAAGGGTCTAAAGCCGCGATGAAGCTGATCTCTCAAGCAGATGTCGTGATTGCGCTTGGCTCACGTCTTGGTCCGTTCGGTACTCTGCCACAACATGGCATGGATTACTGGCCAACCAACGCCAAGATCATTCAGATCGATGCCGACAACAAAATGTTGGGATTAGTTAAGAAAATCTCTGTGGGTATTTGTGGTGATGCAAAAGCCGCTGCTGTCGCCCTGACCCAACGTTTAGAAGGTCGCACGTTAACTTGTGATGCAAACAAACAAGAACGCTTCGAGAAAATTCAGGCTGAGAAAACAGCGTGGGAACAAGAACTGGACGATTGGACGCACGAAAAAGACCAATTCAGCCTAGACATGATCGAAGAAAACGCGCAAGAAACGCCTTTCTCTGGTGGCGAATACCTTCACCCAAGACAAGTTCTGCGCGAGCTTGAAAAAGCCATGCCAGAAGATGTCATGGTGTCGACCGACATCGGTAACATCAACTCCATTGCCAACAGCTACCTTCGCTTTGAAAAACCACGTAGCTTCTTTGCGGCCATGAGTTTTGGTAACTGTGGTTATGCGTTCCCAACCATCATTGGGGCTAAAGTGGCAGCACCTCATCGCCCAGCGATCTCTTACGCCGGTGATGGAGCTTGGGGCATGAGCTTAGTCGAGACCATGACTTGCGTACGCCACAATATTCCTGTGACTGCCGTGGTTTTCCATAATCGCCAATGGGGTGCTGAGAAGAAAAACCAAGTGGATTTCTACAACCGTCGTTTCGTTGCTGGCGAACTGGATAACCAAAGTTTTGCAGAGATTGCTCGCTCAATGGGTGCAGAAGGGATCACCGTCGATAAATTGGAAGATGTCGGTCCAACGTTGCAAAAAGCCATCGATATGCAGATGAACGAAGGCAAGACAACCATTATCGAAATCATGTGTACACGTGAATTAGGCGACCCATTCCGCCGCGATGCACTGTCTACCCCTGTACGCCACTTAGATAAATACAAAGACTACGTCTAAAGGCCGCTGGCTGGTGTCACCAATTCATTTCTCAGTTTATGGATTGGCGACGCCCGTCACGTTGTAAAAAACTTGTTAATTATTGGTATCTATATCTCAATATGGAACGTTATGTATCGCATATTGAAATGATAAGACTGTAATCTAGCAAAACAAACAGCTGTTGAATCTGAATTCATACCCTGATCTTTCTCTCATCGATTCATGTTTGTTCTGCCCACTTTTTAAGGAACAGAAAATGAACACTAGCAATCAAGATCAAATAACAATCCAAACTCTTCAAGGTTTTAGCGATGCTTGGAATGCCCACGACATTGACGCTTTACTAAGTTTCGTGACGGACGATTGCGTGTTCCACACCGCGGCAGGTGCCGAGCTACAGGGGAACACCTTCTCAGGGAAAGAAGTACTTCGCGACGCTTTCGCAGTGGTATGGAAAAACTTCCCAGACGTTCAATGGAAAGATCCGGTTCACTTTGTCTCTGGCGATCGCGCTGTTACTGAATCCACGTTTTGCGCAACCACACCCCATGGTGACCGAATTGAGGCGCGTATGGTGGATGTGTTTACGGTAAAAGATGGAAAAATTCAGGTTAAGAACGCTTTCCGTAAAGATCGTCCCGTCGTCAGTGGCGACGTCAAATAGTATCCGGAGGCAGACATGAACTCAGATTCCATGAATCCGCACGTATTGAATGGCGCTGCGTCTGTGCCTTCTGAAAAAGAGCAGAGCCGGCAAGCCTACGACCCTAGCTACGATCCACTCACACGACAAAATCCTGGTACTGGCCAAGCCTACGCGCCTACTTACTGGATTGGAACAGCGGGCGAACCGCCTCAAGACGATGGCCCAATTCTGTCGGATACTGATGCGGATGTCGTGATTATTGGATCAGGCTATACAGGGCTAACCGCAGCCATTTATCTTGCGGAACACTATGGAATCAGAGCCACAGTCTTAGAAGCCAACCGAGCCAGTTGGGGGTGCAGCACACGCAACGGTGGGCAAGCACAATGTGCCAGTGGCCGTTTAAAGCGCTCCCAATGGATTGAGCGTTGGGGGTTAGAAACCGCACTAAAAATGCACCGCGAATGCCTTGATGGTATGGAAACCTTCAAAGATCTTATTCAAGACATCGATTGTGAGCCTCAACCTGGCGGTCATCTCTATATTGCGCATCGCAGTAAGGTCATGCCGACACTAGAAAAAGAAGCTAAGTTGCTTCGCGATACCTTTAATTACGACGCACAAGTTCTTGATGCTGCCACGGTAAAGCGCGACTTTGTTGACGATAAAGAAGCGGCTGGTGCTATGCACGAACCAGAAGGTATTGGTATTCATGCAGGAAAATTAGCGTTCGGTTATTTGGAAAAAGCACTGCGTCTAGGCGTGAAAGTACACACCAGTAGCCCTGTGATCGGGTGGACATCGGAAGGTGACGTCCATTACATCAAAACACCGGGTGGCATTGTAAAAACCCAAGCCGTTGGCGTTGCGACAGGTGGATATACATCACAAGGGTTGCATCCAGAACTCAAAAACCGCCTGCTGCCTATTCTCTCTAACTCCATCGTGACTCGCCCGCTCACCGATGCAGAAATCGATGAATGCAATTTCAAAACTAAACAAGTCTTAACGGATACACGTGTTTTACGTCATTACTATCGCCTGCTCCCAGACAACCGAGTACAAATTGGCTCGCGCAGTGCGATAACCGGCAAGTCCGCACCAGAAGAAAAGTACAAGCAATTTCTTGTTAACGATTTACACCGTAAATTCCCCGCTTTAACAGGGATAGAGGTCGATTATTCATGGTGGGGTTGGGTTGATGTTAGCCACGACATGATGCCTAGGATTTACCAGCCGAACCATAAAGAATCGATTTATTACGCACTGGGCTATGGCGGTAATGGCGTGATGTACTCCGCGCAAGCAGGTAAGCGACTCGCCCAATGGATCGCAGGAGAAGGACAAAACCTCGACCTCCCTATTTTTCAATCCAAATTGCCGTTCCCAAACCTTCGGGAAGTGGTGGAATCGGAGGCATTTGCTCCGTTTCGCCGCATGGGGCAACGGTTCTTGTACAAGTGGTATCACCTAAAAGACGAAGTGCTGTAACTCGCTCTTCTTTGGCGATTCACTGCAAACCTATTTATTCACTACGCATTTTCTTAAGGAGAACAACACGCACGTTTAATCGGGGCGTCTTGCGGAAACATCTTCATCCAGCAACGGACGCATAACAGGCACAAGGAAGAAAGGTTAAAACAATGATACTTACCAAATCGAAATTCATTTCATGGAGCGCTTTGATTGCCGTCGCAATCGCGGCTCCCGTCACTTCTGCCAAGACCTTTAAAATGGCACTGGGTGATGCAGCTGGTGGTACACAATGGGAATTAGGCACCAAATTTAGCGAACTGATGGAAAAGAAAACCAATGGCAGTGTGAAATTGGATTTGTTTCCTAATGGTCAGCTTGGCAACGAGCAAGATACCGTCAATAACGCAGCCATCGGCTTGCTCGATTTTTCCGTACTCGCGATCAATAACGTGACCCCCTTTTCTCCGTCGGTGGGTTTGCTCACCATGCCGTATCTGATTCAAAGTGCGGAAGAAGCTAAAAAACTGACTCAAGGCGCTGTTGGAGATGAGTTAGTGAAAAACACCATTCGCGACGCAAACGTTCGAATTGTGGGTTGGGCGTATTCAGGATTTCGTGTTCTGACCAACTCCAAGCGCCCAGTGAAAACACTGGCAGACCTGAAGGGGTTGGTGATCCGAGTCCCGAAGAACGACATCATGATTTCGGCTTATCAAGCGTGGGGAATTAACCCAACGCCTATGGCCTGGTCGGAAACCTTCACCGGATTACAGCAAGGCGTGGTCGATGGTCAAGACAACCCTTATATCACTGTCCACGCAATGAAATTCAATGAAGTTCAGAAGTACGTCACCAACATTCGCTACATCTTTTCGATCGAGCCGCTGATTGTCAGTGAGTCGATATTCCAAGAGCAGTCCAAAGACATACAAGAAGCGATACTTGCGGCAGGTAAAGAAGCAACCGAACACAGCTATCAATTCTTACTGGAGTCGGAAGACCGAATCCGCAAAGACTTAGTCGCTAAAGGTATGGTAATTACAGAGCCAGCCGACGGCGAAAAAGAATGGATGAATAAGGTGACTGAAAAAGTATGGCCAAAGTTTTATTCCAGCATTGGCGGCAAAGAAAAACTGGATGACACATTGAAATCTCTCGGTCGTTAATTCATTAATCAGCGCCAATTTAGAGCGCATATAACGATAAAAACGCCTTACACAGAATACGTCTATTTAGAACGTTATTCGTCCCTACACAATGGCATCTAACCCTATTCGTTGGATGCCATTCTAGCTCGCAGAGACTCGTGTCATGAAGTCATTGAGAAAACATCTAAACAATATTGAAGAATACACATGCTGCCTTTTACTGGCTTCGTTTGTGATTCTTCTCTTTTCGCAAATTGTATTGCGGCAGACTTTCCAATATTCCATACCTTGGGGTGATGAAGTGGCCACATACATGTTCGTTTGGTTTGCTTATTTGGGCGCCGTTGTTGCAGCGAAGATGTCGGCACATAACCGTGTGAGTTTCCATTTCCGGTTCTTCCCGCCGATAGTCAAAACCGTTTGTGAAACCATTGCCGACCTTATCTGGGTAGCGTTCAATCTTTATTTTGTATACCTGAGTTACGACTTTGTTTTCAACAAAATGAACCTGTTTTGGAAGTCTCAAACCACAGGGATTCCAATGAAGTATTTCTATCTAATTTTGCCCATCGCTTTCTTCTTAATGTCGGTTCGCATTCTATGGAATAACTACGAAAAACTGGTGCTTGGCATTGAAGCAACAGACCCAGAAAGCGAAGAGATTCAAAAACAATCGTTAAAAAACGATTTTCTTAAAAACAAATTTTCGAAAAACAAAGCCTTCAAGGCTGAGTAAATGGAGCCCTAAGCATGGAAGCCTATTTAACTCTGATTCTATTTGGCGGCTTTTTAGTGCTGCTGATATTGGGAGCCCCAATTACCGTCTCGTTGGCGGGCGCCTCTATGGCGGCTTACCTACTACTTGATAAAAACCCGATTGCGTTAGTGCAAATCGCTTTTACCTCGGTTGGGAATTTCCCCCTAATGGCGCTGCCAGCGTTTGTTTTAGCTGGGGCATTAATGGAAGCGGCAGGCATCTCTAAACGGCTAGTCGATATAGCAGAAAATTTAGCTGGACCTGTAACGGGTGGTTTAGGTATGGCAACCGTGGTGGCCTGCCTGTTTTTTGGCGCGATCTCCGGTTCAGGTCCGGCTACCACTGCCGCGGTTGGTATGCTCATGATCCCAGCCATGGTGAAGCGAGACTATGAAAAAAGCTACGCCTCCGCCGTCACTGCTGCCTCTGGTGGGCTTGGGATCATCATTCCGCCGTCTATCCCACTTGTGATTTTTGGTATCTCTTCCATGGGGTTAATGCCACCACCCGAAGCGATTGCCGAGCACGGTACTTTTTCAACGGTTTCCATTCCTAAGCTCTTTGTCGCAGGTGTGATCCCTGGTTTGATTATGGCGCTGTCGCTCATGGCAACTAATTATGTTATTGCCAAAAAACGAGGCTACAAGGGGCTGAAAGAAGACTGGGACTCGAGAGAAATCAGAACAGCGGCAAGGCATGGTATTTGGTCCATTCTGGCACCTTTTCTTATTCTTGGTGGTATCTACAGCGGTATCTTCACACCGACCGAATCGGCCGTGGTGGCGATTTTTTACTCTCTGTTTGTTGGGTTGTTTCTACACCGAGAACTCACCTTTCAAAGCATCATCAAATCGCTTTCTACCACAACGTGGATAACAGGTCGTGTCTTGTTGATTCTGTTTGCGGCAACAGTATTTGGTCGCCTTCTGGTTGAACAAAAAATTCCAGTAGTCGTCGCTGATTCTCTGCTTAGCCTAACCGACAACATGTATCTGGTATGGGCGCTAACCATCAGCTTACTCATCTTCATTGGTATGTTCATGGAAACCTTAGCTGCCATCATGATCATTGTGCCGGTGCTGCTGCCGATCATGTACATGCTGGGTGCCGATCCAACTCACGTCGGCATTGTAGTCGTGTGTGTATTGTCGATTGGTTTTGCCACCCCGCCCCTTGGGGAAAACATCTTTGTCGCATCAGGGATTGGTGGATCAACGGTTGAACAGATAACAGCGAGAATTCATCCGTTTGTGATTACCTCGGTGATCGCGGTATTCATCATCGCCTTCTTCCCGAGTTTGTCACTGTATTTGCCTAAGTTAGTTGGGTTTCCATAAACCGCAATGCAAAACAACAGTATATTTTTTGAGTGAAAGGATAGCGCAGGTGAAAATAGACCTTTGCTACTAAACTTGTGCTTCCACACTCATAATCATGTTTAGAGTAAATGGATTATACCGCTATTTTCTTAGGTGTTGCCTTTTGAGCCTTCGATCAAGTCTCGGTAGTATCGGACGGTGTCTACATTGGTTAGTCTGAAATTGTAGTAACGTTTTCGGCAACCTGTTTCGTCGGCTATTTTATTTTCCGCTTCTATTTGCTCTAGCGGCTTGGTGTCGATAAACCATTTCTTCACTAAAATCCAAATGAAGGTTTGTCGAGTAGGAATGATGGTGCGTTCGTCATTGTCTCCCATGCCAAAGTTGGTTCTTACTTTATTCTTCTCTTTTTCATCTAAATTCGGGTGCAACTCTAGCTCTAAAGGCACCTGCGTCGTCCAGCTTCTATCTTGTTCTAAAACCTCATTCTGTTTTTGTTCCAGCGATTTAATGCCAAAGCACTCTTCTGTATTTCGGCAACGAGAAAAGTGAAAATTTTTGAAGTAAGTATTTTTATCGCAATCTCGATCATAGCCACGAAACATCCAGTTAGATCCATCATATATAATGGTTAACGGCAAAATGGTACGTGTACTTCTGTTGTCACTATTTTCAGACAGATAGGTACATTGAATAGCGTATTTACCATCAATTGCTCTTGCTATTTTAGCAATACAATTCGTATCTAATTGGTTTGGTATTTGCCCAATTTTTTCGAAAGCGAGTATGGTTCTTGGTGTGCTATACAATTTATTTTTATTAAAGCCATTAGCGAGCATCCCTAAAGCCGTTTCTGCATCAATATCGAACAATGGTCTAAATGTAGAACGAACGATTGTATTCAGTCGGGTCCTCGGATCATATTCAATATTTTCTGGACAAAGTTCTATGTATATTGAAATCACTTTAGAAGCTGCCGCAGTGCCTACATTAAACATTTCTCCAATCTCAGAGCGTTTTATGGTCCCTGTGTAACGAAGCTTGAAATCGATAAAAGCCAGTCTGTCTGCTAGGTTGGGATAAGCCAACTGCAAATCTTCAAAATTCTTCATAGCAAAGCCTCAATATTTCCCTTGTTAATAAGATAGCATGAACAACAAAGAGCGAACCATATGAAACCGAACAATAACTTCAAAAAAGCCAACAAAAGACCTCAAACACTAAAAAGTGCGATCTTTTTTGGTACGCACTATTGATTTATCATACTATTCCGTTATGATGGGACCGTCATTGAAATTGAGCATGCAGCTTAGTACTTATTAGGAGGTTCTTTTGGCAACTAACGGAAAAGCAGGCGACAACCGCCGTCATGGTATGGTTCGTGAGCGTTCACAAACTCAAACATCCTCGGGTCATTGGGTGAAGCGAGATGCGAATACTGGACGCTTTATGAATGTGAAGCAAGATGGCACACCATTTAAAGGGGTCCGCAAAGAAAAATAAAAAAGCACTTTCAGTTAAATACTAAAAGTGCCTTTTTACAGTGAGGTGAATTATAAGCACCGTTGGCGCGGAAAGCTTATAAGGTCCAACACTAAGAGGTTTCAAGCCCTATAAGAAAGGCCGATTGCTCTGACTTGTTCCGCAATCATACCTTTCTAATGTGTTCACCTCAATCATTGAATTCCCTCTTTCGCTTTAAATTGAGAGGAGTCTCTAATGAGAATTCGACCAAAAGTTGTTCCAGTTTGCGCTTATAAGCGCTACCGAAATGGTGTCTGGGAAGATGTGTGTTCTCACACTCGTTCACTTCCGCGTTAATTTTAAATTGGGGGCTTAGCGTGAGCTAATGCCTCCGGCCATTATTTTTGTTTAGAAAGGTTTTTTATGAATACAAGAAAAAAAGACGATGGTGATGAGGTCGTTGCTTTTACTATTATTTTTTTGGTTACGTGCTGTGTATTGGGTGTGCTATACGTTAGCTATCAAACTGTAGCAGTCTCTGGTTTGGTTGGGATCGTGGCGTTGGCGCTGCTGGTAAAATTCTATCGCATCGAAATCTGGGATAATTACACGCTGTTTGAAATCGGCTGCTTTTTACCAATAGTATTTTCCGCTTACTGGATCGTCGACGTTGAATTCCCGCAAAGCGTCGTCAACTCAGCAAAATCAATTGAACAATTTGAGGGAATGCAATTCATCATTGAATCCGCGAAGCTTGCTTGGCATACCGCTTTGAATATTAAAGTGATTGTACTTTGCCACATTTTAGCGCTTGGTGTAATTGTGACCGCTTGTTTTGCCAATATTATTGCTACAAATCGAGAAAGCCCTCCACTTACCTTTGGAGTGGTATTGTGCTCGTTACTCTCTATGGCGCTGACCAACTTAAGCATAATCCCAACTTGGCTCTACAACCACTTCCAAGTTTGATCCATGTAGTCATGTTGCTTGCACGCTAATGAAACAATACTTTATATATAAAACTATTAGTGTGCCTTTTCTAATCTAAAGAAATCCTTCTCATATTTGAACGAACCCTTAAAAATATCTACGAATTTCTTTATAAAGATACCAGTCAACCAGACAAAACCTATGTCGATGAAGCACTAGGAAAAGACATTTTGGCAGAACTTGAAGGCGCGATTGATCGCTCTGAAGCTGTTAAGAGAACCGTTTACCCCTATACATTTGCATGCCCTTCGATCATAGAAAGCACGCGCGCAGGCAATTTCGGTATAACGGAAATTAGCTCTCCGTGGGCAGATTGCGCCACTCAGTAGCGGAGTTCTCAATAAAACAGTCACCAACACTGTTTATTTTGTGAACATTTATGAATATGGAGTGAAAGCGAATGAGAGCCTCTGCCGATTAAGTAAGAAGTGCTCTCATTTGCAAACCTAGCTCGCTTGATTGCTCTATCATTAAACTCCTTCCTCAGTTAAATCTGTATGCGAACGCATCATGTGAAGTTTCTTCACTTTTGCTTTTGGCTAGAAAGTTAACAAGGAATAAGTTAATGAAAAATAAGTATATCCTCCCTATTGCAGCTATTGCGCTTGCATCCACCTCACTGACATCTCAGGCAAAAACGTTAGATCTTCCTCCTGGTTGTGAATACGGGCGAGTTAAATCTTATGACTTTAAATCTGAAGACGTACAACAAGCAGTAGACAACGGCTACGATATCTATCAAGACCCGGACTACCAAGAGAACCAGCAAGAGTATCAGGACTTTTTTGAAGCACTGGTTAACTTGTTTAACTCGTTCGACTACTTGCGCGTAGAAGTGCCAAAACACGTCGCCCAAAACGAAGTATTCCGAGCAAAAGGCAATCTGTTTGACCGCTTGGCATATGTGCGTTTTAACAACTCAGAATTTGGCTACGTCGGGAAAGATAAATCCAACTGGGATGCAAACTCATACCACAACATGAAGTTCTCTAAAACGTATGGATACGGCTTAGTTTGGATAAACAGAGCCAGCGGAATGTGTTCTGCAGAGGGGGTTTGGGTACAGAAGAAACCGAGGATCATCAGCGGTGATGCGTATCAATCTTCTGGGAGTGTGAAAGCCAACATTCAGTATTTGGTAGACAAATACTCGACCGCAGCAAAAGACTCAAGCGTAAATGCGCGTCTGACCATTCGCGTACGTGATGATCTTTACGGGCGTACAGCATCAAAATCATACAGTTTGAGTAGCCTAAGCGGCTCAAAAGTGATCAGTGTTGTACCAGCGAATGCCGGTATCAACAGCGTTTCGATCAGCTTATCTGATGGCAAATACTCCGACAGCTTATCGCTAGGCTATGTCCACGTTCCGGGTACACCGACTCCACCACCTAACTGCCCAAGGTGCCAACCACTATAATTTGGCAGGCATTATCAAATATTTATCAATTTTAAAGACCTCTCATTGAGGTCTTTTTCCCTTGTTAAGCCCAATCACTTCACACTGTAATTCTTAGTGTATAAGCTCACGTATTCACGCTATAAATATTTATAATGAGATCACCACTCACAGTTACTAATACTTACACCTCATTAACAAAAATCATAGTAATATCGAAACGTGGTTATAACGGGGAAGTTAAACAGGAATTCATGGCTAGAAAATATCTAAAACTCAGCGCGCTTTCTCTGACGATTGCGCTCGTAGGATGTGGCGGTGGCAGTGACGGCTCAGCAAATGGACAAACAGGACCAGCTGGGAGTACCACTAGCAAACTGGACGTTACCGCGATTGATGGGTATTTGAGAAATGCTAGGGTGTGGCTCGATCTCAACAATAACTTCTCGCACGATACCAATGAGCCGACTGCAACAACTGGGCTGAATGGTAAAGCAACGTTAGATGTTTCAAACATTACTTCCCCATCTTCCTACTCTGTCGTTGTGCAAGCTATTAAGGGCACAACAATAGATGAAGATAACCTCGCTCCGGTGACTCGAAACTTCCTTCTCAGTGCACCTGCGGGGGAGCTTATCGTTACTCCCATAACCACACTGCTTAAACAAAAAATGGATCGCGGTATTGCGATTGAAACCGCCAAGCAAGAAGTTGCGGCCGACTTGCAAATCGAGTTAGCCGATTTACTGGAAGACTATAAATCCCAAAACCTCTCAGATGTCGCGTTTGCGGCTCGTGTTTTGGTGCAAACATCGTTAATGCCAGAAAATCAGTCCGTTGCCAATGCTAGACAACAATCGTCAGACAGTACTATTGAATCGAAAATCAAAGCGATTGGAACCCTGATTAAAACAGAGAAAAGCAACTCAACGACTGATTTTGAAAACAAGACCGTTCAGTTAACCAGTCAGAATGGAGCTGTAACAGCGGTAATTCGAAATGACAGGGACAATGATGGCTATTGGGATCATACGGATTCACAAGGCAACTTGTTATCTGCAGCCAATTGGAATCGAAATACTCATGGAGCATGGCCTGTTGGTGCAGATTTGTTCCCTACCGACGCTAAAGAATACGCTGATACCGATGGCGATAAAGTAGGTGATAACAGTGATGCCTTCCCAAATGATGCTGCTGAATCGAAAGATTCGGATGGGGATGGCGTAGGCGATAATGCAGATGCGTTCCCTAACAATCCAAACGAACAAAAAGACAGCGATGGGGATGGCGTTGGAGACAATTCCGACTATTACCCGAATGATCCAAATCACTCAGTCATCAGAACACTTGTTATCAACGAAATTTCAACGTCACAGTACACTGACGATCGGCGTTGGATCGAAATTTACAATACTGGCTCCAAAGATGTGGATCTGAGTGATTATTCGTTGAAATCAGGAGCGCGAACCTCAAGCGGCTCGGTATTAAGTAGCCATACGTTTACCTTGCCTCAACAAACGCTCAAAGCGGGTGCCTACCTCCTATTGCAAGCGCGTGATGTGGAATACGCTTATGCAGAGACAGGTAGCTCCAGCCAAGTGATCACGTTAACTGCAAATTCACATGTCCCTTATTGGACGGATAGTGGCTTTGTCGAACTTGTCCAAGTAGCATCACAAAAAACTGCAGATTTTGTCCGATTTGGTGGCAACTACACATCACCAACTTCCAGCAAAAGCTGGACAGGAACGTCAACGATTGAACGTTTACCACGAACTCTTGGCAAGAGTCTGGCTCGTGCTGAAAACCACTCAGACACCAACAAAGCGGAAGATTGGACTGTCATTACCTTTCCAACACCAGGTGGAAAGAACGATGTGAACAACTGTACAGCCGATAGTGATAACGACAATATTCCTGACTGTGCAGAGCGTCCAGATAGCACTTACGCGGGCATGAACATGTACAACTGGGGAGCCAGAGAAGGGCAAACCGATATCTTCATTGAAATTGATTACATGGACGCAACGAATAACAACCGCCAGATTGCAGATGAAGGTATTATCCCGAGAAAAGAAGCACTAGATAAAGTGAAATTCGCCTTTCAAAACCGAGGTTACTCGTTGCACTTCGATACCGGTGCGCTTCATGGACAGGATCATAATTTAGGCGGTGGTAATGAAGTGCCTTATTCCGCCAGTATTGGGATAAACAGATACTATAATCCCACTACCCTTCAAAGCTACAAGATAGAACATATGGATGTTCGTCGCCGCTTAGTTTTCTATTACATGCTGTTTGCCAATAGCCAAAAAGCCAATGGAACCGCTGGTTCTTCAGGAATCGCTGAAATCAACGGAAATGATTCACTGATCACGCTTGGAAAATGGAAACTCAATAGTCGTTATCCTAGTACCCAAAACGAGCTCATCAATTATCAAGCCAGTACTATTATGCACGAGTTTGGACACAACCTTGGGCTACGACATGGCGGTAATGAAGACCTTAACTTCAAGCCCAACTACTACAGCATCATGAACTACATGTACCAGCTTGATGGCCTTTCCGTACTAGGGCAAAACGAGGGAGATAGATACCACTTACGCAATTACGATAATAAGCTAGCTAATTCTAAGTGCGCAGCGACTCCACAAGGTTATGCCACAAAAGCAAGTGATCTTATCAATGGTCCCTTTGGAGCGCATGACAATTTCAAAATCGATTATTCCGACGGCTCCGGCTCACCTCTAGATGAAAACAGCTTAGATGAAACAAAAGGTTTAGGCAGAAGTGTTACCGACAGAGTGGATTTTAATTGCGATGGTGACACCAACGACACCGCGCTTTCATTGGACTTAACCAACACCAACGCATCCAGTCAAAACAACGGTAAAACGGTGTTGAACGACTTTAACGACTGGGCGGCTGTGAGCTTAAAATTCCAAAGCACACCAAGCGGCAATACAGGCGATTCGCGCTCGTCATACAGCAGTAATATGCCAAACCAGCGGCAAGATTACCTGTCCAATGACCAGCAGGAATACATTATAGAAGAGACACCATCAGCAGCATTTTTTGAACGTTTAGAACAAGCAAGGAACCAATAACTGATGCATAAAATTATAATGGCCCTATGCTTGGTCAGCGGGTTAACCGCTTGCTCTCAGGCAGAGTCGGAACAAACAAACAATCAGTTTTCAGTTCTTAATGGTGTGTTGCATTTCAATCAAAAATTTGTCGACGACTGGAACGAGGAAGATGCCATTCCTCGATGTTTGAAATGCCGAAAAGAATCCCAGATTAAGCATCAGCCGGATGGGCCTGAAATATTCGACCGCTACGTTGACGCAAATGGTCTTCAATTCTTAACCGCCAAAAACATCCGACACACGTTTGATATTGCTCTTGCAGAAAATTCCGTCACGCTCAGTTTCAAACTCATTGATGGGAAAGTTTTTATCTCCATAGATAATGAAAATGATACTTTGATAACAACGGACCAGAAGCAGGTGTTCAATCATTTGAATCACCAACTTTCATTTAGGTTTACCGATGTGTACCGGCCAAAAGAAGTGCCCACTCATCTGTCAAATGAACAGCCGGAGTTTTCTGTCGACTTCCAGCTAAACGTTTCGAAACTTTAGCTCCATGCTTCAAAACAGCGGTAAATACCAAAGAAGCTTGTAGCCTAAACGCAGCTCTCACCATAAAAACACTAAGGCGACTACTTAAGGGTCGCCTTGTTTCATTTTGCTTTTTTAAACGAACAGATGTTATTCCGACTGCTCTTGCGCAGAAAGTAGTTTGCTCAACAATGTAGACAGCGCTTCTCTTTCATCTTTGTTAAGGGATGTTAGCAGCGATTCACTGTTGTTAACGTGAGCTTCCAACGCAGTATTCGCCAGCTTTAATCCTTCTTCTGTGAGCGACACTTGAACGCCTCTTCTGTCATTTGGATCAGCGCTTCGAACCACTAGTTTTTTGTTCTCTAGCTTGTCGATACGATTGGTCATGGCTCCCGATGTCAGCATCATCGATTGCAACAAATTGTGAGGGCAAAGTGTGTAAGGCTCCCCTGAGCGTCTCAACGTCATCAACACATCGAACTCACCTGAGTTGAGCCCAAATTCCGCGAACGTTTTCTTCAGCTTTGGCGCAATATGACCGCGCAGCTGCCCTATTCTGCCTAAAATGGCCATTGATGAGGTATCTAGATCAGGTCGTTGTTCTTGCCACTGACGCAAGATGTTATCCACTTTATCCATTGCATTACTTTAAGTTAAGAATCTTAATAAGAAATTACTTTAATGGAATCAAAGAAGGCTGGCAATTCTTACCGCTTATATCCTTGTCTTTAGACGTAAAAAATCGGTCTCAAAATACATTGAGACCGATTCCATTGTCGGTTTTAGCGTTATCGGCGCTTGGGTATATAACGTTTCTTTATGATGCTTTAACGACGTGCTGTAAGTCCGTGAGCAGACTGTCGCTTAATTCCATATTATTGGCTGAGCCATCTACAGCCGCTTTGGCATCTTCTGCTAACTGCTTAACCTTCTCTGCCATTTTTTCCATCTCTGCAATCTGCCATTGAGCACGATCATGAACATCGGTTGCAGCAGAACGAATTTGATCAATAGAAACCGCCACCTGCTCTGCTTCTTCGTGACTCGTGTTTTCCTGCATTTTCGACATGGATTCAGCAAACAATTTTGCATCATCGGCAAGTTTGGTGCTGGTTGTACTGAGCTCTCCCATTAATGCATTAATCTTTTGAGCATCTTCACCAGATTTGTTCGCCAACCCTTTAACTTCTTCTGCCACAACAGCAAAACCGCGACCAAATTCTCCCGCTCTCGCAGCTTCAATGGAGGCGTTCAGTGCCAGTAAATTCGTCTTATCAGAAAGGGAGGTGATGGACGACGCCATATTTTCGATTTGAGAAAACTGCTGGCTAAGGTTATCTATGGACTCTTTCAGATTATCTGCCCACTCAGATGCTTGCGAGAATTCCGCCATAAACTCCGTTTGACGTTTGTTCATCAAGTTGAAGTTACCGTGGACACTGTGAATTTGTTCTTGCGATACTTCCGCTAATTTTGCCAGTTCGCAGGAACCCGACGTCACCTCATGAGCTTGATCAACCACAGATTCTGCAAACGCCAAACGCTTTCTAGAAGCCTGATTCACGTTTCCTGCGTTTGATCTCATCGACTGAACCTTGCCACGCGCTTCAGACAACGTATCCCGACAAACCAAGCCGGCAATATCTTCAGGACATTCAGGCGCAACCATGTTTTTCTCGACCGATTTCAATGTAATCTTGCTACTAACAATAGACACAATAAAAGGGACACAATAGGTGAGCATAGCCTTTACCACATTGAAATCCGCAGGACCAAGCAACGCATCGAATTGATTAATAAGATTTAAGATGGAACCGACAATAACAGCGATAATAACTGCACGCTTATAGAGAGCAGACTGCATAACATTCCCTTTATTTATAATTGATTTGAATAGATCAGTATCGAACCATATTCAACTTACCGTAACTACAGCATTTCAGCGAGTACTAAATTGCCCAACTTCAGAACTCAGACCTGAGCTGGAAGAGAAATATTTCAGTTTTATGAATCAAAATTTATAGAATGTGACGGGGCTTGCATCCCAGTCAACCAAACCCTAATCAGATATTGAAGGGATCGAGATACACCTTTATCTCTAAAACACATAAAAATTGTTCAAAATACCGATATAAAAAAGATGAGGCCGCAACCTCATCTTTTCCGTTATTACGCGATGCTACAGCCAACAACCCTCAAAATACTAGGCTGTTTTAATGCACTAGCTTGCCAATATTTGGAGTGGTAGGCTCAGTAACTGGTCGCCACTTGAACCGATATAAACCATGATTCCCACCAGCGCGGCAACCAACGCCACATACCAGACAAAAGACACCAGTTGCCCATAACGATCTAAAGGAAGTAGATGGCTGTTATGTCGCGTTCGCCATTCAACGATGATTTCGATGCTACCCATAATCAGAAGGAAGCCGAACAAAGCCATACCAAATGTGTAGCTTGCAATAATGCCTGCTACGGCCGCGACAATGCAGATAGCCAGTCCTGCGACACTGTTGAATGAGAAGCTGATACTCTTGAGCACGTGCCCGCCATCCAATGGCAACACAGGCAATAAGTTGATCAAGTTGAGGAACGCATTAAATACCGCGAGACCTGCAAAGAACACATCTCCAGTCACCCAATACACCACCAATAAAGCCATCGATAGTACTAAGCCAAACGTCGGACCCATGATGGATATCACCACGTCTTGCCAGCGGGTATTAATTTTCTCGTCACTGAGTGCGAGCCCACCCAGAAATGGAATCAGATAAATGCCTTTGGTCTTCATGCCAAAGAATTTCATGGCGCGAATATGCCCATATTCGTGGAACATCAAACACGCCAACAAACCTAAGGCAAATTGAAACGAGAAAAACCAAGAATAGGCAGCCAAACTCAACGCGGCGAGTACACCTTTGATCACCTTTGCACTTTTTAGCGCTTTCATGCCAAGAGCAAATAACCCAACGACACTGAACTTTCGTTCCTGCTTTACAGGTACAACGGGGGTTTGCCTTTCAATATCTTTGGCGTCTCGTTGCCCTTGCGCCACTAATTGGTTGTCCACTTTCGCTTCATATTGAATATGGAAAGGCTGCCACTTTAAATCAACATTTACTTGGCACTCTATTGCCTGTTCGCCCCTGGTTAATTGAAACGCATGGCTGTGATCCAGCCTTTCTGCATTGGCATCCAATTGCGAGACTAGCGTGTTATCCCAATACAGCTGTTGCCAGCCTGCCATTGAGCCTTCTAGCCTTAATGGTTTTCCTAAAAACTCGATATTAAACAGTTCCACTTGGGTTCCCTGCTACGACAAAAATTAGGCGTAGTTTAATTCAGATAGAGGTACAGAAGCCAGAGCACACCAACAACAATACATTTGATATTCCAAGGTGCTTTAAAGAACAGCATGACCAATACGATTGGTAAGAACAGTAAACCGAGAATGTACTCTCGCGTCGTCCACTTTTTCTTAGCATCCGATTCGAGGTCACTCCAGCCGTCACCTTGGTTAGCTTCGTTATCCTGATTGAAATCTGCATCTTGCCACTCAGAATTCGCGCCTTGATTCTCTCTTTGTTCCTGATTTCTCTGTCGCTTGATCGCTCGCTTGCGTTCAGCAATCTGGTTAGGTGTTAGCTCCAATTCAGGCGCCGGTTTCTCTTCCGGTTGCCACCAGCCTTCTTTGGGGTTCTCCCCATTAGCCGCTTTCACCCGTAACAAGCGCTTGTTTAGTTCGGTCACTTTGCCATGCTTGGTGGTGACGCCGTGCTGACGCTTCAAATGCACCAACGTTTTTTGCAGCGGAATGCCTTTTTCGGCATCCACCATCGCAACAAAATTGGCGTAGCCTTCCATTGATGCGAAAAGCTCACCTGCTCCCCAGTGCTTACCATCAGGACCATCGAGCTCGATTTGCTTGAGCGTAGCGCGAAAGCGTTTCAGAGTTTTGCGGTCTATCGAGAGCTTCTCGTTAACGACTACGCCTGTGACTTCTTGCTTTTGGTGCCTTCGCATAACACGGGTTTTATCTGGATGAAGAGTAAAACCTTCACTCACAACGATTTGTTTTGCGCGCCATAAAAGTGCTTGGGCTTTCTCTGCGCTGTCAGTGGAAAACGTTAAATCATCGGCATAGCGGGTGTAAGCAAACCCGAGTTTGTCGGCCATACCTTGCAATCTGGCATCTAACCGGCGACACATCACGTTGGTAATCGCAGGGCTACAAGGTGAACCTTGCGGCAGTCTGCGCTCACCTTGAGCAACAAACCAAGTTTGACCATCCATTTCCAGCTCTTGTGTTTCAGACTCTGTCGTCAGTAACCCAAAAACAGTAGCAAGTTCTTCACTGTACCCTTGGGATTGAAACAATCCTTTTACCCGTTTGTAGCTGATACTAGGGAAGAAGTCCTTCAGATCCATGTTGATAACCACTGCCTTACCGACATGTGGCTGGGCGTTAGACACAATGCTTCTGCCCGTCACGAAACCATGGGCAGCATCGTGCACAGACAACTTAGCGAGGATGTTGTCTAACAGCCAGTATTGCGCGCGCTTTAACCGCGGCATTGGCGCCGAAATATGGCGAAGCCCGCCCGTTTTCTTGGCAATGCTGAATCGTTGATAATGACTGACGTTCGATACGTCTTTTTGGTATGCCAAAAATCGAAGTTCTGAAACCGAGATACCCATTGCTCCGGCTAGTGCTGCGATGTTTTCAAACGTTGGCAACTCTCGTTCTTCAAGCCTGCCATCATCGTTCTCTTTGTTTTTTAACCCGAGAGAAACGTCATCTCCTAACCAAGTGAATGTCTCTTTTTGCTGGTTATACCATGCCAATGCTCTGTCATAGCGTTTTTGGTTCAGTGCTTGACGAGTTTGCTCTCGCTTTTCTAACGCCGCTTTTTTGCGTTCTTTATGCAGAGCTTCTAATGCTTTTTCAGGGTCAGCGTATAACGAATCTAGATCGCTTAGCTCCCTAAGCTTTCTTGTGAGTTCGGAGCGGCGCTCAATAAATTCTTGAGTCAGACTTGGCTGTTCGTCATCTTTGTTCCAGAACCCAAGGCGAATCATTTCTTGAAGAATGTATTCATCCTTGCTGCTTTCTCGAATGCGATCGTAAATTTGCTGACGCGTCAGCTTTGGAGCAGAATCGGTCACCGAAGCCTCCTGATGGCTTGCGTTGGAAGAGTTTGAGCGAGACGTTGATTGACTGGAAGAATCAGACATAAGCCACCTCCTCAGCCGTGAATCCTAGGATGGCGCGCAACATATATGTCTGTGAAAGCGACGGTTTCAGCTTTATTTTTAGATGGGGTGTACCTAAACGGAACGTCTTTAAGCAAAGTTCGGGTAAACGAAAAAAGGAACGCAGCGCGACAAGATATTCCTTCGAAGAGTTCTTAGTACTGAGGTTATCAACTCGATGCCGTACGTTACCTATACCGCTCATTGACTTCTGTGAAGTCACACCGCAATAGCGGTATAGGTGACTGTACGGCTCAGTAAAGATAGCATCAGTGATGCGTGGGCAGTCTTTATACCTGAATGGTGATCCACCATTCGAGAGGCAAGGTTCTTCTGCCGCGCTGCTGTAGTGTTCTATTGTATTGCTAGTTCTTTGTTCTGCAAGTAAAAAAGTTGAGACAGAACTGAATTTTGAGAGGGAGGTAACTATCATGCCGTCACCTCTGTATGTTGCTCTCTTGTGGATTGTAAGCGAAGCGCTAGCATATGCTCACACGGTCCTTGCCTCAATTTATTACTGTGCCAAAAATGACACTGGCACTCACCTTCCACCAATCTCTGGTCTTGGTCGATGCGAAGCTTCGACTGAAATTCTTTACCGTTATCAAGCGTCAGCCCAATGATCTCAGTGCCTTTTGAACCTTGGTTTAGCTGTGTAACCGACACCAAGTTAGCCTCAACGAAATTGTTCGCCTTTTGCTCTCGTTCATTCGTGAAACGTATTTCTTCTAACTCGATGGGCTGATTGTAAAGATGACGAAGACGATAAACATCTAACGATAAATCGTACAACACCTGCCCAAGCTGACTGTATTGCGCCAATGCCGATTTCACCACACTCACATCCAGTGCTAGCCGAGAAGCTAAACTTGCTGCACTCTCTTGCTGAGTCTCTTTAAGAGCCAAATAGACTCGCTGGCTGGTTAGCTCGTCAACGGTATCTCTTGGGGCTAATAGATCGAACTGCCCTGCCGCCGACCAATCGTTCGCGCTCCATCCCGATAAACCCAAGGTAAAAGTCATCCCACCCATGTTCGCGACATAAAACGACGGCATCCCATCGCCAAGCAAGCACACGTCGAAGCTATCCGCGATGGGCAACAAACGCTCAAGAATCAAAATACGTCGACGCCCCCATGTTCGAATAGTGCGCGCTTCCTCTCCACGGTATAAGGATCGTGCGCAGGTGACAACATCCCCCCAAGGCTCCATCACAATCTGAATGGGCTTGTTTGGGATCAGCTCGAAACGCATGGAACGCGGACCGACCCGTTCTTTCTTGCGTTTGAGTAATGTACAAATGTTGTGAATATCCATCGGATGTAGGCGGAATTTCACCATCGGAAGTGTCATGGCGGAGCTAACTTGCAAGAAGCCTCTTACCCAAGAGTCGGGTAAATCAATTTTCTTTTCCTCAAAGGCGTCGCTGCCGCTGGTCTGTACATTAAATCCATCAGGGTCGACTTTTAGCTGCGTCTTCCGATAGTCACGAATTTTTTGGAATTCGTCGTATAGCCCTTGGGAATAATCAATGTTCGTCGTCCCATATTCCTTGTCGCTGATGTGCTCAAAGGTGTCGTAGTTGCAGCTGAGCTTTCCATAGCTTGATTCGTCTTCGGAAAAACACTCAAAAAAGACCTGATCAGGGTGAACGGTAATCACTGGGTCGAGCACATACCAAGCATCCATATCGTGCTTGTATAGGTATTTGAAGTATTGGTCTTGCGCTTTATAGAACGGAGCCATGATCTCGCTGGACGCTTTGCCCATCGAAGAAAGTTCGGCTTTTACCGCCTCTAACTCTTCTTTTACTTCTCCATGGCGGCTAACAAATTCTGCAAGTAACCTTTCCTCTTCTTGTGCCAACCAAATCTTGTATTCGTCTCGATTTCTTGGCACAAACCGCATGTCTGAAATCACCACATCATGAAGGGCGGATATCGCCTCTCGGAAAACGCGTTTTTCCTTTACTTCACCAATGAAAAACGTAGGCGCTCTCGATGTATCAGGTGAAAAAGCAACATCCGTAGATTGGGAGCCAGAGCGAACTTGGCTTTTGGATGCGTATTGATAACTTACTTTCATGATTCGCGCTCCGTGGCTTTCTTCTCTGGTGTTGAATCTCCCCCATTGGACGAAGTGCTTTCTTTAGACTTATTGCCTTCGTTAGAGATAGCGCCTTCTTTAGATATAACTGAGGAAGGAGAAGTCACTTTAATCGGCATATCGAGGTGGGTATTCGTCTTTTTCAAGTGCAACATGGCTTTAAGGATTTGGGCTTTATCCTTTTGAACCGATGTTAAAGATTGGCGAACCAAAATATCCGATACCATTTCCGTAACCAGAGCGCTGCAATCCGCTTGTTCGGTTAAAAATTTCAATACTCTGTCTTTTGCTACACGGCCACGGTTGACTCGGCTCAGCACCGATACAAAATAGGGCTTCAATGCCAATAAAATACCTTCATCATTTGCGGCGTACTGTACCAGCAATTGGGTAACAAACAGCTCGACGTTTGCGGCAGGATGTTGGCTGAGTTTTAGCAGGTACTGTTTGCCTTCGGATTCATCAAAGAAGCGTTGTAAGAGTTCTCGTCCGAAGGCTTGTACTCGCTCGTCAGGGTTATCACATACGGCAACAATCGACTCTGGGTTCCAATGCTCTGACGTCATTTGATTACGGCAAAATTCGAACGCAAAGTCCTGTACATCTTGCCATTGGCTGTTGAGTAGCGTTAATACGGGTTCCGGCTCTTCTGGCGATTCATTCGCGTTCAATAAGGTTGCAGGTGTTCGCACATATTGTTCAATGGCTAATGCTCTAAGGGCATAGGTGCTGCTTTGGGCAAGCGAGTACCATTGGCTTGCCGTGAGTGTTCGCTCTAACTGACGCGCGTTATAACTGTCGGCAAAAACGTCATAAGCAAGATCGTGTGCCATTGTCGATGTTGCGGTAGCCAAACTCATCACTTCATCCAGAGAGTTCAACGACAGCTCACGTTCAAACTCTTGACGAATAAAACCGATAATCATTTGCTGTAAATCGCTATCGAGTTCGCGCTTGTGGAGAAGATCAACCAACTTACCAAAAACAAGAGGGCGGTGCTGGCTACCACGCTGGTAAGTCGCGGGCAACGTTTTCAACACAGCTTGGCGCTGTGATAGATTGTTTTTGAGTAGCAGTTTGAGTAGGTAGGATAAATTGTCGACTAGCTCTTCGGCACTTTGTTTAGACAGTAAGGCGACACTGTATGACTGAACCTTTTGAGAACGGTTGTTTTCAATCACTTCAAAAATCGTGGCGGGTATCTGTGCCCACTCCACATCAACAGCCATCAAAAATTCGCAACCTATCAGTACATTCGGTGAATATTGAGAGAGAATCAGCAATTCAATTTGTGATAACGAAAGCGTTGAAATGGCATCTTTACAATGTAAATTAAGCCATTCGGACAGCCACTCTGCGTGCTCGAATGTCTCAATGGAATTACCCTCGGAGTGCGGTTCCGTTAGCGTTAAGACAAGGCTCATGAGCAGTTCACTCTGAGCGCTTCTAAACAGCGCAGTTCGCTTCATTCGCTCTTCGAGCCACTTGTGTATTGATGGTTGCCCCATCAAAAGAAGCGCGGCTAATACATCGACTGACTTCGACAAGTCTCGAATTTTATCTAATTGATCTAAAGCCAGATTTTGAGCGGCTTCTACGTCACTGTTGAGTAATGTAATCAAACATTTTGTGCTTAAGGCGTGGCGTTTTAAGTAGGTTTCTAACAGTGGCAGCGCGAAATTCTGGCAAGCAGTGTACGGGCGAATCAATATGCCCACCAAAATATCGCCACTTAACGCGTCGGTGTAACTTGTGTTGTCTTGTAGCGCCCGAACCGCAAAATCACATACAGGTTCGCATTGGCTACCTAGTACTAACTCAAGTAAGTTATGAGGCACTTGGTCCCAAAGGTGAGCAAACGCTTCACCCCGACCTTCAAACACCACATCGGGGCTCAGTTTCCAAACGTACCCCGCATCGCTTCGTTTATAACGCGGGTTCTCACTTCTCAGCAACGCATTCAATGTGGAGTAACGAGCAAATTCATCGTAGTGGTTCACGGCTTTCACGTGACGACGCCAATTTTGATCGTATTCGTAAATTTCAGACGTTTTGGGTTTCTTGCCGTCACTGTCTTTAAATTGAAGTAAAAGCTGAGTCGCAAGCCGAACGAAATCAGGGCTTTCATTAACCCCCAATTGTTTTAACACCCGCCACTGTCTACGAATCAGGTAGTTATGAGTATGTTGGGAGTGCGCAAGTTTAGATTCTGGGGACGACAGTTCATTCTCAATGTCCAGCCTTCCATGTTCAGGCGAGTAATGGTATTTCCAAGCTCTTTGGAAATACGGGTTACTTTGCTCCAAACGATAGTATGCGGCGGCAAACATATTGGCATCCAGCCGGAATTCACTCATTTTTAGAATGTAGCGAATACCTTGGAAGGCATTGGGGGCGTATGGAATTTTGGCGAGAACATCTCGTAATGACTGATGCATCTCTTCATCAAAAACGGATTGAAGATACGCTTTCTTCAACAACAGATTAATGCTTCCCTTCGCCGTTCTTTGGGCAATAAAATCATCAACTTGAGTGACAAACTCTTCCACAGAAATGAGTTCGAAGCCACTGGCCTCCACGTAAATGCGTTTGCGCTCAGATTTAGGCGAGAGTGAAATTAGCGATTCCAATGCGATGGTGGCGAGACGAACATCTTGATGGGATAGATAGGGTTTAATGGCATCGATATTCGCTTCGCTACCTACTCGTCCTAGTGCCCACAAAATAGCGTATTCCAATTGCCAAGTATCACTGCCTAGCTTATTGGCTATCAAGGACGCCACATCGGGATTCGCCTCGGGGCGTAAACGCCAAATCTGCCGACCCAGCTCATAAGGGCTGGATTCTCGTTCAATGCGATTGATTAACGTGTTGTGGTCAAATCCGGAGCTCGGTTGTTTAGGTTGGAGAGAAGTGTAAGACGAGAGAGCATTCTGATCTTGGTAGCCTTTGTTAACCTTCGAAACAACCACACTATCAAACAGCCTTTCCGCTTGCTCAAGTGTAACTGGATCTCGGGTTTTGGTGCCTTCTCGTAGGGTACTGCCTTTTCGACCGTATCGAAAATTCACCAAATACCTTGAAGGTTCGCCTGATGTAAGCTCGACAAGATCCACTTCGTAGACTTTATCGGATTTGTCCTTTTGATAACGAAGCCGCGAATTCCTTATCAATTTCATGTTGTCGCCCTAACCCATCTTTAAACGTATTGGACAACATTATCAAAAATAATCAATTGGTTACATAACGCCACACTGTGAATTAGGCACAATCCACATTTTGAGATTTCAATGCTTACTGAACGGTGTTTACTGCCCTAATTTTTTCAGGAATTCGAGGCGCTCTTTCTCTTGCGCTGTAGGCTGATATGGCTCATCACTCAGTTGGGACACGTCAAACGAGCCTAACGAATAAGACGGTTGATCGCTAACGCCAAAACCTGTTTTCTGACCGGGAAAATCAGACAGTTTTTCCAATTGAAGGTAACGCAATTCGAATTCGGAGTCCCCACCTTGTTGAGTCCCATTTTTTAACGCGCTATTTTTTAACGAGCTGTTCTTTAAAACACTGCTGTGCACCTTCAAATGCATTTCTTGGCTACCTTCTGCTAACGTCTTTGTTACACGTAACGACGCAATTGGCTGACCGCTTGCCGAGAATAGGCTAGCCCGAAGTCGAAACGTTCCGCTCTTTTTGACTTCCAACTGAACAGGGATGAGCATGTCGGGACCTTCGCTACCTAATGTGTCTACGCCCGTAATTTTTCCAACTGGAACGTAGAAGCGAAAATCGCCTGTCAGAACATCATCCCCTTGTGCGAACGTGACTTTGGCTTTTACACGAATTTCTTCTGGCCAATCTTCGCTCGATTTAAATGTAGCTTCTGCGCGATTAACGGTTTGGCTAGCAATGCTTTTCCCGTTCTCGACTCCCCGTAAATCAAACGATACTTGCTGGATCTCAAGTGGTGAATCTATCGCGATGCGAATCGGGTTAGGGTAGAAATAACGATATTGTTCCAGCCTCAATGCCGCTTTGTGCTTGCCCTCTAAAATAGGTAATTCCACTTTATGGTATCGATTAGGATCGAGGGTAATTGGGTTGTCATCGTTAAGCGGCGGCGAGTACGCAGGGTGCTTCAGCTCTTCACTATAAGCACTCGCTATCAACGAGAATTGCTGCTTTATTGGTGTCTCGAGTTCAATAGGCTGCTCTGCAAGATCCGTAGCCTGATCGGGCTGCTCAAATTGGGGCACCTCAACCTCGCTGTCTTTAGGTTTCACCGCCATTTCTTGTTTGGGTTGACTGTATTTTTCGGAGCTACTGCCCTTAATGGTGTCTTTGTCATACGACAGATACGTCACCAAGGCCACTAGAATAATGGCCACAATAATGACAAAGCTTCTAACATAAACATTTCCTGACAAATACGCAGAGCCAAACACTTTCATAAATGAATCTCGGTCAAAGAAAGAGAAAAACAGGGCTCTGCCAAATCACAGAACCCGATTACCTGCTGTGCAATACTCAATATAAGACACCTTTACCGCGCGCTCTCAAGCAAGTTGTACGTTAACTGAGACATCGATTGGGAGTCTGAGTGTTGGACATAACGATACACGCTGCTCGACCACCAAGAGCTCTGATCTTCTGTATTAACTGTAACGGTTTTGCCATTACTTAAACTCAAATTGGCGCGTGCCGTAGTCACTTTGCCTTCGTGCTTGTTATCGATAAGGGAACTGTGAGAATAATCCTCACCCATAAGCAAAGGGTAATGCTGCGCCATAAAGCGGGTTACACCACGAGACTGAGCAGTAAGCTTGCCATTAAGCCCAACAAACGCAGAGCAACTGTTGTAGCTGCCAGCTGATTTTGCGCCACAACTGGAATGCGCAGCAACGACACCATCATCGTGCCCTGGTAGGAAGCCAGCAGTAAGCCCCCAAAAATCTGACCTGTCACCAACAATACGTACTCGTGGGACTCGGCTATCTGGTGTCGCGGAAAGTTGTCTCGCGTTTGCCACTTTTAGATCGTTCAAGACACCGGTATTGCCCGTTGTCGGTACCATACCCAACCACAATGACAGAGCTTGTCTAAGTGTCCAATTACCTGCACCGCCGCCTTCTGCTGCATTAATCGCAATGTCGGCCAATTCTGAACCACCGCCTGCACCCGCAAAATCTACCGTTGCGACGATGTTGAGTGGCGTTAAGCCTGCGTTTTCAAGCCAGCGTTTTTGGTTGTCCAAAATATGTCGTGCAATGAGATCGCCCGTAGAATGTGTGACAAAAATACAGCCGTTCGCGCAGGTGTTGTTACGAGAAAGTGATTGAAGTTTTGGCCAAACATAGTCTGATGCAATTTTGCCTTGGATCCGTTCATGAGAAGGCCAATCGATACGCTCATCAGAGCGAGAAAGCCAATACGATCGCCAACCTTCTTCACCCGCTAATGCCACCTGTTGAGCGTTTGGTTTTTCGCTCAACTGGTCGGCATTAAAACCGTGAATAAGGATAACGGGGTGTTGCGAAATGGCGGCTGAGGCACCTGTAGAAATGCATGCCATAAGACATGCTAGAGAGCAGATTAACTTCTTCATTTTATAGTTTCTCTTGTGTGTTATAAAAACAACAACAAGAATAGAAGCAAATTATTTAATTACTAAGGCAATAATGTCACAACTTACAATAAATGTTAAAAAATTGTAACATTGTCGCAAATTTCACCAATACACTCAGCAGTTAATCTCATAGCCCGCCCATCAGCATATACTTAGTTTCTAGATAATCTTCAATGCCTTGGCGCGCACCTTCACGACCAAGCCCAGATTCTTTTACCCCCCCAAAGGGCGCTACTTCGGTAGAGATCAACCCTTCATTTATGCCAATCATGCCAGCCTCCAACTGTTCTGAGACCTGCCAACTTCTTCTTAGCGACTGAGAGTAAAAATACGCCACCAAACCTGCGTCCGTTTGATTCGCTCGTTCGATCACTTCATCTTCGCTGTCAAACGTAAATATCGCGGCAAGAGGTCCAAACGTTTCTTCACTTGCCACTCTCATGTCATCGGTCATTCCCGTTACAATCATGGGAGAGCAGAAAAGATCGGCTGGTTTTTGCTTCGAGCCGAGCTCTAACGTTGCGCCTTTTTCTAGCGCATCGTTTAAATGAGCGTACACTTTGTCGATACCGCCTTGATTGATCATTGAGCCAATATGATTGGTTGGATCCATGCCATTACCGACACTCAACTTTTCAAACGCTACCTTGAGCTTGGCGACATATTCACTTTGCACATCACGATGAACAAAAATACGGTTGGCACACACGCAAGTTTGGCCGGCATTTCTCAGCTTCGCAATCACCGTACCTTGAACAGCTGCGTCGATATCTGCGTCTTCAAAGACAATGAAAGGGGCATTTCCACCTAACTCCAAAGACAGTTTTTTCACTGAGCCAGACGATTGGGACATTAAAAGCTTCCCAACTTGGGTAGACCCAGTAAACGACACTTTTCGAACGGTTTTGCTATCGGTCAGTGCGCCACCTATCCCTGCGGCATCACCGGTAATAATATTAAAAACACCAGCTGGAATACCGGCTTCTTCCGCCAATACACCGAGAGCCAATGCAGTAAAAGGAGTATCTGGAGCAGGCTTAAGGACCACGCTGCAACCTGCCGCTAAGGCCGGACCGCATTTTCGTGTGATCATGGCTGCGGGGAAATTCCAAGGCGTGATGGCTCCGACAACACCAATGGGTTCTTTGGTTACTACAATTCTGGCGTCGGTTTTGTGGGCGGGAATGGTTTCTCCGTATGCGCGTTTGGCTTCTTCCGCGAACCATTCAATAAAACTGGCGGCATACGCTACCTCGCCTTTCGCTTCGTTAATCGACTTACCTTGTTCTGTGGTGATTATCGTCGCTAAGTCGTCGCTGTTTGCTTGAATCAAATCAAACCATTTTTTTAATAGATTGCATCGTTCTTTGGCGGTGCGTGTTTTCCATTCTTTCTGTGCTTTACTCGCGACTTCTATGCAATATTCAGCTTCTTCTCTACCAAGTACAGGCACTTCACCCACTTTTTCTGCAGTGGCGGGATTGAAGATAGGTTGCTTTTCTACAGCCTCCCCGATCCACTGCCCGTTGATATAACACTGTTGTTTAAAAAGAGAGGTATTTTGAAGTTTCACAGAAGTACTCCTAAGCACAAAAATTCAGTTCTCCTAATCTTTGTTCTAAATATCGAAACAAATCAACTCATATTTTATTAAATGGTGATGTATACCCAAGTGACCTCAAGGTGCAGGATTCAAAACCTCTCCACTTTCAAACTCGAAAGTGGGGAGGTCGATGAAGCCAAATATGCTGGCTACAAAGTCGCTTTCGTATCACTACTTTAAATATTTTGCTCATTTGGGTGAGGTACTCCTTTCCCTGTTTCTAAGTAGCTTTTTAGGCTCAAACCAAGAAACAACCCCCACTTACAGTTACAGTGTCCGAAAAAGGCGCCCATCTCTGGCCACCCTTCATGGGTAAAGCTCAGCGCTGCTCCTCGAGCATCTTCTTTAATGACAAAAGAGAAATGCCCCATATCTGCCCATGGTCCTTCTACGCATTGCCAAACCACTTTTCGGTTCGCTTCTAATGAGATCAGGTGCATTTCCATCTTGTGGTCGCATTGAGGACCAAAGAAAAACGAAAGATTCTCGCCTACCTGTTGTGTCGCTTCTGCCTTTGTCCACCATGAAGACAAGCCTTCGGAAGACGTGATCGCTTGAAACAATTTTTCAGGCGTCGATTCAATGACAATGTGGTGATGTATATTTTCCATGTTACTTTCCTTAGTTATGTACACCAAAAGGTGTACTGTCTACTTCAAAAAAAAGCACTAATCCAGTGCTCAATTTCGACAAATACTTATTGGCTGATGCTTTGAAGAATATCCTCTAAGCTGTCTAAGCTGCTCGACCAGCCGAATTTATGCCTTTCGTAGGCTTTCTGATCAGGCAACTTTTCATGAAGTAAAGTCAACCGAGTGAGCTTCGAATCCAACTGCTCAAACCGCAAAGTCACTAACGTGGACGTATCTTGATCCGCACAGCCACCACAATCTTGGTTAGCAAGTACCCAAGTAAAAACAAGGTGTACGTGTGGGTCGACGACAACATATTCGCCAAAGTGGCTAATCTCCCCCCCCTCGGGGGATCGCAAAACAATCTTGTATTGTCCGCCTTGCACGGCATTGATGCTAGCCGTCAGTACATCGTGCTCTTGGGGGCCAAACCAGCGACTGAGCATCGTCGATTGCGTCCACGCCTCAAAAAGAGTTTTACCATCAGTCCGAAATTCTCGTTGTAATTTTAAAGCTGCATAACCGCGTTGAGCCGACATCGTTACTCGCTCTCCGTTAGTTGCTTGTCTAGGTAAAATTCTAGTGCATCAAATTTGTCTTCCCAGAAAGTTTGGTAGAACGCTAGCCATTCGTTCACTTCAACCAAAGGATCGGGGTTCAAAGAGCATATGTGCTCACGCCCAACCACTTGCCGAGTCAGCAACCCTGCTCGCTCTAAAATTTTAAGGTGTTTCGTTACCGCAGATTTAGAAATGTTGTTTGGGTTCGACAGCTCTTTAACGGGCAACGACCCATTAGCTAACTGACGTACCATTTCACGTCGTGTTTCATCTGCGAGAGCCATAAAGACGTGGCTCAATTGTTCGTCATTAATGTTTACCATAAGGTGTACAATAGGATTGAATCCATTCCTTGTCAAGATTGATTAAAATACAACCAAAAATTTCGCACAAAATATCAAAACGTGTATTTATCCAACCTGCACAATGGCGGTGTTTATAACTCAGGTCTGTTGACCTCAAGGAGATACATCATGGAGCACAGCGAAATTTGGGAACAATATGTACAAAGTTGGAAGGCAGAAACCGCAGAAGAAAAACGCGCTCTATTCAAACAGTGCATGACAGAAGATACGGTATACACCGACCCACTAACTCAGACCAAAGGTTGGGATGCACTCATCCAATATATGCTTGAATTCCACCAGCAAATTGACGGTGGTCACTTTGTCACTACCTACTTTTTGAGCCACCATAATAAAAGCATGGCTAAGTGGAATATGTGCAATCGAAATGGTGATGTGCTAGGTGAAGGTGTCAGTTTTGGCGAGTACGATCACAATGGGAAACTAAAAGCAGAAACGGGGTTCTTTGAACTGCCCGATCAAGAGGGTTAATAAGTGAAATATATCGAGCGTATTCAAGCGGGGATTGCATTCATAGAGTCTTCTCTTGAAAGCGATTTTGAATTGCATGACGTTGCCAAAGCCGCGGGAATGAGCCAATGGCATTTCCAACGAATTTTCAAGGCTCTCACAAATGAAACCTTAAAAACTTACATCCGGAATCGTCGGCTTTCTCAATCGCTAGTTGCGCTCGAATCCAGCAATCAGCGAATTCTTGATATTGCTTTGCAAGCAGGCTACGAATCTCAAGAGGCTTATACTCGATCTTTTAAAATGCTGTTCGGGATCACCCCAAAACAATACAGGCAGGTTGAATGTAAAAAGCAGTGGTTAAAAAAATCGGAAATCACCACCGATTACTTACGCCATTTGAACCAAAACTTAGATACCTTGCCCGACATTCGCTGTCAGCCCGAAATGTTTCTGGTGGGGCTGCATACCCGTTTCCACAGCTCTGATTCAGACAAAAACAACATCGCAGACAAGTTACCAGCACTTTGGACCGCCTTCCTTCCACGCATAAAAGAGCTGAATGGATACATAGTTGATGACTCAACTGCGTATGGCGTTATTCAACCTGTGAGCGACCAATCGGATTTGCTCGAGTATTACGCCGCAATCGAAGTTCAGCCCAATACGCCTCTACCAGATGGCTTCGCTTCAATAACAGTGGAAAGTGCTCGCTATGCTAAATTTGCTCACCAAGGTCGCCCCCAAGCTTTAGATCAAACCGTGAACTATGTTTATTCTAATTGGTTACTGAATCAAAATTATGAGCATACACAGGGTCCAGATATTGAAATATACGGGCCTGAATACAAAGCCGACTCAGAAGAATCCTGTATTTACTATGCCATTCCGATTGTTTAGCGGGATTGAGAAAAATTGGATGGGGGTAATCTACAGACGAAAAAAAAGCCACACGCAAAACGCGGGTGGCTAAATCATTTGTGAACAAATATCGGTTCACTAACAACGTCAGTTGGCTAGGTGACCCTCGGCTTTAAAAAGGGTCACTCTTATTAATGCATCTACCGTGCCAACTTTTCACATCACATTTTCGGTTAAAATCCGTACTTATCTCTCATAATTTCGCCATAAAATACAACTGCGTTTGCATTTTGCAAATGCAGTTTGCAATCAATAGCAATATAAAACCTGTTTCACCTTGAGCGCAAATAATTTAATCTCAGTTATAAAACGCTATGCGTAATCCAATCGTGAAGGATTGTTGAGCTAATAATGAAACTAATACCCCTATAAATCAGGGAACACCAATTGATCTCTGCTGTCGTAGAATAAGTATATTTATACATATCCCCCTCAATTACTCGTTAGCAAGGAATCGCTATGTTTTGGAAACGTCTTTTGCCTGTTGTATTCGCATTTGGGCTAATTGGATGCACAACCAAATTCGTATACAGCAATTTGGATTGGATTGTTCTGGAATACATAGATGATTACGTTTCTCTTAACTCGGAACAAGAAGATGTTATTGAACTTAGCTTGCAGCAACTGAGTGAGTGGCACAAAACTCAAGAGCTCCCTGCCTACATAGAACACCTCAACGAGCTCGAATCGATGGATCCAGAAACCGTCGATGCTGCCTATGTTTTTATGCATACCGAGAAGTTTAGACAGCACGCCAGGCGAGTGATCGCGAAAGCCTCACCAAACCTTTATGCACTAGTCAGCCAACTTGATCAAAAGCAAGTCGATGAATTGCTAGAAAATACGGCGAAAGAGCATGAAGAATACCGCGAAAAATACAAAGATATGGACGAAGCGGAGATCCGAGAGGTGTATCAAGAGAGAATGGAAGATAATCTCGATACATGGTTAGGGTCGCTTTCAAGCAAACAAAAGGCGATCATCAAGTCGTGGTCTGAAGACGTTAAAATTACAAACTTCGATTGGGCAGATCACAACGACAAAATGTACATTGAGATGGAAACCTTGTTCAATCGCCGCGACGAAGTCCAGTACTTTCAACCTATGTTTATTCGCATCCTAGATGATCCTGATAGCTTTTACACCGATTCACTCAAAGCAAAGCTGGAACATAATCGACAATTAGCCAGCGATAAAATCGCACAAGTGATTAACTTAATGGATAACAAGCAACTGGCTCACTACAAAGAAGAAATAGCGGACTGGAGAGAGATTGCTCAAGATTTGGCAGCAGTAAAATAATGCTCTTAAGAACCGGGGTTAACACTGGGTTTTAAGGTTGGATTAGGCAGGTAAAAATCAGCGCTCCAGCAATGCTGGAGCCGATTACTTAAGCTTCTTTTGATAACCCAGCACGTTGCGCTATCTCAGTCTCGAAGCCATCGATACTTTTCTGGTTCTTCTTCAACCAATACTTCTCAACGCCTTCTTTTCCTTGTCTCTCAGACCATTTAGCCAATTCATCTCGGTCTGCAACATAATCGTAAAAAGGCACCGACATCCCACAAGAAGATTGCACTAGATTTATATCAAGTAGGAAGATTTGTCGAGTTGCGACGCTTGGGGGAAATTTCCCGACGTATGTGTCCCAGTCAGAATCTCCCTGATGCAGCACACGTGCATGCCCATACGCTCGTAAAATCAAAGGTGCACCTTCGAAAGCACAAAACATAATCGTCATTCGAGGGTTTTGAATAACATGAGACGCCGACTCATTTCCGCTGCCCGTTAAGTTTTGCCAAGCAATGGTTTTATTATCAATCACTCGAAGAGAGTCTCCGCCTTTAGGCGATACGTTCACGCTACCTGTTTCGCTGGCTGTGCCGACAAAATACATCTTTTGCTCGGCTATGAATTCAATATGCTTTTCGTTTAACTCTGAAAATTGCTTCCCCATTTTCACGATTCCTTGTGTTTAACTTATACGGCTTTGTGTTCTTACCTGATGGCAGTACTGACTGCTTTGCTTCAATACAGTTTACGCCCCTAAGCCTAAAACAAGCTTAACCCTTAATTTCAAACTCTGGGCATAACGTCCCTTGATGGTAAATAAGTTGCCAACTCTCTCCAGAGAAAGTCCAAACTGACGATCGTTTAGCGTAATCAAAATAACCGCCTTGTTGATCCTGCAAAGCTGTTTTATAAAGCAGTAATTGAACAGATGGTTTAAGCGTGACACACAAAAAATCCTGAGAGTGAATCACAGGTTCAGATTCGTCGTTCATTTCTTCTAACACATCATCAAAATGATAGGTTATCCCTGTTTTCCCAACTTCGACAAAGTCGGGATGCAACAGCCTACTCACCTCATCACGGTTATTTCTAACACTAGGTTGATGTAAAGCCGTTTCTTGCTCTATGAGTATTTTCACGTTACCTCCATTGGCTTACTCACCTACCACTTATCTATCAAGAACGTATACTCAATCCGCCAAATATAGAACGGGCAGTACCGAGGTTTGCATTATTTTCTTTCATTTTATTCAAGCACAAGCTCATTAGAAATGTAATCTCTAAGTCTATGTTTTGGGATGAAACTTTGGTGAATTGGCAATTTCAAATTCAAATGCTCAATATCCAATGCGTCTTGCCCAAATTGTTTCTGAAACTCCGTTCTATTGCATTCTATGATCTCAAGGACAACCCCACGTTGCTTCAACATCAATGCATATTCAAGTGGGCTGTACCCTTGCTCTTCAGCGACAAAAATATCGGAATCGTCACACTCTAAAAATGCTAACTCACCATAAAACTCAGCAATGTCTTGAACATGCGCATATTGATTGAAGCCAGTAGAAGGCATCGCAATATTGACCTGACCCGATTCATAATCCCTTATGATTCTTTTTAGCTGACAATGTTCACCGCCATAAATCAAACTGGGGCAATAGACAATTTTCCAACCAACATCCCTCGCTTGTTCTATCGTTTTTTTATCTGGCTTTACGATATCAAAGGGCTTGAGAATACTTTCTTTCAATTCCTGTTCATTTGCATGTCCGAAAAGCCAAACACCAGAAGTATGAATTTTTACACCTTCGGCTTTACAGAATTTATTGAGTATTACCAGCGTTTCTTGCTCAATAAGAGCGATATCATGCGGCGAATACTCAGACCAATGAGGTCTTGCGCAATTCACCACCAAATCGAAAGAGTGGTAAAAAGGCGTGTCTGACGAATACACCCCATTACGATGAGACTGACCTTCTCTCAAGTACCGGAACACGCTATGTCCAAGTGACTCCATATAACGAACAACGTGCCGACCAAGATATCCGTTAGCACCTGAAACTAATACGCGCATTTTTGAAGTATTCTCCTTAGAAACTAAAGACAAGAACTATTCACTAGATGTGCTCATCATCAATTAGATTTCCATAAAAATCAAAATAATATACCCAAATAACCTCAAGGCACGGATTTTATTTACTTCTTCGTATATCAAAATCATTTAACTTTTAGAGAAAAAATCAAATTTTAAAAATCTTAGGGGAAATAAAACCACTATAAATTGAGGGTTATAAGGAATAAATATTGATTTACCATTAATATATTGAATTAAAATCACATTAAATATTAATAAATTTAAAAAACAATAAACAACAACACACATAGCTAGATTGTTTTTTTCATTTACTATTACTAAACACTTTATTAACCTTAATATTAACGTAATGAAATACAGGTAAAGCTAATAAACAAATCAAGATAAATATAGTTATTAATATATATTTTTTATTTGATTTCACTCACATTAGTTGAAATATATTCAACCATTTAATTTCCAAAGAGAATTAAATAAAAGCCTTTATAATCAATAAAATAAAATACCATCCAAAGTATAGGCTTATTATCTTAATTATAATAAACAACAAGTTAGCAGCCTGTTGACTGAAATATAAATCTGACTAGGTTAAATGGATGTTTGAAATGCAGTTTTCAATTTAGAATATTTACACTTTTATTGTTATTCAAACATTGGTCGCTTGACTTTAGCTTACAGGATTAATATTAAGGATAAGACAATGAAGAAAGCCTCAAATATGGCATTGGCTGTCTGCGGTACCTTGGCAATAGGGATATTTTCTCTCCCTGCCTACGCTGGCACTGTTAATGCTGGAACCGTTTTAAACAAAAATCACTCAGCAAACGTGCATAACGTTGTAGGTCGGTTCCAACAAACGCGGCATGCCTCTGGTTATGTGACGTATACAGGAGGGAAAATACTAGGAAATACAGACAACAAGTTCACTGTAAACGTAGGTCCGCATAATACGCAAATAGGCACTGTTTTTGGAAATACTAACCTGTCGTTTAACCCCCAAGAACTCAATTGCGTGCGTGGGCTGCATCTATCTCTAACCGTGAATGCAACTACCCCTCTTTCGATCAGCCCAACATGTAACGCTCTATTAAAGGCAGACATTAAACGCACGTTTTCTCACACGATTGCCGCTCCTGAAGTCCCGATTCCTGAAGTACCAATCGATCCAGCTGGCGTATTCAAGCTGGGCGTAAAAATTGGCGCTGTATTGAAAACAGGGGCAGATTTCGCTGCAGGTCTTGAAGTGGGTGGCTTTGACAAACCAAACACGCCAATCGAAATAAATGGTCAGCGTCGACCAGACTTTGTTTACGCGTCTGTTCGCCCATTTGTAGCGGGTGATGCGACAGCCAAAGGCTATGCCATGCTGAATTTTGGCGTCAAAACTATAGAAAAAGGCGTTAAAGGTGCGATCAACCTAGTGAATGTTGGCACAAAAGCGCATGCAGAGGCTGGCGTAACCTACAAAGAAGGGAGCTCGACGGATTTTCAGTACTACACGCGGCTTAAGTGGGATGCCAGTGCGAAAGGCGGGAGTGGAAACATAGGATTGTACTGTCAGGTGAAATTGTTTGGCATTTGGAACATTCTTAATGCAGAGACAACGCTCATCAGCTGGTCTCCAATATGGGAATTCAGTCACACTATTTACGATAAGACTAAGTATATATAAGACTCAAAGCGGGAGCGAGCACACCGCTCGTTCCCTTTTGGTATGGTGAAATTAAGTGATACATCGATTGAGGGGGGAGACATGAAACGGGTAATTTTATTGCTATCTCTGGGTATTGTTGCGGCTGTAGGCGCATCAGTATTTGTATTTCAGGAAGAACCTGAAACGCAAGATAACTCCGAGAGTATTCCAGTTTATACGCCCGAGAAAAACAGCGAACCGGCTTCCATCTCAACCATTGCCAAAAGTGCAGAAGAGCAAGAATCCGATCCTGTTTATCGCTATCGTGTGGCTCTCACAACAACCATGAGTAACCCAAAAACGCAATTGGGTGAAATGACGTATAGATTCAATATGGCTTTGAAACCGACAGACGATCAGCCAAATGTGTATCTAGGACAAATATACAACATTCAATGGGCAGCCGACCCACAAGGGGAAGATCGCCCAAAGCGCCTTACGTTTACCGCTCAATTTTCTCAGGGGTCTTTTGAAAACATAGATTTACTGGGGCTAAACTCTTCTCACCCACTGACCATTATCAATACCACACTGACTCAGTTTTCTTACTTTTCGGGGAGTAAAACACTCGCCCTAGCAGATGGAAAGCACCGTTTTTACTTCGCCCGACAAAATGAATCTAGCCTAGAGCGAGACTGGCTTGGGGCTGTATCCGACTCGCAGAGTTATCAGGTAATCGAACAGCAAGATAAATGGAAGTTAACTCACGATACTGCTGGCTTCCCGCAAACATTAGCGCATACCCACACGCGTACCGTCGATTATGAGAACCAGAAACTGACCGTTGTTCAACAGACCAATATTTCACCGTTAAAAAGCACGACAGCGCTCAATTGGTCGATGAACCAATACGCAAGTAACGTTAATCAACATTTAAAAGGGTTAGACGTAGCTACTGCAAGCAATAACGAGGCAGTGAATGAAGACAACTTTGTGGAACAATTCGAATTGTACGCAGGTTCCCCCAACCTAGACAGCGCCCATCTTATTGGCGCTTATCTGGCTGGTCAGGGTTTTAACACCGTGAAAGATTGGCTTCAGAACCAAAACCTAACGGACGACCAACAATCGCTTTTAATCTTTGCGCTGGAGCGCTCACAAAGCCCAGAAGGGGAATATATCCTCTCACAATTGATAGAAGACAATTCATTAGATGAAGAAAACCGGCTACGCGCTATTATGTCGATATCCAAAATGGGGGATGTGAATTCAATTCATGCGCTGCAAGCGTTGGAAGCTGCCAGCGACAACAGCAATCAAATCATATCTGAAACGGCCTTGCTCAACATTGGCATTTTAGGAAGCCAATCCGAGTCTTTACGCAGCGACGTCTCCCAATATCTAAGTAAAAACTTGCAGTCAGAAGAGGCGTCTTATCTCACTTTGGTTTCCATTGATAATCTAGACGATCGCACACTTGATAGCCAAGTATCCAATTATTTAAAAAGCGAGCATTTTGATGAAAGGATGGTGGCTGCGAGGGTATTAGCTAGAAACCCTAAGATGAAGCAAGCACTTCGTGAACAAGCCATAAAAGACAGCAATCCAAATGTAGTGCGAGAAATAGTGAACGCACGTTTATCTACACCAGACTTGCTGCCTTTTGATTCAAATTATCAGCACCAACTTCGTAAGCGGATTATGAGTGGCGACATTCCGACACCGACAAAAGAAATGCTATTTGAATATCTGATGTCGGGTTCCCAAAATACGCCGGAAAATCAGGCGGTCGCAGAAGCTCTGTATAAAGAAGCAGAGCTGTCTGAGTCCACAAGACAAAAGCTCGCTAGCTTACCCAATCAATAAGCGGGGGCAATACCACGGGTGCTGCGATTTCTTAGCGCAGCCATACCCAAGAAAACCAGCCCTAATACGGTTCCACCCAAGCTTAAATAAAACGTGCTGTAATAGTTGTACATTCCGCCAACAATGCCAATGGAGATGCTCGCCAACAGCGTACTTCCTTGCAACACGTTTGAGAATAATGTGGATGCAACACCAAGCTGGTCTTTCATCATGTCTTGTAAAATGACCATCCCTAATGAGGCCGTAATCCCAACGAATATACCATTGCAAATCTGCATAGCGATCAGTTGCCATACTTCTGTTGCTTTAATAATGCCAATGAAAAACACCATGCCACAAACCAAAGCAACCCCAACGACTCGGTTCCCACCATATTTCGCTGCCAACCAGCCAGCGGCAAGCATAATTGGGATCTCACAAAGCGCTGCAATACCCAAAAAAGTACCTGGTAAGCTTTCACTTAGCCCTAATTCTTTGGTGATATACAAAGGCATCGCAGTTAAGTACAAACCATTAGCAAAAAAGGTCATCAGCATGGATAAGCAAAACAACACAACCGATGCTCTTTGATACCAAGGAATTGCAGTGGCCGCATCTTCTACTTTTTCCTCTTTCATTTCCCCGTCAGGAAGGAAAAAGAAGACAATGGCAATTGTAATTACGATCATTCCCGCAGACATCAAAAAGGTCGCTGAGAATCCATATTCCGCCTTAATGATGAAAGCGATTGGCGGCCCGAATACCCACGCCAGTGCCATTCCTGCTCTCAAGGTAGACAAAAATGTCGTCGCTTGATCATTTAAATGCCTATCGGCGTATTCACGTGCCAACGCAAATGCCTGCCCATAAATCGCCCCAGTCACACTGCCAAATACCACTGAGATGGCTACCGCTAAGTAATAATCGCGGATGAACGAAAAACCAAGCACCGTAACTAAGTAGCCACAAAATGAAACGAGCAGTATTCGTTTTCTTTTCCACCCTCTGTCTGAGCGGTAAGCAATAAATTGAGAGACCACCACGGAGCTGAAAACAGAGAGCACTAAAAAGGCACTCAGCATTGCGGGCGTGGCATTTAACGCTTCCACCATAAATAGGCTAGATAAGGGGAAGAAAAATGATCCACAAAGCCCAGTCGCGAATGTCGTAAACAAGAACAGAATTGCGGTTCTATTTGTCCACATAGCAAGATCCTCACTGCTGCACCCTTACGTACAAAAGGCACAATGCATTGATATTAATAAGTTTAAATTTAAAAGAGTGGCCGCTCTATGTATTTAGGTGCGCAGGAAACATAAATTCTGCGTACCGGATGTATACCCAAGTAACCTCAAGATGCTAGGTTCAGCGAGAGTTAACTGGCTTTCAGGCAAGGCATCGATTTGAAGATCTAGTGGTTCTAAATCAAGAATCGATAACGCAGTATGAAAGCCAGTTAAACTCGCCCTTGGGAGCCGATATTCTGTCCCACTTCATCGTCTAAGAACTTGGAAAGGACTCGTCATTCCGCTGCATTCTTTTCCTTGAATTGAAACAGAATATGAGGCTCTGAATCCTGCACCTTGAGATCACTTGGGTATAAGTGCAATAAGTCTACTGAATATAATGCACATGATTGGTAGAAATCTGTCGTGTGTCGATACTATTCATTCAAAATACCATTACACTTTGACAGCCTCATACAGTAATGGGTATATAAGTCATTAAGTAAGCAGCCCTAGAAAGGAAAACGAATGAGACCTTTTGTTGAAGCCATTGGGGATAAACCTCATTTCAATTGGAAAATCCGTGAGTATGTCTGTGACGTGCCTAAAGAGGGCTATGCCTGTGCGTGGCACTATCATGTGGAATATGAACTGGTCCTTTATCGAGACCCAGGGGATTGCTTTGAAGGTAATTTTTTTGCAGGCGATCACATTGGAAAAGTCGACCATAATACCCTACTGCTTTTTGGGCCTGGCTTACCTCATATGCTTTCGGGTCGGTCGTTTGCGCATGCCTCTCAACCACATAACACTTTAATTTTGTGGTTCACTCAAAGCTGGATAGACAATTTGATCAAAGCCGCACCAGAACTCGCTCATATCAAACCCATGCTTCACCGCTCTTATCACGGTCTTGAGTTTTCTAAAGAAATGGGGGAAATACTGTTTCACAAAATGAAAGACCACCGAGTACTTTCTGCCCACCAGCAACTTCTTAATGTGATTGATGCATTAACACAGCTAGCGGATGATAAAACAGCTTCATCACTATCGTCGTCAAGCTATGGTATCGAACAAGCAATGCAGCCGGATGAAAGCTTTAGTCGAGTTGAAGCTGCAAGGCAATTCATTGAAAGCCATTACCATGAACCGATAAAAATCAGCGACTTTTGCAAAACGCTTCACATGAGTGAAAGCTCGGCTTATCGGCTATTTGAAAAGCATTTCAAAGAAAGCTTTTCGGAGCATTTAAAGAAATTTCGAATAGGTAAGGCATGCGAATTGTTAGTCAATTCCGATATTCCGGTATCACTCGTAGCAGAGCGCTCGGGATTCAATAACTTGTCTAACTTTAACCGCCAATTTAAAGAGAAGAAGCAAATGACCCCATCCGATTTTAGGGGCCAGTTTATCCGCAAATAAAATTCTAATTAAAGCTGTTTAGCCAGTCGCTTTAGATACCCTTTAGCTAAATCTTTATCGCCTCGACTAAGCCACTTAACACAGTCAAAGAGTTCCCAAATCAGTCCGTCATCGCCATTCGGGAAGACCGGAAAGTTCTCATGTTTAGGCGCTGGTTGGTTCGAGATTCTACTTGGAGTTACAGAGCTTTTATCAAACAATATCTTATAAGGTTTACATATCTCAAATTCTTCAGATACATCTAGTATGTGAATTTCAGCACTTGTCATATCACCAAATAAATATTTGCGAAAACATGCTTTGTCATTGTGCTCACCCGATAAACAATAAAAAACCTCTTTCCCTATTACAAACTGTTCGAATTGATCGCTATTATTCTTATGAAAATTGTTGGTACTAAATACAACGATATCTGCGTCCGATACTCTATCGCCAGTCCCACCCGCTAACGAACCGACCAATACTGCCGCCAGTACATCCGGTGACTCTTGAAAGGATGTAACTGCATCTTTAATTAACGCTTCTTGCTTATCCAAACACTGCATGATTACCTCTTAGCGACCAGATTTTGCGGATTTCCATTTGCAAACGCGATCACGTTCTCGAATGCGATCTTAAAGTACAACTCATAGCTGCCTTGTTCCACATAACCTAAATGAGGGGTTGCCAGCACATTAGGTAGCGCGATTAATGGTTCATTTTCTGGAGTAGCAGGCTCACTCTCAAATACATCAAGAGCAGCAAATTTCGACGGCTCACAAGTAAGTTCTGCAAGCAAAGCGCCCTGCTCTACCAGTTCTGCACGGCTGATATTCACAAATAACGATCCTGATTTCATCGCCGATAAATCGGATCGGTTTACAATTTCTCGCGTGGCATAATTAAGCCTTAAATGCAAAGAAACAATATCTGCACTTTCAAAAAATGACTGCTTAGATTCCGCAGCATCAAAGCCATGTTCTATCGCCTTTGTCCTAGAGGATTCGCTTCCCCAAACCAAAACGTCCATTCCAAACGCTTTAGCGTATTGGGCAATACGCTGACCAATTTTTCCGTAACCCCAAATACCTAGCGTTTTACCATGTAAGGTTTGACCTAACCCTAATCCGGACTGTTGCCAAATCCCTTGAGAAAGCTGGGAAACGTAAGAGGGAATATGACGGTACGCCGCCATAATTAGCGACCAACAAAGTTCAGAAGGGGCAATGGGTGAACCTTTTCCTTCTGCGATATCCACACCATATTGATGGCAAAGATTAGGATTAATATGATTACTGATTTTCCCTGTTTGGCTGATCAGTTTTAAGTTTGGCAACTTCGAAAGCAACGCTTCCGTCATCTCAGTACGTTCACGTATTAAAATAAGCGCTTCCACATCGACAATGTTTTCAGCCAGCACCTCCGGATCTTTGATCGTTTCATTCAATACGATAACGTCATGCTCTTTCAGGATGTGAAAACACGCCAAATCTTTTACAGCATTTTGATAATCATCCAATATGGCTATTTTCATTACGTTCCCTTTTAACTGAAATCGAATTCTTGGTTATACAGTTTGAGCACGTTCACTAAAGGCTCTTCCCAACCCAAGCATTCTTTTAGCTGAGCAACAATGCCTTCCACATACTGCTTTTCAATGTTGATTTCTATTTTCATCAATGGGTAGTTTTCAACATCGCCAATCGCACCAAAAACAGGGCTAGACCCTAATAGCGCACGGTGCGAACCGGTCACAGAACCAATCGCCCAACAATGATCGTAGTTACCTATTCTATCGACACCCGACTCATGCAGCGTGCTCAACACTTTGTCTTTTTGGTCTGGCTGACAGAAGATTTCCAGTTTGTACATTCAGGTTTCCTTATTTTCAAGCAAAGCAAGGGAGGACTATGTATACCCAAACATGAGGTTGCTTAACTTTCGTCATTTACAATGTAAATTCAGATACAGAAAAGGGGCTTTCGCCCCTTTCAAATTATGTTATTCGGCTACTTACGCAGAGCATTCAGCTTCGCTTGTGCTACACCAAATACAGAATCGATTGGGTAAGCGCCTTCATCGCCCAATTCGCCTGGTTGTTTGCCCGTAAAGAGTTCTACAGCTTCGGTCACATGATCAATTGCCCAAATGTGGAACTCGCCTTTTTCAACCGCTTCTACCACATCGGTACGCAGCATCAAGTTATGGACGTTCGATTTTGGAATGATAACCCCTTGATTCGGTGAACGTCCTTTGATCACACAGACATCAAAGAAGCCTTCAATTTTCTCATTCACGCCACCAATAGGCTGAGATTCACCAAACTGGTTCATGGAACCTGTAATGGCGATATCTTGTCGGACGGGCAGTTTAGAAAATGCCGATACAATGGCGCAAAACTCCGCCATACTTGCGCTATCTCCATCTACGCCGCCATAAGATTGTTCAAACGTAATATGCGTGGTTAACGGGACTCGAGCGGTTTTGCCAAATACAGAGGCGAGGTAAGCCGAAAGAATCAACACGCCTTTTGAGTGAATACTGCCACCCAAATCGACATTACGCTCAATATCAATCACCTCACCGTCACCGTACGCTGTTGTCGCCGAGATTCGGTTTGGTGCACCAAACATATGATCGCTCGTGCTGAGTACGGAAAGCGCATTCACCTGCCCAACCGCTAGCCCTTCGGTATGAATGAGCGTGGTGCCATTGGTAAAGCTTTCCATAACGCTGTCTTTTAACCTGCCGACACGCATCTCTTGGCTCGATAACGCTTGCTCTACATGGCTCGCACGAATCAAGTTGGATTTGGCAGCACGAGCAACATAGTTAGACTCTCGTAGCAAGTTGGCAATATGAGCAGAATGCAACGAAAGCTTGGTGCAATCGCCCGCACGGCGGGAGCTATGCTCAATGATTCTGGCAATGGCTTTTTTGTCGCAATGCAGCATGCCGTTATCGTGCACAATGCTAGAGATAAAGCGCGCGTAGTGAAGCTCGGCTTCAGGGGTTCGCGTCATCTCGTCTTCAAAGTCTGCCGTTACGCGGAACAACTCTCCAAACTCAGCATCGTAGTGTTGTAAAAGTTGGTAGGTGCGGTAATCCCCGAACAAGATAATTTTCACATCCAGTGGAATGGGTTCTGGATCAAGCGAAACCGCCCCCGTAAGGGTCAGCTCTTTCTCTAACGAGGTTAAGCTTAACTGTCGAGCACGGAGTGCACGTTTTAAACCATCCCACACATAAGGCTGCTCCAGCACTTTAACCGCATCCATCAGCAGTACACCACCATTGGCTTTATGGAGGCTACCCGCTCGGATAAGCGAGAAATCGGTAAAGACCGTGCCTTTGAACGTAGCCGTTTCTGTGTAACCAAACAGACTATGGTAGTTGGGGTTATCTTCCACAATGATGGGGAAGTTTTCGTCTTTTTGGCTCACCAACACATTAATCTTGTATCGGCGTGGTAACTTCTTGTCTAGAGAGGCGGTAGCAACTTCGCCTTGCTCGTTTGCTTCTTCTAAGAAAATATCGACGTTTTCAACGATGTCTTTTTGCAGTTCACCCAGATATTTCTTCACTTCTGTGAATTCTGAGTAATCTTTCTTAAGCTGCTTGATGAAATGACTGATCACATCGAGCGTTACATCGCTGTTCAGCTTTTGGATTTTCTCGGTATACGTTTCTTCCCACTCGGTTAGCTGGCGAACCATGGTGCGCAACGAGATTTCTAACGAATCGATGGTTTTATCGAAGTAGTCTTGCTCTTTTGGCGTTAACTCATCAAAGGATTCTTCGGTATGTAAATCTTCACCGTTCATGGCAACAAATTGGTAATCGCCCTGATTGGTTATGGTTAAGCTAATACCACGCTCTTTGGCATCTTTACTGATGTCTTCAAGCTTTTCTTGTTGCTTCGCCGCAAGTTGGTTTTTTAGCTTGTCGGCACGGGAATAGTAAATCTCGTTATCGAAAGCCAACGGCATCGCTTTGACCAACTTGGTCATCAGCTTTTCGATGTCTTTGCTTAAGTTTGTTCCCACCCCCGCAGGCAGCTTAAGCACTTTGGGTGTGCGAATATCATCGAAGTTCGCGACATAGCACCAGTCGAAGGTGGACTCATTATCCACTGGGTGGCGGTTTAAATAACGTAACACCATGGTTCGCTTGCCTAAACCATTTCGACCAATGGCGTAAATGTTATAACCCTTTTCTTTGATGGACATAGCGAATTCAACGGCTTTTTGAGCGCGTTCTTGCCCAACAATTTCATCAATCGGTTCGATATTCTTAGTTGAAGTGTGTTCGAAGTCTTCGTTTAAAGCATGTACATACAGATCGTCTGCGCAAAGTTCTTTGATTCCCATAACGACTCCTTTCACTAGATTTTAATTCTTGTTTTCTCGATCAAATGACAGAGCCCAACTAGGCTATGTGGCGACAAAAGGGTGACAAATTTTAGCCACCTATATTCAATAAGTTAGCATAGAGAAAACGCATCGGGTGTGGGGCAACTATCATAAAAGGCAATTCCAGCGATCGTTTGCACAAAATATAACCAACTGCCGCTAGAATTGCATTTTTGTTAAATGGGGGTTTTGGGTGGCGAAGCTAGGAATTAGGTGAATTCTTTAGCTTGATCGTTTTGTCCCTCTGCAGTTTGTTTACTCAACTGTAGAAGGACAGATCCTATTATCTGGCAATTAACTCTCGTATCGGTATTAGACAAAGCAAAAAATGCCTGTCTTACTACACGTATTGTTGCTCAATCTCTTTACGAAGTTTATAAGCGGCAGTTGTCGTATTGATATCTACGTCATCCCATCTCACTGGTTGACCTTCCTGGACTGCGTTCTTCAAGATGACATTATGCGCAAGACCCAACGGCAAATATCGGTTTTCAACGGAGATTGAGGCTGGGCGCAATCCTCCCGAAACGGTGTAACCTCCTTCACCATCGAGTGTTTCGCCGACAGCGAGATTTCGTTTTGCAATGGCGACAACGTCCGCCCTAAAAGATGTGGCGAAGCCAGTCGCCTCTTTGCGTAATCCAACTGATGCAACAGAAATGGCAAGTTCAAGCCCGATCAAATGCCAACGTTTATGATTTACCATATACCGACCGGAAGGATCGGTGACCACTTTATATTCTTCAAAACAGTTTTTATGGTAATCCGTGTCTGCTTCGATACATACCCAAACACCTTTTCGAATGTCATTTGGGATTTGCTGCCCGTCCAATGTTAGACAAGACACAACTTCTACCATTCCAGCGCGTTCGAGAACACCGCCAAGCTCTTTAGGACGCATGAGCGTGGGGATGTCATCGACGGATCCTGGAGGGAAGAGCAATCCATTCGTCGGGACATCCAGCCCTGTACCATTTGCAATGGCTGCCGATTCAATAGCAGGCTTTGAACCATCTAGAAATGCATTAAACATCTTGGGATTCAATCGACCTCGTTTTGCCTGTTCTGCGGTCAACCCCCAATGCTCCCAGACAGTATCGGGCGTAGAGTGGCGATAATGAGGTAACCATTTATGTCCCCGTCCTGCAGCAACCACCTTGAATCCGCTGGCTCGAGCCCAGTCTACCAACTCACAAGCTAACGCAGGCTGATCCCCATAAGCCATGCTGTAGACGACACCTGCCTCCTTGGCTTTTAACGCCAACCCAAAGCCACAAAATGCATCAGCTTCAACCGTCACATTGATCACATGTTTATTCTGACGAAAAGCACCAAGACAGTGCTCGACAGCAGCCATTGGATTGCCTGTCGCTTCGATGATTATTTCTATTTCAGGCTGATCTATAAGACGACGCCAATCATCGGTCACATGAGTCGTCCGTTTACTTACAGCCTCTCCTAAATTAACAGCAGAGTAGGATTCTTTAGACCAGCCTACGAGTTCGAGATTCGATTGAACAGCACATGGTGATAAGTCTGCAATTCCAACCACGTGAATACCAGGCAAGCGTGTGACTTGAGACAAAAACATGGTCCCAAATTTACCCCCCCCGATCAATCCGACCTTAATGGGTTTGCATTCTTGTTCACGCTGCTTGAGTTTGGCGAAAAGGTTCATCTTGGGTTCCTAGAAAATTATATGTTGAGGAAGGCATCAGGAATCAGCTGATGTATGACGAAGGAAATCAAAATCACAACCATCCGGAGCCTGTAAAACGGTTTTGCTATATAGCGCCCGATAGCCGCGCTCTGGTATCTCCAGAGGTGCTTTATTTTTCAAACGCATCTCAATGGTCTTGTCGTCGACCAATAGTTCTATTCGTTTCTTGCTCACGGAAAATTGAATGCGATCTCCATTTTCAACTGCCGCTAATGGACCACCGACACCAGCTTCTGGTGAAATATGGAGAACAATGGTTCCAAACGCTGTTCCGGACATGCGCGCATCTGATAGGCGTACCATGTCTTTCACACCTTTTTGCGCGAGTTTTTTGGGAATGGGGAGGTATCCGGCTTCGGGCATGCCAGCCGCTACTGGTCCTGCGTTTTTTAATACGAGAATATCATTGGGTTCTACATCAAGATCAGGGTCATCAATGCGGTTTGCAAGATCTTCCAAATCCTCAAAGACAACGGCTCGCCCCTCCACTTCAAACAGTTCAGGCGTTGCTGCCGCACGTTTGAATATCGCGCCGTCTGGGGCAATGTTACCTTTCACTGAAATCAAACCTCCTACACTGGAAATCGGCTCGTCGAGTGATTTGATATAGGTCCTATCAACCCAGTTCATCGGTTCTTCAAGGAGCTCCCCAAGGGTTTGCCCAGCTACGTTGACGGTATCAAGATGAAGCAGGTGCTTTATCTCATGCAATACGGCCTGCAGACCTCCCGCGGCATAGAAATCTTCCATATAGCCTTCACCAACAGGTTTCAAATTAACCAGAACAGGGGTTTCATCAGAAATTTCGTTGAGTCGCTCATCAGAGATCTTTACACCCAAGCGACCTGCGACAGCCGTTAAATGAACGATCGCATTGGTTGAACCACTGATGGCCATAAGGACTCGAAAGGCATTCTCAACGGATTTTTTAGTAATGATTTCACTAGGAAGAATGGGGTTATCGATAAGTTGGACTATAGCGTGACCTGTTGCTTCAGCCGCAACCAAACGCTCTGAGTGTACCGAAGGAATCGCCGCGGTATTGGGCAATGACATCCCAAGTGTTTCAGCAATGCAAGCCATCGTACTTGCGGTGCCCATAACCCCACAGGTACCAGAGGTCGTTGATAGTTTGCCTTCAATTTCAGAAATTTCTACTTTATCAATTTCGTTGGCACGATATTTCCCCCAAAAACGACGACAATCGGTACAAGCCCCTAAACGCTCACCTCGATGACGACCCGTTGACATCGGTCCGGTAACCAATTGAATCGTTGGAATATCAGCGGAAGCAGCCCCCATTAATTGAGCGGGTACCGTTTTGTCACATCCACCGATCATGACCACGGCATCCATCGGCTGAGCGCGTACCATTTCCTCTGTATCCATTGCCATGAGGTTCCGATAAACCATGCTGGTAGGGCTGAGAAAAACTTCGCCTAATGAGATGGTTGGGAATGGTCGAGGAAGAGCCCCAGCAGCGAGAACGCCTCTTGACACCGCTTCTACGAGCTCAGGCATGCCCCGATGACAGCTATTAAACCCTGAAGGGGTCATTGCGATACCGACAATGGGTTTATCCAGCATTTCTTTTGAAATACCCATTGAACGTGCAAAAGATTTACGCAAGTAGGTCGCAAACTCTTTGTCACCGTAGTTGGTTAGGTTACGTTTTAATCCATGCTCTTTTGTCATTTTGAATCTCCTTCCTTACTACCAGAGCGAAATTTGACATCAAGCAGGTCTTCAAAGACGCGCAGCATTGCGCCTTTATCTTTTGCACCATGTCCATTGAGTAACGCCGTTTGATAAGTTGCTGTTGCGGCTGATAAAACGGGTGTGGGTATTTGATATTGAACCGATATTTCGGCCCCACTAATCAAATCTTTGTAGGCATGCTCTAGGGGGTATCCTTTGTCAAAGATCCCTTTCAATACATTAGGGATGAAGAATTCTGATGCATAGCTTCGCCCGGTTCCGCTATTAACAACGTCACCGACTTTAGTCGGGTCAAGCCCAAGCTTAACGGACAGTGGAAGGATCTCTGCTAAAGCGGCAGCGTTGATATCAAAGAGCAGTTGATTAATGAGTTTGGTGAGCTGCCCACTGCCTACTGGTCCCATATACATGATATTTGAGGCGATACTGGAAAATAGCGGTTTAAGATCATCAATTAAACTTTGCTCGCCGCCACACATGATGGTCAGAGTGCCATCTTCAGCACGAGCCCTCATACCGGATACAGGCGCATCAACAAATTTCACATCAAGTGAAGAAAGCTTCTCTGAAATAGAAATCGTAGTGCTATATTCGACGGTACTAGTATCAACAACAATCGTTCCCGGACGTAAAACGTCAGCCAATCCATCTGAACCAAAAAGAACCTGTTCGACAACGTTAGCGCTAGGTAAGCACAAGAAGATAACGTCTGCATTTGCGACATCCTGTAAATTCCTTGTAATAGTCACTCCAGATGACTCTAAAGGCTGTCGAACCGATTCGCTTCGACAATGTGCAATTACCTCAAAGTTTGAAGCCAGATTGACGGCCATAGGACCGCCCATTTGACCAACTCCTACAAAACCAACTTTCATCAACGTACCTCTGTTCTCTTCATTGCTATCCATTACCTGATCATAAGTGGTAAGGAATAACTCCCGAAGCGTTCAATAACGATGCCCCCGTTACCGAAATACGTTGCCAAGATTGCCAGTGTCAGGTTTTGAATGTTTACAAGAATGGTATGCCGATAACGCTCGCTGAGTCGTGCATTGCCTACATAGATTAAATTTTGTTCTTGAAAGAACAGGCATTCCCGTGAATCGAGAAATCGGTATATGGAGAGAAATACAGTTGGTTATTTCGAAGGTCTAGAGAGTGGAGATCACACAAAGAATGGAATCGCGTTAATTGCTATGTACCCGTGGGTGACGAGCAGGACTTTATCACTCCATCCAGATCATCTCCTAAAAGCCGCTGCGGTAACGCCGAACAAAAGGTCCTTAAGCACCGTGAGACTTAAAGACCGATCAACCGAGAGTTTATGTCTCTTCTTTTTTAATACTATTTTCGATTGGCGCAAGGGGGGTAAGCCCTCTAATCATATCAGAAGCCTTTTCTGCGATCATAAGTGTCGCCGCGTTGGTATTTGCCGAAGGCATTGTTGGCATTATGGAAGCGTCGACAACGCGTAACCCTTGAAGCCCATGAACTCTCAGCTGAGCATCCACAACCGCATCGGGGTCTGATTCGGGTCCCATTCGTGCCGTACCAATGAGGTGATAGACTGTCGTACCATTTTTGCGTGCAAAATCTAATAATTCATCGTCTGTCTGTTCGTTATCCCCCGGTGCCGTCTCATGATCAAAGTAGGGACCCAGCGCAGAAGTACGCATTAGCCGTCTGGCAAGGCGCATTCCCGCCAGTAAAACTTTTTGATCCCTTTCGTCCGCTAAATAATTAGGCTGTACAAGGGGAGCGTCAAATGGGTTAGCGGAACGCGCACGGACGAAACCAGTGCTTTCTGGCCGCTCCTGCCATACGCCTGTAGTCATACCCGACTTTTTATCAAGCAGGCCTACCACCCCCTCGCGAAAACTCGCTGGCGAGAACACAAACTGCAGATCGGGTTTGTCCATCGTCTCATCTGACTTCCAGAAAACATGGGCTAGAGAAGGACTTACCGCCAATAGGCTTGGCTTTCTAAACAACCAGCGGGCAATTTCCAGCAGCAGTGGTGGTCCCTGAACCATATTATTTATCGTACGGATACTTTTGACACGTGACACCATTCTCACCGCATAATGATCACGCAAATTGTTTCCAACGCCCGGTAAATTATGCACCACTGGAACACCAAGTTTAGCTAACAATTCTGCGTCGCCGACGCCTGAGATTTGGAGTAATTTTGCAGTGTTGATGGTTCCAGCAGAAACGATAACTTCACGACGCGCCATTACCTCGTACGACTTCCCCGAGGGACCACCTTGCATATAACTAACGCCAACCGCTCGCTTACCTTCGAATAGAATCGCTGTCGCCTGAGCGTTGGTGCGCACCTCAACACCTGGTCTTTTTTTAGCCGTTCCCAGAAAGGCGCGAGCCGATGAAATACGAAAACCTTTGTTGATACAGCGTTGGTAATATCCTACGCCATCTTGACGCGCTCCGTTATAGTCGGGGTTTTCGGGAATCCCAAGTTCTTGCGCACCTTTAACGAACGCTTCTGATACAGGATGGTGCCAATCAAGATCGGTTATTGGTAATTCCCCTTTAAGCCCGCGGTATCGTTTGTCACCTTTGCCTATCTTGCGCTCTGAACGGCGAAAGTAGGGAAGCACCTCGCTGTAAGACCAACCCGGATTTCCAAGCTCTGCCCACAGGTCAAAGTCTGCACTTTGTCCTCGGTTGTGGTTGAGCCCGTTAATGGAGCTTGAACCTCCCAGTACACGCCCTTGGGGCAGAGAAAATCGACGCCCAGCAGTGCCTTCACTAGCCTCCGCCTCAAAACCCCAAGTAAGTGTTTTCGAATATACATTCTTTATGTAGCCAGCAGGAATGTGGATTAATGGATTGATATCGCGTGGTCCAGCCTCAAGTAGACAAACGGTAGCGCCATCCTCGCTTAAGCGATTGGTGAGTAGCGCTCCAGCTGTTCCACCACCGATGATGACGTAATCAAAAGTTTCTTTAACAAGGGGCATATGCGATCTACCTAACTGTATGAGTAATTGAAATGGCTATAAATCGACCGTTTTTTATTTCATTTAAGAATTGCAAATTTTGTTTCCCTTTACCAATTCCCAATAAAGAGGGTGGACATATCGGCTCACGATCTCTGCTTAAACTCAGTCGTAAATTTCGATGACCACTAGTTGATATAGTCAGTAGCGAAGGACAAGCATAGAAATACCCTGCCAAAAATGCAGTCTGAAGACGCGCTGAAAAAGGTATCCATCAACTAAAAATCAGCCGATAAGATTGGTGGAATATTCGAATAGTACTTACGAGGGTTCGGGGGCAAGACATTCAATCAGGGTCCGCGCCACCACCGGCAATGATTTGTAATCCCTGAAACCCAGTATCAGTGAGCGTTTTGCCCATGGTTCGTCGAGTTTAACCGCGGTGAACGTTCCCATTTCGAGGAAAGGAATAACCGCACCTTCAGGCAACACTGCTAACCCCAGCCCTGCTTCGACCATACGTCGAATACCATCAAAACTCAGTACTCTTACACGAAGCTTTAGCGGCTCCTCCAGCGAGGAGGCTTCATGTAAGAGCTGGTTTTGTAATGAACTGCCATCTTGAAGACCTACTTGATTGTAGGCGGCTATGTCAGCCAGCTTTAACTTCTCATGCCCTTCCAAGGGATGCCCTGAAGGCAGGATGACCATAAGCGTGTCGTGTCGGTATACACGTGTTTCCAGATCTCCACTATCCGTATGACCAGAAAATATACCTAAGTCGGTAAGCCCCTCTCGAATGCCATCTATGATGATCTGGCTGGTTTCCTCACGCAACTCTATTCCAACCTCTGGAAATCGCTCCACATAACGAGATATATCTTCTGGGAGAAACTGCGTAATACTCGACGTATTAGCCCACAACCGCACCTGTCCACGCATGCCGTGTGTAAACTCGCTCAATTCGGCGTCCATATCCTCCATAAGCAGAAGAACACGCTTTGCATGGCGCAGCATTGCCTTGCCAGCCTGTGTGGGCTCCACACCACCGCGCAACCGATAGAGTAAATTAACGCCTACTCGAGCTTCAAGGTCCGAGATCCGCTTACTTATGGCTGACGCCGCTATGTGATTAATCCGCGACGCCTCTGCGATATTCCCTTGTTCAGCCACACTCACAAACAAGCGCAAGGTAGTGATGTCGAAGTTCGCTGTCGAGGATCTCGTACCGACTATTGCCACATTAAGCCTCCGGTCTAAAGGTGTCGATTCCTTATTCATAATAGCAACGTACCTCAAATGAGAACAAAGATATAACTGCCCTTAGTTTTATTCCTGCAAAACTCTAGGCAACCAAAGCGCAATATCCGGATAAGCAATCACGAGCGCCAGACCGAAGAGCTGCAACATGACAAACGGAATGATCCCTCTATACACTTCGTTAATCTCAACCGAGGGCGGTGCCACCGCTTTCAAGTAGAACAGCGCGAAGCCAAAGGGGGGAGTTAAAAATGAGGTTTGAAGGTTCATTGCTAGCAAAATCGCAAACCAATAAGTCACTTCGATTTGCGGCATATGATCGCCGAAATCAAGTTGCGCAATGATTGGTGCAAAGACTGGCAGCACAATTAGGGTGATTTCGAGCCAATCGAAGAAGAATCCAAGAATGAACACGAGCCCCATAATTAGGAACAGGAATCCCCAAGACCCAAGACCAAGTGAATGTACCAGTTCAATAACAATGTCATCACCACCAAGTGCACGGAATACCTAGCTGAAAAGTGTTGCCCCAATAAAAATGCCGAAGATCATGGCATTTGTCAGCATGGCACGTTCAACAACCTCTGTAAGGGTGCGACCAAATTGATGCAACTCTTTTGTAAAGCCACTGCCAATAGCATGGTTACCCATATCAACATCAGTATTTGTATTAAAGCCAGCGACTTCGGAGACACCCATCACGGGCAAGATCACGAGGTTGATAAAACCGAGCAGGATAGCCCCCATCGCACCGACACCTGCCGCTTCTGTAGGAGTCGCAAAACCGCCAAGGATAGAGCCGAGCACTATTGAAATGAGAAGAATAGGAGGCACAAAGCTACGTAGCACCATCACGAGTACAGCCACTAGATTCTGTGGGCCAACATCAGCATCCAGCATAGGGGCTAACTTAGGGTTTAGCGTACAACGTATGACGATGTATGCGATATAGAGTCCAGCCAGTAAAAGACCAGGGAACACTGCCGCCATAAAGAGATCACCAACTGAACGTGAGAGCAGGTCTGCCATGATCACCAACATGATGGATGGCGGGATTAAAATCCCTAGGGTGCCTGAGGCAGCAATAGTGCCCGTCGCTAATTCGTGATTGTATTTGCGCTCGATCATCACTGGTAACGCTAGCAGTGTCATCATGATCACTGATGCACCGATGATGCCGGTCGTTGCAGCAAGGATTGTCCCCATTAATGTCACACCAAGCGCAAGACCACCTGGTACGCGGCGCAGTAGTACCTGGAGACAATTTAAAAGATCTCGGGCTACGCCTGATTTTTCTAGCATTGTCCCCATGAAAATGAACATCGGAATCGCCGTTAGGATTGCATTTTCGAAAATGCTTCCAAATATACGTGAGGGCAGTACTTTGAATTGAATGGGCAAAAATTCCTCTAACCCAATACCAATTAAGGCAAAACCAAGACCGACACCTGCAAGGACAAAAGTAACGGGTAATCCTGTGAAGAGTAATAAACCAAGCACTGCGAACATTAGCAGTGGAAGCACTTCAACCAACGTCATAGTTCTTCTCCACTCACGGCTTCCATGGAAAGGTCGCCACGGAGCGCAGCGAAGATCTTAATGAGCTTAGAAAGACCTGCAAAAAAGATGAGTACAAAAAGAATAACGAGCCCGCTTTTCAGGATCCATAGGTCAGAAAGCCCATTTTGTGATTTTGATATTTCACCGGAAATATATGATTTTACCGTGTAAGGCCAGGCTAGCCAGATGCCCAATAGTGAGTATGGAATGACTGCGGTTATAAGACCAATGAGTTCAATCCAGAGTTTCGTTTTTAACGAGAAGCGAGGTCGAAAAAGATCAACTCGAACGTGAGCGTTCTTGTGATAAGCGTAACCAATCGAAAAAACAATGAGAAAGCTATGCAGCCAGTATTCTGATTCTTGGATCATCGTAGAATTTATTCCGGCTGGTTTGGGAACGCCGAAATAACGCGTGACCACATCATAACAAACTGCAACGATCAAAATTACTCCCAGCCATCCGCCAAACATCGCTAGGAACCTCATGACTCGGTCAATAATTTCAGAAAATCCGATAAAAAATTGCAAGCTACCCCTCCAGGCTATTTCACCAAAACGTTTCTTTAATAAGCTCTGTTTCAGCTTAGAAAACAAAGACCGACTTCACGACGGTCTGATCTTGTTTTTTACGAAGTGACTAGAGGTAACCCAGTTTCTTCCACACTGCATATTCTTCTCTGAATTGGTCGAGATTATTCCAGACTTTCTCGAACTCAGGATTAGCAGCCTTTTCTTCGGCAAGAACTGAGGCCCAGCCGTCTCTTAGTGCATCAAGCATCTCGTCATTCCAGCGGTGTGTTATTACGCCTTTTTTCTTCATTTCAGCCAGCGCGGGAGCCTGAATCGCCTCGCCTTCCGCATATTGAGTGGCAATGTTAGATCGACAAGTGGTTTCGATTATCGCCTGCTGTCGTTCACTCATGCTATCCCACTTCTTTTTGTTAACCAGCAGTTCTTGGATCGTGGATTGTTGATGCCAACCTGGGAAGTAATTATGTTTGGCTGCATTGTAGAAGCCGAGCTTGAGGTCAATTGCGGGCATAGAAAATTCAGTTGCATCAATGGTACCGCGTTCGAGAGCGGGAAAAATATCACCGCCGGCTAACAATTGCGTATCAACACCAAGTTTCTGCATGACCTTAGCGCCAATGCCGTAGAAACGCATTTTTAATCCCTTGAGGTCTTTCGGGCTGTTAATTTCCTTCTTGAACCAACCAGAAGTTTCTGGGGAATGGATGCCACAGGTAATACTCTGAATACCATATTTATTGTAGATTTCGTTCTTCAACTTATCGCCATCGCCGTACCACATCCACGCAAGGTATTCACCCGCTTGAGGGCCGAAGGGAACAGTGGCAAAAATGTTCAATGCAGAATTCTTTGACCCCCAGTAACCAGAAGTAGACCAACCTGCATCAACAGATCCATTTGACACGGCGTCGAAAATTTCTAGTGCTGGAACAAGCGCACCAGGTTCAAAGAACTTAATCTTTACTTCGCCACCGGATATTAGGTTGACGGTATCCGCTACACGCACACCAGCCGTGCCAAGCTGGGTTAGAGATCCAGGGTACACCGACGGCATATTTAATTTCACAGGATCAGCCGATGCAAGTGGGGCAAATAGCGCCGAAACTATTGCAGAAGCAGTAGCTATTTTTTTAATACTCTTCATGAAAACGTCCCTATTAACTTTTAAGAAATTCTTTAGATGAAACTGCGTCATCTACTTTTAAATATACGTCAGTTCACAATACTTCCGAACAAACCATCCGGAATGGCGGGCATCGTATTTCGTGATGGATGAAAAATTTGATAAATAGAAGGCAGGGGGTTAATCATATTGATAAATGGAAGGTCGTAAGAGTAGATAGACAGAGATAGGTTGATAATGATCAACCTCTTATCTCAGGGAGTTTGGATAAAGGAGGTGGGAACACTTTGTTCAGATTCAGACAAAATTAATAATAAGGCTTTTCTTTCATTTCCTTACTGGGTAGTAACTAACAGCTTAACTGCCAACACCCCATTCATTGGGATGCTGGCGCACTAAAGAGTCAGATTATCAATTTACATCACCGAGACAGATATATTTGAGATCTGAGAAGTCATCAAGACCATAACGGGAACCTTCACGCCCAAAGCCTGATTGCTTAACGCCACCGAAGGGACCAACTTCGTTTGAAAACATGCCAGTATTTACACCAACAATACCCACTTCAAGCGCTTCTGCAACACGCCATACTCTTGACGTATCACGACTAAAGAAATACCCAGCGAGCCCCGTTTCTACGGAGTTCGCCTTTTCTATCACGTCTTCTTCCGATTCAAAGCGAAACAAAGTGACCACAGGACCGAAAATTTCTTCGCGCGCGACTTCCATATCTTGGCCGACATCTGCCAGCACAGTAGGTTCATAAAAACCACCGCCTAGAGAGTGCCTCTGGCCACCAGCCAGCAGGCGAGCGCCTTTGGCTAAAGCATCTTCAACCAGGTCTGATACTTTCTCGACACCAGCTTCATCGATCAAAGGACCGATTGAAACATCACGATCTAGACCGTTCCCTACTTTCATGTCGAGCACCTTCTCAGTAACTCGTCGTGCAAATACTTCATAGATCGAATCATGAACAAAAACGCGGTTAGCACAAACACATGTCTGACCCGCATTACGGAATTTGGACACCATTAATGCGTCGACAGCCTTTTCCACATCCGCATCTTCGAACACTATGAATGGCGCGTTGCCACCCAATTCAAGCGATAGTCGCTTAACAGTTGGTGCTGCTTGCTGCATGAGTAAGCGCCCGATGGGCGTCGAACCAGTAAAAGTAATTTTACGAACAGCCTCATTGGAGGTGAGCTCTGTCCCGATAGCCCTTGCCCCACCAGTAATCACGTTAAACACGCCTGCAGGGATGCCAGCGCGTTCACCCAACTCCGCGAGAGCAAGAGCGGAGAATGGTGTTTGCCCAGCAGGGCGAAGTACAACCGTACAGCCCGCTGCAAGTGCCGGTGCAACCTTTCGTGTCACCAGTGTACAAGGGAAATTCCACGCAATGATCGCACCACACACACCTACAGGTTGGCGTATAGCAAACAAGCGTTGGTCTCCCTTCGTTTGAGGTATGACGTCACCATATTGACGACGCGCCTCTTCAGCAAACCAGTCGAGAAAGGAAGCAGCGTAAAGAACCTCTCCACGTGCCTCTTCAAGTGGCTTGCCATTTTCGAGGGTGATAATCATTGCGAGATCATCGATATACTCCATTACTAGATCGTACCAACGGCGTAATATCAAACCGCGTTCTTTTCCTGTTTTCGCCTTCCAATCAGGCCAAGCCGCCTCAGCTGCTGCAACGGCATTTTGGGTCTCAGCTCGACCTAAGTCAGGAATAGAGCCAATACTATCGCCGGTCGCAGGGTTTTTCACATCAATCACACTCTGCACTCCTGCATCAGTCCAGTTGCCATTGATGTATGCCTGTTGGCGGTAAAGCTGTGGGTCACTAAGCTGCATAAAACAATCCTATGAGTGAATCCGCCATATTCTGTCTGGCGAATTAGATGAGTGATTATGCAGTTAGGATAGTGCCCTTCAATTCTATGTACCATTATTGCTTCGGTATGCCCCCCATCGTGAAACTTAAGGATAGAAAGGAAGGTATTAAAATTGGTTCACGGGAAATAATCGCAAAAGCGGTAAAAAGACGCAGCACGTTGTAATTTTGGCGGACGCCGCCGCGGTCATCGGCGTGGCGATTGCACTAAGAGGGTATATTTGAATGGTTCTACGGTAACTTCGATTATTCAACGGCTTTTTGAGCGTATTCTCGCCCTACAATTTCATCAGTCGGTTCGATATTTTTAATTGAAGTATGTTCGAAGTCTTCGTTTACAGCATGTACATACAGAACGTCTGCACAAAATACAACCAACTGCCGCTAGGGTTGCATTTTTGTTAAATGTTTTATTTGGGGAAAAACCGTTGTCATTTTTAAATTTACGTAAGTCTAACTTACTAAAAAGTCGCCATGTGGCGACTTTTTATATTAAATGGAGTTGAGTGCACTTCTGACAGCATTCAATAGTCTCTTCGTCATTAGAGTAAATACCCATTTAACAAATTTGTATGACATATCCCGAACTTCAATACCAGCTCTACCTGCGAAAACCAACATATGCCCTAAGATGCCCTTAGTTTGCTCGGCAAATTGACTAGATTTTTGAGCTATAGTACTCAAATGTCTAGCCAAAATGTCGTGGATAGTTAGTAATGGAAGCATTGCCGATTGTAAACCTAATCCGACTCCAGAGTTTCTTAAAAGGGTAATCACGGCACCGATTATTTTATCTTTCCATGTTTCATTAAATGCCGCTTCTTTTCTGCGGTTGTAATCTAAAACCACTCGCTTATTAAAATACTTTTTGGAAACCTTTTGTAAATTGCTCCAGCTTTCAGATTTTGCAGTATTCACATACCCTGGATTGCCAGTAGAGGCCAACTTATGTGTTGATGGTACAACTCCAACACTCGCATCTAATCTATATTCTTCACCAGCGTGAATAAATGGCCATAAAGGAAACATTGGAACAGGATCAGCTCCATGCGTACATCGGTATGTTTTGTCAATTTTTTTATTAGCATATCCGAGCATACCGATTCTCGGTGTGCCAAATGTGTATAGATTAACTTTTAACGAATACTCTGCCTTAAGCCAGTCTGCAAATAATGAAGCTATCGCTCCACCTAAACTATGACCCACACAGTGGACTCTAGAAGGTAGTGTTTTTCTCTTTGATAAATAGCTGCGAATCTGAGGTTTTATGGAGTTATATAAATTTACAAAGCCTGCGTGAGCAGCATGCCCATTAGGTGATCCTTTTAAGCCTACATTCGCATCAGCTATTATATCGCCGAGTGTATCAGTACCTCGTATTGCTATAACAATATCTGATTTGTAGCTCTCTTTACCTTCACCTATCAGAGCGAAGCCCGTTGTTTTATTTCCAAAGATTGAAAGCAAACCACCAGTTTTACCTACGTATGATCTATTTTTATCATCAAATGAAAATGACTTATTGACATATCGAGGGACAAATACTGATTTACTATCTAATAAGTCATACGGAAGCAATGCTATTTGAGAAGCTAATTTGGGAGAGATTGATGACATTTTAGTTCCTTCTAATATTTACCTGATTCGTTGCTTCCCTTTAGCTCACAGACACTGTGAACTTCATAGTCATTGCTATCTATAGAGAAAATGAAGTACTTTAATTCTGAATTGACATCACATGTAAGGTTGGACAGATTACTAGTCATGAAAGGCTTCAAACGATAACCAGCTGTCATCGTCCGCCAAATTTTAATGTTTTTATCTTCGATATCAGTATCAATTGAGACACTAACCAATTGCTCGTCAAACACACCAGGGCTATTTAGTTTATTAACCACCACCTCGTCAAAATAAAAGTTCCCATTTTGGTCAGTGATACTTTGATGAACCAGTGTGTCTCCCATAGCTCCAATTGCTAGCTCAATAACGGCACCTGCTATTGGAGAGCCTTCGGATACAAGTTTTCCATTTATTTCGGGAGTAAGTTCAAATCTATTTTTTTTTATCAAATTACCTTCCTCTGCTTTGATAGACCCCAAAAATAAAGTGGATAGAATAATAAAGCATAGTATTTTCATTGTATTGAGCCTAAAAAGTTACAAGTCTACATGTGAGCTTTAGCTTGACCATATTGTTTTTCCTCATATTCGGTAGGCTTCATAGATAGCTGAAACTGACTTTCTTGATAGTTACACGGACCGATGAGCTTCTTGCTACCTAGAAGAAACAACGAGCATTCCTATAAAAGGAAATGTAATAGTTGCACTAAGTTGAATTGAAGCTACCAATGAGATGCACACAAATTAGTTACACAAGGGTGAGATTAAGGCTGAGTTTGCGAATAGAATCTCGCTAAACCTTTAATGGAGTTAAAGAGTTAATGTAAGCCACTTTAGCTCAATTGAATTCAGCAATGAGCTAGCAAAAATTGCTAGTTCAGATTAATTAAATGCTAGTTTTATCTCATACCCAATAGCGAGTTAAGCTGATAAGAAAAACGGTAAAAAAAGCAGGAACGCAGAAAAGAAAAAAGCGACACATAAAGATGTGTCGCTTAGCAAAATTTAGTAAGGCTGAAACTAAGCCAACCTTGCCATAAGCTATAAATTACACTGGAAGCAATGTGAGCAATGTCGTGTCAAAGAAATCCAGATTCGATTCACCATTACTTGAAAAAGTGCAGAGCTAAATGACTCAACTCTATGACAAACCGTTTCTTTTTCCCTTCCGACAAGGCAAACAATAATCATTCTCATTTGGGTTGTCAAACACTTTGTTGATAATTATTCTCATTTAATTATCAAGCCATAAAAGTGGCACCTTGCTTCCTAAACATTACATGCTGTCGCTTGCTATAGAGTCTCTCTAGAAAAATCAACCACACTATCACCAAAGATCTCTACAGCCTGCGTAACAAGTGGTTTCATCAGTAATCTTAACTCGACGAGATCATTGCCATAATCCGCGATTTCATCATCATTTTCAGATGTGTTGCACATTTTTGCCCACTTATTCTCAAGCTCCAATAAGGCTTCAAGAACAAACCGAGTATCCGCATTATCTAATTCCAATTTAAGATTTTTCAAACAACTTTTCCTTCCTTCTTAAATACTCGAGTGGTGCTCAACGCTATTTATTCTAGTAAGCCTTTATACTTTTCAGTCGGCAAAGTCTTCATTGCTTGGATCGCAACTTGTTGCTTCGATGCGATTCATTTCTCAATTCAATGTAAATCTAAAGAAAACTCAATTTCCAAAAAAACGCGGCTCGCTTCGAATGAAAAAGCGAGCCGCGGTGGAAAAGGCGAAGCCTTATCCAAAGCTAAATTGAGTTTTCAGCGCTGTAAGGTGGCTTAAACCATAGAAGGGTCTGGGTCTAGACCCATTAGTTCGCGACCAAAGATCTGAGCACATACATCGTAATCGGTATACGCGTGCGCGCCTGTCATGTGTGAGTCTCTGAATAGACGTTGGGCTTCGTTATCTTCAAACCATGAATTACCACCCATTGCTTCAAACAAACGGTCTACGGATTCAATACACATTTTTACCGCGTAGGCTTGGTTAGTACGCCAATGCGCCAGTGTTTCGCGATCTGGATAGCGTTTTTGTTCGCCGTGCTCTTTGTGTTCTTCCCACGTTTTTTCTAAGAAAGCTCGCGCGGCGTTTACCTGGTGTGTGGATTCAGCAAGACGCATTAATGCAGGCGTAGCACCACCAACGTTCACCCCTGTATAGGCGCGTACACGGTTTTTGGTTTTCTCTTTAAATACTTCCAGCATACGCTCTGCAATGCCTAGGCTAATCGCTGAAAAGCCGCAAGCAAAATATGGGCGATAAGGCGCGTAAAAGATTTTGCTGTCTGGGTATAAATCAAACCCTGCCGACTTCCCTTCCATCATATCTTTCGCCGCTTCAATACGATGCTCTGGAATGAACACATCTTCGATGATCAGTGTTTTTGTGCCACTTGATTTCATGCCAGCTGCAAACCAATCGTCTTGTATGCTGTATTCGCTGCGCGGTACTACACCAAATGAATAGATTCGCTCACCTTGAATACCTTCACGCCAAAAACCAACGATCGCCCATTCAGCATGGTCGCAACCGCTACTCCAACGCATATGCCCATTGAACAGAACGCCGCCTTCTACTTCTACCACTTTACCAAAAGGAGCAATACTGCTGCTCGCTGTCGCATCAGGGTTCTCACCCCAGAACTCTTCTTGTGCCTGCTTGGAAAACATCGCCATTTGGTGGCTGTGAGTAGAAAGTAAACTTGCCGCCCACGCAGTACCGCCACACGCGCCCGCCAAAGCGGCAACGCAATTGGTGAATTCAGGCAAAGACACTTCCAGCCCACCGTATGCTTTAGGCTGTAAAGCGCGGTGAAAGTTAATGCTTTTTAATAAGCGTATGTTCACTTCAGGTGGCGTTCGGTCTCGCTCTGCCATCGCAGCATTTTCGGCAATGGTTGGAAGAATTTTATTCAGCTCGTCGAGTAAAGGGTTATTTGTATTCATAGTTGTCTCACATTATTGGATTTTTCAAAGAAGTGTTGGTACTTTCCAATTTAAGCAGCCTTTGCTTCACCGGTTTTTACGGTTCTAAATTCTCTGTTAAAATAAATAAGCGCGTCTTTACTTGAATTAATATCAATATTTTCTATTTCCACAAAAAATACAGAATGGGTTCCAACTTCACTTACGTTTTTAATTTTCCCTTCCAAATTCGCTATTGCTCCTTCGAGTTTAGGCACACCTTTTTCTGTTAATTTCCATTCAGGCAGGGCAAATCTTTCTTCCATCGGTAGCTTGGTCATGCCCGCAAAGTGATAAGACATAGTCTCTTGATCTTCACTGCATATATTTATGCAGATATTTTGGTTTTCACAAAACTTATCATGGCTACCGCTTTGCTGATTAACGCACACTAACATAGTAGCTGGAGAGTCACTCACCGAGCATACCGCTGTTGCAGTAATGCCCCCTAGCCCAGCTTGACCACCTGTAGTCACAATGTTCACAGCTGCAGCAAGGTTTGACATAGCATCTCTAAATTTCTTTTGGTTATCCTGTTCCATTTCCGTATTCCCTTCTAGTGTAGGATTGCATTTCCATATTAGATAAAGGGAGATATATAGATATGGCTTTTTCTTTTAATGGATTGCACTTTTCAATAAGAGATTCACATCAAAATAAATTAACTTAATGAATTTAATAAAAATATAACTTATGAATAGTCCCACCTAACCATTTCCGACATTTTCACTTCTAGATTCTATTTGTTATAGATAAATAAAGAACAAGCAAAATAGAAAATAAATAAGGAAGTAGCATGCTCAAAAAGGAAGAAATAGAAAATGCCGCGCAGAAGCTTTATCAAGCTGAAATAAATCGCCAGCAAATTCCAGCCCTGACACTCTCTCACCCAGAGATGACCATGGACGATGCCTATGCCATTCAAAAAACTTGGGTGGATAAGAAAATCGAAGGCGGAGCACAGGTGAAAGGCTACAAAATCGGGCTGACATCGAGAGCCATGCAAATGGCGGTGAACATTGACCAACCTGATTTTGGGGTATTACTGGATGACATGTTCTTCCCTGATGGCGCGCAGATCCCAGCTGGCGATTTTCTCGATCCTCGCATTGAAGTTGAACTGGCGTTTGTTCTAAAAGCCCCGTTAAAAGGCGAGAACGTCACTATTTTTGATGTGCTTAATGCCACCGATTACGTTGTGCCCGCCATTGAGCTCATTGCGGCTCGTTGCCACAGAACCGATCCAGAAACAGGTTACACCCGCAAGGTTTACGACACCATTGCCGACAACGCCGCCAATGGCGGAATCATTATAGGTGGACGCCCTATTCGTCCAGACGAAATGGACATTCGCTGGGCGGGTGCCGCGCTTTATCTCAACGGTCAAATTGAAGAAACGGGACTGGCTTCTGGTGTGCTTGGTCACCCTGCAAACGGCATCTGCTGGGTATGCAAACGCTTTGCGCCACATGGCATTGGGTTGGAAGCAGGACAAGTCATCCTTTCTGGCTCATTTACCCGTCCCGTTGCAGTAAAAGCGGGCGATACGGTGCATGCCGATTACGGTCCGTTAGGCGGCATATCGGTGTCGTTTGTGTAGTGGTGCTGATGAAAATAGTGGCACAGGTATAGGCAGGAACAACTATGAAAAATCAATTTAAACACAAACTCTCCAACCACCAGCTGCAATGGGGGCTATGGCAAGGCTTGCCCGACCCAACTGCCGCCGAAATCTGCGCGGGTGCGGGCTTCGATTGGCTGCTCATCGATGGGGAGCATGCCCCGTTTGAACTTGGAGATGTACTTACCCAGCTGCGAGCGATTGAACCTTACAACACGTCCACCATTGTTCGACCAGCAGAGGGAAACACCACGGTGATTAAGCGCCTCCTCGATATTGGCGCACAAACGCTTCTAATACCGATGGTTGATACTGCTGAGCAAGCACAGTCGTTAGTGTTGGATTGTCGCTACCCACCTCAAGGACGTCGCGGCATGGGAAGTTCGCTAGCGCGAGCGGCACGCTGGAATCAAATTCCGGGGTACGTGCACAGCGCCAATCAAGAAGTGTGTTTACTGGTTCAAGCGGAAACGCAAACCGCACTGAACAACTTGGAAGAGATCGTAGCGATCGAAGGCATTGATGGCGTATTCATCGGCCCTACCGATTTGTCCGCTTCCATGGGGCACGTTGGAAACCCCGATCACCCAAAGGTGGTTGCCGCTATCGAAAGTGCGATTTCCACTATTCGAAAAGCAGGGAAAGCCGCTGGAATTTTGTGCCTCAACCCAGCGAAAGCGCAGCACTACGCCGATTGTGGTGCGAGTTTTATCGGCATTGGTGTGGATACTTTGCTGCTATCGAATGGTGCGAAAGCACTGGTTTCTCAATTTAAAGGACAACAAGACACCGCCCCAAGCGGAAGCGGTTATTAAAGGCTTGCAGACTTAAGGATTCAACATGACGATTTTACCCAACAGCCAGTCCAAACTGGTTTGTGTGGCACTGAACGACAAGCGCCATCGCCAAGAATGGAACGACAAATTTCAGCAGCCACCCTACAAAGCGCTGCCAACCGAGCCAGTTCTGTATTTCAAGCCCAGAAATACATGGAACAAAGACAATTCGTTAATACCGGTAGAAAAAGCGAACGCTTCACTCGTAGTCGGAACCAGCCTTGCGCTACTGATAGGCAAACGCTGCCAGCGCGTGAGTCGCGACAATGCTCTGAGCTACATTTCCGGCGTCAGCGTGGTGCACGATATTTCCTCACCGGAAGAAAGTTACTACCGCCCAGACATTCTTGGAAAAGGCATCGATAAATCCGCGGCGATGAATGGCAACTGGCAACCGGCGAGCATACTTGCCTCATCAGCGAGTGCGATTTCATCATCTCCTGCTCCATCATCGACGATTGTCTCCACCAAAATTAATGGCAAATGGCGTGGCGATATTTCCACAGAGCATTTTGAAACCGACATTCTCGAACTGATTGAACGTATCTCTTTCATCATGACGCTAGAACCAGGCGACATCATTGCCCCGTGTTTTCATGGCGAGCGCATTGCCATACGGGCTGGCGACAAAATTGAATCCAGCATTAATGGCCAGCACCACCTCACTAGCCGCTTAGGGGAGTACGCCCAATGAGAACTGCACGAATCATTAAAGATGGCAAAACCCTGAACATTACCATCGATATGAATGGTCAATTTATCGCACCAGATGGCAACGTCGTGTCAAAAGACAACATCTCATGGCTTTGCCCAGTAGAAAACCCAGGGACGATTTTCGCGCTCGGTCTTAACTACGCGGATCACGCTTCAGAATTGGCCTTTTCTGCCCCAGAAGTACCGCTGGTTTTTATTAAAGGTGCCAACACGCTTACAGGACACGAATGCCCAACGTATCGCCCAGACAATGTGGATTTTATGCATCACGAATGTGAGCTGGTGGCGGTGATTGGCAAGAAAGGCAAGCACATCTCTCGTGAAGACGCGATGGACTATGTCGCGGGTTACACCATTTGTAATGACTTCGCGATCCGCGACTACCTTGAGAATTACTACCGCCCCAACCTGAAGGTGAAAAGCCGCGATTCCCTTTGCCCTATCGGTCCTTGGCTGGTGAGCAAAGATGAACTGCCAGACGTCAGTAACCTGTCACTGGAAACCAAAGTGAATGGCGAAGTGGTTCAAACCGGTAACACCAATGGCATGATTTTCAGCATCCCAGAGCTGATTGAATACCTTAGCCAAACCATCACATTGCAACCAGGCGACATGATTGCAACCGGTACGCCAAAAGGGCTGAAAGATACCCAACCCGGTGATGTGGTTGAGTGCTCTATTGAAGGGCTGGGCACGTTAACCACGCACATGGTCAGTGAAACGGAATACTTTGAAAGCAAGGATTAAGCATGACAACTCTCGATACGCAAATTACCAAAGCCAGACAATATCTGGCGCGTTTTAAGACCGACACACTGGGTCACTTCATTAATGGAGAATGGACGCTAGGAACGGGTTCCGACACCTTTGAAAACCAGAGTCCAATCAACAATAAACGTCTTGGTACGGTAGTGAAAGGAACAGAACAAGACGTGAACCTCGCCTGCACTGCAGCGCAAAGTGCCTTTGAAGAATGGTCGGGGCTTTCTGGTGCAAAACGTCGCCAAATCTTACATAAACTCGCGGATGAAATAGAACGCAGAGCAGAAGAAATTGCACTCGTTGAATCGGTGGATTGCGGGCAAGCATTTCGCTTTATGAAGCAAGCAGCTGTGCGCGGCGCAGCGAACTTTCGCTTCTTTGCAGACAAAGCCCCAGAAGCGAAAAACGGCGACTCTTTGTTTCAAGACGCGCACACCAACTTCACTGTGCGCACCCCTATTGGTCCCGTAGGTGTGATCACCCCATGGAACACCCCTTTCATGTTGTCGACATGGAAAATCGCTCCGGCACTGGCCGCTGGTTGTACCGTCGTGCACAAACCTGCTGAGTTCAGCCCACTCAGCGCCGCTATTTTAGCGGAGTGTGCCGAAGCTGCTGGGCTACCGGCAGGCGTTTGGAACATGGTCAATGGGTTTGGTGAAGTGGCTGGTAAAGCACTTACCGAGCACCCTACGATCAAAGCTGTGGCTTTTGTTGGGGAAACCACTACAGGCTCCATGATTCAAGCACAAGGTGCAGCCACATTAAAACGCGTCCACTTTGAATTGGGCGGTAAAAACCCCGTTTTGGTGTTCGACGATGCCGACATGGAACGTGCCCTTGATGCGGTAGTTTTCATGATTTACAGCTTGAACGGCCAGCGCTGCACCAGCTCCAGCCGCTTGATCCTTCAATCGTCTATCAAAGATGAATTCATCGCGAAGTTGAAACACCGAGTGAGCTTGCTAAAAGTCGGGCATCCACTAGATCTCGATACCGAAGTCGGCCCGCTTATTCACCCAACGCATTTAGAAAAAGTCACCAGTTATCTGGAATCTGCCAAGCAGGAAGGAGCCGATGTCGCTCGTGGCAACGTGTCGGAATTGGCACCAGAAGAGGGGTATTACTTTGCTCCAGCGCTGATCACTAACGTGAATAACGAAATGAAAGTCGCGTGTGAAGAAATCTTCGGACCTGTTTTATCGGTGATCACCTTCGATTCAGAAGAAGAAGCCCTGCGCATTGCCAACGATACCCAATATGGCTTGGCGGCGTACATCTGGACAGGCGACACCGGTCGCTCGATGCGATGTGCCCACAAAATTGAAGCGGGCATGGTGTGGGTCAACTCTGAAAACAACCGAAACCTCCCTTCTCCCTTTGGCGGCGTGAAAATGTCGGGTGTCGGTCGTGATGGTGGCGACTGGAGTTTCGACTTCTACATGGAAACCAAGAACATCTGTATCGCACACGACCAGCACACGGTGCCTAAATTGGGTAAGGAGGGCTAAATGCCTCACTTTATTGTCGAGTATTCCGCCAATTTGGATGGCGATGTGGATTTTCCTGATCTGTTTGAACAGCTCGCCAATGTTGCTCAAGAAACGGGGGTGTTCCCATTAGGGGGCATCCGCATTCGAGCGCACCGCTGCGAACACTTTCGAGTGGCGGAAGGCGACCCTGAAAATCGGTTTATTCAATTGACCATCAAGGTGGGTACAGGCAGAAGTGAAGAAACACTCATAAAAGTGGGCGACACCCTACACGCCTTCTTTACTGAGTATCTTTCTTCCCTTTTCGATACCCGATACCTGAGCTTTGGGCTGGAGCTAACCGAGCTTCACCCAACTTTGAATTACAAGAAAAATAATATCCATCAAAAACTGGCCAAGTGAGCACAACGCTGGCATCGCTGGCGTACCAAAAGTGAATGAAACACAAGGAGAATGATTATGGGTGAATTGGTTATAGCAGCCAAAATTACACACGTCCCAACCATGTTGATGTCGGAGCAACCTGGGCGTCTATTTGGTTGCCGACAACAAGCCATCGACGGACACAAAAAGTTGGCAGCCATGGCAAAAGAACACAATGTCGATACGTTGGTCGTGCTCGATACCCACTGGTTGGTCAATGCGGGCTATCACGTCAATTCAAATAAGAAATTTGAAGGGATCTACACCAGCCACGAGTTCCCTCACTTTATCCAAAACCTCGCTTATCACTACGATGGCAACCCAGAATTAGGGGACGCTATTGCAGAAAAAGCGATGGCGAAAGGCGTTCATACCCTATCCCACCAAGTGGAAACCTTGGATTTGGAATATGGCACCCTTGTACCGATGCGGTACATGAATGAAGACAGCCATTTCAAAGTCGTCTCTATTGGAGGTTGGTGCGCGGTGCATAGCATCGAATCGTCACGTCTTGTTGGCGAAGCCATTCGTGAAGCGATTGAGGAAAGTGACAGCCGAGTCATGTTGCTGGCGTCGGGCTCCCTTTCCCACCGGATTTGGGATAACGAAGACTACGAAGCCAACAACGGCACCTTCACTATTTCCAAAGAATTTAACCGCCAAGTCGATCTGCGCGTGTTGGATTTATGGGCACAAGGCGAAATCAAAACCTTCCTAAAAATGCTGCCTGACTATGCCGAACTGTGCTCTGGCGAAGGCGGCATGCACGATACCGCGATGCTGTTTGGTGCATTAGGTTGGGATAACTATGAAGGTAAAGGCACGCTCATTGGCGAGTACTTCCCGAGCTCGGGTACAGGGCAAGCGAACGTGCTGTTCTCTTTATAAAGCCATTCTCTTTATAAAGCAGTTTTTTTATACGGCCGTCTATCAAATGAAGTGCCCTCTCTTAGCCAGAAGTCACTCTCTGATCCAATGACCTTTCTTTGATCCAGCAAGCGATTGCTGAATCACAGCTTCACTACGCCCATCTCCTGCTTTGAAAATAGTCAGGCGAAGGGCGAATCTACCTTTTTCTAAGGAGCGCCACATGAAATTGAACGATCCAACTCTATTAAAACAAAAGTGCCTGATCAACGGGGAATGGGTAGGTGAAGGTGATCAATACCAACCTATTTGCAACCCAGCCAACCAAGAAGCGATTGGGTTCGTTCCTTGCTTTGGAGCTGATGAAACCCATCAAAGCATTGAGGCGGCAGAGCGAGCACAAAAAAGCTGGAAAGCGCAAACCGCCAAATCCCGTTCTTTAATTCTTCGCCGCTGGTTCGAATTGATGCTGGAGAATCAAGACGATCTCGCCACGATTCTCACCTCGGAACAAGGAAAGCCGCTTGCAGAAGCCAAAGGTGAAATCGCTTATGCGGCAAGCTTCATCGAGTGGTTTGCAGAAGAAGCCAAACGCACCTACGGCGAAACCATTCCAAGCCACAAACCCGATGCTCGAATCGTCGTAACAAGAGAGCCCATTGGCGTGGTCGGGGCGATTACACCTTGGAATTTCCCAGCGGCCATGATCACCCGAAAATGCGGCCCTGCATTGGCGGCTGGTTGCGCAGTTGTACTTAAGCCAGCACCAGAAACCCCACTCACCGCTTTGGCATTGGGCGAACTTGCCATTCGAGCGGGCTTACCTGCCGGTGTACTCAATATCGTGACTGGCGACGCTGTACAAATTGGCGGCGCGTTAACGCAAAGCTCCGTAGTTCGAAAAATCAGCTTCACTGGCTCCACAAACGTTGGAAAGCTGCTCATGAATCAATCTGCCGACACCGTGAAAAAGCTGTCGCTGGAATTGGGTGGGAATGCTCCTTTCATCGTGTTTGACGATGCGGATTTAGACGCCGCGGTCAGCGGGCTCATGGTAGCCAAATACCGAAATGCAGGGCAGACCTGTGTGTGTGCGAATCGGATTTACGTACAGCGAGGCGTTCATGATGCGTTTGTGGAACGTTTCAAAGCCGCGGTGGCTAAGTTAGAAGTCGGCGATGGGATGAATGGTCACGTTCAAATAGGCGCCATGATTAACAAAAGTGCGGTTACTAAAGTCTGCGAACACGTAAGCAACGCATTAGAGCAAGGTGCGACATTGGTATCGGGCTCTGCCACCCCACCCAATGACTTGTTCCTCCACCCTATGATTGTGACCGACATGACCGACGACATGCGTGCTGCCAATGAAGAAACCTTTGGCCCTCTGGCGGCGATTTACCCGTTTGATACTGAAGAAGAAGTCCTTGAGCGTGCGAACCGCTCTGATGTAGGGCTCGCCGCGTATTTCTATACCCAATCGCTCGCCCGTGCGTGGCGCGTTGGAGAAGCATTGGAAGCGGGCATGGTTGGCATCAATGAAGGGCTAATTTCTACCGAAGTCGCACCATTTGGCGGCATTAAAGCATCCGGCCTAGGGCGTGAGGGGGCAAGGCAAGGTATTGAGGATTATCTCGAAACCAAATACATGCTCATGGGCGGATTATAGAATTTTTCAATGAAATTCAGCGCTTTGCCAGGCCTCATCCCGATGGTTGATATAGACCAATCTCAAAACTTGGCTAAATGGTAATTAGCCCTCCCAACGACTATTGAGTTTGGGTCTGGAACCAAAGACAGAATGGAAATTAGAAGAACAATATTATGGAACATTTAAATTCTCTTACTTACTACGCTGCTACCAAGAAATACGACTTGTCGTTTCCGACATTGAACAATGATCTTGATGTGGACGTCGTGATCATTGGTGGTGGCTTTACGGGCATTAACACCGCTTTGGAACTGGCAGAAAAAGGCATCACCAATGTTGCCGTCTTGGAAGCCAAACACCTTGGTTATGGTGGTACAGGCCGCAACGGTGGTCAGATCATGGCGGGATTAGGTCACGATTTAGACACGGTAAAGAAGCACGTTGGCAAAGATGGGCTCGAAGAACTTTTCAAGCTGGGCAACATCGGCGCAAGCATCATTCGTGAGCGCGTAGAAAAGTACAATATCGATGCGGATTTTTGTCAGGGTTACGCGTATCTGGGCTTTAACGGTCGTCAGGAAAAAACGCTGCGTACTTGGATGGACGAGTTTAAAAAAGCCACGCCCGACGAAGAAATCACACTGCATACTGGATCGGAAGTGCAAGACGTTATTGGTTCACCAGCATACTCGTGCGCGCTGAAACACATGGGTGCAGGGCATATTCACTCGTTGAACTTGCTGCTTGGCGAAGCAAAAGCTGCCTCTGAATTGGGTATCTCTATTTACGAAAACACCCAAGCGCTGGATGTGGAATACGGTGAGCAAATCAAAGTACGTACTGCTAAAGGCACAGTCACTGCGAAGAAACTCCTGTGGGCATGTAATGGTTTTTTGCAGGGCATGGAACCTCACTTACATCAGCACACCATCAATACCTATGCCTTCCAAATGGCAACCGAGCCACTCAGCGACGAGATGATTGAACGCATCAGCCCGATTCGCGGTGCCTACAGCGACATTCGCCCGGTTATCGATTACTACCGAGTCACCAAAGAAAACCGCCTGCTATTTGGTAGCGCGACACGCTGGGTCGAATACATGCCGAGCGATTTAAAGGCATGGAACCGCAAACACATGCTGACGATTTTCCCATACCTGAAAGACGTGAAAATCGACATGGCGTGGGGTGGACCGCTTTGTTGTTCCGCCAATCTGTTTCCTCAAGTCGGAACACTTGAGGGACACGACAATGTGTTTTACGTACAGGGCTATTCAGGCTTCGGCGTAACCCCAAGCCATATTGTTTGCAAAGTGTTAGCAGAAGGGATGAGCGAAAGCACCGATCGCTACAGCTTAATGAGTTCAATACCACTGACACGTGTCATCGGAAAGGATGTTGCCCGGCCATTGCTCGTGACCAGCGGCAAGCTTTTCCACCAAATCTCGGGCTACTGGATGGGCAGGCGCTAAATCGCTCTTCTCACTGGTACACGTTATTAACCGATACATGCAACTAACCAATACGTTACTAACCAATACACAATTAAAACACGTGCTTCACCAATAAATACGCTTATAAAAGTCAACGAAAAAGGAAATACCAATGAAACCTATTCTATTGAATCAACCTCTGCCTGAAATGATGTCTGTCGGCAGTGTCGAAAACCTTGGTTCAACCGTGATCTCTGGTTCACCTCAGGCTGAGGTAGCAATGATTTCAGGCACCCCCGAAGACGCATTGAGCTGCGGTTTGTTTGGCTGTACAGAAGGCGAATTCAGTATGCAATACCCCTTCACAGAGCACGCTACGGTTTTGGAAGGCGAAGTCGAACTTACCAATGAAGAGACAGGCGAATCCCACACTTACAAGCAAGGCGATTCTTGGTTTGTAGAGCAAGGCACAAAAGTGCGTTGGCACATCCGCACGCCCAAGTTTGTAAAACACTACTTAGCAGTTGCTCAGTAAAGTTTGACGCTTCTCTGCTGGTTCTCCCTTAACCATTCGCAGACATAAGCATCAGCAGAGAAGCATTTTTCGGGGGATTTATGAGTCCGACAAACACCAAAAGCATCACGCAAGCTAATTTAGCTCAAACCAATGCGGTGCAAGACAATGCCGCACTAGCTAATGTCGCAAAAAACAATGTCGCAAAAGACAATGGCGCGCAAGCCAATGTTACGCAAAAGAATATAGCGACATCACGTATTCCGAATATCGATATCGGACAAGCGTATGACCGACGCTATATCGATAGCGAAGTTCACTTCGAACAGATACAGAACCTGGCGGATTTCTTCGGTCACGATATGCCGGTGCATTATCACGATCGCTTCTATCAAGTGCATGTAGTGATGTCGGGTAACATTCGTTTACAACTGGATAACCGCACCTATCAGTGTGAAGGTCCGGTACTGTTTTTTACACCGCCCACGGTGCCGCATGGGTTCACTATCTCAACGGAAACGGAAGGCTATGTGCTGACCATTCGACAGCAATTCGTATGGCAAATACTCAGCCAAACGTCCGCTTTAAACGACAAAGGATTGCTTGCCACTAAAGGAGTGTGTATTCCGCTTGGTACTCATAAAGCGTCGCTTAATCGAATTCTTACGTTGCTTGCCTTGCTAAACGATGAATACAGCAACGACCGCACGGAAAAAGCTAAGGCGTTGTATTCGTTGGTGCGCTTGGTTTTGATTGAAATCATTCGTATGTCAGACGAAACCAATTCGGCGTCTTCTGTTCGCGATATTGATGCTCAAATATTTCACCAATTTCACAAGCTGATCGAAGCGCAGTTTGTCCACCATTGGACATTATCCCAATACGCCAGCGAGCTGTGTGTGACCGAATCTCGGCTGAACAGCATTTGCCAACGCGTAAGCGAAAAATCGGCGAAACGCTTGGTTAACGAACGGGTTTTACAAGAATCCAAACGTTTGATTGGGCTTACCCAAAAACCCATTACCCAAATTGGCTACGAACTCGGGTTTCACGACCCTGCTTATTTCGCTCGCTTTTTTCGCCGGATGTCTGGCGTAACCGCAAGCAACTACCGGGAAAGCCAGCAGAAACCATCGGCAGGGTAACCCCCCAACGATTGCTGTACTTTCAATCAACATCAGGAGATTTTGTTATGGATAACCGCTTTGGATTGATCATCAACGGCCAAAAACGCGCTGGTGATCTGCCTCCGCGCCCTGTTATTAACCCAGCCACAGGGCAAGTACTTAGAGACGCGCCAGAAGCATCTTCGAAGCTACTAAACCTTGCTGTGGAATCAGCGAATCAGGCATTTGAAAGCTGGAAAAACGTCAGCCACATGACGCGCAAAGCCATGCTGACGGAAATTGCCGACAATCTTGAAGCCGCAATGGAAGAGCTCGCCACTCTAATTGTGGAAGAACAAGGTAAGCCGCTCGATTTAGCAAGAATGGAAGTGGGTGGTGCTGTGGCATGGACTCGTTACGCCGCTGGTGCCGACGTGCCCGTTAAAGTGATTCAAGATGACGATACTAAACGTATCGAATTGCACCATAAACCCATTGGCGTTGTTGCATCTATTACGCCTTGGAACTGGCCGCTGATGATTGCGGTTTGGCATGTAATGCCCGCGTTGCGTACTGGAAACTGTGTGATCATTAAACCTTCAGAGCTTACGCCATTCAGCACAATTCGTATGGTCGAAATCATGGCAGATGTACTGCCAGATGGGGTGATTAACGTGATTTCAGGGGGCGGCGAACTCGGCCAAGCCATCAGTGAGCATAAAGGCATCAATAAAATCGTATTCACAGGTTCTACACCAACAGGGCAACGCATCATGAGCGCAGCGTCGGGCAATCTGAAACGCCTAACTCTAGAACTCGGCGGTAACGACGCTGCCATTGTCCTGCCAAATAGCGATGTACAGGCTTTCGCTCAGGGGCTATTCCAAACCTCTTTCATCAATATGGGGCAAACCTGCGCAGCATTGAAACGCTTATACGTGCACGAAAGCCAATATGAAGAAGTCTGTCAGGCGCTCACTGAAATCGCGCAATCACAACGCGTCGGAGCAGGTTTGGAAGAAGGCGTCACCTTTGGCCCTGTACAAAACCTGAATCAATTCAATAAAGTGCAAGAGCTCATCGACGATGCCGTTGCCCAAGGAGCCAAAGTACTGACGGGAGGCAAACCAGTCAGTGACGAAGGCTACCTATTCCCGCCAACCATTGTAGCGAATGTATCTAACGGCATTCGATTGGTCGATGAAGAACAATTTGGCCCTGTGTTACCCGTGATCCCCTATCAAACCGTCGAACAAGCCATTCAGCTCGCTAACGACAGCGATATGGGGCTCGGTGGCTCAGTGTGGGGAAGCGATACCGAACAAGCTCAACAGGTTGCTCAAAGAATGGAGTGCGGAACAGTGTGGATTAATGGTCACGCCGAAGTACTGCCTCACGCCCCCTTTGGCGGCAACAAAATGTCGGGGTTTGGTGTGGAATTCGGTGAAGAAGGGTTATTGGAAAACACCCAGCCTCAGTTAATCAATATAAACCGCTAAAAAACAGAGGTTAACGTTCAGCTCATCCCAATGGTTGATACCTGATACTAGCGGGATGAACTTGAATGGTTCAATACAGAAAATGTAGAGGCAATGGATATGCTTACTGAAATTAATACGATTATTTACGCATCGGATTTGCAAAAAGGCAGTCGCCCTGCGTTTCGAGCTGCCGTTAAACAAGCCATTGCACATGATGCCAAAATTGTATTTCTTCATGCGATTCCCCCCATTGGAGAACTGACTCAACAGGTAATGGTGAGTTATCTCCCTAAAAAGGTGAATCAAAAGCATACCGATCAAATAATGGCAGATGCTCAAGCACGCATTCGGCAGCGCATTCAGTCTTTTTTAGAAAGCGAGCTGGATAACGTGACTGCCTTACCACAGCCTCCACAAATTCAAACTCAGATAGGTGAACCGCATGAGGTGATCTTATCCTGCGCTGGAAAACACAGTGCACAACTTATTGTCATGGGAGACAGGGAAGCAAACGCGATATCGCGTCTGTTTTTAGGGTCAACCGCCCTTAAAGTCATCAGTCAGAGTGATATTCCAGTCCTCATTGTTCCACTCAGCCAAGCATCGGCTAGCAGAGAATAAGTTGGTAAATAAAAAGTTAGTAAAGAATAAGTTAGCCAAGAATGAGCTAACGGAATAAAAGTCAGATAAAAGTGAAACACCTCCTGATAAGTCTGCTGAACATTTGCCTGCCAAGCAATTGGCTACTCGGACTTATCGACCCAACACAGAAAGGGAAGTTTATGAAACGTGTAACTAAAGCCATGAAGGCTGCTCTTATTGCTGCCGGTCTGATGACCAGTTTTGCAGCACTGTCCTCTAATTATCCTAATCGCCCAGTTAAGTTTGTTGTGCCATGGCCTCCGGGCGATTTGGAAGACATTCTTACTCGTGTGATTGCGGAAGAAATGTCGAAAGAAACGGGTAAACCCGCGTCCGTCGTGAATAAGCCCGGTGGCGGCGGTGTGGTAGGTGCAACAGATGTCTCTCGCTCTCGTCCCGATGGGCTGGTGATTGGCTCTTTCGTTGCCGATATACTCACAACGCAAGTGTTGTATGGCACTGCACCATTCGACCAATCCACGTTTGAACCCGTTGGGATTTTCCTCGATTACCCATTCGCCATTGCGGTGAAGTCAGACGCGCCTTATAACAATCTGGAGGAGTTGGCGGCTTACTCTAAAAGCAACAAAGTCACATTAGGGCATTTTGGCTATCAAGCCTTACCTACCGCTATCACCTTTAAAGCCGCTGACCAAATCGGAATCAAGTTTTCTTCGGATGCGCCATTTGACGTATTGGATTGTTCAACCTTGGCAAATGGTGATGCGGATGTCATCAACACTACAACCCAGCTCATTCTGGCGTGCTTGAACTCTGGTGATGTGAAGCTGCTCACTTCGATCAGCCGCGATCGCCTTTCTATTTCGCCTGGTGTCGCAACATTAGCGGAGCAAACAGGCATTACTCAAACAACGTGGAACGGTCTGTTTGTGAAGAAAGGTACGCCTCAAGCGATCAAGGAAAAAATCGCGGGTATCGCTCAGAAAGCGCTTCAAGCTGACCGTGTTAAAGACATCAGCATGAATACGGGTGCCGGTGTCTATTGGCTAGGTGGTAAAGATGCTGAAGCCCTGTTAGCGAAAGACTTTGAACAAGCGAGATCACTGCTCAATTTCATGAATCAGTAATCGAAAGGGGGGATATCCCCCCTTCCAAGGAGTGCAGTATGATCTCTGAAACCCATTCTCTCGACACAAAGCCTGTAACTGACAGCCCCCAATCTGAAACAAATAAAGGGTTGGAAAACAAAGGGACAGGCGGAATTTTCGTCTTCTTTGCTGTGTGCGGATTGCTTCTGCTGTGGTTCTTACCCGAGCAAGCATCGTGGGTAAAAACCAAACGTGGTTGGTACACCCAGCCGATGATGGGCCCCGCGCTAGGTTTGGGCGTTTTTGTGGTTTTTGCCTTGCTCAAGGTGCTGTACCACATTCGACGTTTTTCTCTTCATCCCATCCGAGCTTTGGATTCTGGTGCCGAGGCCATTGCCAGCTATCGTGTCGCTATTATTGCTGGTGCTTTGTTTGCACTTTACATTCACTCGCTGTCCATTATGGGGTTTGCGCCAGCTACATTGCTTTTTGTTTGTACTTTGCTGTGGGTTAGCCGATTACTGGATGGCTTTTGGTTGATGATGAGCATTCTTGGTGTAGCAGCCGTTGTGATCATATTCAGGGTTATGTTGAACCTATGGCTACCGGATGTTTGGCTATATGGGTTACTGCCAGAATCTTGGTCGCTGTTTGCCAATCAATATCTGTAAGGAGATAACATGGAATCATTAATGTTAGGGCTTGCAGAAGTCGGAACGGTGAGTGTACTGAGTGCTATCTTACTTGGGGCACTTATTGGGGTGACCATTGGATCTATCCCAGGTTTAGAACCTGCCGGTGTAATGGCTATTTTATTGCCAATCAGCTTTTCAATGGAGCCATTAGCTGGCGTCAGTTTGCTGGTTGGTGTGTATGGCGGCGCTTGGTATGGGGGGGCTATTCCTGCCATTTTGATGAACACACCCGGCACTCCGGTAGCGGTATTAACCACTTACGATGGCTACCCAATGACCCAGCGAGGCGAAGGGAAAAAAGCACTCTCAATAGCTTATTCTGCTTCCTTTGTAGGTGGCTTGGTGAGCATTCTTTCTTTGGTTTTCCTTGCGCCTATTTTATCGCAGGTCGCTACGCATTTTGGTTCAGCTGAGTTTGCCATGCTCGCGTTGTTGGGTATGGTGTTTGTGGTTTTAGCGCATCGCAACCAAGTGCTTGATGCCGCCATGATGCTTGGGCTCGGTATCTTCTTCGGTTCCGTCGGCGTAGATCGCTCATACAACACGTTAACTTATACTTTTGGTCAGGAATGGCTACTTGGTGGGATTCCGCTGGTTCCAGCGGTAATCGGGCTGTTCGCGATGTCCCAAGCTTTTGTACTGCTTTCCCAAAAAGGCGGCGATGCCAAGACCACCAAACTTGAAGGTAAAGGGTACTTCTCTGGCTTAATCACGCTGGCAAAACACAAAATTACTGTCGCTCGCTCTGCTGCACTGGGCGTAGTGATGGGGCTATTACCTGGAGTTGGCGAGTTCGGCTCTCAGTTTTTCTCTTACACATTGGCCCAAAAGTTTTCGAAAACTCCGGAAAAATTCGGCGATGGCGCAGAAGAAGGGCTGATTGCCTCTGAAACCTCCAACAATGCGGTGACGGCATCGGTCATGATCCCTCTTCTGGCTTTTGGTATTCCTGCCGACGCATTAATGGCCATGCTATTAGCCGTATTTATGGTGCATAACTACATTCCTGGTCCAACCCTTTTTGTTGAAAGACCGGAGTTTATCTCTGGGCTGTATTTGTCGCTTTTGCTGATCAATGTAGTGGTCTTTTTGTATTTAACCTTCGCGACCAAATGGATTGTGAACCTCACCAAAATCCGTGGTCGGTTTATTGGTGCGTTCATATTAGTTCTGGGTTTTATTGGTAGCTATAGCCAAAACTACCAGTTTTCCGATGCCATTATCGCTCTTGGATTTGCAGGCTTAGGCTATGTGTTACGCAAAAAGAACATACCCGCGGTGCCCATTGTACTTGGGTTGGTATTAGGGCCGGTGTTTATGGTACGGATGCGACAAGCACTCGGTGTCGCAGATGGTGATTTGTCGATTCTGGTTACGCGCCCAATCGCGGCAACATTGTTAGGGCTCACAATACTTTCGATCGTGGTATACGCCCTGTCTTTGAAAAAGAGATAAGGAAAAAGAGATAAAGAAAAAGAGATAACATTCAATCGCCTGCAATGCTTACCATTGCAGGTTTTTCTTTATTTCAAAGTGGTTTTGTTTATTTCAAAATAGATAGATACGCAATGACGTAAACATTAAACCGTACAATTGTTGCGATACACTAAGCTGGTCAGTTCTACTTTGCTGTTGATTTCCATTTTGGCGAAAATGTGCTGAAGGTGCGTTTTCACTGTTGGCAAACTACAACATAACTCGTTAGCAATCGCTTTATTTGGCATACCTTGCAAAGCAAATTGAGCCACCAATCGTTCTTTCTCGGTTAGAGAATATTGGTCGCAAAAAGCTTGGTAACTCATGGATTCTGGAGTCGATAAGCTTTGATTTAACGAGAATTCAATGTACCGATGCATGTGGTGTAATTTCATCACATCGTCCGTACCCATGGTATTTTGGTTGTTACCAACAAACATAGCAGCACCAGCCACCAGCTTGCCATCTACATGGAAAAAGAGCTCGATGATATCGTTGATTTTCCATGGGCGAATAAAGTCTTTGAAATATGTGTGCGAGGCACGCTGTTGCGCGGGCACTAAATCGCTCATTTTTACGACTTTAGCAGCAGAAAATCGAAAGTTGGTTGGATGAAGAGGATCCGTTTTGTAGAAGTGATCGAGATATTCCCGATGCATCGAAGGTTGGATCTTAACCGATTTATAGCAAATCGGTTTCGCTTGTTCGTCGACCAGATAACTCGCCATTTTGGAAAAATTAAACACGCCAGAAAACAAACCAAGTAGCTCATCTTGAAACTGGTTTAATTTCTCTAATTGGGATCCTTGAGCTTGGTGTGTCATGGTTATCCAGCCTCCATAAAATCTGCTGTTAAGCCCCATATTATCGGCTTTTCCGTTCACACCACGTTATTTCGATCACACAAATTAAACAACTATTTAAACTATTAATAACATTCTTACTTTTAAGAAATGAGACCTTATTTCAATAATCAATGAGCCTCTTAATAAATAGATTCAAATGACACCCAAAAATTCCCTTGGATTCGAAATTAGCAGTGAGTTTGGTATAAATCGCTGTTATTCACAGTGGAGTTAGAATTATTTGCATTTGATAATGGTTTTCATTTAAATTATCACCCACTTTTGTGTAAACAGGATCGGGATATGGATTTAGAACAGTGTTGGGCGCGCTTTATTAAAGCCGAAGAATTGTTAGAACAAGGACACTGGCCCGAGGCACAATACCTATATAACGATGTATTAGAACATCTCCCGATTTATGTTTCGCAAGCAGCCGAAAGTGATGACATCAAACCATGTCAGATGAGTTGTTTGCTCGCCGGGTTGAAAGACGCGGCCATTAGCCAGTCTGAAATCCTGAACAAAATGGGGCAACAACGCGAAGCATTCGACCTGCTAAACCAGACTTATGCGCACATGCAGTTTCTTGCGCTCGAACAGTATGATATTGTTCGTGCCGTCGAGCCAACACTTATCCAGTATAGTGAAACAATATTCCGCCATATTGCGGCATTTTGTGCGGCTCAACGTAATGCCAGTTGGCAGTTGGAGCTGGATGCCCTTCAAAAAGCACACCATCACTTCAACCAACTAAAGCTGTATTCAGAGAGAACCAGCGCGGTATACACTCTGAATTAATAGGGTCTGCCTTGTAAAAAGAACCCACAAATGGCTGCAAAAAATAATCTCGAAAGGTCAACAGACCCTAATAAGGAAGTTCAATGTCACAGTCCCCAATTCTTACAGTTCGCGATCTGTCAGTAACCTTTACGACCAACGATGGTCCTGTACACGCAGTAAAGAACGTTCATTTCGACCTAAAAAAGGGCGAAACACTGGCAATCGTTGGTGAGTCGGGTTCAGGAAAGTCGGTATCGACAAACGCCATTATGCGCCTTCTTCCACATAACTCTATTATTCCAGCTGAAGCCGACATTCAGTTTGAAGGTAACTCCATTCTGGACCTTTCTGAAAAAGAAATGCAATCCATTCGTGGCGACCGAATCGGCATGATTTTTCAGGAGCCAATGACCTCTTTGAACCCGTACATGCGTGTCGGTATTCAGGTTGCTGAAGCACTGATGTGTCACCGTAAGGTAAGCCAGTCAAAAGCAAAAAAAAGAGTACTTGAACTGTTCAACCTTGTTCACCTTCCAAACCCAGAGACAGCGTACACCAAGTACCCGCATGAATTCTCTGGTGGCCAGCTGCAACGTATCATGATTGCAATGGCACTCATGAACGAACCTGATCTTTTGATTGCCGACGAGCCAACCACTGCACTCGACGTAACTGTGCAGGCGGAAGTGCTTAACCTGATTAAAGAAATTCAGGAAAAGATGGGCATGGCTATCCTGTTCATCACGCACGATTTAGGTGTTGTTAAGCACTTTGCTGATCGTGTGATCGTGATGTGTAAAGGTGATGTTGTAGAGGAAGGTCAAACAGCAGAATTGTTCAAGAATCCGACTGAAGACTACACAAAAATGCTGATCAACTCGATTCCGCATGGCAGTAAAGATCCAGTCGCCGAAGATGCCGTTAATCTTCTTAAAGCGGACGATATTCGCGTTAAGTTCCTTATCAAATCGCATTTTCTACCAAGCAAGAACCAATACTTTGAAGCCGTTAAAGGCATCTCCCTTGAACTGAAGCAAGGTGAAACGTTGGGGATTGTAGGTGAGTCGGGTTCCGGTAAATCTACGCTAGGTCGTGCTTTAATTGGCTTGCTACCGTCAGAAGGTAAGATTGCTTATCGCGGTCGTGATGTGAGTACGCTAACTGAGAAAGAAAAGTTTGAGCTGAAAAAAGACATTCAAATGGTATTCCAAGACCCGTACGGTTCGCTTTCTCCTCGTATGACGGTTGGCGATATCATTACGGAATCCCTAACGGTGCATCAACCTGGTCTAAGCCGTGCGGATCGCATGACGCGAGCACGCCAAGCATTGGAAGAAGTTCGTTTAGACCCACACTCCATTAACCGCTACCCACATGAGTTCTCTGGTGGTCAACGTCAGCGTATTGCTATCGCTCGTGCGCTGATTCTTGAGCCTTCGTTCATTCTTCTAGATGAACCTACATCCGCTCTTGACCGTTCAGTACAGCTAACGGTTATTGATCTTTTGAAAGATCTTCAGAAGAAGCACAACATCGGCTTCCTGTTCATTAGCCACGATTTGAGTGTTGTTAAAGCACTTTCTGACCGTGTAATGGTGATGCAGAAAGGTGTCGTGATGGAAGAAGGATCCGCGGAAGAGATCTTCAATAATCCTCAGCATGAATACACGCAAAAATTGATTGATGCGTCGTTTGATCTTGATGAAGATCTTGTTGCATAACGCAAAAGAATCAACAGCTTAAATTCTAAAAATGCCTCTTAACAATAAGAGGCATTTTTTATTGCAAAAAAACCCCACATTCTTAAGGCAAATATGTGTGTGTGTACTATGCTTTTAGCTACATAATAAAAAAGGCTAGGCTAGACACATGTACAACATGGCAGGTCGAAAGCTTGAAGAAATGGCAGACGTTCGGCTACTGCGCAGAAAGCGTACCCTCATCGTTTTATCTGTTATTGTCTTCATTCTACTTTCGGTATTTGGATTTTTAAGTATAAGTAATGGGGACCACTTTCAGGGCTCCATCAACTACATCAGTGCGCTGGTTGTTTTTTCCAATCTCGCTTTATTTCTAAGCCGTGGTCACTATACGAAAGCTGCCCATGTCCTTACGCTTGTACTTGTAACCCATGCGATTGTACTGATCCTAACTGGCGGCTTGTCTAAGTCTTCCGTTTATTGGATTTACCCAATTCTTGCTACCATCATCTTTGTAAATTCGTTTAGAGGCGCTGTGTTAGCCACAACGAGTTTCTTTGTATTTTGTATTGTTGCGTTTACCTCTCCTAATTTCCCGTATTTATCCGCAGATTATTCAGAGTTTTCCGTTGGACGCTTCTTAACAAGCATGTTGGCTTTCTTGGCGATTTGCCACTATTTTGCCTATCAATACTACAAAACCAATCACTATGTATTGTCACTGTATCAGGAAGGCATCGAAGACTTAGCTTATAGAGATGCTCTCACTGGATTGGCAAACCGATGGAGTTTTGAAAAATGGGCGGAACCTAAGCTCAAAGAGCTCAGACACAGCTCCAAAATAGCAGCGTTGGTCTTTATCGATATTGATAACTTCAAAGAAATTAATGACAATTTTGGTCATTCAGTTGGAGACAGAGTGTTACAGAGCTTTGGACAAAGGCTTGCAAATAACCTGCGCACAAAAAGCCGAAAGGACCAAAAGGATGAGTTTTCCATCGCCCGGTATGCTGGGGATGAATTCGTTGTGTTGCTCTACGATATTCCCAGTGCCAATGTACTAGAAAGCATCTTAGGTCGTATCACGTCTTTGTTTAACGATGGCTACCAAGTCAACAATCAGGTCAATTATGTGACGTTGAGTGTTGGAGTATCCGTGTATGGGCAAGATGCTTTTGAGCTCCCAGAATTGCTTCGCTGCGCCGATAAAGCGATGTATTCTGCTAAATGCGATGGTAAAAACAACTACGCGTTTTATCACAATATTCAGTCTGGCAATAAAAAAGCCAGCAACGTGAAACCCTTCAATAGACATGGCTCGGCATTGAAAGAGCTGTAAGTTACTCATTTTGCGTCAATATAACCAGTTTGCTTTAAGATAAACAGCTTGCTCTAAGGCTTGTGATTCCGATGAATCAGGTATGTCGTTTCTATCGTCATGTCGCTTCTATCGCATAGTTAGACGCATCTTGGCACATCGAATCACACTATTTCCCTTATCGTTTCTTTACTTTGTAACCTAATCAACGAATGGATCCGTATATAGATTAGGTGCGCTACAGCAAGAGTAAAAACTATGAAAAATCAGCTGGATATCCTCTTTGTTCTAAAGGTAATGGATAAAATTAGAAAAAGTGGGATTAAATCAGAAAAAGGCTACGTACTCGAAGGTATAGAAGCAGGAACGGGTTACGATGAATACACTGTCTACCTAGCCACACCGCAGGTCACTCTGCATATATTTTTTCACAACAAATACCAATTCGAATATCAAAAGGAAGAGCACTTCAAAGGTTTTATGAAAAGCCTTGAACTGATTAATCGAAACTATTAGCGAGCAGTTAGCGATGATAATCTCATCGCTAAAAGTAATGTGAGATTGCTAGGTAACGCGTGCGAATGTGCTCTATGAGCAAGCTCACTTTTTTAGGCGGTTGACGTGTAAATGGGTAGACGGCGTAGATTCCGAGCTTTTTGCCTACCAGTTCTGGGAATATATCGACAAGTTCACCACTTCTAATATCGTGATACACCAAGCAGCGAGGGACATAAGCAATACCATGCCCGCCCAGTGCCGCCTTACGCAGAGCAGTGGCATTATCTGTGGAGAACGATCCTGATACCCTGACAATGTAGTTTCCTTTAGAAGATTTAAACTCCCAATCTGACGCCCCCGTGGTTTGGTAAGCGTATTGCAAGCAGTTGTGGCTGGTTAAGTCTTCTGGCTTTAGTGGTTTGCCATTTTTAGCAATGTAAGATGGCGAAGCACACACTAGCCATTGCGAGTCGAGAATATGACGAGCAATCAAACTGGAGTCTTCCAGATATCCTGTTCGAATAACTAAGTCAAAGCCCCCTTCTACCAAGTCGACAAATCGATTATCCAAAGACATATCAACCGTTAGCCCTGGGTGCATGTTGCAAAATTCAGCAACCGCATCCGCCAAGATAAGATCGCCAGAAATACTGGGCACCGACATTTTTACATGACCACTTATCTTCTCTCCAAAACCGGAAATTACATCCATCGCTTCATTTACCGCTTGGTTAACGTTTTTCGCTCCTTGATATAGGGCTTTTCCCGCTTCGGTTAAGGTAAGCTTTCTGGTGGTGCGATACAGCAGTTGCACGCCCAACTCTTCTTCAAGTCGCGCAATCCTTTTACTCACGACAGAATTCGTTAAGTCGTTTTGTTCCGCAGCTTTACTGAATGTGCCTAAAGCCACTACTTGATAGAACAATATTAGGTCATCACTACGCATCGCATTCTGTTAAATTTGGCAATAATTGAGGCAATTATTTCCTTAAGTGACAAAAAAATAAAGGAGCACGGTCACGTTTGTCTGACTCTGATTCCGTTTACTTCATACGGCTCTCTACTGTTAAGGGGCTTCGTTGTTAAATAGGTTGGTCGTTAAATAGGTTGGTTGTTAAATAGATTGGTTGTTAAAGAGGCAAACCGTTAAAAGCCCAAAAGGGCAGGCATCAAACTGACACCTGCCCTTCCAGAACGTTCTATTCCATTTACTTACATCACTTTAGCTAGGCAATCGCATTTTCCAAAATCGCTTTAGATTCCACCAGAGTGATGCTGCCATTCTCACTCAACTTAACCAGCCCGTGCTCTTCAAGTTTAGCCAATACTGCTTGTACGGCTGTTTCTTTGTCTGTGGTGTGCTCGGTAAGCTTTGTCTTCATACCCACGCTTTGATAAAACGCTTCTAGGGCATCAATCGTTTGCTCTGCCAGTTCATCCGAGTCTTTTAATCCAAAGACATTTCGCCCTAATTGCTCTAGCTTCGCTTTTTTATACTCAAGCTGGTTTCGAAGCAATGAAGGTTGAATGATCGCCAACGAATGAGCGTGATCGACCCCGTACAAAGCCGTAAGCTCATGACCAATCACATGAGTTGACCAATCTTGCGGTACGCCAGAGCCAATCAATCCATTGAGCGCTTGATTGGCTGTCCACATAAGATTGGCGCGCCATTCGTCGCTATCACGTTGCTCAAAACGCTCACCTAAATCCTTCAATGTTCGAAGCAACGATTCTGCATACGCATCTTGAACCATCGCACCATTTGGCTTGGTAAGGTACTGCTCACAAACGTGTATCCATGCGTCTACAATGCCATTGATCAACTGACGCTCAGGGAGGGTTTTCATTACATCGGGATCCAAAATAGCAAACTTTGGTTGCACCGCTGGGTGGTAAAACGACAATTTGTCCTGCGTTTCACTTTTGGTTATCACAGCTGCAGGGTTAGATTCCGACCCAGTAGCAGGCAACGTTAACACCGCTCCAAGTGCTACGGCTTCTTTCACCTGATGTTTACCTTCTAGGATGTCCCATCCGTCCCCGTCATACTTTGCAGCCGCAGCAATGTATTTCACGCCGTCAATCACAGAGCCGCCGCCGACCCCAAGCACAAACTCAATGTCATCTTGCTTAACAATCTCAACTGCTTTATCCAACGTTTCTTTGGTTGGATTGGGCTCTACGCCTGAAAACTCCTGCCAGCTGTGTGCTTTCAAAGCGTCAACGACTTGATCATAAACGCCATTTTTTTTGATAGAGCCACCGCCGTAGACCACCAATACACTTGAGGAGGTTGGAATCGCTTTTGATAGCGCTTCTATTTGACCTTGGCCGAAATGGATTTGAGTTGGATTTACATAGGAAAACTTCATTGCAATGCCTCTTGTACCTAGGTTTGTTGACCTTTCGGGAAAGCAAAAACCCTAATTGACAGCGTCAATCAGGGTTATGGAATTTGAATGTGAGTATAGCCTAAAGTGGCTTTTACTAGGCTGCCACAGGTCCCCGTTTAGAGAAAAACGTAGGGTATTTCTTCCGAATATGACGCTGCTCTTCCACCATATTCTTTAAACTCGGTCCCTTGGACAATTGGAAGATAACCTCATCGTTATCAAACCTTAACACTGCCCCTTCAACAGAGATATGAGTATTACCATGCAAACGCAGAGTACCAGCGATGCTCAGACCGCGATAAAGTGACGCGACATTTGCCATAAGGACACGTATGCCTTTCTCCGACACTTCACAAATGTGGTAATACTGATCCTTGATTCTTAACACAGGTCTTTCCTGCTTTGGGTATCGCAGGCGATAGTATCGACGCTTTTGTTCAACAGATGTCTGGCTCATGATGGTGAATACTCCGTTTTTCACTCAGCAACTGGATGCTATCTTTCATTGAAGGCTGTTCATTAAAGACATAGCTTGTTGCTGTCGCGATAGACCTTAACTTATCACAGTTGCTGCCTTCTTTATCGGCTCAAGGTCTATCAAATGATTCTTGTCTCAATAATAAGCATCGGCTGAACATCATTTTTCTTTAACAATTTCTATAACAAAAATGCGCTCATTTATTCAATGAGCTTAAAGCGCCTTTTGTTAGCGTATTGATCAAAAGTAAAACGCCCCTTAGATAGGGTAGCGTGATAAAACACAGTGAGGGGGCTAAATAGGGAAAGCTGTTCACGAAAAACCTATTGTTAATTTTGTTATGCATTAAATATAAAGATATTTAAACCAGCATGATAATCAAAACCAACACAAAACACCAAAATTCGAACTTAACAGTTTTTAATTCTAGAATATATATTCGTATTAAGCTTTATGTATTGAAAGCAAATTCAATAGCGGGATAATAGACTCATTGTTAATCATTTGTTAAACACAAAATCAAACAATAAGGACATATCATGGAAATGGAAAACAAGTTTCTGATTGAAGCTTTTCAAACCCCAAAAAGCATAGCAGAGCAACTTTCATCCTACTTTGAGCAGCTCCCTGCAGACCAATACGTCGACAGTGATCACCGTTATCGTACCTATGCAAGATTCCAATCTACAAATAATGAATTAACCCGTTTGCCCCACTCTACTTTTACGCAATCTTCAGAGTTCAATAGAGTCGTTGGCGATGTTGAAAGAGATTTTGCCAAAATGGATGAGGAAATGGTGAAAACACCGTACTTTCAGCACCTCATCAAATCGTTTATGGAAAGAACGGGGACAGACAAAGATAATTCGGTTGTGGATGTACACCAAATTCGAGTAACTTGCGGTTCCGATGCGACCAGTGCCCCTGCACCAGAAGGGATACACCAAGATGGCTACCGATATGTTGGCATTTTCTGTGTGCAACGGAAAAATATCACTGGTGGGTTTACACAAATTTTTGCTTCTCCGGTTGATCAACACCCTCACTTAAACACGGTGTTAGAAGAAAACCAGTTTGTGGTACTCAATGACTCACGCTTTTTCCACCACATTTCTGAAACGCTTTCTAGCGTAGCAGGAGAAAAGGGAGTACGCGATGTCTTCGTATTTACCGCTTAACCAAAAAAATGTTGAAGGTCTTAGAGAGCAATTCCCAGCGCTTAATATGCAGCAGAATGGAATTGCACCCATCTATTTTGACGGTCCCGGTGGAACCCAGCTTCCACTCTCTGTGATTGAAGGCTATGGCGCTTACTTGGCGCAAGGTAATTCTAACTTGGGTGGTCGTTTCTCTGTGAGCCACAACACAGTGAGTTTAGTGGATACGTGCAGGGAAAAAGCGGCATCACTTTTTGGTGCTGCATCCAAAGATGAAATCGTCTTTGGTGCCAACATGACGACCATGACATTTCATTTTAGCCGTGCAATTAGTCAAGATTGGCAAGCTGGAGACGAGATCATCCTTAGCGATGCTGATCACGGTGCCAACCGTTCGTCTTGGGCAATGGCGGCCCAACTGAAAGGCGTAAAAGTCCACTACATTCCCGTTATAGACAATAGCTGTAATCTGGACTTAGAGGTGTTTCAGTCCTTACTGAATGAAAAAACACGTTTGGTTGCTGTTACAGCGGCCAGTAATCTGTCTGGCACAATGGTCGATATAGAAAAAATCACCCAGCTCTCAAAAGCGAACGGCAGTGTCGTTTTTATTGATGCCGTGCACCTTTTGCCTCATAAAATTATTGATGTGAAAGCACTAGGCGCAGACTTTGTTGCAGGTTCTGCCTACAAGTTTTTCGGTCCTCACCTTGGCGTGCTTTATGGTCGTAAAGACTGTTTAGAACAATACACACCTTTTAAAGTAGAGCCAGCACCTACCTATGCCCCAAACTGCTGGGAAACGGGTACATTGAACTTTGAAGCGCTCTCTGCATTCTCATACGCTGTCGATTATTTGGCAACATTAGGACAAGGGGAAAGCCTAAGAGCTCAACTGGAATCAGCCTACGGAAATATTCGACAGTATGAAGAATCACTAGCGACGTATTTTCTCGCCCGCCTAACAGAATTTCCCTCGATTGAATTATTCGGGGAGCCTACTGCAAACAACAGAACTGCTACGTTTGCTCTTAGGTTTGGTGATCTTGACCCGGCAGACATCGCCACGCATCTTGGAACGCAGGAAATCTATACGTGGAGCGGTCATTTATACGCCGATAGATTAACAGATGCACTAGGTGTTACAGACAAAGGCGGCATTTTGAGAGTTGGGCTAATGCACTACAATACCCAAACCGAAATCGACCGATTCTTTAGCGCACTGCGCAGCATTCTTTAGTTTCAAAACCCTATAAAAACCTATGCCAGCATTATACCCAAGTAACCTCAAGATGCAGGATTCAGAGCCTCATAGTCTGTTCCAGTTCAAGGAGAAGGACGCAGTGGAATGACGAGTCCTTTCCAAGTTCTTTGACGATGAAATGGGACAGAATATGGGCTCCCAAGGGCGAGTTTAACTGGCTTTCATACTGCGTTACCGATTCTTGATTTAGAATAACTAGATCTTCAAATCGATGCCTTGCCTGAAAGCCAGTTCCCTATTCTTTGGTAGGGAAGCCGCTGAACCTAGCATATTGAGGTTACTTGGGTATATATTGCTGGCTTTTTTGATCAATTGGAATTCGTTCAGCAAATTTTAAATATTATGTAAACAATCCCATTCCCAACACACCTATGTAATAAACCGCCTTCCTTTCCTTATTCATATTTAAGAATTAGAACCATTACCAAAATTTTAAAAATTTATTTCAACTAACCTATCTCCATTAATTCCAGAATTTAGATTGATAATATATTCGTCTATTTGGAATAAATAGTCACATTATATTTTTCACAGATCGCTAATATAAAAATTTAATCCAACAGGTTTAAAATCACAATCTCACCGACGGAGGTTCCAATAAAGAAATAAAAGGAATGATTAATAGAAACAACCACTAAGGAATAAAAAATGGCAATTTTTAAAAACACCATGCTGCTGGCAACATCGCTGGCAGTATTCAGTGGAATATCTTACGCCAATACTCCGGCCGATATGGGTGTTGTTAATGAAGAGAGAATAGCGGAAATGCTAATTCGCTCTGGAAAACTCAGTAAAGATGCAACACAAATAGAAAGAGAAGAAGCCGTAAAGACATTCTTAAATACAAAACTGAACCCTCATACACATGGCGATGCTCAATTTGGAAAAAAAGCCATTGAGCAGAGAAATAAGATATTTAAATCGTTAGCAAATAAGAAAGGGCAGAAGCTCAATGCCGTTTCTTTTTCGTCTCGTTCTGTCACCATAAAAAGAACGGACAGAGTCATCGCGTTGATGATCGACTTCCCTGACTTACCGTGGGATGACAACAGAATCACCGACGAGCATACCGATATGTTGTATGACTCTTACCCCATTTCGCATTACGCTGACTTGTTGTTTTCCCCCTCTGGCTATGAAGGTCCCAATGGCGAAAACATTGTTTCTATGAAGCAATATTACGAACAGGAATCCGGTGGAACCTATTCGGTTACGGGTGAAGGATTCGGGTGGTATAGAGCGGCTAAAAACGCCAAATACTACGGGGGAAACGATGCCAGTTCTGGTAACGACAGTAACGTTCGTGAATTGGTGCGTGAAGCTCTCAACCAGCTGGCGAATGATCCCAGTGTCAACTTAGACGACTACGACATTGAAGACCGATACGACTATGATGGAGATGGCGATTACCGTGAACCTGATGGGCTAATCGACCACCTTATGATCTTCCATTCCTCGGTGGGCGAAGAAGCCGGTGGTGGTGTTTTGGGTGAAGACGCCATTTGGTCTCACCGCTGGAACTTAGGTTCTGTTCACCAACTTCCGGGAACGTCCAGCACGCTACCTGATCGCTTCAATGGGCAATACGCTGCGTTTGATTACACCATTCAGCCTCTTGATGCTGCCGTTGGAGTCGCGGCGCATGAATACGCGCACGACTTAGGCTTACCAGACGAATACGACACTCGGGGAACGGGTAAAGGAGAGCCTGTCGCGTATTGGTCCATTATGTCTTCTGGCAGCTGGGCAGGCGAACTAGGGGGGATTAGACCCACAGCATTCAGTTCTTATGCCAAAGAGTTCTTGCAAGAATCGTTAGGGGGACGCTGGTTGAACAGCACACAACTATCGCTTGATGATTTAGCCGAGAAGCCTCGTAACCTAACGTTATTTGAAACCACGGATAACCTTCGCCCCAATATGGTGAAAATCGAATTACCTGCGAAAAAAGTCGACGGTGTTAAACCGTTTGGCGGCGAATACTCGTTTTACTCCCAAAAAGGGGATGACCTTAATAACAGTATGAGCCGTAAACTCACTGTCCCTTCGGGTGGTTCAGTACATCTCACCTTTAAGACGTGGTATGAGATAGAAGTGGACTACGATTATGCTCGAGTATTGGTCAATGGCACTCAAATCGCTGGAAACATTACGACCACTCAAGATCCTTACAACACGGGTCTGGTACCTGCGATAACAGGAGATTCTAAAGGATGGGTAAACGCTCGTTTTGACCTGTCGGAATGGGCAGGCAGCGAAATCACACTCACTTTTGATTATGTCACTGATGGCGGTTTAGCCATGGAAGGGTTGTACGTTGATGACATTGCGTTTGAAGTTGACGGAGCGGCTCGTGGCATTGATGATGCTGAAGGGACAAGCACCTTTGCATTCAGCGGATTCAGTAAGAATGCAGGTTTCCACTTAGCGGATCACTATTACTTGCTCCAATGGCGCAGTTACGATGGCGTCGATAAAGGGCTTGAGAGTATTCGCAGAATTGGACAGCTGATTTCTTATGATCCAGGTTTGGTTGTGTGGTATGTCGATAATTCCTTTACCGATAATTGGGTAGGACTGCACCCTGGGGAAGGTTGGCTAGGTGTGGTCGATGCCGACCAAACTCCGTTTGTTTGGTCTAGCGGCGAAGTCGCGAGATCCCGTTACCAAGTGCGTGATGCTGCCTTTTCTTTAGAAAACAGTTCGCCTCTCGTTTTGGTCGATAAAGAAGGTAACTTGCTGCAAGATACCAGCCTAACGCCAAACGGTGTGTTTGATGATAAAGAGGATTACTCTTCCCCCGGTGCTCCACACGCTGGTCGCAAAGTGATGGAGTATGGCTTATCGGTAAAACTGATCCATCAAGCGCCTGATAACAGTTATGGCGTCATTCAAGTTTCTTACGATAAACCCAATGAAGCGCCGATCGCCAACTTCACGTTAAAAGTCGAAGGCATGAGCGTCACTTCATCTAACGTGAGTAGTGACCCCGACGGCGAGATTGTTGGGTATTTGTGGGACTTTGGAAACGGTCAAACCAGTACAGAGTTCAACCCAAATTGGAGCTACGACAAAGCAGGTGAATATACGGTCGTACTTACGGTGACTGACGACCAAGGTGCAACCGCTCGTCATTCAGAAACGATAGAGATCGTCGCAGCAGTTAACGAATCGCCTGTCGCTCAGGGTGGCTATTTCCCTCTATTCGGGCGTTACGCTTTACTGTATTCCACAAGCTACGATCCGGACGGGCATATCGTGAAGACTCGCTGGAAATTGGGTAAGAAAAAAGTACGCTTCGGCACTGTTATCTTCACCCGACTCCCCGCCAATAAAAAGGCAGTTAGGCTCACAGTCACCGATAACGAAGGAGAAAAAGACTCCACTAAAATTCGGTTAGATTAAATGGCATAGCCTAAAAACGACAAAAGCCAGCGAGTGCTGGCTTTTGTCGTTCTTTGGAAAACCTTAGTTTACTGACAAACCTTTCAGAATAGGTCGATTCCAGTCATCACAACCACCTACCAATGCTGTTACACTTTTACCTGATACTTTAAAAGCAAGTATCATAGAAATCATCGTTTTACCTTTCGGTGTACTAGGATCAATTCTATGATATTTATCTGAAGGGCTACTACATTCATTAGGAAATGGAATAGACGAGAATACAACATATGCTCTGTTATCCGCTTCTACTAGAAACTGACTAATTCCTAGAGGGCTACCAGACCAACCTCCGGCTGAAGTGTGGAAAGGTATTAGTAAGAAAATCACAACTAAGAATCGAAAAAGTTTTGCTTTATTCATTTTAAACCTCATGACTAGAAAACGGAAATAAGTTTTCAAGTAGCAACAAGATGACCAGAAATTGATTTACTTGGTTTATTTATCTCATACATAATATCAAACTTCTGATTCGACATTTTATAAGCTAATAGGGCTGAGAAAACCTCTTTATCTAGGCTATCAATATATAAACGGCTATTACAAGACGAATGTATTGCTTTATTAAATTTTACAGCATGAGCTTGGCTTCTATGCTCGCCATTTATACTTTGGACATAAAGTTTCTCGATACCCACATTATATAATACAGCTGATTCAACAATAGAAGAAAACAACAACACGGCAAAAAACACTAATTTATTCATAATTACTAACCACTAAATTAATAGTAAATTCTTGCGTAAGCTACTTGGCAACCTTGAGAGCCATTTTTTATTCTCACCATTAGTTTATTGTTTGTAGCCATAGCAGTAAGTATTGTTGAGTATACTTCTTTAAAATATGGATGAGAGTGATTTAAAGTCATGCTGTGTCCGTCTAAGCGGCAATCTAAATTATTTCTACTCCCTTCAGGTGGAATGACATAAACACCACCTTCATGAACCATTAATGAAGTAACCACTTCATTTCCTTTTCCAACACATTCATCTTTATTACAAGCTGCATTTACACTAAAAGAAAATACAGCCATCAGTAGAAAGCTAGATAATTTTTTTATCATTTTAATTAATCTCGTTAAATTTATTGAAGAAACTCATTTTGAATACACAAAAATTAACATGGTATACCACCACCTGAGCCAGGGGTAACACAACCTGTAGGTCTAGTAGAAGTGCCGGTACCGCCACCAGAACCGTCACCGCCACCCTCATCAGAGGTACCTCCTGTTACCCAGGTATACCCCAGACCTGATGTAGGCCCGTAATAACCGAACCCAAAACCACTCCCCCACTCCATAGCTGTTCCATCACATGAAAAGCTAAACTTCTTGCATCCAATGGGGGTGTCTACAGAAAAGTCACCAATTGGAGTTGAAACGCCCCCATTCCAGCTCCATCCTGCGTGGTCATTTCGATCGCCTGTAAACTGAGTTCGACTGACTACTCCAATTCCAAAGCTTCCAGTTCCTGTATTCACAGAGCCAAAGCCATAAAAACCATCGCGGTCTATGCCAAGTCCTCCAGTTCCATTAACGGCAATTCCATTTATCTGCAGACCTGTTGACATGCTCCCTTGTTGAACTAAGCCTTTACCTCCTGTTAATACCCTAGGTACAAAGTACGTTGTATATTCAATCTTACTTTCGGCATCGCGAAGAGAATCTGCAACCTCTGGATTACCTTCACTTTCATACCTATTCGCTAGTTTTGAAAGAAAACTCAACACATCGCCATGATCAGCATTAGGTCCGCTCTTCGAGTAGTTAGATATATCATTGGCTCTATAAGGCGGTTCATAATCAGGTAAAAACTTACTTTCCTCTCCATTTGGAATTAGAACTTTACCAGAATACCCCCATACATTGGGCTGGTTGAAGTGATAAATATTTGACAAAACTAAATGTTTAGGAACTTTAAACTCAATTATCCCTTGCTCTCTATTAACAGCTATTTCCACTCCATTTTGATTATCTTTAAATAAACCCTGTTTTGTTATTACAAAGTCTCCCCTAGAGCTTGAAATAAATATTAAATCAGATCCTTTACTTAGCTGATTATTTACTAGTGATGTGGAAAGGTCATTATCAGCATCAACCCATACTATGAATTCATTTTTTTCAATTGGAACCATTACGGTTAAATCGTTATTATAAATTGGTACTAACAATTTTTCTGATTCTTTATAAAATCCTACACTTAAGTTATATAAATCAGATTTAACTGTGATTTGTGAATGTATCACCCCACTTCCGCTATCAACAATTGGCCAATCATTTTTATTTCCATCAATTGCAATCGAATATGTATAAGCACTATAGAATAATGCTGATATTAATATTAATATTCTCAATTTAGTTCACCATATTTATCTTTAATAATACCTAAATATTTTGATTTTTTCAAAGTTGACATATTTACTTTTGTATAAACTTCCCAATTATTTTTTAAATGCGTGCTTCTATAAACAACCAAATCAACACTTCGACCATTATTAAGTTTAATACTAATATCGATCTTATCTCGTCTATTCGATTTATTCCTATTTCCTAAGGGAGGATTATGCACTGATAGCAATAAGTCCTTAATACTTTTAGTACAGCATTTACCACTTACATAAATTTCCAACTTGTCATTTCTTTCTATCATGTTCTTAAATAGAAATCTCGCTTCTTTATCATGAGCTCTTTCCATAAAAAGTGATGAAATAAAAAAAATAGAAAAAATTATCGCGAGTAAATAAATCCGTCCTAGCCTAGGATTAAAACGATCTCGAACAAACTCATAAAGAAAAAAAGAAAAAGTAGTAACCCCTAATAAAATCATTGCTACATTAATATAATTAATCACAGACCCTAAAAAATCTAAATATTCACTTCCCATTCTCTTCCCCAGAAAAAACTCACATTACTAACTTAATTCATATTGCTCCTAAAAGGGACTAGAAAGGCATTTTACCCATTTTAATTCCTGTAAGATCTTGAGAGTTCGCCCAATGCTTGCAAGAGGGGCTAACCACAAGATCAACAGTTCTATCGCCTGTTGCATAGGCAGTCATAGCAATGCTCACCATTTCTTTAAAATTCGGTGTGGTGCTGTCTATGGCAAAACGTTTTGTTGTAGCACAAGCCGCCATACCCGTTTTGTCACCATCAATGTCGATAAACAATATACTTTTTGAACCACTGTAATAAACACCTGCCCCTATAATGGCTCTATCTCGAAAATACTGAGCCGCGGATACACTATTAGCGATCAAAAGACTGGTAATTAACAACGTTACTTTTTTCATATTTAAACTCTAGTTATACCGATATCAAAAATGTCATAGTCAAAGGCTTTGCATACGCTACCGCCCTTCCCAGTTAAGGGACGAGCGCTAATGTACACGTTTCATCATGTCAGCGCATTTGCATAGATTTGCAAATGTGAACATTATCAATGATTCTCACGACTGATACATTTTGGGGGTTTCACGTGCCATTACGCGTTGTAGTTTTGCTCTTGTTAGCGAACTGAAGGGTAATAACTTCTATGATTTCATCAGTACTGCGTGCACTTCAAATTGAATGGAACTCCAAGATAAGATCTCTATTAACACCTCTATCGAAAACTCATAATTAACATTAAAAATCAAAGTGTTACATATTGACACATCCATTAAGTTCCAGGTTTTATAAACATCGTCTCAAAAACTGACACTTTAGTCATAAACGCTCTCAGAACGCCCTTTTGTACGAAAATACGCCTTGCTAGGTATATACCCAAGTAACCTCAAGACGCTTGGTTGTACAATTAAAATGGAATTTTATATGAGAATATTTAAACGTAGTGTCCTTGCTAGTTTGCTGGGGCTGTGTTCATTTGCGTCTTTCGCGACGGTAATGCCCTCTCCCCAAGTTCATCAGATAACCCTACCAGATGGGAGCTCGATGGATGTAAGGTTGAAGGGGACGAAAGAATTTCACTGGTATGAATCGTCCGGTGGTCATGCTTTAATTCAGCAAGACAGTAAATGGCACTTTGCTCAGCTCAATCAAACAAGTGATAAGCTTGTCTCGGCGGGCGAAATATTCTCCTCTACAGCAATACCACCTACCGTATCCATCATCGAACCCGCTACCGCGTTTAAAATGCAGGTGAAAGCTCAAAAAGCAGCCGTACCTCAAAGCGACAACTTAAGCACTATGCAATCAAATTATGCTGAATCAATGCCTCAAAAGGTTCAGCGCAACCAAGCTGCAAATGGCATAGTTGAACAATCATTGCTTGTGGTTCAAGTTTCTTTCGCCGATGTCACCATAACTCACGACTTTACCGATCTAGTGTTTTCAACAACGCAGCAAAGCGTGAAAGATTACTTTCGCAAAAACTCTTCGGATAATTACGAGGTGGTTCCAGCTAATGAGATAGATGGCACTGTGAATGATGGTGTGATCGATATTACTCTTGCTCAAGATCACCCAAGTTGTATCAATCAATGTTGGGATGCGTTCGCCCCTGTCTTTGAAGAAATTTACAGTAAACTCGATCCACTGGTCAATTTCGCGGATTTTGACAAAGATCTAGACGGAAAAATCACCCCTTCCGAACTTTCAGTCATGTTTGTGTTTGCAGGATACGACCGAACTGGCGGACCAGAAAACCCAGCCATTTGGCCACATAAGTGGAACCATAGCCCAATTACAGTGGATAACGTACAAATCAATTCGTATTGCTTGTTTGCTGATTATCAAGGTGACCATCAGTCGACGTTAGGGGTGATTGTTCATGAGCTTGGACACTTAATGCTGGCACTACCTGATTTATACCCAGATAAAAACAACCCAGATAAAGGCTCTATTGGGTATTGGGGGGTAATGAGTGGCGGCTCTTGGGCGATGAAACCTGGCGACCAGTATCCTGGTCAAACACCTTCGAATATGTTGGCATGGACGAAAAAAGCCGCAGGGTTTGTCGAACCAAGAGTTTTGAACTCGTCTGGTCAGCAGGAAATACAAACAACGAACGACTCCGCTGTTATTTACGTTGACCCTTACCTAAAAGAAAAAGGCAGTCGCGTCTACCTAGAAAACAGACAAGCCCAAGATTACGATGCAGGTATTCCTGGTGAAGGCTTGCTTGTTACGTCAGTTAATATCAATAACGAAGCGCGTAAAGTTGGACCGATGCAGGTTCAGATTTTGCAGGCTGATGGACTCGATGAACTCGGTGTTGGCTGGAGAGCAGATAACGGTGACGTATTCCCTGGTAGCACAAACAAACGTAGCTTGTCGGATACCACAACTCCATCTCTATCCAGTTTTGTCGGGATAAACTCTGACATTGCGTTTACTAGCATCTCAAGCAATTCAAATAGAGCAAGTTTTGACTTACGCATGGTCGACGAGCCAAACAAATACGCTTGGGCAACCTCTTTCCAGCGCGCTTACTTGCAGCTTTCTTATACTGGTGTTAATTATGCAGCCTTTGCCATTAATCCACGAGACTCGCTAAGTGTTTTGGATGGCCTGCATATCTATACTCGGTCTACGGGTATTCAAGACACTCAATATAAACTCTGGTTATTCCCATACCAACCTGCTGACAATGTTCTCTCTGTTACTCCAGAAGAAGGTCAACTTCTGTCTCAAGGATACATTCCTGAGAGCAATAGAATTATGCTAGAAAACAGCATTTCACTACCCGATGGGAAAAGCACGCTACTATTGGAACTCACCGACGGTTTCGTAGAAATCGAACGGAAATTCTTCGAAACCTATATTAATTACAGTGAAGTGGAATCGTGGTGGTCAAGTGACGCACTCTTTAAAGATAATCACCAACTTTTCGCTATGAACCCAATGCATCAGTTTAGCTTTGGCGCACTGTTGCGCTCCGACACAAGCTCGGTGCTCACTGCTGAAAGCGATACAATCGTATTGGACGAAGACACCACGGTAGATTCAAACCTGAGAAATAATGACATAGTTGACTTCTCTCATCCAATAGAGGGGATCGAAATCGTCACTCCTCCTGCTCACGGACGCGTTTATACTCAATCAACTGTTGCTAACTACATACCAAACACCAACTTCCATGGTAACGACTCATTTACCTATCGATTGAAGACAACGGAAGGGTTAACGTCAAACATTGCCACTGTTGATGTCACAGTAAACCCGGTAAATGACGTGCCTACGGCGGTTATTTTAGCTCGTTCAGCTATCATCTCTGCAGGTCAATCTATCACAATATCTGGTAATGAAAGTTCTGACGTTGAAACATCAAATCTAAAATACCTTTGGAGTACGTCCGAAGATTATCTATTATTTGGTGAACACTCTTCTCAACTAACAGTTCGTATACCGCATTTAAGTGAAAGTAAAAGATTAGATGTGACGCTTACCGTTACCGATGAAGCAGGGGCTCAATCGACGGATACGGTTACTTTTAACATTCAAGCAAGTAATAAAGTTCCGGTTACTCAAGACGATGCCGTTACCGTTACATTCGGCGAGTCCGTCACCATAAGACCACTTGATAACGACACCGATGCCGATGCCGATACGCTAAGCCTAACAATTACATCACTTCCTAAGCGAGGCAGTACGTCAATTCAAGGTAATGAGATCACGTATACGGCATCTGGTACTTCTGGCGCAGCACAATGGGTGGAAACGTTCACCTATAAAGCGTCTGATGGCAAAGGCGGGTTCACAACGGGTGAAATTACTGTGACTGTACAACCCAAAGTTACAATTACAACTACTCCTCCAACCACCTCGTCATCTGGCGGTTCTGTGGGTCTATTTGGCATGTTGGCTCTATTGGTGATGGGTGCCTCTAGAACAGTACGTACACGTCGCAAAGATTAACACATGCGTTTGTACGTGATTGATATTTAACGGAGCCTGATTTTAGGTAATAAAAAGCCCCATCCTTGGAAGAGGTTGGGGCTTTTATCGTTTATACGCTTGTATGTTGTGAATAATAAGTCGATGCAAATAAAACAAGGGCGCAATCGGTGATGGGTAGAGACTAAATCACAATGGCAACATCCGAAGCATTCACAATGCGGTTTCGCCCTAAATCTTTCGCTTGATACAGTGCTTTATCGGCTTTGGAATACATGGAGTCGAAGTCGAACTTGGATGGCAAAACCGACTCGGTCAAATAACCGATTGAAACCGTTAATACAGATGAGCTGTCGTTTTTCGCATGTGGGATGCCGTCTGTCTCAATACATTTTCGAATTTTCTCAGCTATTTTGCGTGTTTTGCTCTCGGTAGTGTCAGAAAGCAGCAAGGCAAACTCTTCACCGCCAATACGGCAAAAAGTCTCATCATTGCTGTCACAAAAATTACTGAGGATATTCCCTAGTCGTATTAGGGCAATATCTCCTTCCAAATGTCCGTACTCCTGATTAAACAAACCAAAATGGTCAATATCGAGCAATATTAAACCGATATTTTGTGGTGAGCCGGATTTATGATTGGCAATATCGTCCATGTGTTTACTCAATTGCCGTCGGTTCCCAAGACGCGTGAGTGGGTCAATACTCGACAAGGCTTCAAGCTGCTGGTTTGCAAGCTCCAGCTCTAGAGTTCGGTTTCGCACTTGCTGCTCTAGATTTTCGTTCAACGTTCGAATGGCTTCTTGCGCCCTTGTGCGTTGCAAAACTTCAGCGAGGTTAGAGGCAAACAACAACATCATTTCTTGAAGTTGGCTTGTCATGGGTTTGCGGGTAAGCAGATTATCGGCAGCAAGAAACGCAATGGGTCCTTCTGAACTGCTTTTTAGCATGGTCATGGCTGTCCAACCAAAACCGACAATTCGCTTATCGTGGTAAATGGGGACAGATTCTTCCAGTGAAAGCGCATTAGGCTTGTTGATTGCCGTCGAGACGAGGGGCCTGTCGCGCTGCATTTTGGTTTCGTAGTAGCTTTCATCCACTACATTTCCTTGGATGTCGGTTCCCCATGTACCTCGAAGGTGAGTAAGCTCTGGGTCGGTCAAAAAAACCGCCATCCGATCAATCCCAAGGTTGTTGATGGCAAAGTCTACTGCAGATTTACACACCTCATTTACGGTAGTGCATCGAGATAACGCCACCATACTGGAGTGAAGTAACCGAATATTCTGCTCTTGTTTCTTGCGAATGTAGATCTGAGAAAGCAGAGAACCAAAAGACTTCAGCATCTCTTTTTGATAGGCGGTAATGGGTTCGCGATGAATATAGTTGTCAATTGCTATCCAACCAACCGGCTCATTTTCATCTCTTAATATGAGCATCCCATTCCACCCCTGCCCGACCACACTGCCCGTCGTATAAAGTGGTGCATTTTCCATGATCACCAACGACGTTTCATGATTGTGTAAGGCCTCGATATAGTCATCTTCAAGCTGGTGGAGATCGTATACTGATTGGTGCTCTTCTTGCGTTTCGCCTTGCTCGCTGGTGCCATAAGTGCTGGTAAAACAGCGCTTTTTCATATCCAGCAGCATAAACACACTGCGATCAAACCCTAAGCGGTCGCGAATGGCTTCAACAGCCCCTTTATATAAGTCGTCCAGAGAGGCGGGGTTGGAAAGCTCTAACGCTACTTGCTGCACCAATTTCATCTTTTGGATGAAGGTTTCACGCTGGCGAATCTCGTCTAGATATTTTGCTTCGCGCATGTCACGGTTTTTAAATTCCAGTGATGCGTTTCGCTCTGCTCTCAAACACTGCCAACGAGCGGCAGTGATGTTCAAAATATCTAAAAATTCTTTGGTGGTGTTGGCTTGGTATTTTTCTGGGTCGACCGCTTCAACAAACAGGTAAGTGCGCCACTCTGGATGATTATCAAACATCATCAAGAAACACTCTCCATTCAGTGTTTCTTTGTAATTCCAAGAGCACGTATTAATTTCTAAAGGTATTAAGCCATCGGATGTATCAAATTGAGCTGCCCATGCCCAAAACGTAGACGGAAAGCTTGAAGGGGAGACAAACTCCCCTTTTGAAAACCCAGGTTTGGGTTGATGATCGGTAGAGGGAGCTTGGACAAAATACATCGCATGGGGAGAGAAATGTTCGGATAGAAAATTGAATAGTTCTTCTGCGATCACTTTATGATCGCGAGCTGAAGAGACAACTCTCAATAATGCGTGTTTATCCAAAATGTCACCCAGCTAGCCGTATTTTATTATGTTTATATCTAACGTTAACTAGAGGGCAATTCTTATGCAACACAGCGGACAGCGACATGTTACTAAATCCACGTTTTTCGGTCGATGAAATGAATAATTCGCGATTCAAAGCAAATTTTTGGCACAACATCACAGCTAGTGTTACATCACAGAATTACACCACTTGTATGTGCATATAAATGACAGTTATAAAACAGAGGTTAATTGGTGTTAATTATATAAATATGAGCTAGCTGGATAACACCTTATTTGTCGTTATTTCTAGATATATACCCAAGTGACCTCAAGATGCTTGGTTCAGCGACTTCTCTACCAAAGAATAGTTAACTGGCTTTCAGACAAGGCACCGATTTGAAGATCTAGTCGTTCTAAATCAATAATCGGTAACGCAGTATGAAAGCCAGTTAAACTCGCCCTTGGGAGCCCATATTCTGTCCCATTTCATCGTCAAAGAACTTGGAAAGGACTCGTCATTCCACTGCGTCCTTCTCCTTGAACTGGAACAGACTATGAGGCTCTGAATCCTGCATCTTGAGGTTACTTGGGTATAAATGCTTACATCGCAATTGCAATACATAGAGCACCAATAAACTCAATGTCCCCACCAACAAAAATGCGCCAAGTAGTTCTTTAGACGTAATCATTGATGCAACGACACCACCAAACACTCCTGTAATCAACATTTGTAGCGATCCAGACAATGCCGTGACAGTACCTGCTTTATCTTTTTGAGGCTCTAGTAGCATTCGGCTGATGACCGGGAACATCAACCCTTGAGCAATCGCCAACCCAGTTAACGCCCCCACTAAATGAAAGACACTCACAGCTGCAAAATACATCCATAAAGCCGCGCCCAATGCCATCACCAAGCCTGTTCCTAGCAAGGACTTGGGTTCTAATCGCCGGTTAAGCATGTTTTGCAACACACTACCAATCATCAACCCAAAAGATGGCACAATCATAATGACACCATAATGCGCCGCGCTAATTGATAGTTGCTCTTGCACTAAGTAAGGCATAACCGATAAAGACATCATGATCATTAAGAAGTTAACCCACCCGTAAGTCGTGGTTGCAAGAACTTGTGGGGTTTTAATGAGTTCTGCGTACGATTTAAACGCCGCATACAGCTGGGGCATTTTGGGAGGGTAAGGCAATGTCTCTGGCAATATCAAAAGCCCCGTTATGTATATAAACGCGACGTAGACAAAAACAAACATAAAGACCGAATCCCAGCCAAACTGCCACGTTAGCCACCCACCTAAAACCGGTGATACCATTGGCATAACGGACGCCATTATGGAGACATAAGAAAGTGCTTTGGCGAGTCGATTACCGCTGTAGCAGTCTCTGAGAATGCTGTTTGCAATCACTGCTGTACTGCCTGCTCCAACCCCTTGCAATAAACGCCCAAACACAATCCAGCTTAAATCGTGTTGCAAGAACACACAGATCACCGTGCCTACAAGATATAAACCCTGACCAAATATAAAAATAGGACGTCTTCCCAATGAGTCAGCCACTGGGCCATACACCAATTGCGCCGCACCAAGACCAACCATATAGATCGTCACCAACCATTGGATATCGAGCGGTGAATCTGCAAATTGCTGGTTCATCTCTGGCAGTGCTGGCAAGTAGATACTGACACCAACCTGACCTGTTGCGATCACCATCATCGCAAGCATAAGTGGGAGTTTACTGAACGTCTCTTTTCTCATTATATTTTGATTACTCGCTTTGATTTTGGATGCCCGCACTGGTTTTAGATATTCGTTTTAAACGTCGCGCGAGTTACCCTCGTGAAATAACTCTCGGTGGACTGACCTAAATGGATGCTTCTTGCTGGATAGATCTAAATGAATCGCTCTAGGTGAATAGATCTGGACAAATTAAAAATATCCAAAGGCAATTTCTTATCCAATTAGGGATCGGAGGTGAAAACATAAACAGTTTACTTTGTTATCAATGAATGATAATCAGGTATCTAGGAAAGTAATTATGTCCTGTCAGGAATTAATGTGAGTGAGCTATGGACTGGATGCAATGTGTAAAAAGCTACATAAGAGTCGTCGAAGAAGGCAGTTTTAATGGCGCTGCAAGGCGTTTAAATACCACCAGCTCAGCCATTAGTAAGCGCGTACTATGGCTTGAAGACCGTGTTGGTGCACAACTGCTCAAGCGCACCACGCGATCCATCAGTTTAACGGAAGCGGGAGCGCTATTTTTTGAACGCTCGGTGTCCCAAATGGAACAATGGCAATCCATTGTTGATGAAACCCGTTCCGTTACACAGGCTCCGGTTGGTCGTTTAAAAATTGGGGCAACCGTTGCAGTAGGATCGCGATTTATTGTTCGATATTTGGATGACTTTCTCACCAAGTACCCAGACATCAAAGTACAACTGACCACAACTGTACCCGGTCAGTTACCCGAACTGGATCTCGATGTATATATAAGCCGAGAGCTTGAGCAAATGAACTCACTCAGCTTCATTGCCACCCCATTGTTTGAATATCCATTTGAGTTCTTTGCCTCTCCCCATTACTTGGATCAATTTGGCACGCCAGAACATGTCGAGGATTTAAAAGACCACAATATGCTGATCTGGGGAGAGCAATTGGAGCGAGAGTTTTTCTTTGAGAATAAGAAGAAAGTCACCTTCAAGGGTAATTTCGCCACCACCAATCCTGAAGCCTTATACCATGCCGTTAAAGTGGGGATGGGGATCCTGATTTCCAGTAAAATGATGATTCGCGATATGTTGGATTCTGGTGAAGTAGTGCAAGTGCTGCCTGGTCTAAAAACAGAAACCACCACTATATATGCGTACTACCCAAAACTCGATTACGAACACACTCGCACGCAGCTTTTTATTCAGCACCTAAAGCAAAGACTCGAACAGGAGAAAGGGCACTAGCGGTTATCAGAAAGCAGCGAAGTATCAGAAAGTGGCTAATTAACAGAAAGACTGATCGTTGTTAGAAGACCGGTCGCTATTCATAACCCAATCGCTTGAGTTTTCGATATAACGTTTGTCGGCTGATACCGAGCTTTTTCGCTGTCCGGCTCACGTTTTCACTTTGCTCGGCATACACATTCAAGAGCTTGGCATCGGCAAGCTCGCTCAGTGTTCCTTCTGGATTAGAATGCGCATCTGCTTTGATTGAGTTATGCACGTTAACTATATGTTCAGGCAAATGGGACACCCGCAACTCCGCTGCTTCCTCCGAAAGCAAGGTTGCGACTTTCAACACATTGTCTAACTCACGTAAATTGCCTGGCCATGAATAACCGTCCAAAAACGCCAGCAACTCAGCAGACAATACTTGCGCGCCTTCAGAATAGTTTTGATGAATACGCTGTATTAATTCGGTTCTGTCTTGTCTGTTTCGCAATGGTGGAATATTGAGGATGAGTCCATTCAACCGATAGTAAAGATCTTGTCGAAATTCCCCTTTCGAAATCATGGCAGGCAAGTCTTTGTGGGTGGCAGCTACAATTCGAACATCGACAGGTACGGCTTTTGTCGCTCCAACGGGCATCACTTCACTGTCCTGTAAAACGTGTAAAAGCCGACACTGAGCACCCAGTGACATGTCTGCAATTTCATCTAAAAACAGTATGCCCTTGTCAGCAGCTCTCACCTTGCCCATCGCCCCTTTGGGGTTTGATCCGGTAAACGCACCAGCTTCATATCCAAATAACTCGGATTCGATTAACTCATTGGGTATTGCACCGCAATTCACAGCCACCAACGGTTGATGGGATCGAAAGCTGTGTTGATGAAGTGCCTTAACCAACTCACCTTTACCTGTCCCCGTTTCTCCATGGATAAGAAGACTAATGTCTTTGTCTATGAGCTTACTCGCTTGTTGCCAAACCTTTGCCATGGCATCGTCGCCAAAATGCAAATGAAGGCTCGGTTTCTTTTGGCTAGCAGTGCTGTTTACAGTGAGTGATTTGAGGCTAGACGCAGAATTCTTTGAATCGACGACTTGAGTACTAAATGCCTTGAAAGGTACGGTATTCGGAGTGATGCTCTCCGTCCGAAAAACCATAGGGTTCACATCATCTGAAAACGCCTCACTATTTAACAAACGTTCCAGCGGTTGCCCGACGATCTCATCAGATTGCAGCATGCGGCTTGCAAACTGATTGTGAGCAATCACTTTCCCGCTATCGTCTGCGATAACAACACCTTGCCAACCCGTATTCAATAAAGATTCACTCATCGCAAACTCAAGCCGGATACGAGAATCTTGCATATTGTTCAGCAACCAATTCTCAGCCAGTTGCCCCATGTTACGCAGCAAAACCTGAGTATCTTGCCCGTGTACAGCTTGTTCACTGGTGATATCCAGCACCCCAAGTACCTCACCAGCCCCTGATAAAATAGGGGTTGCCGTACAGCTAATAAAACGATGCTGGCGTATAAAGTGCTCGCCACCAATCACAGAAATGGTTCGGTTTTCAGTTATGGCTGTGCCAATGGCGTTCGTGCCTTTTAGGCGCTCCTGCCAGCACACTCCCAATTCCAGCGCAATGTTGTGTAGCCTGTCTTGAAAACTCATTTGCCCCCAAGACCCGACAATCACGCCTTCTTGGTCGGTCAAAATTAGGCGGCTATCCGTTCCCTGAAACACTTGCTGAAACAATGGATACGCGACTGCCTCAACCGCATTGATTAACTGCCTAGCACGGTATTTTTTATCTGATAACTGCGCACCATCCAATCGGATGTGCTGAGGTTTTTTGGTTGTGACAAGACCAGCAGATTCACTTCGCTTCCATGATTCCACCAACCAGTTTGAACTAGGAATATTTTTTAAAGAGTCGTGCATGACAACTGCTCCATATTGAGACAGACCCCGTGTTCCAAAGTGTGACAGTTCAGCAATACGTCGGGAGGGAACCTTTATTTGCTGCTTGCCCACGCCTAAATGTCAACCACTTAACAATCATAACGTTACATTTAATTAACAACAAACTTTTCTAGACTGGCGTAAAGCTTGCGATTTAAACACCGATTCACGCTTCTCATGTTTCAACTTAAACCTAAAAAAAGGAATAGAACGATGATCTACGCTCAACCCGGAAAAGAAGGATCGGTGGTCCAGTTTAAAGCACAGTACGACAACTACATTGGTGGCAAGTGGATCAAACCCACTCGGAACGAATACTTCGATAATATTTCCCCAGTAAACGGGAAGCCCTACTGTCAGGTCGCACGCTCAACCGCTGAAGACATCGAATTAGCGTTAGATGCTGCGCACCAAGTCCGCGCGCAATGGGCAAATACCAGCGTGACGGAACGATCCAATATATTGCTGAAAATTGCCGATCGTATTGAAGAAAACCTAGAAGCACTAGCCGTCGCAGAAACATGGGAAAACGGCAAACCCGTGCGGGAAACTTTAAATGCTGACCTACCCTTAGTCGTCGATCATTTCCGCTACTTTGCAGGGTGCATTCGTGCGCAAGAAGGAACATCAGCTGAATTGGATAAAGACACGGCAAGTTACCACTTTCCAGAACCTATTGGTGTGGTAGGGCAAATCATTCCGTGGAACTTCCCAATGCTCATGGCTGCTTGGAAACTGGCGCCTGCAATGGCCGCTGGTTGTTGTGTTGTGCTTAAACCCGCCGAGCAAACACCCACATCAATATTGCTTTTAATGGAAGTGATTGGCGATTTGATTCCACCAGGTGTGATCAACGTAGTAAACGGGTTTGGATCAGAAGCAGGTCAAGCCCTCGCCACCAGCAACCGAATTGCCAAATTAGCATTCACAGGCTCGACCGAAGTCGGAAATCACATTCTCAAATGCGCGGCAGATAACTTGATTCCATCAACCGTCGAATTAGGCGGAAAGTCGCCAAACATCTATTTTTCTGATGTGTTTGATTACGAAGACGAATATTTAGACAAATGCGTTGAAGGCATGTTGCTCGCTTTCTTCAACCAAGGAGAAGTGTGTACCTGCCCATCCCGAGTATTGATTCACGAATCCATTTACGACAAGTTCATCGAAAAAGCCACAGAACGCGCCAAAACGATTAAGCAAGGCAACCCTCTTGATACCGACACCCAAGTGGGGGCTCAAGCATCACTCGAGCAGTTTGAAAAAATCTTAAAGTACATGGAGATAGGAAAGCAAGAAGGGGCAGAAGTACTGATTGGCGGTAAGAGTTTATCCCAAGATGGTGACTTAGAAAGCGGGTACTACATCACGCCCACTATGCTGAAAGGCAACAATAAAATGCGCGTGTTCCAAGAAGAAATTTTTGGACCCGTCATCGCCATCACGACCTTCAAAGACGAAGAAGAAGCACTCGCCATCGCTAATGACACCGAATACGGGCTAGGTGCCGGAGTTTGGACACGTGACACCAACTTGGCCTATCGAATGGGGAGAAACATTGAAGCAGGTCGTATATGGATTAACTGCTATCACGCGTACCCTGCTCACGCAGCGTTTGGTGGTTACAAAAAGTCGGGCATTGGTCGCGAAACCCACAAAATGATGCTCGATCATTATCAAAACACAAAAAACATGCTGGTGAGCTACAGCGTAAATCCACTAGGCTTTTTCTAGAACCTTTCCTTCTATTCATAGCGGTCATCTATGACCGCTATTTCATAATATTCTCAATAAAGAGTCAGATCGGGATTTTTTTTACTCGTGCCACTTTTTCCATCTTATACTTCTGTTCTATAAGAATTTTATATTCACACTTTATAAAATAACGTGCGGTTTGCATGTTCATGTCAGATGAATAAGTAATCACGTCAATGCTGGGTTTTGACACATCATGGAAAGAAAGGACTTCAATGATACGCCCATCAGTATGAGTGACATCAATACCATACTCTTACTCGATGGAAATGAGCTTTTAGAGCAAACGTGTATGTTGCTCCATAAAAAGCTAAACTCGTTTTGTACTTGTATTGTCGAATTGAATGAAGCCAATCGCGTTGCCGCAACCTTGGCCTATGTTCAAGAAGGCGAGCTCATGGGCGATCTGGAATACGACATTAAAAACACGCCTTGTGAACAAGCCACTAAGGCCGATAAAGAATTCTGTTTCTACCCTGAAAAAGCGTACAACCACTTCCCTCAGGATCCTTTTCTAGTCGATCTCCGGCTTGAATCCTATCTGGGTTACCCACTAAAAAATCAGCAAGGGAAAACACTGGGTATTCTCATCTCCACGTTTAAAACCCCAGTCGATGATCCCAACTCCATAATTCATTACCATAAGCTGTTCTCTAAAATAATTATTCACCAATTGCGTGCCAAGTGGTTGGTGGAACAAACCGATACTTTGCTTAATCAGCTAAGTGAACAAACCAAACGAGACAACCTGACCAAACTCTATAATCGTTTTTCTTTGTCGCATCATTTGAAACATTTGATGGTAAACAACGGTAATAACTCTAGCTTAGTACTGATTGATATTAATGGATTTAAAGAGATCAATGACTTATACGGCACGCACATTGCCGACAGAGTTTTATTACACACAACCCAATCTGTTCGACGTTGCTTTGATCAAGTCGACACCATTTATCGCATCGGTGGGGACGAATTTGCCGCCATATGCAGCAGTGAAAACGTAGAAGCTTTCGCTCGTTCACTCGTCGACGTGCTCAATGCTGGATTCAGCTACGAAGCGTTTGTTCTCAATTTTTCGATTAGCATTGGCATCGTCAGTTTTGAAGATGCCGAAAATGGTGACGACTTGCTGCTGAAAGCCAATCTCGCATTGAAACTATGTAAGCAAAGCCAGAAATGCGATCTTCAGTTTTACGATAACCACCTAAGTGCTATGCACCTTCGACGCTCACAAGTGATCGAAGCTCTGACACACGATCTAAGTTCAACCGTTGAAAACAGCGCACTCAGCGTCGCCTTACAACCTATCGTATTGTTAAATGGGGAAACGTGGCGCAAATTTGAAGTACTAGCTCGCTGGAACGACCCTAAGCTAGGCATTATTGCCCCCGATGAGTTCATCGAAGCTGCAGAGCATACGGGCATGATCAGTAAATTGGGTGAAAGAGTTTTTGAACTCGCTTGTGAAGCAAAGGGCTTTCTCGAAGACGCATTAGGGTATTCCATTGAACTCAGCGTGAACTGCTCGGCAAAAGAACTCGCTCAACCCAAGCAATATCTAACTCAGCTGTCTAAAAGTTTAGAGCGTTACCACTTTAGCGCTCATGAATTCACCATTGAATTAACCGAAACAGTGCTCATGACACAATCCGGTGATATCCGTTTGGCAATGAAAGGGTTACACGAACAAGGCTTTAAAATTGCTTTGGATGATTTTGGGACGGGTTACTCGAGCTTGAACTACATTCATCGATACGACATCGACTGTATAAAGATAGACAAAACATTTGTGCAAAACATGCTCACCAATTTGAAGTCAGAGCGAATCGTCAAGTTGATTGTTGAACTGGCCAAACAGCTGCAAGTGAATATCATTGCCGAGGGTGTCGAAACCGAATCAGAATTGAATAAGCTAGTAGAAATGGGGTGTTCATCGATTCAGGGGTACCTTTTCTCTTGCCCCCTATCACCACCACAATTATTGCAGAAGATTGAATACTTAAAACCCCGAAGCTAAAAAGTTCGGGGTTTAATTACGCTCCCATATATAGGGAATCATTTTACTGAGCGCTCTCTAGTAGAAACGAGACAGTTGTCTTGTCCAAACGAATTAGGCACATACTTATCTGCGTTCGCATCATTAACCCAATTTGATTCGTTCACAAGATACCGAAACTCAAATTCTTGGTCTTTCGGTAAACGGGTTTTGAATTTGAAGATCTTATCTTTTTTGTTGCGCTTCATAGGCGCCGCTTTCCAATCAAGAAAATCCGCTACTATCGCCACAGAACTGGCTTCTTTCTCATCCAGCTCAAATGTTACTTCAACCTCATTCTTAGTCTTAAAAAACTTTTTGTTAATCACAACCAACTCCATACTATTTCGTGTTTTCTAATTTTAATAACTCAACCAGTTTCATAACGCAAGGCAACATGCATTTTTTGTTGATGTTATAGATTTTCGTGGAATTGAGTCATTCGAATGAGAACTCGCTCAATTAACCATCAAATTTGAGTGTAGATGGCGATCAAAAAAACGGAAACAATGGGGCAAGATTTAACGCTCAGAAAATCGAATAAACCGCTTTTTCACCCATTAACTTGAAGTGGAATCAATTTGAATTTCGAAACAACGTTGAGGATGCACCAATGCAGTTAGATGGAAATCTTACGTAAAACCAATACGAGTAAAGACCACAATTTTTCAGAGTTGATGTTGATGTGATTCTTTGATATCAAAAGATTCAATCAGTTACACAAACCTGATCCGAATAGGTTTGAAATTGGATGCAATTTCACATAAAACCAAACGTTCATCGATCGCAAAAAAATAGTTTACTGAGTAAATACCTTTTACTTCGAACCTTGATATGCTTAAGATGTTGCAATAGATCATATGAATAAGTCGAGGGCCAACAAAGTGGCAGACAATAAAAAACCTAAACCTTACGAAACTACTGCTGGAATTAGCTGGATCGCAACGCGACAAATGCAAAACCGAATTCAATTAGAAATCCAAAAGCTCTATAAAGAAATCAATGTAGAGCAGCTTCTTGTGCTGATGGAGCTGGATTATGAAGATGGCCTTCGCCCAAGCGTGTTAGCAGAAAGATTGCAGCGCAGTAAAGGCACTATGACCAGCTTGATCCGCCACGCAGAAAAAAATGAATACATCGCCTCGACCCCAGATCCAACGCATAAAAATGCCAAAAAGATCTTCCTTACGCTGAAAGGCAAAAAAGTTCACGACGAGCTTTCAAAAATCATCAACAACGAGCTGCAAGAAGCCGTTGCCCATGTCAGTGAAGAGCACCAGCAAATCATTCATGACGCAATGAAAGGCATGGTCATGCGCTACAACCCAAGTATTTTCGAATTCTAAGCCGTTCATAGCGACTTTAAATGAATTAGCGTGCTTGAGATGAAAATAGCAGTGATGCCATAAAACACTGGTATACATAGCACTGGTATACAAAGCATTAGATCAACAATGCCAGCATTACGCTGGCATTGTTAATACGTAAAATTCATCTCATAGCGCTTTATTAACTAACAAGCTCAACTGCTTCACGCGTTAATTTCGCTAACTCATCCCACTTTCCTTCTTGAATCAGCTTTTTGTCTACCATCCAAGTTCCGCCACAAGCAATAACACGAGGTATTGCTAGATAGTCGTTGACGTTTTTCGTATTGATGCCACCTGTCGGCATTAATTCAATGTCGGTATAAGGTGCAAGAAGAGATTTCACCATATTGATGCCACCTGATGCTTCAGCAGGGAAAAACTTCAACGTTTTCAAACCCAATTCCAATGCCGCTTCAATCGCGCTTGGGTTATTTACTCCAGGTACGATTTCAATGCCTTCTTCTTGGCACGCTTTTACCGTGTTTGGGTTAAGACCTGGTGAAACAATAAATGAAGCGCCAGCTGCTTTTGCGGCTTTTACTTGCTCGGCATTCAATACCGTACCCGCTCCGATCAGCATGTCTGGTTGCGATTCTTTCAACAAGCGAATGGCTTCGACGGCAGCGTCTGAGCGAAAAGTGATTTCGGCTACTGGTAAGCCATTTTCTGCGAGCACTTTACCTAACTCGATAATGTCTTCAGCCTTGTCAATCGCTATGACAGGGACAACTTTTAACGCTTTTAACTGTTCACTAATGGTACTCACGGTGTCTCCTTAATTCTTCTAGGGTTCTCTTCCCTAATGACAATATTACCGTTCATTGGGTATAAAATTTGGGTATATCTTTTAGAGTCAGTGACCTAAAACTTCTAGTTTCAAGCCATTAACTTTAGTGACTAATTTGTGGCACTCTTGGGCACGATCGCGCCTTTATGCTGAATCACTTTTCCTGCAAGGATATTACCTTGCTTGCAACATTCTGCTAGGCAATCGCCATTTAAGTAGGCAGCAAAGAAAGCACCGTTAAATGAGTCTCCTGCAGATGTAGTATCGACCACCTTCTGCACGGGGATGGTGGGTACTTCAATCGCGGATTGTTTATCGGAGAAGTCCTGCACTAAACAGCCTTTTTCACCTAATCGCACCACGACAATACGAACACCGAGTGCTTCTAGCCTTTGGAACGTCTCTTCGGGTGTAGTATCTCCCCAAAGCGCTTGTTCGTCGTCGAAAGTGACCAGCGCAATATCTGTGGTTCTATAAACACTCAAGTAGGCCTGTTTTACGCTTTCTGTATCCTTCCAAAGTGCCGGGCGGAAGTTACTGTCAAACGCGACTTCTGAACCTGCCTGACGAAGCTCCTTCAACCACTGGTACAATTTTGGTTTGTCATCATCAGGCAAAATGGCAAGGCTGATTCCACTTAGAAACGTTACATCAGCCCCCATCGACGCTTCTTTCAAATCTGAAAAATTAGGGTGCTGAAGAAGGTACCTCGCCGCGGACTCATTACGCCAATACAAGAAGGTTCGCTCACCTTCGCCATCCAATTGGATGAGATAAGCACCAGGGACTCGGTTGGCATCTTCTAACACCCAATCCGTATTGATCCCTTCATCTTGCCAACGCTTCTTCAACCCATGACTTAACGCATCGGAACCCAAAGCTGTTAGATAGTTGACATCCACTTTAGTGGAGTACTTTTCCTGATGACGGCTGGCGTAAACCGCAGCATTAAGGGTGTCGCCTCCATAGGTTTGCCACATTGCACCAAATGGTTCGCCATTCAGCTCAATCATGCATTCACCTATGATTGAAATTCGTTTCATTTCCATTCCAGAACAAGCTTTAAATAATTTTTAAACCGTCATTTCATTTTATTACCAAAAAGCATTCAAAAAAATACACAAACACTATTTCAAAGATCTATGTTTCGTTTTTGGTACGAAAAATGTCCTAAAATTTGATCCCGAGCACCATTCATCTCTCCTCTCGCACACCAAATTCACTTTGGGTATCACTCAATAATCTCAACCAAAGGTTTGACATAAAATTAAAGTCAAAATTACCATCGGAAATATTGTTTCAGATGAGTAGACGAATTCAATGTTTAATACACTAAAATCGATGATTATTTTACTGGTATCACTTGGTGGTTCCGGTACTGCACTCGCTAATGATCTTAAAGAAGGAATGGACTATAACGTTGTCGAGTATGGCATAAAGAAAGACAATAACGTACGAGTCTATTTCAGTTTTCGATGTGGCCATTGTGCAACTATGGATCCTATCTATGCCGAAGTATCGAGCCAACTCCCATCAAATGTCAGCTTAACTAAAATCCCTGTATTTAGCTCAAATGACGAAACCGATGTTTTGTTTACAAAAGGATTTGCAGTGGCGCAAATGCTTGGCCTTGATACGCAATATACGCACCATTTATTTATTGCTCTTAGGGAAAACAAAGCGCCTCAGTGTGTGGATACACTGGCTGAATTTGTAGCAAAGAAATTGGACATAGAACCAGTTGAATTTAAAAAACAAATGATGTCATCCCAAATACGTACTCAACTTGCCGAATATGTGAACAATACAGAGCAAATGTCCATTAGAGCTGTTCCCGCAGTTATCGTTGGAAACTACTTACAAGTTACGCCCAAAAGAGTCACGTCTTTCGAAGGTTACAAAACACTTATTCGCAATGTCGTGAATATGAGTTTAGAGCAAACCAGCTAGTTTCTTGTTGGAAACTCGTTAGCTGGCGTCAGCACAAGCCAGTCGTATCGACGATATTTTAGAAAAACACAAAAAAAGCCAGCAAATTGAAGTGACCCCCAATAGTT